>CAYWQL010000015.1:0-39504 GCA_964460755.1 uncultured Oscillospiraceae bacterium | reverse complement strand
TATAATGCTCCCGCCGCTTCCATTCACACTCCACCCCGCGAAGCTTTCATTGTTGGCTGTCTCATCGGGAGCGGTGACACTGATAGTATCTCCTGCCTTATACTGATATTCATATGTTTCAAAGGTTTGGCTGTATGCGGGGTTTATATCAAAGCTCTCCACTGTTAGTGTCACCTTCGGCTCAGGAATGGCAATTTCGTAAGTATATTCCGAAACGGCACTCGAAACCCCGTTTTTAATCGCAATTGCTTTCAAATCATATATTTTCGACTCGCCCACCGTACCTGTCAGAGAAATAGCTTCGGAATATTCCGAAGATGTCGACGAGGGCTCCGAGCCGTCAAGAGTATAATAAATTGCCGCACCCGCTTCGCCTGTAAGCGTCACACTTTTGGCTTGTGTATAATCTCCGCTGGCAACGTCTGCCGTCGGCGCCAAAACCGCCCCTTGGGTGAGCGCGACTGTCGCCGTAATCGTTGTGGGATGCCCATTAAAAGAAAACTTGCTCTCATCAGCGGTGAGCGTACCTGTTGCCGTATATTCGCCGGCGTTGCTTGAGTCGAAATTATCAATCCTCCAACCGCTGATTTCTATCCATACATCGCCCATATCAGTCGTGCCTATAACCTTGGTGGGAAGCTTTGCAACCAGCTCCGCCGCCGTAGTTCCGGTTTCTCCGCCGACTGAGACCGTCGTGCTGACGTCTTGGGTAAGCTTTGGAACAAACTCCTTTGTGACAACAAGGGTATTTCCGTCAAAGCTTGCCGTCGCCGTCTCCCCGTTGACAGTGACCTGAACGTCTTGAGAAAACTTAACGGGAAGCTGGTCCTCCGAAAGCACTCTGTTTCCAAACATGTTTGTCGGGTCAAGATAAATGGTAACCACATTTTTTCCCTTTGTAATTAAGTTGTTCCAGTCCGCAGGCACCCGGTTATTATTTGTAGAGACAGCTTGAGAGGTATCTCCGCTCCAACCGTCGCTGCAATAGATTTGACTGCCCTTTTTAAGGCTCCATTCCGCCCCACACCCTACTACTTCCCCAATCCTTGGAGCTGTGACGCTCAAATCTATGGAAGTGATGACAGGAGTATAACATAGCGTGACGTAAACATTTCTCCTTGGCATATTAAAGCTAACGATGTTGTTGGTTTTATTGTTTCCGAGACATTCGGCAGTCACTTCGGAAGAACTCGTTCCGTCATCTGAAGACAACTGCCATTCTTTAAACACATGTCCGGTTTTCGAAGGCGCGCTGAGAACCACCTGTTGTGTAGGATAGTAGCTCCCAACGGATACCCACGAGGGCGAGCCGCCCATATAGACCTTGTACTTGCTTGTTCCTGCGAGATTATAGCAAAGGGTAACCGTTTCGCTCGTCTGCTTATATGTTTTCGCATAGGCCTTGATAGTATAGCCATACTGACGGTAAACCATATTAATGCTCTCTGAGTTGTATAGGACGGCGGTATCACTGGTCTGGGGGTCGGTTCCGTCGGTCGTGTAATAGATTACGGCTGACGCGGTATTTGTCGAGAGCGTTGTACTCATAGAGTCGACGTTGTAAAGTCCGGGTTCAACGGATGGCACGGGAGCCTCCACGGTGGTTTCCTCGGCTTGTTCTACGGGGAATCTTGCCGCTTCATCTTTATAAAACGAATCATCGGTTCTAAGCCACGCCATACAAATCTCGGGGTAATGGGCTTGCATGATGGAGTTTGCATTGTATGCAAGCGTACCTAAAATACGCTGTTGTTCGTTATCGTAATCTCCATTCACAAAGTAGAACAGAGGGGTAAGTATGGACGGAAGAATCTCACGCAGCTTATCCCGTTCTGTTTGTGTCATTTCTTTTCCCGCCGGAGAATTTTCATCGCAGATAAGGTCTTGAATCTGACCCATTATGTCTTTTTTTTGTCCGTCCCGCAATTTGGCCCAATCTCCGATAACATCCATATAAATATCGTTAAGAGACAGGTCTGAAGAATCGCTGACGGGAAGGCTTGAAAACGCGGTTATCAGACCGCTCGTAATTCTGCTCTTTTTATCGCCGCTCATACTCATCAGCCACGAAACCAAATATCTCAGAGAATCTTCAAAGGTTGGTGTTGTTTCGAAGGACCACGGTTCGCCCGTGCTGTAAAACTCTCGGGTGCTGCTGAACCCGCTGCGATATTTAAGAGAATAATATTCAAACTTTTCAAGGAATTTGTCTAAATACTCCCATTGTTGCTTGTATACACTTGTTCTGTCTTTGTAAACAAACTGGGGACTTCCAAAATTGACTCCGGCGTAGTTTTCAAAAACCTTAAACAAAGCCATATCGTATATGTATCGCATATATTCGATGGTCGCCGTATTAAATGAGTCGTCAAAAACCACGCCCGAATTGACAGCGGCAAGCTGCGCGAGCATTTTTGTCCTGGCTGTATCGTATTCTGTCGCGACGGTTTCGTAATACGGCACCATAATATCCTCGCCGTAACGGCAAAAGCCCATATCAGAGGGAGCTACTTTTGGCACCAAATCGTTGCGGTTAACGATATTTTTAATGTTTGTGTAACCCGTCGTTCCCTTTGTGCCGCCCATAGGCGCTTCAAAGGTATAGGCAAAAATTCTGTTGCCCGTGGCGTCATATGTTTGAGTCAGGCGCTTTGCCGTAAGGTTGGAAACTGCTCCGGCACGGGAAAAGCCCGCTATCCAAAATTTAATCTTGGAGGAATCCAAATTGTTGTCGGCGATATACGCCTGCACTTCATCAAACACAATAGTTGCGGAATCAGAAAAGCCCTTGTGCTCCCCTGTGGCGCCTATTGTCACGTTGCTCGCCCATTCCGATTCGTAATTCGCTCCTCTTAAAGCAATCGGGAGAAGAATGGTTCCGTCGGAAAGCGTCTTATGCGCCATTGCCACCCCCATAGAATCCGCACCGGGCTGCTCCTTAAAAAATTGATTTAAGTATATGTCCTGCATTCCGATATCTGAAAAAAGCTGTTTAATATGCTTTGCTTTGTTGGTATAATCGTTTCCTCCCTCGTTGCACCCAAACGCCGCCATCGCCATAGCCAGCGACATCGTAGCAAGATGCTCGTTGTAATCATGAGGGTCGCCGGAATAATCATCGCCTGACATAAAATATCCGTCGCTGTAGTAGCAGGCCGCCGTTGCGTCGGCCATAGCTCCCGCAGCGGTGGAAAACCCGAATGTAGCGCGAAGAAGCGGCTTGCCGTTATATTCGTCGGGAATTGAAGCATACGAAGCGATTCCCTTGGTCATAACTACAGAGGTCCCGTCCCCCAACGCAAGACAATACCCGCCTTTATCGCAAAAGAGCTTTGACAAATTTCCCTGCGCGTAGTTTCCCGAATCAATAATAGTATAGCTGTCCTCCATCCCCGGAACGCATATGCCGATTTGAGAATCCTCCGAAAGAGTATAAGCAGAAAATATCTTCGAGTTCAATGTGGAGCTGTCCATGGATAATCCCAGGTCGTAATCGAGGTTTTCTTTTACAACAACCGTATCGTTTGTGCCCTCGTCGCCAAGATGCACCTTGCAGTACGCCGCGCAAACCCCACCGCCTGCGTTAGCTGTAATGTCGGTTCCATCCTTGAGATAGACGTCGTAAATATGCCCTTCATCGCCCATCACATAAAGGCCGCCGCCCGCGGAGCTCGCTGTGTTTTGTGTGATTTTTGCGCCCACAAGAGTCGCATTGCCGTTAATGTATAAACCGCCGCCCAAATCCGCAGTATTTTGACTTATTGTGCCTTTTATTGTAGCGGTGTCGCCTTTGATTCCGCCGCCGCAGTTTTCCGCAGTGTTATTTGTGATTTTGCCGTTGACACCAACCTCTAAGCTTGAGCGCGCATATCCATATATACCCCCTCCGTTATGTGCCTTGTTGTAGGCAACTTCACCGCCTTGGATGCTAACGGTACCCGTAGAAAAAACGTAAATGCCGCCGCCGCCTTCAGACGAGCCTTTCGCCTCGTTGTCCGTAACAGCGCCGCCGCTCATAACAAACGTTCCGCCGCCGCTCACATACACGCCGCCGCCTAAATATGCCGTGTTGCCGCTGATATTGCCCGAGCACAGCAACACCCTGCCTTCTTTAATATATAATCCGCCGCCGTTGTCCGTATTGCCCCCGGTAATTTTTCCTATGCCCTGTGCTGAAGTATCCCTAATAGTCAGCGAATATAAAGCCGTATTATTATTTACATATAACGCTCTTTCGTTTTCTTTATACTCTGTAAGCTGTCTGTCGATATTATATCCGTTTAGGTCAATGCCTACGTCGTAGGTCAAATCGCCTACCTCCAACGTATCTGTTAAATTCCAATTTTCGCACAGCTGCAGCTCTCTTTTTGCTTCATCATTTACAAATGTGTAATTAAACAGGTCATTCCAAATGGTGGCGTAGCTCTGATAAGAAAAATATCTTTTTGCTCTTTTGAGTGTACCTTCTGAATTATAGGTATATATCATTGCACGAACGCCTGAATCGTTACCCTCGGCAGCAAACGCCGGGAATGGAACAAGCTCTGTCATAAACAATACAACCAGCAGGCAGGCTATGAGCTTATTAAGTTTTTTTCGCATTTCTCCACACCTTGCTTCGTTGTTTCTTCTCATTCATATATTAAACACAGGCACTTTAAAACAGCACCTGTGATTAGATTATAATTTTTATCCGTCATAATCGTCGATATTTAGTTAACCTTGCTATGAAGCATAGTATATCATAGCAGAACCGGCAAAGTCATTATCTAAAGCGCATAATTCATTTTAATTTAACAAAAAGCGACGCGAGAAAATCGCGCCGTTTTTCTGTCGTTTTTTACGAAAGACTGATAAAACGTTTTTTGCCGTCGGTCAGAATAAGCCGCCACAGCAAGAGCAAAACAAGCGCATAGAAAACCGCGCAGATAAGCGCTTTCCCGACAAAGGGTATCGCTTCGACTAAAAGGCTGACAACAATCGGTATAGCTGTAAGCGCCATACCCGAAAAAAGCGCGACAGCGACAGCGGCGCTCTGTTTTACGACGGTAACCTCGTTGTCCCAGTCAAGCTTCGGTAAAAGTAGGTTAACGTAAAGTCCGAGAACCGAAATCAGCACGCAGACCATGCTCGGAAGTATTACAAGCGCGGCTTCATCAGCCAAAGACAAGCCCTGCGAAAGCGCCGCGACAAGGGTGCAGACGAAGGTTGTCGGAAGGGTCATAACGATGTTGACGAGTATTTTCGCGCCGAATATACTCTTCTCGTCAATGGGGTTGGCGCGCAAAATCGAAATGTTTTTCCCCTCGAGAGAAATCGAGCTTGACGATATGGTCGTCATAGTCGGCATAAAGCTATAAGCTGCGATAAGTATAATGGGAAGGTTTCCCTTTATCGTCGGGTCGTTCAGCATTTCGTTTATCTCGCCGCCGCCCGTGCTAATCAACAAAAGTACCGTAATGGCAATGGTGAATAACGGCCCGATTATAGTGTTGACAACATAGATTGAACAGCCGAAATATCTTTTAAACTCTTTTCTGTAAAGCGCCTGCATAGGGGTTCTTTGCGTAAAGGTAAGCGTCTTGTTCTTTGAACGCCACTTTCTCATATTCGCGCCGAATATGCTTGTGAAAAGCACGACGCCCAACAGGAACGGAAGCACCGCTATCAGCAGAAAATACACCATCCCCACGATATCTCCGTTGACGATAAATTCCGCGCCCCAAACCGACGGCTTAAGCTTATCGTAATAAGAAAGCACAGCGTCGGTCGAGCCCATATCCACGCTTGAGCTAAGGCTGAAATTCAGGTACATAAAGCCGAACAAAAGCACAAGGGAAAGCACCGTCGTTATCATTTGCGGCTTGGCTATGCGGTTGCTAAGCTTAAACATAAGAAAATTCAAAATATAGGATATGCCAACGGAAAACATCGGCATAAGAAGAAATATAAACAGTCCGCGAAGAAGCATACCGACCGTGTGGTCGACCATAACGAAATAAACAACTACAAAGGGAAGGAAAAACGCCGCGACGGGAATGGTTTCAAAAAGATATTTTGAAACGCTCTTGCTCAAAATAACGGTGCTTTTCTTTATCGGAAGGGACAAAAGCAGGTCGGCGTCGGTCGTCTTAGCCGTCGTCGCGCCGCGAAGCGTAGACATAAGCAACAAAATTAAAAGCGAATAGGTCATCGCGTAATAAAGCGCAATCTTAGGCTCGCCCATTTGAATATAACTGCTCGTCTGCATAACGGCGTTAGACACAAGTGAAACAAGCACCAAAAGAGTGCAGAAGACAAGGAAAACGCCCGAGCTGACAAACTTGCCCTTGCTCTTTGAATTTTTAAAAGAATTAAAAAGCAGCTTTAAATTGTTCTTTACAAGAATCGAAAAATTACTCATGGTCAATCAACTCCATAAATACGTCCTCAAGCGAGCTTTGACCCTTGACCTTTTCCATATCGCCCGACGCTACAAGCTTTCCGCCCTTGATTATCGCGATTTTGTTGCAGAGCTTTTCCGCTACCTCCAAAATATGCGTCGAAAAGAAAATCGCGCCGCCCTGCTTGCAAAAATCCTTCATTATTGTCTTGACGGTGAACGCCGCCTTGGGGTCGAGCCCCACGAAGGGCTCGTCGAGCACAAGAAGCTTCGGCTCGTGTACAAGCGCGCTTATAATCTCGATTTTCTGCTTCATTCCGTGGGAATAGTCGGAAATCGGATTGTTTAGGTCTTTATCTATCTCGAACATCTCGGCGTATTTTTTGATTAACTGCTCCCGCTTGTCCGAGGGCACGCGGAAAACGTCCGCGATAAAATTCAGATAATCTATGCCCGAAAGCGCCTCGTAAATGTCGGGGTTATCGGGAACGTAGGCAATTCTCTTTTTACACTCAACAGGATTGCTCGCGATATCTATTCCGTCGATTTCGATTTTGCCCTCCTCGAACGGAAGCACGCCGACGACCGATTTAATCGTCGTCGTTTTGCCCGCGCCGTTATGTCCGATAAAAGCGAACAGATCGCCTGCTTTGACCTCAAGCGAAAGGTCCTCGACCGCCTTTTTTTCGGGCGAATATGATTTTGAATAATTTGTGATTTTAAGCATTTCTAAAAATTCCTCTCTAAAATGGGTTTTAACCTAAAAGTATGGTACCGTAAATTATCAAAAACTCCGCAATAATATAGGTTATCATTATCGGGAAGTGGTTGCGCCAAATCTTCACGCCTTTAATAAGGCGAAAGCGAAGCAAAGTTACATCGGAAACAAGGAAGAAAAGTCCGCCGACAAAAATAAGTCCCGTTGCGAAACAGGGGTTTGAAATAAACTGAAGCAGAGCAAAAGCCCCCGTCGACGAAAGCGCCAAAAGATATCCCCCCACACCGACAAGAAAGGTTTTCGACGCGAAGTGCCGAACCCTCGTGAGCATAGCTACGATTATTCCGATATAAACCGCCCCTGCGACAATATAAACCCAAAAGGGTATTCTCGAAAAATCCGTTCCGCTTGCGAAGGCAAGGGAGAAACAGACGTGCGCGAAGGCAAAGCTTACGCCGCCGAGCACAAAAAACCTCTTGCCGAGAAGAAGCATATCGCCAATAAGGCTAAACGCAAGCGCCGCGACGATAAGCGGCTTAATCGTTCCCGCCGCCAGAAGATAATATGCGAGAAGGCAAAGCAAGACAAACCCCTTCGTGTATTTGCGGATTGTCTTGTCGTCGATAAAGCTCCCGTAAAGGTGCGCTAAAGAAAACAAAATGAAAAGCGCCAAAAAGATATATTTCATATAAAATCATATCCCTTCATTTTGCGTTAATTATATCACAAACATTTCTCATATGGAAGATACCAAAGCAGTCAAAACAAAAGCCCGCCGATTTTCCTCGGCGGGCAAAAAGTACTGTTATTAATCGACGTTAAAGTCAGCCTCCGACTTAACCTCTTGGACAGGCGCAAGCGAATGGACGCAGGTTTGGGTTGGGCCGTTGCCGGTTTTGTAATACCCCGTCATGGTCGACGGACATTCCGCGGAGGCATAGTCGCCCGAAGCGGTACAGACCTGAGCGGTGAAGATTCCTTCGCTGCAGCTTGGGAATTCCTTGTACTCAAGGTCGGCGCTTATCGTGCCCATTATCGACTTTACAGCCTGCTTTGTTACCCTTATTGAGGTTGACATATACGCGGGCTCATCATACCCCTGCCACATAGTCATACAGTAATAAGGGTTCATCATCATAAGCCAGAAGTCCTTAGCGTCGCTCGACGTTCCCGTCTTGCCCGCCTGCGGAAGCTTACCCGTTCTCGCGTCATATGCAGTACCCTCGCGGGCGACGCCCTGTAACAGCTGATTCATAATAAACGCCGTCTGCTCGGAAATTGCCTGAACCTCCTGAATAGTCTGCGAGGAGTCGAGAATAACCTCACCGTTGGAGTTGACGACCTGCGAATAGCAGTGGGGGGTATAATATGTGCCGCCGTTGCCGAACGGAACGTATGCCGCGCACATCTCGTAAGGGGTCGCGCCATAGGTAAGACCGCCAAGACCCAGGGAAAGGGTCTTATCAATCATACGCTTGCCCGACACGGTATCGAAAACGTTATCGTCAAGGTCGACGAGGGAGGATATTCCGAATTTGGTTTCACAGAAACCGTAGGCAGTCTCTGCACCGACCATTTTAAGCACCTTTACGGCGACGGTGTTAAGAGAAACGCCGATTGCCTTGTAAACCGTGACCGAGCTTCCGTAATAGCCGAACACGCGGTCATAGTTACGGGGCCATTGGTCTCCGTTGTCGTCGATTTCACACGGAGCGTCTTCAATAAGAGTTGAATAGTTGATATAGTTAAGCTCAATTCCCGGGGCGTAAACCGCGATTGGCTTCATGGACGAGCCCGGTTGACGAAGCGCCGAATAGGCACGGTTAAAGCCGCGGCTCTCGGTCTTCTCGCGAACGCCGCCGATAATTCCAAGAAGGTTTGCGTTATAATCCATAACGACCATAGCCGCCTGATTCTGATACTTGTCCTCCTTGAGGGTTACGCCGTCGTCCTCATAGAGAAGCTTGGGCCAGTTGTCGGGATTGTACGCGTACTCCTCCATTGTCTTTTGTATGTCTGTGTCTATTGTAAGGTAGACCTTTAAGCCGCCCGTAAAGAAGAGGTCTGACGCCTCCTCGGGGGTCATCTTGTTGTATTTGACAAGGTCCTTTAAAATCTCGCTTATCGCCGTATCTGTGAAATAGCTGTACACGTCGTTTTCGCCGGAAAGGTCGCCCTCATGGAAAACGAGGTTCGCGCTTTCGGCAAGCGCCGCCTGATAATCGGCGTCGCTCAAAAGTCCCTGCTGATTCATAAGGTAAAGCACGACGTCTTCACGGTCTTTTTTGTTGTTTTCCGGATTTTCAATCGGTCCGTAAACCGACGGGTTCTGGGTTATACAGACGATTGCCGCGCTCTCCGCCGCCGTCAGCTCCGAGGTCGTCTTGCCAAAGAAATAGTTCGCGCCCGCCTCAACTCCGCCAAGCTGTCCGCTAAGACGGAAGGTATTGAGGTACGCCTCCATAATCTGCTCTTTCGAGTAGTTTTTCTCGAGCATAATCGCGCGATAGATTTCCCTTATTTTACGAAGCGGGCCTTCTATTCCGCTGACCGCCTTTTCGTTCGTGATATTCTTAATCAGCTGCTGGGTTATGGTCGAACCGCCGCGGGCATTACTGCTGTGAGCGATATAGGTGCTGAAGAAAGCGTAGCCCGTTCCGCGCCAGTCAACGCCGTGGTGGCTCCAAAAGCGCTTATCCTCCTTCGCGACCGCCGCGTCGATAAGGCATTTTGGCATATCGGCGTAGTTAACCCACACACGGTTCTCACCGCCGTAAATACGCTCGTATTCCTCCCACTCGCCCGTTTCCTTGTTCTTTGCCATAAGCACGGTCGAATAGCTAAGCTTTAATTCGTTTAAATCGAGAAGCGAATCGTCGTCCGCCGTCGCGTCAACCAAATATATCGCGACCGCAACCGACAGAACACAACCGATAATTACGCACACGCAAAAAATCGAAAGCACGGTGCGCCAAATGACGCGCCAAACCTTTTGTCCCTTTGTGAGCTCTTTTTTCGGCTTGTCGTCATATCTTGAACCGCCCGACCTTCCGCTGTTGCCGCTCTTGTCAGTATCAATTCCTAATTTATAAAGAAAAGCGTCAAGCCCCGTCCGTTTTTTCTTCTTCGCGGACGTTCTTTGCGGTGCGCCCTCGTTCTTCGCTTCGGCGGCGTCGCTTCGGTATGACTTCTTTTCTGCCGTATTCTCGTCGGCTTCCTTTTTAACCTCGGCGTCGTTTGTTGACGCTTCTCCGTTGTTCGATTGAAGCTTTGCGAAAAAATCGTCCATTCCGGAGTCGTCCTTGAAAAAGTCCGCTCCCGAGCCGTTTAGGTTTTTATTTTCATCATCAAGCATTTATAACGTCTCCTTTTTTAAAGGCTGGATTTCGTGTTAAGATTATTGCAATTACGACTATAATATCATATTTTCTTCGATTTGTTAAGGCTATAACTTATTTTTGTGAAAATACCCTATTTATAAATCGGTTTTGTTTTGTTATAATATTGAATTATACATACTGCTACTTGTATTATACCGAAAATGAGTGATGAAAATGAACTATAACCGGCTTTTTCACGAGACGACGGAAAAAGAGTACGACAAAAAACCGTCGCTATTGCTCCACAGTTGCTGCGCAGTCTGCTCGTCCTATGTTATTTCGCTGCTGCTCGACGTTTTCGATACAACGGTGCTGTACTATAACCCGAACATCTACCCGCAGGCGGAATACGTAAAACGAAAAAACGAACAGCTTCGCATTCTCAGCGAAATTTACGGGGGAAAAGCAAAATACCTCGATTTTGACTATGACCACGGGGAATTTCTCACAGCGGCAACGGGCTTTGAAAACGAGCCCGAGGGCGGGGCGCGGTGCGCAAAATGCTTTCGGCTTCGGCTTTCTAAAACCGCCGAAACAGCAAAGAAAAACGGCTTTGACCTCTTTGCGACCACCCTCACGGTAAGCCCTCACAAAAACGCCGACGTAATAAACAAAATCGGCGAGGAGCTTTCAAAAGAATATGACGTCGGCTGGCTCTATTCCGACTTTAAAAAGCAAAACGGCTTCCTTCGCTCGGGGGAAATCGCGAAGCAGTATTCAATCTATCGCCAAAGCTTCTGTGGGTGCGAGTTCGCATATAGAGGAGAGCATAATGAAAAATAAAAAAGGATATATCTTTTTCGGCGTTGTCTTCGGCGCGCTTTGCCTTCTTGCGGCGATTGCGCTCGGTCTTGCCTTCATTCACGTCGGCGACTTCATTTATGCCGCCGATTGCGACATCCTTAATATTCCCGAAACATCGGGCTACTCAAAAGAGGTCTGCGTCAATAATTACAAGGCTATGATGGATTTTCTTTCGCCGTTTAAAAAAACAGAATTTAATCTTCCCGACCTTGCCTTTTCCGAAACGGGCGCGTTTCATTTTGAGGAATGCCGAAATCTGTTTATCGGCTTTTATCTCGCCGGAGCGTTTTCGGCTGTGCTTATAGTATTATTTAGTATTACCGCGAAAAAGCGCAAAATAAACAACCGCTTTCTTTTAGTTTCGTCGATAACAACCCTCACTATTCCCGCATTTCTTCTCGCCGCCTTCTCTATTAATTTCGACGCGGCGTTTATTGTCTTTCATAAGATTTTTTTCAACAACGACTTCTGGTACTTCGACTATCGCACAGACCAAATAATCAATATCCTTCCCGAAACCTTTTTTATGCATTGCGCGATTATAATAACCGTCTTCCTTTTGCTTGCGGCGGTCGTTCAATACATTTTGTATAAAAAGTATGGAAAACAACATAACGTTATAGAAAAGAGGGCTCACTAATGAGCGGCAAACTGATTTTTCCGAAGAATTATTCCTCCCATCTAACCCTTAGACAGACACAATGGGGAATTAAGATTGTTAAAGACAATTTTCAAAAATATCTTGCCATAGCGCTTAATCTCTTTCGCGTTTCGGCGCCGATGTTCGTTACAAAGGCAAGCGGGCTTAACGACAACCTAAACGGGGTTGAGCGTCCCGTAAGCTTCGACATTCCCGAGCTTGGCGACGAGACGGTGGAAATCGTTCACTCCCTTGCGAAATGGAAGCGCTACGCCCTCAACGCCTACGGCTTTAAGCCGGGCGAAGGCATTTACACCGATATGAACGCCATACGCCGCGACGAGGAGCTTGACAATCTGCATTCGGTCTATGTCGACCAATGGGACTGGGAAAAGGTCATAACGAAGGAACAGCGCACAAGCGAATACCTTACAACGACGGTGCGCGACATATACGGAGCGATTAAGCAAACGGCAAGAGCCGCCTGCTACAAATTCCCTGCTATTGATTTTCCCCTTGCCGACGACATTTTCTTCGTCACGGCTCAGGAGCTTGAGGACGCCTATCCCACCCTTTCTCCAAAGGAGCGCGAATGCGCGATATGCAAGGATAAAAAGAGCGTTTTCCTTATGCAAATCGGCGATAAGCTTAAGAGCGGTAAGCCTCACGACGGGCGCGCGCCCGACTACGACGACTGGTCACTCAACGGCGACATTCTCGTTTGGAACGAGCTGTTGGGGCAGAGCTTCGAGCTTTCGAGCATGGGTATACGCGTCGACGAAAAGGCGCTTCGCGAACAGCTTGAAAAGGCCGGCTGTCCCGAGCGGGCCGAGCTTCCGTTCCACAAAGCCCTGCTTAACGGCGAGCTTCCGTATACGATAGGCGGCGGAATAGGTCAGTCGCGTCTTTGTATGCTAATGCTTAGAAAGGCGCATATCGGCGAGGTTCACGCCTCGCTCTGGTCGGACGAAATGCGAAAAGCCTGTTCGGAGCATAATATTTTCTTACTGTAAGGCGGGACGCGGTATGAAAGAAAAAATTCTTCGCTTTAAGGAAAAACACGAAACTCTTTATCAGTTTATCTTTTTCGCCCTTATGGGCTGCTTCACAACCGTAGTCGACCTCGGTGCTTACGCGATTTTCAACTTTCTCGTATTTAAAAAATACGCCAATACCCCCTTTTCGTGGTGGCTTATAAAATATTCTCCCGAAAGCGGCGGTCTGTGCGCGTTTTTGTCCTTCGCGCTTTCATATGTTATATCCCAAACCTTTAATTTCTTCTTACAGCGAAAAACCACCTTTAAGGCGACCAACAATGTCCTGAAGAGCGGGATAATGTATGCTATAATGGCGGTTTCAATGTGGTTTTTGCAGATATATCTTCCCTCTCTTATCGGCGCTCCGATATATCTCGCGCTCGGCGTCGCGTTTGGCGGAGTGGTCGTCAAGTGCATCAATATGTTTACGTCGATGTGCATTCAGTTTCCCATAAACAAGTGGGTAATAATGCGTAATAACGAAAAAAAGGACTCTTGACGAGTCCTTTTTATGTTTTATTTAAATCTTTTTTATCAAATATCTCCACGGCGCAACCTCTTCGGTTCGTCCGTTCGGAAGATTTATCGAAACGGTTTGCTCCCCGCGGTTGACGGCGACGAGCGCCGTTTCTTTTTTGCCCTTTCGAAGGAAGGCAACCGCACCGTTCTCAGCAAGAAGAAACTCGATTTCGCCGTCGGAAAAGGCTGTGAATGATTTTCTCGCTCCCGCAATTTCCCGAACGCAGTCAAGTATGTTTTCGTTGCCGCCCTGCCACTTCATAAAGCCGCGATTAAATGGGTCTTTAAAGCCTGTCATACCGACCTCGTCGCCGTAATATATGCAGGGTATTCCCGGAAGGGTGAACATAAGCGCAAAGGCAAGCTTCACCATCTCCGCTCCCCGAAGATACTCGTCCGACGAGATTTTTTTCTCAAACAGCGACGCCTTGTCAAGATTTTCAAGCCGCCCGAACAAAAGTCGGTTTATGGCGCGTTCGGTGTCGTGGGTTGAAATGGGATTCATCATATTGTCGAGCATAACCTTCGGATAGTTTTCGCGAACCGTCATTACCGCCTCAACAAACGCCTTTTCGTTCGCCGTTCTTATGAACTCGAGTATAGCCTCGCAGAAGGGGTAGTTCATAACCGAATCAAGCTCGTCGCCGAAAAGAAATGCGCGCTGCACGCCGTAGCTTATTTTATTGCTCGCGTCCTCCCAGACCTCTCCGAGAAGCATAGCGTTTTTTTTGTTTCTCTTGACCGCCTCACGCACCTTCGCTATGAACATATCGGGCAGCTCGTCGGCGACGTCAAGGCGAACCCCGTCGATGCCAAGACTGAACCAATAATCAATCACGCCGCCCACGCCGCATATAAACTCGATAAAAGACGGCGTCGTTTCCTCCACCTCCGGAAGCGTCGGAAAGCCCCACCAATAGACGTAGTCGTTCCTTGACTCGTCGTACTTGTACCACTCGTGATAGGGACTTGTTTTACTCTGGCAGGCGCCGACGCTGTCGTATCTGCCGTAACGGTTAAAATAGACGCTGTCGTCACCCGTATGGCTAAAAACCCCGTCGAGAATTATCTGTATGCCCTTTGCTCTTGCCGAGACGCAAAGCCGCTTAAAATCCTTCTCCGTTCCAAGAAGCGGGTCGATTTTTCTGTAATCTGCCGTGTTGTATCTGTGGTTGGCGTGCGACTCGCAAACAGGGTTGAGATATATTTCCGTTACTCCCAGGCTTTTAAGATAGTCGAGCTTTTCCTCTATGCCGAGAAGATTTCCGCCGAAATAGTCGTTGTTGCGCACGACGCCGTTTTCGTCGGGAAGAAAGTCGGGCGTATCATTCAAATCGTTATGGATTTTTCGGTCAGTAAAATGAGGGTCAAGCACACCGCCCCTGCCGATGTTGAAGCGGTCGGGAAAAATCTGATAAAATATCCCGCCCGTATAGCCCTTCGGGGCTTTATACTTCTTTGAATAGACCGTCTGCTGAAACCAAGCGCCGTTTTCCGCAACGACGCCCTTTCCGCCCTCGCCCCTATATATTCCCTCGTCCTGCGAAAGCTTAAAGCGATAAAAGTAAAGCCCTTTTTCCAAAAACGCGCGTTTTATTACAAAGCCTCCGACCGATTTTTTCATCGGCTCTTCGCTGAGTTTATTCGCGATAACGTCGTTGACGACGAGCGTAACGCCGGAAACCTCCTCCGACGTCTTTACGAAAAAGCTCACGTCGGTCTTTTCCGTCACCGCGCCAAAGGGAGTTTTAAACTTGGTGTTTGTGCTGCAAAACTCTATCATAAAACCTCTTGCCTATTACTGAACGGGCTTAATATTCCATATATTTTCCGCGTATTCACGCACCGCTCTGTCGGCGGAAAATACGCCCGCGCCCGCAATATTCATCGCCGACATCTCGTTCCATTTCGCCGCGTCGCTATACGTCCGGCTAACCAGCCTTTGGGCGGCGGCATAGGCGTCAAAATCGGCAAGAACAAGATATGGGTCCTGATACATAATATTGTTCGCGAGGTCCGAGAAGCTGTAATCCATAAAGCCCTTGCTCACGAAATCCATTACCCGCTTAAGCTCGGCGTTTTGCTTAACAATAGCTTCGGGCTTGTACCCGTTCGCCCTTCTGTCAAGCACCTCCTGCTTTGTCATACCAAAGAGGAAGAAGTTGTCCTCGCCCGCCGCGTCGCGAATTTCTATGTTTGCGCCGTCGAGGGTTCCGATTGTCAGCGCACCGTTCAGCATAAGCTTCATATTTCCCGTTCCCGACGCCTCGGTTCCCGCGAGCGAAATCTGCTCCGAAACCTCCGAGGCGGGCATAAGCAGCTCGGACACGCTCACGCGGTAGTCCTCAAGATAGACCACACGAAGCTTGTCGCGCACATTTTCATCTTTATTGAGAAGCTCGGACAGACCGGAAATAAGACGTATCATCTGCTTTGCGATATAATAGCCCGGCGCCGCCTTCGCTCCGAAGATATAGGTTCTCGGAACAAAATCGGCGTTGGGATTATCCTTCAAATACAGGTACTGGCTGATTATATTCAGCGCGTTTAGGTGCTGGCGCTTGTATTCGTGCATTCTCTTTGCCTGAACGTCGAAAATCGAGTCCGGAACAACCTCAATGCCCTCGACGTCCTTGATGTATTTGGCAAGCCGCTTTTTGTTTTCAAGCTTGATGTCGGAAAGGCGCTTTTGGACCTCGCTGTCTGTCGCGAATTTCTGAAATTTCTTTAACTGCGAAGCGTCCTTTTTAAAACCGTCGCCGATAGTGTCGCACAAAAGCTCCGTAAGTCCTTCGTTGCTTTGAAGAAGCCAGCGACGGTAGGCTATGCCGTTGGTTACGTTCTTAAACTTCTCGGGGGCAAAAATGTAATAGTCGTGAAAGACCTCGTCTTTAATTATCTCACTGTGAAGCGCAGACACGCCGTTAACGCTGTGCGACATATACACGCAAAGATTTGCCATACGCACATATCCGTCACGAATCACGCTCATATAAGAAATCTTTCCGTAATCGTTCGGAAAGCGCCCTTCAAGCTCCTTTATAAGTGTGTTGTTAAGCTCGGCGACAATTTGATATATTCGCGGCAAAACCGAACGGAACATATCAATATTCCACGATTCGAGCGCCTCGCTCAAAACGGTGTGGTTGGTATACGAGAAGGTTCTTTTCGCTATGTCAACCGCCTTATCCCATTCATATCCGCATTCATCGAGAAGAAGGCGAATAAGCTCGGGAATGGCAAGGGTGGGGTGGGTGTCGTTAAGCTGAATGGCGACCTTATCGGGAAGATTGTCCATCGTACCATACTGCGCAAGATGATTTTTTACGATATCGTTTATCGCCGCGCAGCACATAAAGTACTGCTGTCTAAGACGAAGAATTTTGCCCTCGTTGTGGTTATCGTTCGGATAAAGCACCTTGCTGATAAGCTCGGCGGTGCTGTTGGTTCGAAGCGCGGCGGTATAGTCGCCGCGATTAAAGCTGTCCATATCTATCCCGGGCGCGACCGATTTATAAAGACGAAGTCTGCTCACCGCCTCGGTGTCATACCCAGAAATATACATATCAAACGGCACCGCAAGAACGGTGTTGCAGCCAATGTGCTCAATATGGTGGTACTGGTTGTACCAATCCTCTTTTATCTCGCCGTCGAACTTGACGGTAACCGCCTCGTCCCGCTTTTCCTCAAGCCAGACCTTTCCGCCGGGAAGCCAGTTGTCCGCGAGCTCCTGTTGCCAGCCGTCGATTATTTTCTGCTTGAATATACCGTATTCATAAAGTATCGAGTACCCCGTTCCCGTGTAGCCGCAGGTCGCTATGCCGTCCATATAGCAAGCCGCAAGACGGCCGAGACCGCCGTTTCCAAGCCCCGCGTCGGGCTCCTCGTCATAGAGCATATCAAGGGTAATTCCGCTTCCCTTAAGCGCCTCTTCCGCCTGCGTATTCAGCCCGAGATTATATAAATTGTTTTTAAGCGAACGGCCGACGAGAAATTCCATCGAAAGATAGTATACCTGCTTCGCGCCCTTTCCGAAGGTCTTCGCGTCGCGATGGCGCACCTTGTTACCGAGTATATCCTTTAGTATTATCGCCATGGATTTATATATCTGCGCGGCTGTCGCCTCGGTAAGGTTGACCGAATAATCCTTCAAAACCTCTTCGGTTAACCGCCGTTTGAACTCTTCGTTCGTCATTTCTTGTTTTTGCAAAATAAAGTACCTCGTCTAATTTATAGCATATATATTTGATATTATAGCAAAAAACGCCCTCTTGAGCAAATTAAAATTAGTTGGTCGTTTTTTCATTTTTCTCTTTGTATTATATTGTGTTTTGTACTATAATGATTTTGTGTAAATTTACGGTTCGCAATCATTATTGAATTTCGGGGGATTTCTTATGAATGACAGCAAAATACTTTTAAAAATCGCGGGAATAAACATTCTTATTTCAACCTCCGAGGACGAGGTATACGCTCGCTCTCTTGCCGAAGACATAGACACCGACGTCCGAGGCATACTCGAAGGCAACCCAAGCGCGTCGGTAACCAACGCCGCGCTCCTTTGCGCTATCGACTATCTCGACGCATACCGAAAGGCGAACCGCTCGACAAACAATCTTCGCAACCAGATAAAGGAGTATCTCTCCGACGCCGCGAACGCCAAGCTTCAGTTTGACGAGGAATGCAAAAAAACCGCCGAGCTGACCGTTGAAATTCAGGCGCTTCGCGCTCACCTGACAAGAATAGCCTCCGAAGGCGACTCGTCGGGCGCCGTCGAGCACCTTAAAGCCGACCTTGCAAAATCCACGAACGAAATCAACAAGCTGAAAAAACAGCTTGCCGACCTTATCGGCGAGCGAAACGGGCTTTTGGACAAATCCGCCGCTATGAGCGACTATATATCAAATCAGGACAAGGAAATCGCACGTCTTAATTCGGTTATCGCCATTCACCTCGAATCAATAAAAAAGCTTGAGGATAATCTGCGCGCAAAGGACGCCGAAATCGGCCGTCTTTCCGCTCTTCCCGACCCCGCCGCAAAGCCCGCTCCGCTAAACCTTGGCGAGCCGCTGATAAAGGACGAGCCCGCCATAATAGAGAAGGCTCAAGAGGAGGTAAAGGCGGTCATAGATAACCTTAACAGCAAACAAAGCGAACAGAAAAAAAGTCAACCCACCTTTGAGGAGGTTGAGGACAGCATCTTTGACGCCGAAAAGGAAATTGATTTCAGCCTTCCCGAGGAAGAAAATGCCGACGAGGAGGAGCTTGGCGAAATAATTGAGGACAAGGCGATTGAAAAGATTTTCGAAGAACCGAAGCCTCCCGTTATACTCGACGATAAGCCGACCGATTTCGCCGCTTTTGATATTGACCTCGACGACAAGCCCGACGAATACTTTAAAGGCTCTCCGAAAAAGAACACCGCCGACGGCGATATGCCGAATTTGAATTGGACAAAGGAAATTTAAATGGACCAGCTGAAAATTAAACTTCTTCGCGACAATGCCAAGCTTCCCCTTCGCGCGACAAGCGGCTCGGCGGCGTACGACATATATTCCGCTAACACCAAGGATATCGTCCTCGCTCCGGGCGAATACAAGGCCGTACCCTCGGGCATCGCCATTTCCCTTCCGTCAAACGAATATGTCGCTCTTGTCTTTTCCCGAAGCGGACACGGCGCAAAATTCGGCGTTTCTCTTTCAAACTCGGTCGGCGTTATCGACAGCGACTATCGCGGCGAATTAACCGTCGGCTTGATTAACCACGGAAAAGAACCGTTTAAGATATGCGCGGGCGACCGTATTGCCCAGCTTATGATAATAAAGTTAGCCGACCTTGCCCTGACGAGGGTCGACGTTCTTGACGACACCGAGCGCGGCGAAGGCGGCTTCGGTTCAACGGGAAGGTAAGCTTATGAATGAAAAAAAACGAACAATAATCGCGATTTTACTTATCGCCCTGGCTGTCGGGGCCGCCGTGGCGGGTTATCTGCTTCTTCCCGACGTCCTGACGGTGCAAATCGCAGCGGGCGGCAACAAGCCCACTACAATGCCAAAGCCCTTGGCGCTTCTGCTTCCGCTGATTCTTACGACCGCTTTCGCCCTCATTTGGCGAAAGAGCGGCGAGCGAAAAAATCTGATTATCTCCGCGATTGGTCTTGTTGTCTTTATTTTAAGCTTTGCATTAAACCTATAAGTTATGGAAAATAATTTTATTCTCGCCTCAAAAAGCCCACGTCGGCGGGAGCTTTTCAAGCTAATAACCGACAATTTTACGTCGGTCGAATCCTCTGTGGACGAGGGCGTTATCGAAAAAGCCGAGCCCAATGAGCTGTGTCTTGCGCTCGCCCGGCTCAAGTGCCTTACAGTCGCGGAAGAATATGCCGACAGCACCGTTATCGGTTGCGACACCGTCGTTTCCATTGACGGCGAAATTCTTGGGAAACCCGTTGACCGTGCCGACGCTCATTCTATGCTTCGAAAGCTTTCGGGCCGAACCCACGACGTTTATACGGGCGTATTTGTTAAAACTCCTTTGTTTCAAAAGGGCATCGTTTGCAAAACGGTCGTCAGCTTTTATCCTATTACCGACAAAGAAATTGACGACTACATAAACACCGGCGACCCCTTTGACAAGGCGGGCGCATATGGTATTCAAAACAAGGCCGCGCGCTTCGTGGAAAGCATAAACGGCGATTATTTTAACGTAATGGGTCTTCCCCTGTCGCGTTTATACCGTTTGCTTGTCGAGCTCGACCTTATTTCGGGTTAATTTCACTTAATTTAGGTTGTATCATCTGCGTTTTTTTGATATAATTGCGGGTGAGGTATTGTTTTATGGGTATGATTACTATGGTGTGTTCGGCGAAGGACGGGGTCGGAAAATCGACCGCCTGCGTGTTTCTTGCCGACGCTCTTTCTGATATGGGCAAGCGGGTGCTTGTCATTGAGCTTGACAACGGGCTAAGAAGTCTTGACGTTTACGCGGGCGTTTACGGCATGACTGTTTTCGACATTTTCGACGTGCTCAACGGACGCTGTGAGCCCGACCGCGCCATCGTTAAGGCTCCCGCGCCGCGAAAAAACGTTTACGTCCTTTCCGCGCCTTATAATTTCGAGTCGCTTAAGGGCGAGCAGTTTGTAAAGCTTTGCAACGCGCTCAATTCTCATTACGACAATATATTAATCGACGCCTCCTGCCTTTCCGACATACAGGTCGCCGCAAGCGCCGTCGCGATGAATGCTATTATGGTCGCGACCGCCGACCCCGCGGGAGTCCGTGACGCAAGGATAGTCGCCGACCGCCTTAAAGACCTCGCGGTGCCGAAAATGCGTCTTCTTTTAAGCCGCATCGAGCCTTCAAGAATTGCGCTTGGCGTTGTGCCCGACCTTGACTTCTGCATAGACAACATCGGGCTTCAGCTTATCGGCGTCGTGCCCGAGGACGACGAAATTGCCCTCTCGGCGGCGATGGGCATTCCGCTTGAAAAAAAATCACTTTCGAAATCCGTTTTCGATAATATAGCCGAGCGGCTTTATGGAAACGACCTTCCGCTCGCCTTTCAATAAACGCCCAAAGGAGATAAAAAATGAATATCGCATTGATAGCGCACGATTCAAAAAAAGAATTGATGATTCAGTTCTGCATTGCATATTGCGGCGTGCTCGGCCAGCATAACATCTGTGCTACAGGTGTAACGGGCAAGCTTGTCAGCGAAGCAACTGGGCTGAATATTCAAAAATTCCTTGCCGGCGCGCAGGGCGGAACGCAGCAAATTAGCGCCCGCATAGCCTGCAACGAAATCGACCTTCTCCTTTTCTTTCGCGACCCTCTTTCGACAAAGAGCTTTGAAGCGGACGAAATTACCTTAACTATGCTTCGTCTTTGCGACGTTCACAGCATCCCCGTCGCGACGAATATCGCGACCGCCGAGGTGCTTATCCACGGACTGAACCGCGGCGACCTCGACTGGCGCAACATAGTAAATCCCCAGCGTCAGAAGGATTAGTTTTATTCATTTTACCGTTCAACACGTCCTTGTCTCTTCGGGGGCAAGGATATTTTTAAGAAGATATTGAGGAGCATTTTATGGCACAGCTGATTAGCGCGCCCCGAGGCACAAAGGACATTTTCGGCATTGAAAGCGGAAAGTGGCAGTTTATTGAAAAGAAGTTGAGCGACGTATGCGAACGGTTCGGATATTCCGAGGTTCGTATTCCGACCTTTGAGCATACTGAGCTTTTCGCGCGCGGCGTTGGCGACACAACCGACGTCGTCGGAAAAGAGATGTATACCTTTATAGACAAAGGCGAGCGCTCCATTACCCTTCGTCCCGAAGGCACGTCGGGCGTCGCCCGCTCGTTTTTACAAAACGGCGTGCTTAACGAGGCGCTGCCTGTCCGCGCCTACTACATTCTCTCCTGCTTTCGTTATGAAAAACCGCAGGCCGGTCGCTACCGCGAGTTTCATCAGCTGGGAATCGAAATGTTCGGCGCGCCGACTCCCGACGCCGACTGCGAGGTTATTCGTCTCGCCGCAACAGCCCTTAAAGAGCTTGGTATAAAACACGTCCGCCTTGAAATAAACTCTATCGGCTGCAAGGAATGCCGCCCGAAATATCACGCCGCACTGACCGATTACTTCAAGCGGCGCGAGAGTGACCTTTGCGACACCTGCCGCGACAGGCTAACGCGCAATCCCCTTCGTATACTCGACTGCAAAAGCCCCGTCTGCTCCGAAATCGCGAAGGACGCGCCGTATACCCTCGATTATCTCTGCGACGAATGCAAGGCGCATTTTGAAGCGTTAAAAGCTCTTCTTGACGAAGCAGGCATAGAATACACCATTAATCCGCGAATAGTCCGCGGACTCGACTACTACTCAAAGACCGTCTTCGAGTTCGTCCACGAGGCGGCGGGCGCACAGGGCACCGTCTGCGGCGGCGGACGATACGACGGTCTTGTCGAACAGCTTGGCGGCTCGCCCATGGCGGGCATTGGCTTCGGCATGGGACTTGAACGGCTTCTCGACGTCGCTCAAAGCGAGGGGGTCGTCTTTCCCGAGCCGAGGGTTCCCGAATTGTTTATCTGCTCCGCGGACGAAGCCGCGCGTAAAGTGGCGCGCTCCCTCGTTTTCGGGCTACAAGATATGGGCATTTTTGCCCAGTACGACCTTAACGAGCGAAGCCTGAAGGCCCAACTCAAATTTGCCAACAAAACGGGCGCGAAATACTCTCTTGTTCTCGGCGAAACCGAGCTTTCCTCTGGCAAGGGCACGCTTAAGGATATGCGCGGAGCGTCCTCCTTTGACGTCGACATTGACGCCGCGCAGCTTGCGGCTGCATTATCGAAATAAAAAATTCAACAATTTATGTTTGAGGAGTTATATATAATGGAAAGTATGGGAAATTTAAGGCGGACGCACTATTCCGCCGACACGCTTAACGCAAAGCTTGGCGAGGAGGTTACCGTCGCGGGCTTCGTCGCCCGTCAGCGCGACCTCGGAAACCTTATTTTTATCGACCTTCGCGACGTTACGGGTATCGTCCAGCTTGCCTTCGGCGACCAGACCCCACGCGACCTGTTCGAAAAGGCAAAAACGGTACACAGCGAATATACCGTTATCGCGAAAGGCTTTATCCGCGAACGCTCGAGCAAAACCGACAAAATCGCGACCGGCGACCTTGAAATAGAGGTCAATGAGCTTCATATTTTAAGCGGTGCAAACGTCACGCCCTTCGAAATTCGCGACGAAATCACAGTTCGTGACGACCTCGCGCTGACCTATCGCTATCTTGACCTTCGCCGTCCCTCGCTTACGAACAATATCGTTATGCGCAGCAGGATATCGAAATGCGCCCGCGACTATTTTGAGGAGAATCATTTTGTCGATATCGAAACCCCGACCCTCATAAAATCCACCCCCGAGGGAGCGCGCGACTATCTTGTTCCCTCCCGCGTTCAACCCGGGCACTTTTACGCCCTTCCCCAGTCCCCCCAGCTTTACAAACAGCTGCTTATGCTCGCTGGCTTTGACCGCTATTTTCAAATGGCGCGCTGCTATCGCGACGAAGACCTTCGTGCGGACAGGCAGCCTGAATTTACTCAAATCGACGTTGAGATGTCCTTTGTCGACGTTGACGACATAATTAACACCGCCGAAGGACTTATAAAAAAGCTCTTTAAAGATATTCTTTCTATCGACGTCGCCCTTCCGCTTCCCCGTATGACGTGGCGCGAGGCAATGGAGCGCTACGGCTCGGATAAGCCAGACAGGCGCTTTGGTCTTGAGCTTAAGGATATTTCCGACATCGTCAAAAACTGCGGTTTCTCGGTTTTTTCTGGCGCGGTCGCGAACGGCGGCGCTGTTCGCGCAATAAACGCGAAGGGTCTTGCCGATAAGCTTTCGCGCAAGGAAATCGACAAGCTTGCGGAATTCGTAAAATCCTACCGCGCAAAGGGACTCGCCTATACAAGGTTTACCGCCGAAGCGCGTTCAAGCAGTTTTGAAAAATTCTTAAGTGAAGCGGAAATTTCCGCTATCGACAAGGCGCTCGATTTCGAAACAGGCGACGTTATCTTCCTTGTCGCGGACAAGGCGAAGGTCACCTTCGACGCGCTCGGAGCCCTTCGATGCGAAATCGCTAAAAAATGCGGGCTTATTGAAAAGGGAGTGTACAATCTTCTTTGGATAACCGAGTTCCCGCTTTTTGAATTCAGCGAGGAGGAAAACCGCTTCGTCGCCATGCACCACCCCTTTACTATGCCTATGGACGAGGATATCGACAGGGTTGAAAGCGACCCGGGTGCCTGCCGTGCAAAGGCATACGACATTGTGCTCAACGGCGTAGAGCTCGGCGGCGGCTCAATTCGCATTAATATTCCGCAGATTCAAGAAAAGATGTTCCGCGCCCTTGGCTTTACCGACGAAAGAGCGCATGAGCAGTTCGGCTATCTTATCGACGCGTACAAGTTCGGAGCGCCCCCCCACGGAGGCTTCGCGCTCGGTTTCGACCGCCTTGTTATGCTCCTTCTGGGCCTTGACAACATTCGCGACGTTATTGCCTTCCCGAAGGTTCAAAACGCGAGCGAGCTTATGTCGGGCGCGCCCCAAACGGTCGACCAAAAACAGCTTGACGAGCTTTCGATTGCGCTTATCAAAGCAAAGGACGAGTAATAGCTTAAACAATGTCGAGGGTAGGCTTTGCCTGCCCTCGTTTTTTAATCTTTTTTTAATTTTTGCTTAACTGTTTTTATATTATTTTGCCGTATATTGTACTTACCAACTTCAGAAAGGGTACGTTAATGAAATTTCTCGGAAATCTTCTTTGGTTCTTTTTAGGCGGAATTATTCTCGGACTTGGCTGGGCGATAGTCGGACTTTTGTGGTGCGTGACGATTGTCGGTATCCCCGTCGGCGTTCAGTGCTTTAAATTCTCACGCCTCGCCTTTTTCCCCTTCGGCAAAGAAATTATCCCCGGCGGCGGAGTAGGCTCTCTTGTACTCAACGTGCTTTGGCTTGTCTTCGGCGGTCTTGAGCTTGCCGCGACAGCGGCGGCTGTCGGGCTTGTCTACTGCGTGACGATTGTCGGCATTCCCTTCGGTATCCAGTGCTTTAAATTTGCCGAGCTTGCCCTTCTTCCCTTCGGCGCAAGAGTTAAATAACCCCTTAATTCATACCCTTTTTGCCGAATATTTTTCGAAAATTTTGTCCTTTTGCCGAAAAACGACATAATTATTGAAAATGAGGTCGTCTATGGTATAATGTAGGCAATAAGGATGTCGGCCGCTGCGGGCGTTGTCCTTGTCGGGCGATATTATTTTATATCGTCACATTATATATTAAAGGAGTACATAAAATGAAACTTTCCGCACCGAAATTTGTTGTTTTTCTTATCTGCGTTATCGCGTTCCTTCTTGGCGTTTTCGGACCGATGATTGGCTTGACCTTCATCTCCGCGCTTATTGCCAAAATCCTTATCTACGGTTCATTCGTTCTGCTTGCTCTGGCTTGCATGTTCAAGGGTCTTTAATCGACTAAAAGGACAGCCCTCCTCTTTTGAGAAGGGCTGTTTTTTGTTGTTATCGTCTAACTTTTTTGATTTTTTACGTCAAAGTGCACTTATTTGTCATATTGTACATTAAAATAGTTGTATATTTTACATAATGTTTACTTGAATAATACATATATTACTGATATTATATTTCTATAGCAATATAGATTGGAGTAGACCATTGAGCAGTAAGAGCGGCAACAATTATCCTGCCTATCTTTTTCATCAGGGAACCAACTACGAAGCCTATGGCTACCTTGGCGGGCACCTTGAAACCCGCGACGGCGAACAGGGCGCGGTTTTTCGCGTCTGGGCGCCAAACGCCAAGAGCGTAGCGATAACGGGCGATTTCAACGGCTGGGACAGTTCATGTTACATGGAGAAGCTGAACAGCGAAGGCTTGTATGAAAGATTTTGCGTCGGGGCAAAGCAGTACGATGCATATAAATATTATATTGAGGGCAAGGACGGAACAAAATTTTATAAAGCCGACCCCTATGCCTTTCATACGGAAACACGTCCCGCCGACGCGTCAAAGCTATACGATATCGAAAGCTATGAATGGAATGACGACGAATGGCAAAAAAGCAAAACCGCCTGTTACGGCTCGCCCGTAAATATTTATGAGGTTCATGCAGGCTCGTGGCGAAGAAATATGGACGGAACCTTCTTTAGCTACCGTGAGCTTGCCGAAAGTCTTTCGGAATACGTCAAGGACCTCGGCTATACCCATGTTGAGCTTATGCCGATTTCCGAATACCCCTACGACGGCTCGTGGGGATATCAGGTAACGGGTTACTTTGCGCCGACCTCGCGATATGGCACGCCGTCGGACTTTATGTATTTTGTCGACCTTCTTCACGAGAACGGCATAGGCATTATTCTTGATTGGGTTCCTGCCCATTTTCCGAAGGACGCCTTTGGGCTTTGCGAATTCGACGGCGGTTACTGCTACGAAAACGCGAGCGAAACAAAGATGGAGCATAAGGAATGGGGCACCCGCATTTTTGACTACGGCCGCCCCGAGGTTCAAAGCTTTCTTGTAAGCAATGCCCTGTTTTGGCTGTCGAAGTACCATATCGACGGCATTCGCGTCGACGCCGTCGCTTCTATGCTATACTTGGACTATGGCCGCAAAAAAGGTGAGTGGCTTCCGAACAAAAACGGCGGACGCGAAAACCTTGAAGCCGTCGCTTTTTTCGAAAAGCTGAACGAAGCGGTTTTTTCCCGCTTCCCGAACGCGCTTATGATTGCAGAGGAATCCACGGCGTGGCCGCTTGTGACTAAGCCGACCGACGTCGGCGGTCTCGGCTTCAACTTCAAATGGAATATGGGCTGGATGAACGACGTGCTTGAATATATGTCGCTTAATCCGTTTTTCAGAAAAGACAATCAGAACAAAATCACTTTTTCGCTTGAATACGCATTTTCCGAAAATTTTATTCTTCCCATTTCACATGATGAGGTCGTCCACGGAAAATGCTCGCTTATCAACAAAATGCCCGGCACCTACGAAGAAAAGTTCAGCGGACTTCGCGCCTTCTTCGGCTATATGTACGCCCACCCGGGGAAAAAGCTTATGTTTATGGGGCAGGAGTTCGCCCAGTTTATCGAATGGAACTTTTCTCAACAGCTCGATTGGCTGCTTCTCGACTACGAGACACACCAGAAGTTTCTCGGTTTTACCAAAGCCCTCAATCATATGTATCTTGACAGCCCCCCGCTATATGAAATCGAGGATTCGTGGGACGGCTTTCGGTGGATAAGCAACGACGACGCCTCCCAGAATGTAATTTCCTTTTTCAGAACCGACAAAAATAAAAATTCTATTCTTGTCGTGTGCAACTTTTCCCCCGTCGCACGAAAAAATTACAGCATAGGCGCGCCGAAAAAGGGAACCTATCGCCTGATTTTGAATACCGAAAGCTCCGCGTTCGGCGGAAGCTACGACCTGCAAAGCGAGGAATATACGACCGAAACGATTCCGCTTCACGGCTTTCCTCAATCCCTTAATCTCACCCTCCCGCCGCTTTCCACGCTATACTTTAAAATACCGAAAAAAAACACTTCAGCAGAAGGAGCAAGCAACCAATGAAAGAATGCATCGCGATGATACTTGCGGGCGGTCAGGGAAGCCGTCTGTACGCGCTTACGACCAATGTCGCTAAGCCCGCGGTACCCTACGGCGGAAAGTACCGTATTATCGACTTTCCTCTTAGCAACTGTATAAACTCGGGAATTGACACTGTCGGCGTGCTTACCCAGTATCAACCGCTTGAGCTAAACGACTATATCGGCGACGGCCGTCCGTGGGACCTCGACCGCATGGGCGGCGGAGTTCACATTCTTCCCCCCTACCAAAAAGCGACGGGAAGCAACTGGTACCTCGGCACGGCGGACGCAATATTCCAGAACATTAACTTTATCGACCGCTATTCTCCCGAATATGTGCTCGTTCTTTCGGGCGACCACATATATAAAATGGATTACAACATAATGCTAAACCGTCATAAGGAAACCAACGCCGCGTGCACGATTTCGGTTATCGAGGTTCCTCTCGATGAGGCGTCGCGCATGGGCATTATGAACGTGCGCGAGGACGGCTCGGTCTATGAATTCGAGGAAAAACCAAAGGAACCGAAAAGCAATCTCGCCTCAATGGGCATATACATCTTCACCTGGTCTAAGCTTCGCGAATATCTTCTTAAAAACAGCGAAAGCGAAAATACCACCAACGATTTCGGCAAAGACATTATCCCTGCCATGCTCAATAACGACGAGCGTATTTTCACCTACTATTTCGACGGCTACTGGAAGGACGTCGGCACAATCGACAGCCTTTGGGACGCGAATATGGATATGATTAACCCGAACGTTCCCTTTGACCTTTGGGAAAATCGGTTTAAGATTTACAGCCGAAACCCCGTTAAGCCGCCACACTACGTTTCGGAAAACGCCGAAATTCAAAACTCAATCGTTACCGAGGGCTGTACCATCGAGGGTCGGGTCGACTTCTCGGTGCTCTTCGAGGGGGTTACGATAAAAGAGGGCGCGACGGTCCGCGACAGCATTATTATGCCGGGTACGGTTATCGAAAGCGGCGCGGTCGTTCAATACGCTATCATTGCCGAAAACGCCGTTATACAGGAAAACGCGATTATAGGTGAACGGCCCGAGCTCGTAGACGACATAAACCGTTGGGGCGTAACCGTTATCGCAAGCGGCGCGACAATCGGAAAAGGCGCAAAAATAAAGGCGAAGGAAATGATTTATAACGACGTCAAGGAGGGCGAAATAATATGACAAGCAAAAAAGCCCTCGGAATTATATTCGGAAATATGCACGACGGCAACGTCGCCGAGCTTACGAAGGTTCGCTCTATGGCTTCCCTTCCCTTCGGCGGACGGTATCGTCTTATTGACTTCTCGCTTTCCTCCCTCGTCGGCGCCGGCGTGACAAAGGTCGGCGTTATAGCGAAAAGCAACTATCATTCCCTAATGGACCATCTCGGCAACGGGCGTGAATGGGACCTTTCCCGCAAAAACGAGGGTCTGTCCATTCTTCCGCCATACCGCGCCACAACGCAGGAGAACGAAACACTCTACCACGGACGCATTCAGGCGCTTTATAACGCTCTGTACTACATAAAGTCCTCCGAAGTAAAATACGTCGTTATGATGGACTGCGACCACGTCGCAAACCTCGACCTTAACGCCATTATCGACCGTCACGAGCAAACCGGCGCCGACGTCACAATGGTGTGTTACTCCGCCGAACCGAACGAGGATATGTTAAAATCCTGCGTCGTCGTAAAGCCAGACGAAAGCGGCAGAGTGAAAAATCTTATGGTTAACCGCTATTGCGAGGGCTGCGCGTTCAGTATGAACATTTTCGTTATTGAAAAGGACGTTCTCATAAAGATGATTGAGAACGCTATGAGCTCTATGCTCGTCTTTTTCGAGCGCGATATCCTCCTTGCGAACATAGACGCTCTTAATATCCAGTGCTATATGCACGAGGGCTTCGTAAGGCGGATTTATTCACTTAAAAGCTACTATGACGCGAATATGGACCTGCTTAACCCGAATAATCTTCACGACCTGTTCAACCCCGCGCGACCGGTTCTGACGAAGGTTCGCGACGAAGCCCCTGTTCGCTACGGGCTCAACGCGTCGGTAAAGAACTGTCTGGTCGCGGACGGCTGCGTCATAGAAGGCGAAGCGCGTAACTGTATAGTTTTCCGTGGCGCGACAATCAAGGCGGGCGCGAAGATAAAGGACTCGATTATTATGCAGAACACCGTCATCGGTCAAAGCGCGACGCTTGAAAACATAGTAACCGACAAGGACGTCATAGTCAGTGACAACTGCTTATTAAAAGGGCACAACAACTACCCCTTATATTTAAGAAAAGCCAGTAAAGTTTAAACGGAGGTTATATTATGAACGTACTGTTTGCAACAAGCGAATGCTATCCCTTCGCCTCCTCGGGCGGCTTGGGCGACGTTTCGAGCGCGCTTCCAAAATCCCTCAATCAAAACGGGGTTGACTGTCGCGTGGTTATGCCGCTCTATGGCGACATAAAGCAGGAATATCGCTCAAAAATGAAGTATGTTACCAACTTCAAGGTACCTCTCGCATGGCGCGAACAGTATTGCGGTCTTTTTACGTATTGTAGAGAAGGCGTAGAATATTACTTTCTGGATAACGAGCAGTATTTTAAGCGCAACGGACTTTACGGATATTATGACGACGGCGAACGGTTCGCTTTCTTATCCCGAGCCATACTCGAAATGATAAAATATATCGACTTTGAGCCGGAAATTATTCATACGAACGACTGGCAGACGGCGCTCGTCGACGTATACATAAACAAGTTTTATCGCGATATTCCGAAATTTTACGGCATAAAGACCCTCATTACAATTCACAACATTCAATATCAGGGCAAATACGGAACCGACATATTAAAAGACGTCGTCGGTATCGACGAGGGAGATGCGGCTGTGCTTGAATACGGCGGTTGTATAAACTTCCTTAAGGGCGCGATTGAAAGCGCGGATAAGGTCAACACCGTGAGCCCGACCTATGCGACCGAGATACTTGACCCGTGGTTCGCTCACGGACTTGACGATATACTTCGCGCAAAGCAGTTTAAGCTATGCGGCATATTGAACGGTATCGACGTCGACGCGTATAATCCCGAAACAGACCCTTATATCGCGGCAAACTATTCCGTTGACGCCCCCGAAAATAAGGCGGCGTGTAAAAAAGCGCTTCTTGAAGCCTTTAACCTTGAGCCAAACGACCAGCCGATTATCGGCATAGTTTCCCGTCTTGTCGCCCACAAGGGCATCGACCTTGTTAAACATGTGCTTGAGTATATACTCCTTGCGGGAATTAAGGTCGTCGTGCTCGGCTCGGGAGAATATATGTACGAAAACTGCTTCCTCGATTTTGAAGCGCGTTTTCCGAAGATGTGCGGCGTAAAAATCGGCTTTATACCCGAGCTTGCGCGGAAAATTTACGCCGGCGCCGATATGTTCCTTATGCCCTCAAAATCCGAGCCGTGCGGACTTTCCCAAATGATAGCCCTTCGCTACGGCACTCTCCCCATTGTCCGCGTAACGGGCGGTCTTAAGGACAGCGTAACGGACAGCGGCGACGGAGAGGGCAACGGCTTCACATTTAAAAGCTATAACGCCCACGATATGCTCGACGCCTGCCTTCGCGCCCGCGCCGTGTACGAACACCCTGACGATTGGAACGTATTGATAAAACGGGCGCTCGCCTGCGACTTCAGCTGGAGCGAGGCGGCGAAAAGTTATATAGGGCTTTATACCGAAATGATAGGTCTTTGGAAATAAGCCTTACGACATTAAAACTCCCCCGACGAAGTCGGGGGAGTTTGCTTTTATAATTAATCCTTTCGATTGAGCCGCAGCTCGTATTCCTGTTTAAACTTATGGGTTATAACGTCAAGAATAACCCCGCAGATATACATAACGAAGGCTATCGTCGCAATTATGCCCGACATAATAAGTGTCGGAAATCTCGGAACGATACCCGTGTTCAAATACTCGACAAAAACAGGAACAAAGAACACCGCGGCGGCAATAATAAGGACAAGGAAAATCAGCCCGAAAAAGGACATCGGGCGATAGTTCCTGTAAAGGTTGGCTATCGTTTTAATTACATTCAATCCGTCGGAAACTGTCGACAGCTTAGAAAAGCTCCCCTCGGGGCGGTCGCGATAGGCAACGGATATCTCCCGAAGCAAAAAGTTTTTGTCAAGCGCGTGTATCGTCATTTCCGTCTCAATTTCAAATCCCTTTGAAAGGACGGGAAAATTCTTGACGAAGGGACGACTAAAGGCGCGATAGCCCGTCATTATATCCCGGACCTTGCTCTTAAAGGTCGTGTTAATCGCCGCCCTTACGAAACGGTTTCCGAAATTGTGAAAGGGTCTTTTGTTTTCGGTAAAATAGGTTGACGAAAGACGGTCACCGATAACCATATCGGCTTTTCCCTCAAGCACCAAGCTCACCATCTCGGGCGCATTCTCTGCGGGATAGGTGTCGTCACCGTCTACCATCACGTAGCATTCCGCCTCGATATCGCGAAACATCGAACGAATAACGTTGCCCTTTCCCTGACGGTATTCGTGACGCAAAACGACATATTTCCCAAACGACGATGCGATTTTCGCCGTGTCGTCGGTTGAGTTGTTGTCGTAAACGTATATAACAGCGTCGGGAAGCGCGGCGTGAAAATCGGTGATAACCTTCGCTATTGTCAATTCTTCGTTGTAGCAGGGAATAAGCACCGCCGTTTTATCCATATCAGGACGTCCTTTCAATATGTCTTCAAATTAGTTAAATTATATCATAAAGTCAAATTACAGACAACATCATAACCTTTTGTCACAAAAACTCCCCCGACTTCGTCGGGGGAGTTTTTGTTTCGTATATATTATTTAAAATCTACGCTTATGCTTCCAAGTCCGCATTCAAGCTTCATTCTGTTCTCAGCCGAGCTGTTGCCGCTTTTGACTTGGCCCAAGCCGCCAAGCTCACGTCCCGCTACGCTTACGCCGCCAAGACCGACTGACGCTTCGACGTAGTAGTTGTCAACCGAGCCGTCAAGCTTAAGTTCAACCGTGCCCGTGCCGACGGATATTTCAGTCTTTTTACCAAGTGTTCCGTCATAAATCATCGCCGCCGCGCCCAGTTCAACCTTGCATTCCTTCGCGGCGAAGTTTTCAATTACTACCTCTCCTGCCGCGATATGAAGGTTAAGCTTCTCTGCGCTGCCCTCGCTAATATTAAGCTCTCCCGCGCCGACCGTAAGCTCAAGCTCGTCGGTTACATTTAGTCCGCTAAGGTCAATGGAAGCCGCGCCGACCTCAATATTAACCTTCTTCACTTCCTTCGCGTTAATATGAAGGATAATTTTTTCGGCTACGCTTCCCGTAACGCTTACTTTGCTGTCAAAAGGCGACCAGTCGAGATAAATATCGTTGTCGATTACCGAAACCTTATCGCCGTCGATAGCAAAGGAAATGCGTCCGTCTCTAAAATTAGCGGTTTCGACATATGTTTCGCTATCGTTCACTATGCTTATGTTAGCCGCTTTCACCTTGATACTTATCTCTGCAGCGTCTATCGTTTCTGTATACTTTTCGCCCACTTGAAGGCTTGAATCAATATCAATAACAAAAGGCTCGTTTTTTCCGTTGTGTGTGTCGTGGTAGGCTTCAATTTTGTTTTCTACCATTTTTAATCCGCCGCGCGCCAATCCGACGCCCGCGATAACAAGTCCTATTAAAAGGAGCGCGCCCCCGATAATAAGGAACACATTAGTTATCTTTTTGTTCATTCTTCTCGTCCCCCTTTTTGAGCTTGTTAAATATCTTCGAAATAAGCTTGCCCACCGCGCCGACAAGCCAGACTATCGCCTTAATAATAAGCGGCAGCAGCAGGAACAAAAGTCCAAGTGCAAACACAGCGCCGCCCACAGACAGAAGCACCGCGCCGCCGCCCAGCGCGATATTGCTTGCTCCGTATATAAGTGAGCCTACGCACGCCACGCAAAGAGCTATAACTATCGCGACAAGCGCCACAACGAGAGCTATGCATACGGCAAGAATCGCCGCGATAACTGCTATGGCAACGATGGCCACAGGAAGCGCAACAGGAAGGGCGAATATTCCGATGATGACATACCATATCGCTTTAACGCTGTTGTTCGGCTTTGCGCCGGCATATCCGTTTGGCGCTACCGCGCCGTCAGGAGCGGCTATGGGAACGACTGCGGGAGTCGGTTGAGAAACAGCGATATATCCCGTTCTTGTGTAAGGGTTGACCATACCGCCCTCTAACATACCCGTCGGAGCGACAGGATTAAGCTCCTTGACGCTAATCTCCTTCACGGGCTTCTCCTCAACAGGCTCCTCGAGCTTCTTGGTCGCTTTTTCCTGAAGATAATCCGCCGAATACTGCGCGACAATCTGCGCGCCGAGCTTGCCCGCAGAGCCAAGCGTCTTTATTACTTCCTCGTCGTTTTCAGCGTCCTCAAAGTATTCCTTATAGAAGCTTAACGCTTCCTCGCGCTCGGCTTCCGGCATTGGAGAAAGACTGTCTTTAAGCTTCTTTAAATATGTGTCTTTCGTCATTGCTTATTTTCCCCCTTTAATAAAACCTCGTCAACCTTGGTTTTGTATTGTACCCATTCTTCCTTGTATAGCGCAAACTGATTTTTTCCGCTGTCCGTCAAGCGATAATATCGTCTCATACGTCCCATATACGGCTCGTCATAGGTCTGTAAGAACTCGCTCTTTTGAAGCCGCCTCAAAACAGGATAGAGCGTGCTTTCCGAAATGTCTATCTTGGTTCTTACCTCCTGCGTAAGCGCATAGCCGTATGTGTCGCCACACGATAACACCGCAAGCACGAATGCGTCAAGCAATGCCGTATTAACTGTGAACATTGCGCCACCTCCTTATGTATTACAAACAATATTATACGGCGTATAATATTGTTTGTCAAGTAGGTTTTTAAAACTTCTTTTAGGTGCTTTTCCCTGTTAATGACTTAAGCGTTAGCCTCCCGCTCAACCTCATTGAGATTAATTATTCTAAAGCTATTCTTTTGAAAGTCGATTAAACCCTGCGCCTTCATTCGCGAAAGCTCGCGGCTAAGGGCGCTTCTCTCGCACCCAAGGTAGCACGCCTGCTCCTCACGGGAATGGGGCACGACAAATTGCTTTTCTTTTTTCTTATTATATATATCCATTAGATACAGCGAAATCTTTCCTCTCACCGATTTCTTTTCAAGCAGCCGCACCCTTCGGTTAAGGGCAAAATACTTATCGGATATAGCGAGAATAAAATTTCGAAGAAGCTTTTGCTTGGCTTCACCGCACCTCTCGCAGGCGGTAAGAATATTCGAAAGCTTGAACGAAAGCGTCGTACACGCCTCCGTCGCCACAATATCGACAGGGCTAAGCGCGCTTGAGCCCGAAAGCACGTCGCCGAAGACGCCCCCCGCGGTAAGCTCATTTACGATAAAAGTCCGACCGTCGCTCATATTTCGCTCTCCCGTCGCTCCGCCCGAAAGAACGACGAAAACCTCATCGTTTTGCTCGCCTTCGCTTATTATTCGCTCGCCCTTTGTGAAGCTTTTGAGGGTAAAATCCATAACACTCGCGAGTATTTTCACCTCTTTGTCGCTCATATCAAAAAAAAGCTCTGAGCGAAGAAGCGTCTTTATGTTTTCGTCGGTTATCTCTATTCCTCCTTAGTTGCCGTGGCAACATACTTTATATTGATATAATACTATAATAATCACATAAAAACAACGAAAGGATATTGTTATGAAAAAGATTTTTGCTTTAATATTAGTTTTTGCCCTTGCGCTCACGACATTTTCCGCCTGCAAAAAGACGGAGCCCGCGGTTGAGCCCACACCCGCAGTTGAAGAAAACGCGGTTATACGTCTCGCCTCCCTAAAGGGTCCGACGACGATGGGGCTTGTGAAGCTTCTTGACGACGCAGAAGCGAACGCCCTCGATTATGCCGTCGAAAGCACGATTTACGGAACGGCAGACGAAATTACGGGACTTATCATAAGCAGCGACATAGACGTCGCGGCGGTTCCTGCCAACCTCGCTTCAATCCTATACAACAAATCAAACGGAGCTATCAAGGTTGCGGCAATAAACACTCTCGGCGTGCTTTATATTGTCGAAAACGGAACCTCAATTAATTCGGTCGCCGACCTTAAGGGCAAGACCATTTATGCGACGGGTAAGGGCACTACACCCGAATACGCCCTTCGCAATATGCTTTTGTGGAACGGTATTGACCCCGACGCCGATGTTACGATAGAATATAAGTCGGAGTCAACCGAAATCGCCGCACTTCTTACCGAAGAAAACAGCAACGCCATCGCCCTTCTTCCCCAGCCATATGTCACGACTGTGCTTAAAAGCAACGAGAACATCCGCGTTGCCCTCGACCTTACTGAGGAATGGCGTGCGGCAGGGCACGAGCTTATCACCGGCGTGGTTGTAGCGCGCGCCGATTTCATTGACAACTACCCTGTCGCGTTTAACTCCTTCTTGAGCGATTACAAGGCGTCCACAGAGTACGTTAACGCAAACCCCGATGAAGCCGCGGCTTCCATTGAAAAATACGGTATTGTCGCGAAGGCGGCGGTCGCAAAGGCGGCGCTCCCATATTGCAACATCACCTTTATATCGGGTGACGAGATGAAAACCTCCCTTGCCGCCTATCTCGAAACCCTTTATTCGCAAAACGAAAAATCGGTCGGAGGAACACTTCCCGATGACAACTTCTACTTCAAAGCAGAATAGTAAGCTTATCTCATTAATCGTAGCTTTGGCTTGGCTCGCAGCGTGGCAGATTGTTGCCACGCTCGTTGCCGAGCCGTTGTTTTTTCCGTCGCTTACAAGCGTAATAAAAACGCTTGTCGGGCTTCTTAAAACAAAGGATTTCTACTTAGCGGTCGGACAATCTTTTTTCAGGATTACCCTCGGCTTTCTTGTGTCCGTCGCCGTCGGCACAATACTCGCGGCAATCGCCGCCTTTTCCAAGGTCGTACGAACCGCCCTCAGCCCGCTTATGTCTGTTGTTAAGGCGACCCCTGTCGCCTCCTTCATCATTTTAGCGCTTATTCTCGTAAGCTCCAAAAGCCTTTCAACCCTTATCTCTTTTTTAATGGCTCTTCCGATTATATATACCAACACCCTTTCGGGAATTACCGAAATTGATAAGACTATGTTCGAGGCGGCGGACGTCTTCGGAATGGACGTCGTCACACGTTTTCGACATATTTATTTTCCTGAGGCTTTTCCCTATTTTAAGGCGGGCTGTTCGCTCGCGCTCGGGCTTTGCTGGAAGGCGGGCGTAGCGGCGGAGGTTATCGGCATTTCAGCGGGAACCATCGGAGAGAAGCTTTATGACGCGAAAATCTATCTTGATATTCCCGAGCTTTTTTCCTACACCCTCGTTATCGTCGCGATAAGTATTCTTTTTGAAAAGCTTGTTTCATTTCTTTTGAACTTGCTTTACAAAAAGCTTGTAGGATAAAAAACATAGAGTAAAAGGCTATTCCCGCGCTGAACGAGAATAGCCTTTTTAATTATGCTTATTTCTGTTTTACTGTTGCTTTCTTTTGAAAAAGCTTTTTATTATAAGCGGATAAAGCGCGATTACCCAAAGCACAATAACGAAATACCGCACAGTGTGGGCGACAATCGTCGTTCCGATAACATACTTTAATCCGGTTTTAAATAATAGAAGTCCTGCAAGCCCAACGACAAGCTTGACGATTTGGAAATACCATTTGTCGCACTTTACGTCAAAATTAATGAAGCTTCGCTCGATATAGAAACCAACCCCGAAGCCAAGCGCCGCGCCCGCCGCCTTACAGCTGTCGACCACATACGAAAACTCAATCACTCCGGAAGAATAGAGCGAAAGCGAATAAATTATCGTGCCTGCCGCAATAGCGACCATCGCCGCTCCGAAAACAGCGTTAAAGCTTTTTTTCTTTTCAAGGCTCTCGAAAAGAAGCTTCGCTACAAGGCAAAACACGACCGACAATGCAAAGCCCACGCCGACGTCGAGCAGCGTGTGTACGCCGAGATACATTCGAGAAAAGCCGACGACAAGCGCCGGAACAAACCATAGAATAATATAAATCAACTTTTTTGCGTTTATGCCAAGCGAGCCGTAAACCGACGTGGCGCCCACTGTGTGTCCGCTGGGGAAGGAATACCCCGTCGCCGTTTTCATGGCATTATCGACCGGTTTAAAGCTTGGGTCACGCACCCACGGACGGTCTATTCGGAAGCTTATTTTAAGTATTTGAACCGAAAGCCCCGAAAGAAAATATCCAAGCCCGATTATATACGCAAGCCGCTTATTGACGCACCAATAAATAAAACAAAAAATCGCGAAAAGTATTAATTCCTCGCCGAGCTTGGTAAGCAGTCCAAGCACCGTATCAAAAAACGGCGTTCTTATTTTCGCGAGCGTGTATAAAAGTTCCATTTATGATTCCTCCATATTCTTAGTTGTTCTCATCATATCAAAAAAGACGCAAAAAAAGCGTCCTTTTAGTTTTTTATTTTTCGTTCTTGTGGTTGGCTCGATACGCGAGGAAGCTGTCGAGAATTATCGCCGCCGCCGCCGCATCAATCGTCTGCTTGCGCTTCTTCCCGCGCGTATCGGTTTCGTTCATATACATTATCGCCGTTTTTGTGGTTGAGCGTTCGTCCCACATTTCGACAGGCATATCCGGCAAAGCCTCGCGAAGCATAGCCGCGACCCTTTTGCAGGTTTCGGCGCGCTCCCCCTCGCTTCCGTCCATATTGAGCGGAAGCCCGACGACGACCATCTTCGCCCCCTGTTCCGTCGCGGCGATTGCGATTTTATCGGCCGTTTTATTAAGACTTTTTTCGGTTATTACGCCAAGCGGAGACGCCAAGAGCTCCATGCTGTCACACATAGCCAACCCCGTTCGCGTGTCACCATAGTCAACCGCGAGAATTTTCATTTATTACTCCTTTGTCGGTCTCTGAAAGGACGAACTAATCCTTGTTTAAACTGCATTCGTCAAGAAACTCCTGATAGCTTTTCCAAATCGGGTTACTGTTATAAAACGCCTGTTCAACCTCGCTTGGCTCGTCTCCCGAGCAAATAAAGTTTAACCCGTATTGTTCAACTACATTCTTTTCCCTTGGAACAAACAGCCACTTAAAGCTCGTCAAATCCTTTGGCTTTGGAACTTTGCCCGTTCTTTCATAAAATATTCTCGCACAGGCTATCTCCTCTGATTTTGTTTTATCCAATCTGTTTTTATAGTGTTCTTCTAAGGTGCAAATTATCTTGGCGGGATTTCCCGCGACAACAACGTTATCCGGAACGACGCCATGAACAACGCTTCCTGCGCCGACAATAACGTTATTTCCTATGCGAGTTCCCATAAGAATAATACTATTCATTCCCAAAAAACAGTTTTCTCCAATTATCGTTTGCTGTCCCTCTCCAATCCAATCACCGTATGCTCGTCGTAATACGGACAAGCTATAATCATGTGTAAGGATTATGCATCCCTGCGTTATTTTTGTATAGCTTCCTATTGAAAGAAGCCACGGCCTTGTTTTATCAATGGTTGTTCTCATTGGAGAAAACAATGCTATTTCTTTACCTATACTTGCCCCGCCACGCTCAAGTTTATCCAAAATGTATTTGTCATATTTTCCGCAAATAATCGAAAACAATTTGCCCATCGAAATCATAATCTCACCTTTCATGCTTGAAACGAATCGCTTTAGTTTATTTGAGTCTGGTGGAGTTTTGAGCTATTACTCCTTTGTCGGCCTCATCGTCGGGATTTTAGCAGCGTCACATTCAATACTATACAACATCATACGATACCCTACCT
>CAYWQL010000014.1:0-41404 GCA_964460755.1 uncultured Oscillospiraceae bacterium | reverse complement strand
ATGGTGCGGATGACAGGACTTGAACCTGCATGCCGAGGCATCGGCTCCTAAGACCGACGTGTCTGCCAATTCCACCACATCCGCGTTTTGCTTGTCAGCCTTTCTATTTTACAAAATTGTTTACCGTTTTGCAAGCGGATAACAAATATATGTTGCTTATTATTTTTTATTGAATAAACCCGCCCGCTTCTGTATAATAATCTTATTACAAAATTTTGCGGGGTAGGATTATGGATTGGCTTTATAAGCAGCAAAGAAAATTCGGCAAATACGCGATTGGAAACCTTATGCTTATTATTGTTATCGGTCAGCTATTTGTCTTTTTTGCCAACCTTCTTTTCGTCGACTATTCTGTAGCCTCATGGTTTTCCTTTAACCGCTCGCTCATTCTTGCGGGTCAGGTTTGGCGGCTTATTACCTTCATTTTTATTCCCGACGTTTCGAATGTTCTGTTCTTTATTTTGTCGCTGTATTTTTACTATATGATTGGCGGCGCGCTTGAAAACGAATGGGGCGCGTGGGTGTTTAACGTTTTCTATTTTGTCGGTGTGTTCTGTACGGCGGCGGCGGGAATGTTGACGGGAAACGCGAGCAATCAGTTTTTGAACCTTTCGCTTTTCTTTGCGTTCGCGATACTTTTTCCCGATTATCAGATTATGCTTTTCTTTATTTTGCCTGTTAAAATGAAATATCTCGCGATTATAAACGCGCTGATATATTTTTACTATCTCGTCGTTGGCACTTGGTCGACGCGCGCGTCGATTATCGCGGCGCTTGTCAACGTTGCACTTTTCTTTGGCGGAACCTTTTTGAAACGGGTCAAAAACGATTTAAGCTATCGCAAAAGAAGAAATCAGTTTAAACGCGAAATGAATGAATGGAAGTAAAAATATGAAAAAGCTTGTGCTGTCCTTTTTATCTCTCGCGCTTGTTTTTGCGTTTTGCGCCGCCGGCGTTTTTGCCGCAGAAAAAAACGAGCTTGACGAGATAAGCGCTCTTTTGCCATTCGCAGAGCAGGAGCCGATTTACGAGCTGCCGAAGAACAACGGGCTTGACGTTTTCTTTTGCAACAACGTTAGCGAGGCGAACGCGGGTGAATGGATGACGCTTGAGGTGTATCGCGACGGAGAACTGTTAACGAGCCACGACTATACTGTTGAGGTCGTCTACGGCAGGGATATCGCCGAGGCGTATCCCTCGGTCGGCGAGGTTTTGGCTTTCGGAAGCGGGAGCGTCGTAATAAAAGTTTATCTCGACGCAGAACCGGGCGTATATGGCTTTGCGGCAATTGATTTCGTTATGCCAAGCGAGGAAAATCCGCTGCTTGCACTTCGCTCACAGTCGGGTCAGACGTCGATGGACGGCGAATTTGAGCTGGCGATTTCCGAGTTCCCCGAAAGCTATAAGCCTTACCTTCGAGAGCTTCACGCTAAGTATCCAAGCTGGGTTTTCGAGCCCTTTTATACGACGATAGATTTTTCCAACGCGGTTTATAACGAAAGCATATATGACCGCAATTTAACCCTTAGGGTCAACTTTGCCGATGTGCTGAAAAGCAAGGCCGAGGGCGACTTCGATAGGGCGACGGGTGAATATGTTATGAAAGATACCGGCTGGGTTTCGGTCAACGCGATACCGCTGGTCTATTTTATGGACGCGCGGAATTTCCTCAACGAGAAGGAAGTGTTTCAGTTTGAGCGTCTCACCTACGACAGCCGTTATCATACCAAGCAGGGCGTTGACGCCATACTTAATAACTCCTTTATGTGCGAGACGGCGGCTTCCTATCTTGACACAAACGGCAACGAGATAACGACCCAGACGACCTATGCCGACGCAATTATGAGCGCGGCGCAAAGCACGGGGCTTAGCCCATACTATATTGCGGCGAAGATACGCGGTGAAATCGGCTCGACCCCGTCGAACAGCGCGAACGGCGTCTGTCCGGGCTACGAGGGCTACTACAACTTTTATAATATCGGCGCGACGGACGGCGAGGGCAATATCGAGCGCGGGCTTGAATTCGCAAAATCGGGCGAAAGCTACAACCGTCCGTGGACGTCGCCGGAAAAATCAATTTTGGGCGGAGCGATGTATATCGCCGAGCAGTATATCAACGGCGGTCAGTTTACGGGCTATCTGATGAACTTTAACGTCAACCCCGACGGCGACAGCGAGCTTTATACCCACCAGTATCAGACCAACGTTTCCGCCGCCGTTTCTCAGGGCGTTTCGACCTATAACGGCTACGCCGACAACGGCGCACTTTCCGAGGCAATAGTTTTTTCTATTCCCATTTATGACAATATGCCCGACTGGACGACCAAAATAGACGAGTTCGTTACAAATCAAAAGGGAATAGTCAACCACACGGTGGTTGTGCGAAGCGGGCCGTCCGCCGCGCACGAGGGCGGCGATATGCTTTTAAAGGGTCAGATAGTTTCGATTAAGCGAAGCGCTGTAACAGACGCCGACCACTATCGCACAAGGCTTACCTATCCGTTCTGGTATGAGGTCGAATATATCGTTGACGGTGAAACGAAAAGCGGATACGTTGCCGCGGAGTTCATAAATTCCGTTGTTTCGTCGGTGCTTCGCGTTGGCGATACGGTTGAGCTTTCGGCTTCTCTCAATCCTGCCGAAGCAACCGACAGGGTGTTTTATCTTAGCGAAAACAACGACGTCGCGACGGTGTCCGACGACGGCGTCATTACCGCGAAAGGACGCGGAACGGCGACGATTGTCGCGTTCACGTCGGGCGGCGCGCTTGTTGAAAAGCGGGTCGCGGTTATGGATGCGCTTCCGACGGCTGACGGAGAAATCAGCGACGGGGAAACGGCATAAGAGCAAAACAAAAAGCCCGCCTGCCGGCGGGCTTTGTTCGCTGATTTATTGCGTTGTTATACGGCGCGGGTAACCTTGCCTGAACGCAGACAACGGGTGCAGGCGTAGATGTGTTTCGGGGAACCCTCAACCATTGCCTTTACACGCTGAACGTTCGGCTTAAAGGTTCTGTTCGAACGTCTGTGGGAGTGGGAAACCTTAATGCCGAAGGCGACTCCCTTACCGCAAATTTCACATTTTGCCATCTTCTGCACCTCCTTACTTTCTAATAGTCGCAGATAGTATAATAACAGAAAAAAACGAGAATTGCAAGAGTTTTATTGTAATTTTGAAATATAATCTATATAATGTGAAAAGGTGATTTAATGAACGAAGCTGTATTCAAATATCTTGCGCGTATAATTATTATTTTAACGGCAATTCCCGTGCACGAAACGGCGCACGCCTATGTGTCGTATCTTCTCGGGGACCCGACGGCGAAGGAGCAGGGAAGGCTTACCCTTAACCCGCTTAAGCATTTCGACCCTATCGGAACGCTTTGTCTTCTCGTCACCGGTATCGGTTGGGCGAAGCCTGTCCCGATTGATGTGCGTTACTACAAAAACCGCAAGCTCGGCATGGCGCTTTCGGCGCTTGCGGGGCCTGTGTCGAATTTCATTATGGCATTTTTGTCCCTTGTTGTCTACAAAATAATTTATTACGCTTCATATAACGCAGCTTCGACGGTGTTCGACTATATTTTGGTTGTGTTTTATTATATGATAATCATCAATATCGCGCTGGGAATTTTCAATCTTATTCCCGTTCCGCCCTTCGATGGCTCGAGGATTCTTTTTTCGATTTTGCCCGACAGATGGTATTTTGGTATAATGAAGTATGAACGGTATATCTTCGTAGCCGTTTTTCTTATTCTCACGCTTACCCATGTGCTCGACGAGCCGCTCTCTGCGGCAAACGCCACAGTGTTGAGCTTTTTTGACAGGGCGACCTATTTTATTGACAAAATCGCATATACGCGTATTGGCTTATAGGACGAAAAATTTCCCGAAAGGAAACGAAATTCATTGGAAAAGCCTCGGTTTAAAATTGAAGATTTTGAAGGGCCTCTCGACCTGCTGCTTCATCTTATCGCCAAGAAAAAGATGGAGCTTTACGAGATAAAAATATACGAGCTTATCGACCAGTATCTTTCGTTTTTGAGCGAGCTTGGAACCGACGGGCTTGACCCGACGAGCGAGTTTATCGAAATGGCGGCTCGGCTCGTGTATATGAAATCGGTCGCGCTGCTGCCTCGTCAGGAGGAACAGGAGGAGCTTGAGCGTGAGCTGACAGGACAGCTTGTAGAATATCACCTTTGCAAAAAAGCCGCGGCAAGGCTTCGCGATATGTCCGAGGGGATAAACTTTTTTGTGCGCGAGCCGCTTGAGATTAAGCTTGACACCGAATATTCTATCCTTCACGAGCCGACGGCGCTGCTTTCGGCATATATGAGCATAATGGGCAAGGGGGCGCGCCTTGTGCGCCCGGGAACGGACGAATTTGAGCCGATTGTGAGCGCGCCGATAGTGTCGGTCGCCTCGCGAGTTGTGAATATTCTTCGAACTCTTCGCAAGGAGCCCATCAAGAAAATAACCGACTTTTTCGCCGACTCAAAAAGCAGAAGTGAATCGGTCGCGACCTTTTTGGGAATTTTGGAGCTTATTAAGGCGAAAAGAATAAAGATAGCCGACGACGGAAGCGTTGAGGTAACCGCGTCGCGCAAGGAGAAGGTGGGGGCAAATGAATAGTAATTTATATAAAGGCGCGATAGAAGCCGTGCTCTTCGCCGTCGCCGAACCCATAACGGCCGCAAAGGTTGCCGACGCGCTCGGCATCGAGCCCAAAACGGCAAGCTCGCTTATTGCCGAGCTTACGGAGGAATACGACAAAAATGAGCGGGGATTTTGCATTTTAAAATTTGACGACCGCTTTCAAATAGCGACGCGACCCGTCTTCGCAGACTTTGTCGCCCGCGCGCTTGACAATCGCCGAAACACGCCTCTTTCGCAGGCGGCGCTTGAGGTGCTTAGTATCGTTGCGTACAATCAGCCCGTGTCGCGCTCCTTTATAGACCAGATACGCGGCGTGGACAGCTCGTCCGCTGTCGCGAGCCTTATTTCTAAAAACCTTATCTGCGAGGCCGGAAGGCTCGACCTGCCCGGTCGACCGGTAAGCTTCAAGACGACCGACAACTTCCTTCGTTGCTTCGGACTCGCTTCGATTAACGGGCTTCCGCCCATATACAGCGAAGACATTGAGCTTTCGCTCGAGGACACCTCCGCGCTCGACGACGAGGAGTTTGACGACGAGGAGCTTGACGCCCGGTGAGGATAGTTGGGATAGTTATCTTATCTATATTTGCTCTTTTGCTGTTGCTCTGCCTTGTTCCCGTGTCTGTTGCGCCGCGGTATGAAAAAGGCGAGCTTACGGCCTTTGTGAGGGTGCTTGGGTTTAGGATATGGTCTTATCCCGCACGAAAGAAAACGAAGGAAGAAACAGACAAAGCACAGGAGAATGAGAAGAATGAGGAAAAGGAGCGTAAAAAGCTTTCTTTGGACGAGCTTACCTCCTTTATTAATCCGCTTTTAAGCGCGGCGGGATTTCTCTTAAAGGGTATAAGCGTTAAGAATATCGAGATTACCCTTGTCGCAGAAGGATACGAGCCCGATGAAATCGGAGTAACGGCGGGAGCGCTTTGGGCGGCGTTTGGCGGGTTTTCCGCATTTTTGTTAAATGTCTTTAGAAAGGTTACCTTTAAGACCGTGGACGTTATACCCGATTTTACGCACGAGCACGGCGGCGAGGAAAAATTCAGTTGTAAAATAGGTGCGCTTGCGGGTATAATAATAGCGGCGCTTGTGGTGTTCCTTTGGCAAAGGGTAAAACAGAACAGCGAGGAAAAAACGACAGAAATCAAAACCGAGGAAGCGAAGGAGAAAGACAATGACTGAACATCCTATCAACAATATGCTCGACGTGGCGATGAGCAAGATTAAGGATATCGCAAATTCCGAAACGGTTATCGGAGACCCGATAGTAATGCCCAACGGAGTGACGGCGATACCCGTTTGCAAGGTCAGCTTTGGCTTCGCCTCGGGTGGCTCCGACCTGACTAAACGCGAAAACGCTTTTGGAGGCGGGACGGGCGGCGGACTGAACGTCACTCCAATCGCTTTTCTCGTCACGACCAAGGACAGCGTAAAGCTTATGCAGCTCGACACCATCGGTACCACTGCGGACAATATTGTACGCGCTGTTCCCGACGTTATCGACAAGGTTTCATCACTTGTTTCGGGAAAGCAGAATAAAAGTAATAAAGAATAGAAATAATTAAGGGGTGAGCTTGCCGCTCGTCCCTTTTTAAACGGAGAAATATGGACGAAAGAATACAGAAAATCCTTTCGGAGCAGGGCTACTGCTCCCGCAGAGCCGCAGAACAGATTATTAAAGAGGGACGGGTTAAATTAAACGGACACCCCGTTTCACTCGGCGACAAAATGAACATACTCAAGGATGTGCTTAGTGTCGACGGTCAGCGGGTGCTTTTTAAAAAGCGCCAGCAGAAGGTCTATTACGTCCTATATAAGCCGCGCGGTTACGTCACAACAATGGGCGACCGACACGCGACCAAAACGATAGCCGACCTTATCGGCGACATAGAGGAGCGGGTATATCCTATCGGGCGGCTTGACAAGGATTCCGAAGGACTCTTGCTTCTTACTAACGACGGCGATATAACAAACCTAATCACCCACCCAACCTCAAAAATCGGCAAGCTGTACCGCGTGACGGTGCGCCCCGCGCCCGTTGAGGAACAGCTTATTGAGCTTTCCAGCGGGGTTAAGCTTGACGACGGATATGTCACCGCGCCCGCGACGATAAGGGTTGTCGCGAACGAGGAGGGCAGAGGGGTTATGGAGATGACCATTCACGAGGGAAAGAACCGCCAGATAAGGCGGATGTGCGAGGCGGTCGGACTTGAGGTTATTCGCCTTAAGCGCTTGGCCGTCGGGCCGATACGGCTCGGAATGCTTAAGCCGGGGGAATACCGAGAGCTTAAGAAAGAAGAGATAAACGCTCTTCGCAACGCTTTTTCGTAAGGGAGAAGAAAAATGATTGAAATAAAAAAGCTTACCGACGGCGACGAGAAAAACATTTCTCTGAAGAGCGGTGAGATGTGCTACGTCGCTCGCGAAGGGGATAGGGTGCTTGGAAGCTGTGTTTTTGTTTTCGACGGCGAGGCAGTGAGACTTGTTTCGCTTGAAACGACGGAAAAAAGCTTCGCCATAGCCGACGGCTTGGCGCGGAGCGCTGTCGCGAGTCTGAGCGAGCTTGCGCAATTTGTCGTTATTGACGGAAATGGTGAAGAATTGACAAAGTTTCGCGACGCATGCGGCTTTTTTACGGATAACCGTACAAAAATCGAGAATTTTTTCAAAACCTGCTGTTAACGCGGGTTTTTCTATTGCATATTTTACGCAAATACTATACAATATCAGTAATTTGGTTTTTTACTTCTTATATGGAAACGAGGTTTAACATATGTCCGAAAAAAACAAAAAAAATTCGGCTGAACTGAGGCTCAAAGCACTGTTTGACGACGGCGTTTATTGGGAAATCGACGGTTCGGCAAAGGGGTGCGGCGCACATGCGGCGTACGGCTCGGTGGGCGGAGCGACGGTTTTCGCGCTTTGTCAGGACAGCCAGGAATGCGGCGGCGCGGTCAGCGCGGCGCATTCAAGAAAATTCGCGAAGGTTTACGACCTTGCGTCCAAAACGGGCGCGCCCGTCGTAACAATCTACGACTCCGAGGGCGTAAAGGTCGACAACGGCTTCGCGTCGCTTGAAGCGGCGTCCGAAATACTCAAAAAGTGCTCCGAGCTTTCGGGCGTTGTGCCGCAAATCGCGGTTGTCGTCGGCGTTTGCGCCGGCTTTGCGGCGATGACGGCGGCGCTTGCTGACGTTACGGTAATGTCCAAGGACGGCGAGCTGTTCTTAACTTCTCCGTTTACCGACAAGGCGAGCGGCGGAAGCGAAAAGGGCGTCGGCTCGGCGGAATACGCCGAAAAAGCAGGCGTTGCGGCTATTCTTTGCGAAAACGAGGACCAAGCAATCGCCAAGGCGGTCGAGGTTGTCAAGCTTCTTCCGCTCAACAATCTTGCGGCTCTTCCCGCATATGATTTCGACGTGCCAACCTTCAAAAACGGTTCGGCTGTCGAAGCGGTCGCCGACGTTGACAGCGTCGTTGAGCTCTTCTCGGGAATCGGCGGCGAAACAAAGACCTCCCTTGTGACACTCGGCGGAATGCCCTGCGGCGCGATAGAGGCGACAGGCAAAATCGACAAGGACGCCGCGGCAAAGTGCGCGAAGCTCGTCGAGGTTTGCGATTCGTTCAATCTTCCCATAGTAAGCTTTATTAATTCCGACGGCTTTAAGGCGTCGGCGGAAAACGACAAGACGGGCGGCATTAAGTCTGCCGCAAAGCTTGCCCACGTTTTAGCCGAAGCGACAACCGCGAAGGTTTCCGTTATTACGGGCGACGCGATAGGCTCGGTATTCTCGACCTTCTGCTCGAAGAACGGCGGAAGCGATATGTCCTACGCTTGGGACGGCGCGGTTATAAGCGCGCTTCCCGTGAACGCGGCGGCGACTCTTGTTTATGAAATTAAGAAGGACTCCGATATCGCTTCGCTTGGCAAAAAGTACGCGAGCGAATACGCGTCGGCGGAAAAGGCCGCAGAAAACGGAATTATCGACGGCGTAATCGAACCTGCGTCGACAAGAGACGTGCTTGTTTCCGCGATAGATATGCTCTCATCAAAACGAGTTTCAAGATTGCCCAAAAAACACGGCAATCTTCCGCTTTAAAAATTTTGGAGGTTAATTTATTATGAGAAAGTTTAACATAACAGTAAACGGCGTCGCGTATGACGTGGCGGTAGATGAAATCGGCGGAGCGCCTTCGGCAGCTCCTGTTGTCGCGGCTCCTGTTGCGGCTGCCGCTCCCACGGCTGCCCCTGCTCCCGCTGCGGCGGCTCCCAAGGCGGCGGCTCCCGCGAACGGCACCAAGGTTAACGCGCCGATGCCCGGAAATATTCTCGACGTAGTCGTCAAGGTTGGCGACGCGGTAAAGAGCGGTCAGAAGCTCGTGGTTCTTGAAGCTATGAAGATGGAAAACGACATCACCTCGCCCTGCGACGGAACGGTCGCTTCTATCTCGGTCAATAAGGGTGATATGGTTTCAACCGGCGACAATCTTCTTGTTATCGGTTAAGGAAAGGGCATAAATTATGGCTAAAGTTAAAATTACCGAGGTTGCCCTTCGCGACTCTCATCAGTCGCTTATAGCAACCCGTATGACATTAGACGAGATGAAGCCGATACTTCCCGCAATGGATAAGGTCGGTTACTACTCGGCTGAAGCGTGGGGCGGCGCGACCTTCGATTCCTGCCTTCGCTTCCTTGATGAAGACCCGTGGGAGAGACTTCGTACAATAAAGAAGGCTATGCCGAACACAAAAATTCAGATGCTTTATCGCGGACAGAATATGCTCGGTTATCGCCACTATGCCGACGACGTCGTCGCCTACTTCGTTCAGAAGATGGTGGCAAACGGAATTGACATTATGCGCGTGTTCGACGCCCTGAACGATATACGCAACCTTGAGGCGTCCATAAACGCCGCGAAGAAGGAAAAGGCTCACATTCAAGCCTGCATTTCGTACACCTTAAGCCCCATTCACAACAACGAATATTTCGCGAAGTACGCTAAGGAGCTCGAAAATGCCGGCGCCGATTCAATTTGTATCAAGGATATGGCGGGACTTCTTAAGCCCTATGCGACATACGACCTTGTCAGCACGTTGAAGAAAACGGTTAAAATCCCGATTCAGCTTCATTCCCACTACACCTCGGGGCTTGCCTCGATGTCCATTTTAAAGGGAATTGAGGCGGGCGCGGATATCGTTGATACCGCTATTTCGCCCCTCGCGATGGGCTCGTCTCATATGGCGACAGAGTCCCTCGTCGCCGCGCTTCAGGGCACGGAATACGACACGGGACTTGACCTTCACAAGCTCAACGAGATACGCGAATATTTCGACACCCTTCGCGTTAAGTACCTCAAGAGCGGTCAGCTCAACCCGAAGATGCTCGGTGTTGACGCAAACACATTGCTTTATCAGGTTCCCGGCGGAATGCTTTCGAACCTTCTTAAACAGCTTAAGGACGCGGGCAAGGAAGACCAGCTTGACGCTGTTCTTAAAGAAATCCCCCGTGTTCGCGAGGACAGCGGTTATCCGCCCCTTGTAACGCCGACCTCACAGATAGTCGGAACTCAGGCGGTGTTTAACGTAGTTATGGGCGAGCGCTATAAGATGGTCACCAAGGAATTTAAGGGACTTGTGAAGGGCGAATACGGCAAAACTCCCGCCCCGATTGACCCCGCGTTCCAAAAGAAAATTCTCAAAGACGAAAAGCCGATTACCTGCCGTCCCGCCGACCTGTTGAAGCCCGAGCTTGACAATCTTCGCGAGGAGGCGAAAGCCTTTGCGAAGAACGACGAGGATGTTCTCAGCTATGCTATGTTCCCGCAGGTTGCGACAAAATTCTTCGAAACAAGAAGAGCCAAGGAGGTCGGACTTGACGCCGACCACCTCGACAAAGCGAATATGGTTCACCCGCTATAAGGAAGTTAAAAATCAGCGCCTTTTCGGCGCTGATTTTTTTGCAAGTTAATTTGACTTTTTTCCCCTAACAAAGTAAAATAACCATATATATAAACAAATACTTATAAGCATTGGAGAAATCAATGATTAACAGTATGACGGGCTTCGGACGGGCGACCGAGATTGTCAACGGACGGGAAATAACGGTTGAGCTTCGTTCGGTTAACCACCGATATTTTGAGTTTTCCTCCCGCGTTCCACGCGCCTATTCCTTTATGGAGGATAAGATAAAAACCTATATTCAAAGCAGCGTTTCCCGCGGAAAATTCGACGCGGGGCTTACGATAGTTAACAGCGAGGGACAAAGCCCCGAAATTGAGCTTAATCTTGAGGTGGCGAAAAGCTATTCCGACGCGCTCAAGGTGCTTTCAGAAACTCTTGGACTTAAAGCCGACGCCTCTGCCGTGTCGATTGCCCGCTTCCCCGAGGTTTTTAACGTAAAGCGTCAGGATGTCGACGAGGACGAGCTTTGGACGGATGTGAGAACAGTGCTTGACGAGGCTCTCGCAAGCTATAATTCTATGCGTGAGCACGAGGGACAAAAGCTTTTAGAGGACGTGCTTTCACGGCTTGACTTCATAGAAAACGCGGTAACAGAAATCGAAAAGCAGTCCGAGCCGCGTCTTCAAAAATATCGCGAAAAGCTTTTCGCAAGAATGACGTCCGTGCTTGAAGCAACCGAAATCGACGAAAACCGCATACTTCTTGAAGCGGCGATTTACGCCGACAAGGCGGCGATTGACGAGGAAACGGTGAGGCTTCGCAGTCACCTTTCTCAGTTCAGAAAAATTCTTGCGGCGAACGAGCCCATTGGGAGAAAGCTGGATTTTCTTACTCAGGAAATCAACAGGGAGATAAACACTATCGGAAGCAAGGCAAACGACCTTGATATAACGTCGACGGTAGTCGACGTAAAAGCAGAGATAGAAAAAATCCGCGAACAAATCCAAAATATTGAGTAAGGGAGCGCGTCAATGAAGCTTATTAATATCGGCTTTGGAAATATGGTTTCGGCAAACAGACTTATTGCCATTGTCAGCCCCGAGTCGGCACCAATCAAGCGTATCGTTCAGGACGCCCGCGACAAGGGCGCGCTTATCGACGCGACCTATGGGCGGCGAACACGCGCGGTGATTATCACCGATTCCGACCACGTTATCCTTTCGGCGGTTCAACCTGAAACGGTTGCCAACCGACTTAGCGACGACGAAACGGACGAGGGGGAAGACGATGATTAACCAAAGCAAGCTTGTTGTTGTGTCGGGCCCGTCTGGCTGCGGCAAGGACACCGTAGTCGGCTGTCTTATGAAGCTTCGCGAGGACGTTTTTTTAAGCGTGTCCTGCACAACACGAAAGCCGAGAAAAAACGAAATCGACGGGGTCAATTATTACTTCCTTACGGAAAAGGACTTTTTAAAGCGTGTCGAAAACAAGCGTATGCTTGAATATACAAATTACGCTGGTCACTATTATGGGACGCCCATGGACGAGCTTGAGCAAAAGCTTACGGGCAGCAACACCGTTGTTTTGATTATAGAGGTTGAGGGCGCGAAAAACGTAAAGGAGGCGTATCCCGATTCCCTTTGCGTGTTCATTGTGCCGCCGTCGTTAGAGGTCCTCGAGCAGCGGCTTCGTCTTCGCGGAACCGAGGACGACGAGGAAATTAAGGAGCGTCTTCGTATCGCCGAGACCGAGCTCAAGGAGCTTAAATTCTATGACTATTCGCTCGAAAACGATATAGCGGAGGTCTGCGCGGCAAAGCTGTCGCGGACAATAAATAAATGGCAAAAAAATAAGCAAGCGGAGGAAAAGAAATAAAATGTTAAAGCCAGCAATCGGTCAGCTTCTCGAGGAGTGCGAGAGCACATACAGCCTTGTAATCGCAATAGCCAAGCGTTCTCGTGACATCTCGGAAAAGGCGCTTGAGGATAAGGTTATACTCGACGACAAAGCCGTCAATCTCGCTATCGACGAGTTCGGCGCGCACAAGCTTAAAATAGTTGAAGGAAAGTAATATCATAAATAAGCATTAGCGAGGAGGTGGCGTTTATGAGTTGCGGCGTAAAAGTTGCGGTGGATAACGCCGCCTTTAAATTTGATAAGCTTTACAGCTACGATGTGCCAAACAGCCTGTCGCAGTTTGCCCGCGTCGGCGCGCGCGTTCTTGTGCCTTTCGGAAAGGCGGCGCCCCGTATGGGGGTTGTGCTCGAGCTTTTTTCCGAAACGGTCGCCGGGTTAAAAGAAATTATTGATATAGAAAAGGGCGACCCGCTCTTGGATAACGAGCAGGTTCGGCTTATTTTGTTTCTTCGCGAAACGACCTTTTGCACCTATTATGACGCGGTAAAGACGGTGCTTCCGAAAAACGCGAGGCTTGTGCCCAACGGCAAGGGGGAGGGCATCGTCGCTTCGTCCGAAGCGCATCTTGAAACGGTATTTGTATATCGCGAGCCAAGCGTGTCCCCACGCCTTACTGAAAAGCAAAGGGCGGTCTGCGACGCGATAAAGGAATGCCCGATGAGCTTTTCCGAAATAGCCCAAAGGGTAAGCGTCGGGCGCGACGTCGTTACGCGACTTGTCGAAAAAGGCATAATTGAACGAGAAAACCGTAATAAAGAAGCAAATATATACGCACAGTATACCGAAACCGCCGAAATACCGTTGTTGACAGCGGCGCAGGGGGCGGCGCTAAAAGAGATAGAAGCGGGATATCTCGACGAGAAAAAGCCGTCGACGACCCTTCTTAACGGGGTGACGTCAAGCGGAAAAACGCTTATATATATTCGTCTGATAGAGCAGGTTATAAGCGACGGAAAAAGCGCAATGCTTCTCGTTCCCGAAATCGCTATTGCCACACAAATGATTTATCGCTTAAAAAGTCTTTTCGGCGAACGGGTCGGAATAATTCACAGTGCCCTTAACGATACCGAGAGGTATTTGCAGTGGCTTCGTATAAAGAGCGGCGAATGCTCGGTCGTGGTTGGAACGCGGTCGGCGGTGTTTTCGCCGGCGAGAAGCCTTGGGCTGATTATTGTCGACGAGGAGCAGGAAACCTCATACCGCTCGGAAAAGAACCCTCGCTATGACGCCGTCGCGGTGGCGCGTTTTCGCGCGCGGGAGACGGGCGCAAGGCTTCTTCTTGCTTCGGCGACGCCGTCTGTCGAAAGCTATTTCGCGGCAAAGAGCGGAAAATATAATCTTGTCGAGCTTGACGAGAGATATGGAAATATGCCCTTGCCGAAGGTGCGCGTCGTCGATATGCGAAGCGAGCTTTTGGCGGGAAACAGTCACTATGTGAGCAAGTATCTTTGCGACGAAATCGAAAAGCGACTTGCGAAAAACGAGCAGTGTATCTTGCTTTTAAACCGCAGGGGATATCGAACGATTTCTATGTGCCGCTCCTGCAAAAAAATAGTTAAATGCGAAAGCTGTGATACGCCGCTTGTGCTTCACAAAAGCTCGTTGACCCACGTTTGTCACTACTGCGGGCGGGCGTATCCGATAAGAGAAATATGCGACGAGTGCGGCGGCGCGATAATGCACACGGGCATAGGCACGCAGAAAATTGAGGAGGAGCTTGAAAACTTTTTCCCAAATGCGCGAATACTTCGCCTTGACCTCGACAGCGTGTCGAAAAAGCATTCGATTGAAAAGCTTTTGTATGATTTCTCAAAGGGAGAATATGATATAATAATCGGGACGCAGATGATAGCCAAGGGGCTTGATTTCAAGAACGTAACCTTAGCGGGGGTGCTCAGCATTGACCAGCTTTTGCTTATGCCGAGCTTTAAGGCGAACGAACGCACCTTCTCAATGCTTACTCAGGTTATCGGCAGGAGCGGCCGCGGCGACAAGACGGGTGAGGCGATTATACAGACCGTCGACCCGGACAACGCCATAATTAAGCTTGCCGCAAGACAGGATTATCGCTCCTTTTACAAGGACGAAATAGTTTCTCGAAAGCTTCATTTGTACCCGCCGTACTGTTCGCTGTGTACCATCGGTTTTGTTTCGCGAAGCGAAAAAGAGGCGGCGGCTTCAGCGGAAAGCTTCTTAACCATAATGAAGATGGTCGGTGCGAAGCAGCAATACAGCAGAATGCCCATTAAGGCGCTTGGACCCGCGCCGATGCGGGTCGCCTTCGTCAATGATTTATACCGCCAAAGAATAGTTATAAAATGCAAAAACAACACCCTTTTCCGTTCGTTTTTGCGCGAATGTATGAACGAGTGGAACAAGCAGAAAATAAACGAGAAAGGAAAGCTGTTCGTCGATTTTGGCGATGAGCTTGACGGATAAAGGAGAACGCAAAATGGCACTCAGAAAGATAATTTTAAAAGACGACGAGACCCTTCGAAAAAAGAGCCGTCCCGTTACCGATTTCGGCGAGAAGACGGCGGCGTTTATGAACGACCTTACCGAAACGCTAATCGACGCCGAGGGCTTGGGGCTTGCCGCGCCGCAGGTCGGTATACTTAGACGCGCGGTTGTAATTGTCCGCAACGAGGAATACGTCGAGTTAATCAATCCCGAAATCATAAGCGCGAGCGACGAGGAATGCGGAACCTTTGAGGGCTGTCTTTCCTGCCCCGACGAGCGGGGATACGTTATGCGTCCGGTCAAGGTTACCGTTAAGGCGCAGGACAGAAACGGAAAGTGGTTTGAGCTTGAGTGCGAGGAGATGGCGGCGCGCGCGGCGTGCCACGAAATCGACCACCTTGACGGAACGCTTTTTCTCGACAAGACCGATATCATTATGAGTGACGAGGAGCTCGACGAGCTGCTTGAACGTCAAGCGCAGGAAGAGGAAGCGCGCCAAGAAAAAGAGAAAGCGAAAAAGAAGAAAAAATGAGAATACTGTTTATGGGAACTCCTGAAATCGCGGCGGTTATGCTTCGCGCCCTCGTCAAAGGCGAGGAGGTTGTCGGGGTGTTTTGTCAGCCGGATAAGCCCGTCGGGAGAAAACAGATTTTGACCCCTCCCGCGGTAAAGGTTGCGGCGACCGAGCTTGGTATTCCGGTATATCAGCCCGTTAAGCTTCGCGACGGCGATGCAGAGAGAATAATTAAAGAAATGAACCCCGAGCTTATCGTGGTCGTTGCATACGGGCGGCTTCTTCCCAAGGAAATTCTCGATATTCCTCCGCTCGGATGCGTCAATATTCACGCGTCGCTTCTTCCGAAGTATCGCGGCTCCGCGCCCATTCAACGCGCGCTCTTAAACGCAGAAACAGTTTCGGGCGTGACGGCGATGTATATGGAGCAGGAAATGGACACAGGGGATATTATCGACGTTTCGACGGTCGATATCGCGCCTGACGACAACGCTACGAGCCTTTTTGATAAAATGGGCAAGGTGGGAGCCGAGCTTATCGTAAAGACGGTTAAGGCAATAAAACTGGGAACCGCGACAAGAACAAAGCAGATTGACGCCGACGCGAGCTTTGCGCCTCCGCTTACTAAGGAGGAGGGGCTTTTCTCCTTTGAGGACGACGCCAAAGCTATTCACAGCAAGGTGCGCGCGTTCGAAATGTGGCCCAATGCGTATTTCCTTTTTGGGGACAAGAAGATAAAGGTTTTAAGGTCGGCGGTTGACGAAGGCGAGGGAAAAGCGGGGAAGATATTATCCCTTAATCCGTTAAGAGTCGCGACGAAAAAGGGCGTTATAGTTCTTCTCGAGGTTAAGCCCGAGGGAAGCCGCCTTATGAGCGGAAAAGAGTGGGCTATGGGGACTCGCTTTAAGAGCGGCGACATTCTATAAAAAGGAGCGTTTGTTTTGGATTATTATTATTTGCTTTTGGTTTTGCCCGCGTTTATCCTTGCGCTTATAGCTCAATGGAGCGTCAAGGCAACCTATAAAAGATACAGCAGGGTTATGTCGGCAAACGGCGTGACGGGAAGCTATGTCGCGAGAAGGATACTCGACGAGAACGGACTTTCCAATATCGGCATAGAACGAATAAGCGGCGAGCTTACCGACCACTACGACCCCAAGGCAAAGGTCATTCGGCTTTCGGAGTCAACCTACGACAGCTGTTCAATAGCGGCGGCGGGGGTTGCGGCGCACGAGGCGGGACACGCCGTTCAGTACGCGCGGGACTATGCCCCTATTCGGCTTCGCTCGGCGATTATTCCCATTACCAATATCGGCGCAAACCTCTCGTGGCCCGCGATTGTTTTGGGGCTGTTTTTGAGCATAGACGGACTTATCTATGTCGGCATAGGGCTCTTTGCTCTGTCAGTAGTTTTTCAGCTCGTCACACTTCCCGTGGAGTTTAATGCGAGCCGTCGGGCGATTGCGATTTTGGACGCCGACAACGTTCTCAGCGACGAAGAGTTGACGGGCGCGAAAAAGGTGCTCAGAGCGGCGGCGATGACCTATGTCGCGGCGCTTGCGGTGTCGCTCGCCAACCTTTTAAGATTGATTTTGCTTTTTGGCGGCAGGAGAAGACGTTGAGCGATAAAGCGAGAGTTTTAGCCGCAAAATGCCTTATTGAGGTCGATAAGGGCGGCTATTCAAATTTGGTTTTTAAGAACAAAACAAAGGGTCAAGACTATGAAAGACGCGACCTTCTTTTCGCGACCGCGCTTTTTTACGGAACCCTTGAAAGACGGCTGACACTTGATTTTATCCTTTCAAAATATATTTCGAAGCCGCTTGGAAAGCTCGACGTCGAGGTGCTTGCCATTTTGCGAAGCGGACTTTATCAGAGCCTTTATATGGATTCGGTTCCCGTCAGCGCGGCGGTTAACGAGAGCGCGGCGCTTTGCTCGGTTTTTAAAAAGACTTCCGCGAAGGGCTTCGTCAACGCCGTGCTTAGAAAATCGGCCGCGTTTGATTTGAACGATATTGAAAGCATACCCGACCAAACGACAAGGCTTTCGGTTAAGTATTCCCTCGACGAGGAGATAGTAAAAATGTTTCTTTTGCAGTATGGCGAAAGGGCAAAAGATATTATGGCGTCCTTCTTTAACAAGAGCGTCACGGCGGTTCGGGTCAATACCCTTCGCGCAGCGACGGACGAAATAATTTCGTCGCTTAAAGCGGACGGAGTAAGCGCCGAGGTTTGTGCGCTTGACGGAGCGCTTGTAATTAAAAACGGCGACTATCTTAAGAGCCGCGCCTTTTCAAACGGCGATATAAGAATACAAAGTCTTTCGGCGCAAAGCGCAATCGAAGCTCTTTTGCCGGAAGCGGGTACGATGGTTTTGGATATGTGCGCCGCGCCCGGGGGAAAGACCCTTACCGCGGCTCAGATTATGAAAAACAGCGGAGAAATTGTCGCGCTCGACTGTTACGCGGGCAGGGTTAAGCTTATCGAGGAGCAGGCGGCGCTCGAGGGTGTCACGATAGTAAAAGCCGTCGTTGCCGACGCGACCGATTACGACGAAGGCACGCTTTTCGACAGAGTGCTTTGCGACGTGCCCTGCTCGGCGTACGGCGAAATCGGCTCGAAGCCCGAGCTTCGATACAAGAAGCCGCCGAAGGACGGCGAGCTTACCGCGACGCAGGCGAAAATTCTTGCAAACGGTGCGAGACATACCAAGGTCGGAGGGCGAATAGTATATTCGACCTGCACGCTAAACACAGATGAAAACGAACAAACAGTCGCGGCGTTTTTGCGTGAAAATCCGTCTTTTCGGGCGGTAACGCCAAAATTATCCCTTGCTTTTATGGAAACTGACGATAAATTTGCGTATTTTTTGCCGAATATGCAAAATAATGAGGGCTTTTTTATAGCTTCTTTAGAAAGAATATGTTAAAATGAAGATTAACCGTGACCTTTTGAGTTTGACTAAGGCGGAAATAAGCGACCTTTTCTCAGAGCTTAAACAGCCGAAATACCGCGGAACCCGCCTGTTTTGCTGGCTGCATCAAAAACGGGTTTCTTCGTTTGACGAGATGAGCGATTTCCCCAAGGAGCTTCGAGAGGAGCTGGCGCGGGATTTTCGCATAGGCTCGCTCGAAACGGTCAGGGCGCAGCATTCGTCCGACGGCACGGTTAAGTTTTTATATAAGCTTTTTGACGGGAATATGATTGAAACGGTCGCTATGCGATATAATCACGGCGTTTCGGTCTGCGTTTCAACTCAGGTGGGCTGTCGTATGGGGTGCGCGTTTTGCGCGTCGACGAAAAATGGTCTTGTGCGAAGCCTTGAGGCCGGTGAAATTCTTTCTCAGATATATGCGACCGAGCGTCAGGTGGGCGAACGTGTTGACAGCGTTGTGCTTATGGGTATCGGCGAGCCGCTCGACAATTTTGATAATGTTCTTCGCTTTGTCGACCTTGTGACCGACCCGGACGGATACAATTTAAGCAATCGCGCCATAGCCCTTTCAACCTGCGGAATTGTTCCGAGAATTGACGAGCTTTCGACGCTTAAAAAACAGCTTACACTTTCGGTTTCTCTTCACGCCGCGACCGACGAGCAGAGAAGCGAAATTATGCCGATAAACAAAAGTTATCAAATAGCCGAGCTAATGGCGGCTTGCGAAAGATATTTCGCCGCGACCAAACGGCGCATTTCCTTCGAATATGCCGTTATACACGACAAGAACGATACCGAGCGCGACGCGGACAATCTCGCGAGGCTTCTTAAGGGAACGGCGAGCCACGTCAACCTTATTCCCATAAATCCAATAAGCGAAACCGACTTTTTCGCCTCGCGCGAGCACGCCGTCAGTTTTCAAAAAAAGCTTATCGCGCGCGGGATAAACGCGACGGTAAGAAGAACCCTCGGCAAGGACATAAGCGCGGCGTGCGGACAGCTTCGCCGAGAAGCGCAATAAACGACCAAAAAGACAGATAAGGGGGTGTTAAAATGAAGATAACCGCAAAGACCGACGTCGGTTGTGTGTACGAGGACAATCAGGATTTCTATGTCGCGGGGCGACTGAGCGACGACAGCTATTGGGTTGTGCTGTGCGACGGTATGGGCGGGGTCGCCGACGGTGGACGAGCAAGCCGAATGGCGGGCGAGTTTTTGAAAACGGAAATCGAACTGCGGCTTCTTGATTTGATAACGCCCGAAACGATAAAGGGTTTTATGCTCGACGCGGTCAAGCGGTGCAACCTAAAGGTTCATTCCGAGGGTGCGACGAGCGAGGGCGCGATGATGGGCACGACGGTCGTTATGGCGATTGTTCGCTCGAATGTCGTATATGTCGTTCACGCGGGCGACAGCAGAGCCTATCACATACAAAAGCGCTCGATTAAACAGATAACCCGCGACCACTCGATTGTTCAGGAGCTTCTCGACGCCGGCAAGATAACCCCCGAGCAGGCGACAAATCACCCGAACAAGAACATCATCACGAGCGCGGTCGGAATAGAGGACGAGATACGAATAGACGTCAACGAGCAAAAGCTCTCCCGCGGAGATATGCTTCTTATATGCAGCGACGGGCTTTCAAATATGCTCTCGAACGACGAGCTTTTGGCAATAGCCAAGGACAACGATTTTTACAAAACCGCCGACCTTATGGTCGAAAGAGCAGTTGAGGCGGGCGGCTTTGATAATATAACTGCGGTGGTATTAAGCGTATAGCTTTACGACCTATTTTCGGAGGATATGTTTTATGGACAATTATATAGGGAAAAAACTTGACGGACGTTATGAAATCGAGGAGCTTATCGGCTCGGGCGGTATGGCGAACGTTTATAAGGCGGTTGACCGCATGGACGGAAGCGTGCGCGCTGTCAAGATTTTAAGGGAAGAGTTTTTGGATAACGAGGAGCTTGTTCGCCGTTTTAAGAACGAGTCGAAGGCTATCGCGCTTCTTTCTCACCCGAATATAGTTAAGGTTTTTGACGTCAATTTTTCCGACAGTATACAGTATATCGTTATGGAATATCTTGACGGAATAACCCTTAAGCAGTATATTGAGCACCAAAAAAAGCTGTCGTGGAAGGACACCGTTCATTTTATTACCCAGACTCTCAGAGCCCTTCAGCATGCTCACGACCGCGGAATAGTCCACCGCGACATAAAGCCGCAGAACATAATGATGATGGCGAACGGCGACATAAAGGTCACCGATTTCGGCATAGCGCGTTTTTCGAGAAGCGAAACGAGAACGATAACCGACAAGGCAATCGGCTCGGTTCATTATATAAGCCCCGAACAGGCGAAGGGCGACATTACCGACGCCAAGGCGGATATATACAGCGTCGGCGTTATGATGTACGAAATGCTTACGGGAACTCTTCCCTTTGTTTCGGACAGCGCGGTTTCCGTTGCGATAAAACAGATTTCAGACAACCCGAAAACTCTTCGCGAAATCGACGACACCATCCCAGAAGGGCTTGAGGAAATTACTCTTAAGGCGATGGCAAAGGACCCCGCAAAGCGGTATCAGTCGGCGGCGCAGATGCTTCGCGATATAGAGGATTTCAAGAAAAATCCAAGCATTGTATTTGAATACAAATATTTCGGAAATGAATCTCCGACGGTCTATATCGACAACACCAAGGCAGCCTCGGGCTCTTCAAAGCAGACGGTGAAATCCTCCGACGGAAAGCAAAAAAGCGCGTCGTCGGGCAAGCAGTCAACAAAGAGAAACCGCGAAAATCTTCCGATGGCTATTCTTCTTGGAATTACGGGCGCCTGCGTTGTCGGCGCGGCTATTCTTCTTCTTATGGTCTTTAGCCTCAGTGGTATGGGCAACAAGTACGAGGACGTCGACCTTCCCAATTTTGTAGGAAAAAATATAACGGAAATCGAAGGCAACGCGGAATATAAGAACTTTAAATTCAAGGTGGTTGAGGATTTTAACTCCTCGTACGAGCTTGGCGTGGTCTATTCCCAAAGCCCCATTCCCCCTAAAAAGATAAAAGAAAACGGTGAAATAACCCTTCATGTAAGTAAGGGACCCGAAAAGATAACAATACCCGATGTGTCGAATATGACCTACACCGACGGCGTCGCTATGCTTCAAAACCTCGGCTTAAAGGTCGGGCAGGAATCCATAGCCGACACAGAGTTCCAAGGTGGTCGTATTGTAAAGAGCGACCCTGTCAGCGGAACCGAGGTTATGACGGGCTCGAAAATTATCGTATATGTAAATCAGCCCTCCGCATCGAGCGAAGCGTGGGTGCCCGTGCTTGTTGATTTCAAGTACAATCAGGCAAAGTCTCTTCTTAGTGAGGCTGGGCTTAAGCTTGGCACGGTAACCGAAAAAGAGAGCGAAAAGGAAAAGGGCATCGTCCTTGAGCAGTCTATCGCCGCGGGCAAGAGCGTCGCGAAAAATACCACAATAGACCTTGTTATAAGCGCGGGAATAGTTCCGAAGCTTATTAAGTTCAGCGTTGAGCTTCCCTGCTCGGTGAGCGGTGCATATGATTACAGTGTAAGCGCAGAGGGAGGCGCCGAAACCTATACCTATACCGCAACGAATAACTATGCGGCACAGGCTTGGGAAATATCAGAATACGGCAACGGCGAGAAGACCTTCTCGATTTACGTCAACGCGGGAACCAAGCTTCTTTTGATGACGGTTAAGGTTAACTTTGAAACGGGAGAAATAACAAAAACGAAGGCAGATAACGCCGCGTTTGGCTTTACGCCCGACACTCCTCCCGAGGTTACGATTTCTTCATCCACATTGAGCTTTTCGACAACCGGGGCGACACAGCAGTTGAGCGCTACGGTTGGCGGAGCGGCTTCGTCAGACGTCACATGGTCGTCGGATAATGAGGCGGTTGCTACTGTTGATGCGAATGGTTTGGTTACGTCGGTGACCGCAGGAACGGCGAATATTACGGTTAAGGCAAATAAGGGCGGAAAGACGGGAACCTGCGCGGTTACGGTTACGATTTGATAAACTGACGCACAAAAACCTTAACAAGGAGTTTTATGAACTCAATTAAAGGAATATTATTAAAAGGAATCGGCGGCTTTTACTATGTAAAAACCGCCGACGGCATTTTAGAGTGCCGCGCGAAGGGAATTTTCCGCAAGCGCGGCGTTTCGCCCAAGGCGGGAGACAGCGTTTTGGTCGAGGGGGACGGCGAGAGCGACGGCTATATCATAAGCGAAATTGCGGCGCGAAAAAACAGCTTTTCACGCCCCTCGGTCGCCAATGTTGACCACCTTTTTTTGGTGAGCTCAACGGTCGACCCTAAGCCGAATATCCTTGTGCTTGATAAGCTTATTGCTCTTTCGGTGCGACAGGGCATAAAGCCCGAAATCCTTCTTACGAAGACCGACCTTGAGGACGGAAAAGAGCTTAGGGACATATACGAGCGGTCGGGCTTTTCGGTGTTTGACCTCAAAAAGAAATCGGAAAAGCAAAAACTTTTAAAGCTTATTCAAAGCGGCGTTTCTGTCTTTGTCGGCAACAGCGGTGTGGGAAAAACCACTCTTTTAAATGAAATTATCCCTAACGTTTGTCTTGAAACGGGAGAAACGAGCAAAAAGCTCGGACGCGGAAGGCACACGACCAGAGCGGTTGAGCTGTATGAATATGGCGACGGATATATCGCCGATACACCCGGCTTTTCGGCGATTGATTTCGAGGGCGACCAGCGTATAAAAAAAGAGGAGCTGGCACTGCTTTTCCCCGAGTTTTCGCCCTATGTGGACGAATGTTTTTTCACCGGCTGCTCCCACACGGTCGAAAAGGGCTGTGCGGTGCTTTGCGCAGTCGCTGAGGGTAAAATTGAAAAGAGTCGTCATGAAAGCTATTGCGCGCTGTATAAAGTCGCAAGCGAACAGAACGATTGGGAATAACGCCCGCTGTTTTCAGCGGACGTTTTTTTTCACACTTCTTTCTTTTTGCCATATAATATCGCAGAGGGCAACGAAGGAGGCGGAAGGAATGAAAAGACGCAGAGAGGTTGCGCGGCTGGTCTGTTCGTCGTTCTGCGCGGGAATAATTATGGCGCTTGTCGTTCCAACGGGCTTCGCCTTCGTGGTCGGCGCGGCGATTCTTTTATTCGGTCTTGGGTTAAATTCACAAAATTAGCGGAGGTTGTTTTATGAAGGTTATCGTATTAAAAAGCCCGAAATACCTGAGCGGTATTTTAAGGATGATTTTTAAAATCAAAAAGAACGAAGCGGAGTAAAATCGTAATATGGTCGTAAAGAAACATTCCTTTTGAATGTTTCTTTTTTTTGCATATGAATTTGTTTTTGTGAATATTAATTGACAAGAAAAGTTCACGTTTTCAAAAACAAAGGGGGAAAATTAATGGAAACAAAACAGGGAACCATAACGCTTTTTGCCTGTGAGCAGACGTCGGATATGACCGTCGAGCTGCCCGTGGAGGGAGATTTCACCATTCCCGATTATCAGGCGGAAATTTTTAAAATCGTCAAGACAAAAGCCGAGCCGGTCGTAATGGGCAAGCTCGCGGTCGGAAACAGGGCGACGGTCGAGGGATATGTGAAGCTCACGGTGCTTTATCTTTCAAACGAGGAAGCAAGGCTTTGCTCAATGTCCCAGCGCATACCCTTTTCAAAGCAGTTTGATTTAAAGGAGGCTGTCGGCGAGCGGTACGCTATTTCCGCAGACGTCGCCGTGAGTTATCTCAACTGCCGCGCGGTGAGCGAAAGAAGACTTGACGCGCGCGGCGCGCTGACTATTTCGCCTAAAATTCTTTCCTTTAAGACGGTCGAGGCGCAGGGCTCTCTTATGGGCGAAAACATTTTTGAACGCTCGAAGACGGTTGAGTGTACCACTCTTTCAAGGGACGCAGTTAAGCAGTTTTCGATTGAGGAGCTTCTTTCGAGCGACCTTCCCGCAGGAACGGCGGCGACGGTTATTCGTTGCGAAGCGAGGGCGGTCGTCGACGGGGCGGAAAGCTTTGACAATCGCGTTGAGGTCAAGGGAACGGTCTATGTTAACGTCGCGCTCGATTTGTCGGGCGAAGCGGGGCTTTCGGTCAAACGTATGGGCTACAAAATTCCCTTTACCCAAGTCGTTGATATCGAAGGGGTTACGGCGGGAGAAACGGCAATAGCCGAGGCATATGCGACATCCTGCACAGTGCTTCCCGAGGTAACGAGCGAGGGTATGATTGAAGCGACGGTTGCGCTTTCGCTGGGCGTCGGTATATATGACGCGAAGAGTGCGGTTATACTAAAGGACGCCTTTTTGACCAACTATGAAATGAGCCTTTCAAGCGACGTTGTCAGCGTTATGCGTGCAGTCATCCCGGTCAATACAGGCTTTTCGTTCGCAGAAAGCTTTGACAAGCCAAAGGGAAGCCTTATTGATTATTTTATTCAGAAAAGCGAGCTTTCCCTTGTTCGCGAGGAGGAGGGTGCGTTTCTAAAAACCGTCGCGCAGCTTTGCTGCATCTTTGTTGACGAGGAGGGCGAAACGGCGAGCTTTGACAAACAGCTTGAGATAAGAACGGCGTTTTCCGCGCAAGGCGCGAACGCGGCGGTATACGACCTTTCGGCGGTTTTCGAAAATCTTGAATGCGTCGAAATCGGAGATAAACTCAGCCTGAAGGCGGGCGGAACGATTGTCGGAAGGGTGAGCGAGCTTGAAAAAGTTCCCGTCATTCGTTCGGCACGAGCGGACGAAACCAAGCCTAAGCAAAAACCCGACGCCGCGCTTTTTGCCTACTACGCCGAGGTGGGCGAGGAGGTTTTTGATATTGCGCGGCAGTTCGGAGCGTCGCCCGAGGAAATAATGAAAGAAAACGAAATAGAGGACGGCGCGCTTGAATATCCCGCCGTGCTTCTTATTCCGATTGTCGAGTAGGGGGAAAGAAGATGAGTAATACGAGCATATATAAGGATATCGCAAAGCGCACGGGCGGCGAGGTGTACGTCGGCGTGGTCGGACCCGTCAGAACGGGAAAATCGACCTTTATAAAAAAGTTTATGGAAAGCCTTGTGCTCCCGAATATAGCCTCCGCCGCCGTTCGTGAGCGGTCGATTGACGAGCTTCCGCAGTCGGCGGCGGGTAAGACGATAATGACCACCGAGCCGAAATTTATTCCCGAGCAGGCGGTTAACATCGAATTAGAGGAGGGCGTTTCCCTTCGCGTCAGAATGATTGATTGCGTGGGCTACGTCGTTCCCAACGCCCTTGGACATATTGAAAACGAGGAGCCGCGAATGGTTATCTCGCCGTGGTTCGACGACGCCGTTCCCTTTTCCCTTGCCGCCGAAACGGGCACGAGAAAGGTTATTAACGAGCATTCGACCATTGGCGTTGTCGTGACGACCGACGGCTCGATTAGTGATATCGCGCGCGCTGACTATGTTGATGCCGAGGAGCGGGTTGTATCGGAGCTAAAGCAGATTAATAAGCCTTTTATTGTCCTGCTCAACTGCGTTGAGCCGAAAAGCGCAGAAAATATGGAGCTTGCGCGGGAGCTTCACGAAAAATACGACGTGCCCGTGCTTCCCGTCAACTGTCTTGATATAGACGAAGCGGAAATCAAAAACATTCTCGCGGTTGTAACGAGCGAATTTCCCGTTAAGGAAATCGCCTTCGATATGCCGCGATGGATAACGCGGCTTGATAAGGAGCATTGGCTGAAAAGCTCTGTTTTTTCTGCGGTTGGGGATTTTTCAAAAAGTGTCGTCAGAATGAACGACGTGCCCGACAAGCTTTTTCTTCTTACGGGGTGCGAATATGTGAAGTGCGCATCGAGAAGCTCGTCTGACCTCGGCGCGGGAAGGGTTCGGCTTTCATTGTCGCTCCTGCCCGACTTGTTTTATAAAATTATCGGCGAAACGACCGGCATAGTTATTGAGGACGAGGCGGGGTTAATGCCCTGTATAGTCGAGCTTGCGGCGATAAAGGAAAAGTATTTAAAGATAAAGAGCGCACTCGAGGAGGTTGAACAGACAGGCTACGGAATAGTAATGCCGTCGCTCGACGAGCTCAAGCTTGAGGAGCCTGAAATCGTAAAGCAGGGGGGAAAATACGGCGTAAAGCTTCGCGCGTCCGCTCCGTCGGTGCATATGCTTCGCGCCGACATAACGACAGAGGTTAACCCGATAGTCGGAAGCGAAAAGCAAAGCGAGGAGCTTGTCAATTATCTGCTTGGGGAGTTTTCCGAAGACCCCGTTAAGATATGGAGCTCGAATATCTTCGGAAAATCGCTTAACGAGCTTGTCAACGAAGGGCTTCAAAACAAGCTTTACCGAATGCCCGCCGACGCGCGAATGAAGCTTCAAGAAACCCTTGAGAGGGTCATAAACGATGGGTGCAACGGTCTTGTCTGCATAATTTTATGAATGAAGGGCGCTCCTTTGGGGGCGTCCTTCGCTTTGTTGTTTATTCTGCTGCTTTATGATAAAATCATCTAAGACAAATGAACGTGAGGAAGTTGACATTATGGACAAAGGCTCAAAGGCTGTGCCCGCGTGGGCGAACAGCAATCCGATTTTTAAATATGGCTACAAAACCCTCCGTATGATTAAAAACGAGGGCGTTTCCCAGACGGTTTTCGCCGCAAAGTACGTCACAAGGCGATATTTCAAGCTCAAACAGCTTAAAAAGGAGTTCTATCTTACCGATGAAAAGCGCGCCGAGCAGGAAAGCACGGTTTTTCCCTTTATGCCGAAAATCAGCGTAATCGTGCCGCTTTATAACACGCCGGAAAAATATCTTCGCGAGCTTATTTCCTCGTTTTTGGCGCAAAGCTATAAGAATTTTGAGGTCTGCTTCGCAGACGGAAGCGACGACGCTTTTTCGAGCGTGGGCAAAATCGTCGCCGAATATATGGCGGCCGACGAACGGATAAAATACAAAAAGCTCAGCGAAAACAAGGGTATTTCACTTAATACGAACGCCGCGATAGAAATGGCAACGGGGGATTATATAACCCTTGTCGACCACGACGACCTTGTCGCTCAAACGGCGTTTTTCGACGTCGTGTCAGCCATAAACGAAACGGGCGCCGACTTCCTTTATTCCGACGAGGCGATTTTCTTCAATAAGCCCGCCGACAGCCGTTCAATGCATTTTAAACCCGATTTTTCGCCTGATTTTTTAAGAGGCTGCAACTATATTTGCCACCTTTCGGTAATAAAGCTGTCGCTTGCCAAAAAGGTCGGACTTTACAACCACGATTTTGACGGAAGTCAGGACTATGACTTCACCCTTCGCGTCACAGAAAAGGCGAAAAAAATCACTCATATCGACAAGCCGCTGTATTATTGGCGCGTGCACGCCGGCTCGGTCGCCGATGATATTTCCGCGAAGCCCTATGCTTACGACGCGGCGAAGCGGGCGGTCGAGGCACACCTGAAGCGGCTTGGATTAAAGGGCGAGGTCGTTTATTCCCGCGCCGTTCCGATGATGAGGGTTATTTACGAAATCAAGGGAAATCCGCTTGTTTCGATTATCATTCCGTCGTGCGAGCACCCCGACGTGCTAAAAAGATGTATTGATTCGGTGCTCGAAAAGAGCACATACAAAAACTTCGAAATAATAGTGCTTGAAAACAACAGCAGGAGCAAGGAAACCTTCGACTACTACAAGGCAATAACCGAGGATAAAAGGATAAAGGTTATTTCCTATGACAGGAACGGCGAAAGCTTCAACTATTCCGCCATAAACAACTACGCACGAAAATTCGCCAAGGGCAAGCACCTTTTGTTTCTCAACAACGATATCGAAATCATTACCCCCGAATGGCTTGAGGAAATGGTTATGTTTACTGCGCGCGCCGACGTAGGCGCCTGCGGAATAAAGCTGCTTTATCCCGACAACACCGTACAGCACGGCGGAATAGCTATGGGCGTCTGCGGAAGCGCGGCGAACATATGTCCGCTTTTTCCGCGAAATCACGAGGGGTATATGAGCCGCCTTGCCATAGCGTCCGATATGTCGGCGTGTACCGCCGCATGTCTTATGGTGAGAGCCGACGTTTTCGACGAGGTCGGCGGCTTCGACGAAAAGCTTGCCGTATCCTTCAACGACGTTGATTTGTGCCTTAAAATACGCGAAAAAGGCTATCTCGTCGTCTTTAACCCGGTCGCCGAGGCGTATCATTACGAGTCGCGCTCGCGCGGATATGATAAAAAGGGCGAAAAGAAGGAGCGAATGGAGCGCGAAAAGGCGATTTTAAGGGAAAAATGGGCGAGCTATTATGAGGAGGGCGGCGACCCTTATTACAACAGAAATTTCGGAAAAAACTCGATAAGCTACGACGCTTAAAAGAATAAATTAAGGCGGGCCGCAACGCCCGCCTTTTTATGTGTTGATTATTTCGCATAATATAAGTATAATATTAAAGATAATGAGATATTATAATTTGTTGGTTTGCAGGTAAATATAAATGAAAGAAACGACGCAGAAGTTTTTACAGCGCAACCGAAAGGGAATATTGATTTTGTTCGATGTTCTTTGCATAACCGTGGCATACCTTATAACATGGGTGCTCATTGCGGGAAGGACGTCGATTTACGAATACCGAAGCCTTCTTTTTTCGAGCTGCGTACTTTTTGTGCTTTGCTTTCTTATAGTTTACGTTCTTATGGGAATGTACGACAGCCTTTGGCGGTATGCTGAAATATATGAGTTCTTCCGTTGCGTTCTCGCTTCGGTGCTCTCGATTTCGGCTTTTTTGGCTATTTCACTTTTGGTCTATATCGAAAGAAGAATACCCCTTTCGGTGTACCTTATGTCGGCGCTTTTCGCAACCTCGCTCACCCTTTACACACGCCTTACCTATCGTATGTTCCGCAACACCCAAATAACAAATTCGGGCAATCAAAGAAAGCGGGTTATGGTCGTCGGAGCGGGCGACGCGGCGTCGACCCTTCTTCACGAAATTTTCCGCGATTCCCAAACCGACTATAACATTGTCTGCGCTGTCGACGACAACCCCCAGAAGGTCGGGCGTACGATAATGGGCATAAAGATAATGGGCGCGACGAAGGATATTCCAAACCTCGTGTCCCAGTGCGACATCGACACAATCCTTATCGCTATACCCGCCGCTGACGAGGTGGAAAAAAAGCGCGTGCTTAATATCTGCTCGAAGACGGCGTGCAATATGAGAATGCTCCCCGACATTTGCAAGCTTATTTCCGACGGTAAAGACCTTCTTTCCCGCGTGCGCGACGTTAAGGTTGAAGACCTTTTGGGACGCGACGAAATAAACCTTGAGGAAGAAAAATCGTTTAAGAACATTAAAAACAAAAACGTTATGGTTACGGGCGCGGGCGGTTCAATCGGAAGCGAGCTTTGCCGTCAGATTGCGGCGAGCGGTCCGAAGAAGCTCATAATGGTTGACATATACGAGAACAGCATTTATGACGTTGAACAGGAGCTTAAAAGGAAATACGGCGAAAAGCTCAAGCTCGACGTGCGTGTAGCGTCGGTTCGCGACAGCAAAAAGATGGACGCTCTTTTCGCCGAAACCAAGCCGCAAATCGTCTTTCACGCCGCCGCGCACAAGCATGTGCCGCTTATGGAAACAAGCCCCGAGGAGGCGGTTAAGAACAACGTTTGCGGAACCTATAACGTTGCGCTTTGCGCCGACAAATACGGCGTGGGCACGTTTGTGCTTATTTCGACCGATAAGGCGGTTAACCCGACGAGCATAATGGGCGCGACAAAGCGGATATGCGAAATGGTCATTCAGGCAATGAGCAAGGCGAGCAAAACGCGTTTCGTTGCCGTGCGCTTCGGAAACGTCCTCGGCTCGAACGGCTCGGTTATTCCGCTTTTTAAGGAGCAGATTGCAAACGGCGGACCCGTTACCGTCACCCACCCCGATATCGTACGTTACTTTATGACAATATCCGAAGCGGTGAGCCTTGTTATTACGGCGGGCGAAATCGCCAAGGGCGGCGAGGTGTTTGTGCTTGATATGGGACACCAGGTTAAGATACTCGACCTTGCGGAAAATCTTATTCGGCTCGCGGGCTTTATGCCCTATAAGGATATTCCCATAACCTTTACGGGTCTTCGTCAGGGTGAAAAGCTTTATGAGGAGCTTCTTTTGTCCGAGGAGGGAATAACCGAAACGGAAGAAAAAAAGATTTTTATCGGCAACCCCGGCGAAATCGACAAGGACAGGTTTTTCAAGCGTTTGCTTGAGCTGAAGGCGACCGCCTACGGCAACGACCGCAAGGACGTCAAGGAAATGATTATAGAAATGGTTCCGACATTCAAGCGGGAGGAGCAAATCACCGAGGAGGTCTATTATTGATGAAGGTTTCCTTTTCACCTCCCGATATGACGGGAAACGAGGTTGAATATGTTTCCGAGGTTTTACGCTCGGGTTGGATAACGACAGGGCCGAAAACAAAGGAATTTGAAAAGAAATTGAGCGCGTTTTGCGATGTCAAGGCGACGGCGTGTCTTTCGTCGGCAACGTCGTCAATGGAGCTTGCCCTTCGCCTGCTTGGCATTGGCGAGGGGGACGAGGTCATAACCTCGGCGTATACCTTTACCGCCTCCGCCGCGGTTATCACCCACGTCGGGGCGAAAATAGTCCTAGTTGACACCGAAAAGGACAGCGTTTTTATGTCTCTTTCGGCGATAGAAAACGCGATAACCGAACGAACCAAGGCGATAATCCCCGTCGACGTTGTAGGTGTTCCCGCAAACTATGACGGGATAAAAAAGATACTTGAAAAGAAAAAGAATTTGTTTAAGCCCGAAAGCGAGCTTCAAAGGGAGCTTGGGCGGGTGGCGATTGTCGCTGACTGCGCCCATTCTCTTGGCGCAAAGTATAAGGGAAACAGTGTCGCGACCTGTTCGGATTTCGCCTGTTTTTCCTTTCACGCGGTAAAGAACCTGACGACAGCCGAGGGCGGCGCGGTCTGCTTTTCGGACATCGGCTCGGTTTCGTCAGATGAAATATATAAGCGCTTTATGCTTTTTTCCCTTCATGGGCAGAGCAAGGACGCGCTTGCCAAAACAAAAATCGGCGCGTGGGAATACGACATAGCTTTCCCCGGCTATAAATGTAATATGACCGACATTATGGCGGCGGTCGGTCTTGCTCAGCTCGAACGGTACGACACGCTTATTTCCCGCCGTGTTGAGATTGTCAAAAGGTACAACGAACACTTCATCGGTTCGGCGGTCAAGCCCCTCGCCCACGAGGGCAAAGACTTCTTCGGAAGTCACCACCTTTATGTCACCGAGGTCGACGGAATAACGGTCGAGCAAAGAAACGCGATTATCACACAGATGGCGGCGGACGAGATTTCCGCTAACGTCCACTATAAGCCTCTTCCGATGCTGACGGCGTATAAAAATCTTGGCTTTAATATTGAAGATTTCCCCAATGCCTACGCCTTCTACTGCCGCGAAATCACCCTTCCGCTTCATACCCTTTTGAGCGACGAGATGGTCGACTTTGTAGCGGAAAAGTATCTTGCGGCGATAGAAATGATTAAAGGATAACGAAGAATGCGAAAAAGCTTTTTTGAGCTTCCCGACGAAATGAGAAACGATGAGGTTGAAAAATATTTCGACGTATTAAAGAAAAAGCGCCCGTCGCTTTTCTTTAAAAGGGCCTTCGATATTTTCGCAAGCTTCATTATGCTTGCCCTTTGCTCGCCGCTCTTTTTAGGAATTGCGCTCGCGATTGTCTTTGACACGAGGGGCGGGGTCTTCTTCCGTCAGACGAGGGTAACGGAAAATATGCGGGAGTTTCACATATTTAAGTTTCGAACGATGATCAGGGACGCGGACAAAAAGGGTCCGCTCGTTACCGTTGGAAACGATAGTCGCATAACCAAAACCGGTGCGTGGCTTCGCTCGACGCGGCTTGACGAAATACCACAGCTTATCAATGTGCTTGTCGGGGATATGACCTTTGTCGGAACGCGGCCTGAGGTGAAAAAATATGTCGATAGGTATACCGACGAAATGAAGGCAACACTTCTTTTAAAAGCAGGCGTTACCTCGCCCGCGAGCATAGCGTATAAGGACGAGGCAAAGCTGCTGAGTGACGCGGGGGATAAGACGGACGAAATTTATGTGGAAAAGATACTTCCGAAAAAGATGGAATACAACCTTGCGTATTTAAAGGGTTTCAGCTTTTTTGGGGATATAAAAATTATGATTAACACCGTTTTTGCGGTGGCGAAGGAATAGGTGAGTATATGGGTAGATTTAAATTTGTTGAAACGGGTATTGAAGGGCTGAAGGTCGTTGAGGTCGAGCCGTTCGGGGACGAGCGGGGATATTTTATGGAAACCTATAACATTGAGGATTTTAAGAACGGCGGCATTGACGTGAAATTCGTTCAGGACAATCAGTCAATGTCGAAAAAGGGTGTGCTTCGCGGGCTTCATATGCAGCTTGGCAACCCGCAGGGCAAGCTTGTCAGGGTAATAAGCGGCGAGGTTTACGACGTCGCGGTCGATATGAGAAAGGGAAGCGCGACGATAGGAAAATGGTTCGGCGTTCTGCTCTCGGCGGAGAACAAAAAGCAGTTTTTTATTCCCGAGGGCTTTGCCCACGGTTTTCTTGTTGTGTCGAATACGGCGGAGTTCGTCTATAAATGCACGCGGCTATACGCCCCGGGCGACGAGCTCGGAATACGTTACGACGACCCGGATATCGGCATAGATTGGAACGGCTATACGGGCGAGGTGCTCTTATCGGAAAAGGACAAGCTTCAGCCGTCCTTCAGGGAAGCCTGCGAAAAATTAGGTCTTTAACATCAAAACTGATTTTTAAATAAGGGGAAACGAAAATGTTAGTAGAAAATATCGACAAAGAGGTTTCAAGCGAATTTGACGGCAAGGTTCTTTTGATAACGGGCGGAACAGGCTCGTTCGGCAACGCGGTTTTAAGAAGATTTTTAAATTCAGGGCTTTCGGAAATACGTATTTTTTCGCGTGACGAGAAAAAACAGGACGATATGAGGACGGCGCTTCAAAACGACAAGGTTAAGTTTTATATCGGCGACGTTCGTGATTACGAAAGCATAAATCAGGCTATGGTCGGTGTTGACTACGTCTTTCACGCGGCAGCGTTAAAGCAGGTTCCGTCCTGCGAGTTTTATCCTATGGAGGCGGTTCGCACGAACGTGCTTGGGACCGAGAACGCCATAAAGGCGGCATTTCAAAACGGTGTAAAGCGGTTCGTTCTTCTTTCGACGGATAAGGCGGTATACCCCATTAACGCTATGGGTATAAGCAAATCAATGGCGGAAAAGGTTGTTCGCGCATACGCGAGAAACGTCGGCGACAAGGGAACGATTTTCAACATCACCCGCTATGGCAACGTTATGGCTTCGCGCGGCTCGGTTATTCCGCTGTTCGTAAATCAGATAAAGCAGGGCAAGGACATCACCGTAACCGACCCCGAAATGACGAGATTTTTAATGTCTCTCGACGAAGCGGTCGACCTTGTTCTTTTTGCCTTCCTTCACGGACAGCAGGGCGAGACCTTTATTCCGAAGGCACCCGCGTCCACGCTTACCGACCTTGCTAAGGCGGTTATTGAGCTCTTCGACGCGGAAAAGAAATGTAAGGTTCGTATCATCGGTACGCGCCACGGCGAGAAAAAGCACGAAACGCTGATTTCCCGCGAGGAGCTTGTTCACGCCGAAAAGGTAGACAATTTTTATCGTATCTTCAACGACACCCGCGACCTCAACTATGCGAAATATACCGAGATGGGCAACGCCGACGTGAGCGATTTCCACGACTACACCTCAAACCAAGAGCTTCTTGACGTTGAGGGGGTAAAGAAGCTTTTATTGACCCTTCCGTTCATTCAGGCACAGCTTGAAAACGAAGGACATTCTGACAAAGGATTAGTATAAAAGATGAAGGTTGTTATTACAGGCGCGAACGGCTTTATCGGGCGGAATCTTGTTGCGGAGCTGTCGCGCTTTCCCGAGAGCTACGAGCTTTTTAAGGTCGACCTCGACACGCCGAAGGAACGGCTGAACGAATGGCTTGCGTCATGTGACGCCGTGGTTCATTTAGCGGGAATAAACCGTCCGCTGAACGTCAGCGAATTTAAGACGGGCAACGTGGATTTCACAAGCGAAATGTTGACTCAGCTTTGTGAGAGCGGCAACCCTGTTCCCGTCATAATGACCTCGTCTATACAGGCGGCGCTTGACAATCCGTATGGAACAAGCAAGCTTCAAGCCGAGTTTGTTATGTTCAGCTACTCGAAGGCGCAAAAGACGCCCGTTTACGTTTTTCGTCTTCCGAACGTCTTTGGAAAATGGTGCCGCCCAAACTACAACAGCGCCGTGGCGACCTTCTGCAACAATATAGCGAACGACCTTCCTATCGAGGTCAACGCCCCCGAGAGGGTTATGACACTCGTTTATATCGACGATGTGATTTTGTCGATAAAGGAGGCGCTCGACAAGGGATACACCGCGAGTGAGGACGGTTTTTGCGCTGTTCGCACGACCTATTCGGCAACTCTTCAATATATAGCCGACAAGATAAAGGAGTTCCACGAGGCAAGAAAAAGCCTCGTTATGCCGTCGCTTGCCGACGGACTTGATAAGGCGCTCTACTCGACGTATTTAAGCTATCTTCCCCGCGACGGGTTCTCCTACAAGCTTACAAAGCATTCCGACGAGCGCGGAATGTTCGCGGAGTTCTTTAAGACGAACGGCACGGGACAGATTTCCGTTTCCTCCTCGGCTCCGGGAATAACGCGGGGCAACCACTGGCATCATACGAAGGTTGAAAAATTTCTTGTCGTAAGCGGTGAGGCGGCTGTTCGTTTTCGGAAAATCGACGAGGACGAGGTTATCGAATATAACGTCACGGGCGACGAGCCGACGGTTGTGGATATACCCGTCGGATATACTCACTCGATAACGAACACGTCAAAAACGAAAGAGCTTATAACGATTATTTGGGCGAACGAGCTTTTTGACGAAAAGCGCCCGGATACATATTTTTTGGAGGTCTAATGGAAAAGTCAAAGCTAAAGGTTGTCACGATTATTGGCACGCGCCCCGAAATTATACGTCTATCGGAGGTTATAAAGTGCTGTGACAAATACTTCAATCATATCTTGATTCACACGGGGCAAAACTACGACTATACCCTCAACAAGGTGTTTTTCGAAAATCTTTCTTTACGAGAGCCTGACTATTACCTCGACGCCGTGGGAGATAACCTCGGCGCGACGATGGGCAATATCATAGCGAAAAGCTATGAGGTGTTGGCGAGCGAACGACCCGACGCGATACTTATTCTCGGCGATACAAATTCCGCGCTGGCGGCGATTTCGGCAAAGCGTCTTAAAATTCCCATATTCCATATGGAAGCGGGCAATCGCTGCTTTGACCAGAACGTGCCAGAAGAAACAAACAGACGAATAGTCGACCATATCAGCGACATCAATATGCCCTATACCGAGCACAGCCGCCGCTATCTTATTTCAGAGGGAGTAAGAAAAGAGCATATCTATGTGACGGGCTCGCCTATGCGCGAGGTGCTTGAAAAGAACCTTGACAAGATAGATACGTCGAACGTATTAACCGAGCTTGGGCTCGAGCCGAAGAAGTATATCCTTCTTTCGGCGCACCGCGAGGAGAACGTCGACATAGAGGACAATTTCTATTCTCTGATGAACGCTATTAACGGCGTCGCGCGAAAATACGATATGCCCATAATTTATTCGACCCATCCGAGAAGCTTAAAGCGCATTGAGTCGCGCGGCTTTCGGTTTGAACCCAACGTAAGAAATTTGAAGCCGTTCGGATTTTTCGATTACAACAAGCTTCAAAAGCATGCCTACTGCGTTCTTTCCGATTCGGGAACTCTTTCCGAGGAGAGCGCAATGCTGGGCTTCCCCGGCGTGCTTATTCGCACCTCGACCGAGCGCCCCGAGGTGCTTGACAAGGGCACGGTCGTCGTCGGCGGAATAAAGGAAAGCGACATAATTTCCGCACTCGATTTGTCGGTCGCTATGTATGAAAACAACGAGCCGCTTTCGGAGATTCCCGACTATGCCGACAAAAACGTGTCGGTCAAGGTCGTCAAGATAATCGAAAGCTACGTTAAAATTATCAACGAGGTTGTCTGGAAAAAGAAATGAAAATTCTTGTCGTTTCGCAATACTTTTACCCCGAAAACTTTAGAATAAACGACATCGTCAAGGGACTTATCGAGCGCGGACACGAGGTCGGCGTTTTGACGTCGCTTCCGAATGTGCCGGGCGGCGAGTTTTTCGAGGGCTATTCGTGGTTTAAGCATGGCGAACGGGAATATGAAGGGGCAAGGGTAACGCGCGTCAACGTCATAAAGCGAGGTAACGGAAGCCCTTTTCGCTGGGTAATAAACTGCGCTTCCTTCGCGTTTAACAGTCTTTTTTATCTTCCGCGGCTTAGCAAGGAGAAATACGACGTCGTTTTTGTTTTTAATAATTCCCCTGTCACGAAGATTTTTCCCGCAAAGGTTTTTTCAAAGCGAAACCACATTCCGAACGTTATTTTTATTCTCGATATTTGGCCTGATTCGATGTATCTGCTTTTAAAGCAGCAGGACGAGGGAGCGAGAGAAGGGCTTGTAAGAAGAATTATTCGCGCCGTCAGCAAGGGGCTTTATAAGAGCGGCGACACGCTTTTAATAAGCTCGCACGGCTTTGAGGAGAAGCTCCGCTCGATGGGGCTTAAAAATAAGATTGAATATTTTCCGAACTATGCCGAGCCGCTCGACGAGTCGAATGACAAAACGATAACGAGAAAATCACTTGGGATAAAAAAAGAAGATACCGTCATCGGCTTCGCGGGCAATGTCGGCGTAGCGCAGGGGCTTGAAAAGCTTGTCGAGGCGGCAAAAAAGCGAAAGACTAAGGACGGGATAAAATATCTTATCGTCGGCGACGGCTCGGAGCTTCCCGCCCTTCGGCAGGCGGTTGACGCCGCCAAGCTTTGCGACTGCTTCGTCTTCACGGGCTGGGTGGACAGCGCGGTTGTGCCGAGCTATCTTTCTCTTTGCGACACGGTGCTCGTGCCGCTTAAGGAGGGCGGGGTCTTGAACCTTACGGTGCCCGCCAAGCTTCAAACCTATATGTACGCCGCAAAGCCTGTAATCGCCTTTTTAAACGGAGCGGGAGCGGACGTCGTAAGAGCGGCGAAATGCGGTATAACGGCGAAAGCGGAGGACGCAGGAGCGCTCGCCAAGGCGATTGACGAGATATCGAAAAAGAGCGCGGACGAGCTTCGCGATATGGGCGAAAACGGAAAGAAATACTGCGAGGAGCATTTTAATCGCGAAAAGGTTTTGGATGACCTTGTCGTGTATTTGGAAAAGGCGATTGCAAATTACAAGAGGTGAGGCAATGAAGGTTCTAATCATTATTCCCGCGTACAACGAGAGCGAAACGATAAAGGACGTAATAGCGGAGCTTAAAAAAACCGTTCCCGAATACGAATATGTCGTTATCAACGACTGCTCGACCGACGCGACCGAACAGATTTTAAAAAGCAACAAATTTAATTATATAAACGTGCCCGTCAACCTCGGAATAGGCGGAGGGGTTCAAACGGGTTACCGCTATGCGAGCGAACGCGGATATGACATAACCGTACAGCTCGACGGCGATGGACAGCATCGCCCCGACTATATCGACGCGATAGTAAAACCCGTAGAGCGCGGCGAATGCGATATGTGCGTCGGCTCGCGCTTTATAGAAAAAAACGGTTTTCAAAGCTCCTTTATGCGCCGAGTCGGGATAGTTTTTTTAAGGGGTTTAATCAAGCTTAACTGCGGCGTCAGCGTATCCGACACGACGAGCGGCTTTCGCGCCTGCTCAAAGGAGCTTACGAAGCATTTCGCAGACCATTACGCGCAGGATTATCCCGAGCCTGAGGCTATTGTTTCGGCAGTGCTGGCCGGCTTCACCGTCGGTGAAGCGAGTGTGCTTATGCGTGAGCGACAGGGCGGAAAATCGTCGATAAACCCTCTTCGCTCGGCATACTATATGTTCAAGGTTTCGCTTGCGATTATTCTCGGTCGTCTTTCGACGAAAAGAGTGAAAAGGAGATAGATATGGAATTAAGCTTACGGATATTTTTGGCGGCAGCGCTGCTTATTTATTTCGCTGTTATGTTTTTCCTTCTTAAAAAAGGAAGGCTTATTCTAAAATATACGCTGCTTTGGATTATAAGCGGGATACTTCTTATACTGTTTTTGATTTTTCCCGAAATTGTCTTTCGCGGCTCGGCGCTTATCGGTGTTTCGAACCCTGTTAACGCGGTTTTCCTTTTGTTTGCAGGCTTTACGATAATGCTTCTTTTGTCGCTCACGTCGATAGTTTCGCAAATCAGCGACCGAGACAGGAAGCTTACCCAGTCCGTAGCGCTGTTGGAAAAAAGGATAAGGGAGCTTGAGGACAAGAAATGATAAACGACGAAAAGAAAGCCCTTCGCGAGATTTCCCCGGAGGAGCTTGCAAGATATATAGACCACACGATTTTAAAGCCCGACGCGACAGAGAATGAGGTTAAGAAAATATGCGCCGAGGCGCTTGTGTACGGCTTCGCGAGCGTATGCGTTAACCCGTCGATGATTAAGCTTGTCGCGAAGGAGCTTAAAGGCAGTCTTGTTACCCCATGCTGTGTCATCGCATTTCCCTTCGGGGCGTCTACGCCGCGGGCGAAGGCCTTTGAGGCGGCAGACGCCGTTCGAAACGGCGCGAAGGAAATAGATATGGTTATCAATATCGGCGCGGTGAAGTCGGCAGACTGGCTTCTTGTCGAGCGGGACATTCGCTCGGTAGTTCGCGCGGCGGGAAGACGGGCGAAGGTTAAGGTTATAATCGAGACGTCGCTTCTCGACGATAAAGAAAAAATTAAGGCTTGTAAGCTCGCAAAGTTTGCGGGGGCGGCGTTTGTAAAAACTTCGACGGGATATTCGACGGGCGGAGCGACCGAGCAGGACGTGCGGCTTATGAGGAAGACTGTCGGCGAGGAAATGGGAGTTAAGGCGTCGGGCGGAATACGCACCTATGAGGACGCGGTTAAAATGATTAAGGCGGGCGCGACAAGAATAGGCGCGAGCGCGGGAAAAAAGATAATCGGAAAGGATAAATAAATGACTAAAAAAGACGGTAAGGTTATAGACGTGGTTGAAAGAAAAGGACGGGGCAAGAAAACACTCATCAATCTTTTGGTCACGATAGCAGCGGGCTTCGTAATATTTTATATTAAGCTTCCCGCGATTAATTTTCAAAGCAGGGGCTTCTATTTCTTCTTTTTCGTTCTTTCCGCTATTTATTGCGTGACGGCGATAATTACGTCGGGAATATGGAAGATAAAGGGGCAGGACGAGTTTCTTAAATCGGTTAAAAATCATTGCAAGGTTCCCCTTGCAATATGCGCGTCGTTTTTGATTATTATTATTATCGGAACTCTTTTTTCAAGCGAGCTTATTCGCTCGAGGGCATACCGCGACCTTCTGACGGTTGAGGAAGGAAATTTTAACGAGGACGTTGACGAAATAAGCTTCGACAAAATTCCCCTTTTAGACCGTGCGAGTGCCGAGAAGCTGGGCGACCGCAAGCTCGGTGAGCTTTCTGATATGGTAAGCCAGTTCGAGGTGTCAAGCGACTATACCCAAATTAATTTAAAAGACCGTCCTGTTAGGGTTACGCCCCTGTTATACGGCGATTTCGTAAAGTGGCTCAACAACCGTCACAACGGAATACCCGCGTATATCTCCATTGATATGATAACCCAAAACGTCGAGGTCGTTCGCCTTGAAAAGGGTATGAGATATACGATGGACGAGCATTTCGGTCGCAATCTTATGCGTCATCTTCGCTTTAATTATCCTACGTTTATTTTTGATACTCCGACCTTTGAGGTCAACGAAGAAGGCGAGCCCTACTGGATTTGCCCGCGCGTTGTTATGTCGGTCGGGCTTTTCGGAGGCAAGGATATAAAGGGAGCGGTGCTTGTCAATGCCGTCACTGGTGAATGCGAATACTATGAGGAGGTTCCCGTTTGGGTTGACCGCGTATATTCCGCCGAGCTTATTATCGGACAGTATGACTATCACGGACTTTATACGAAGGGCTACCTCAACTCTATTTTCGGTCAGAAGAACGTTACAAAAACTACCGACGGATATAACTATATCGCGCTTGACGACGATGTTTATATGTATACGGGCGTGACGTCGGTTGGCAACGACGAATCAAACGTCGGATTTATTTTAGCTAACCAAAGGACGAAGGAAACCAAGTTTTACGCCATAGCGGGCGCGGAGGAATATTCAGCGATGTCGTCCGCAGAGGGCGTCGTTCAGCATCTTGGATACAAGGCGACATTCCCGCTTCTTCTCAACATTAACGGACAGCCGACCTATTTTCTTGCGTTAAAGGATAACGCGGGACTTGTTAAGATGTATGCTATGGTAAACGTAGCGAGCTATCAGATAGTCGCGACGGGCACGACGGTCGCCGACTGCGAGGCGAGCTATGAAAAGCTGCTTTTAAACAATAACGTGACGCAGGAAATCGTTACGCCGTCCAAGGAAAAGAGCGGCGAAATCGAGGATATCCGAACGGCGGTTATCGACGGCAACAGCGTTTACTATTTAAAGCTTAAGGGAATAGACGGATATTTCTCCGTTGAGGCATCCGAGAGCGAGAGCGTCGTTATAGCCAATGTCGGCGATACAGCAAAAATCGGATATATCGGGGACGACGATAGCGCGATGAAAATAGCGACGACCTTTGAGATAGTCGCCTTCGCGCCCAAGGACGAGCCGATTGACGACGTTGCTTCCGCGGCAGATGAGCCGAAGCAAACGCAAACGGCATAATTAAGCTTAAAAATTAAGAAAGCGACGGTCGTCGACCGTCGCTTTTTGTTTGTGCTTTAGCGCAGAAGGTTCCGCCTTGCGGGTATTCTAA
>CAYWQL010000013.1:0-41461 GCA_964460755.1 uncultured Oscillospiraceae bacterium | reverse complement strand
GATGAACCACATTGGCTCTGCCGCGCTTAACGCGAAAAAGAAAAATTGAGGATAGACGATGTGCGGAATTTGCGGATACTCAAAATTGAACGAGGCGATAGACAAGAGAACATTTGATAAAATGACCGACGTTGTAGCGCACAGGGGTCCCGATGGACGAGGCGTTTTTTATGACAACGGGGTCGCTCTTGGACATCGTCGGCTGTCTATTATTGACCTATCGTCCGAAGCGGCACAGCCCTTTGAATATAAGGATAGGTATGTTTGCGTTTTCAACGGTGAGATTTTTAATTACATAGAGCTTCGCGAGGAGCTTAAGGAAAAAGGTTATTCCTTTAAAACAAGCAGCGACACAGAGGTTCTTATCGCGGCGTACGATTACTACGGCGAAAAGTGCGTGTCGCATTTCAATGGTATGTGGGCGTTTTGTATATATGACAAAGAGAAAAAGATACTGTTTTGCAGTCGTGATAGATTTGGGGTAAAACCGTTTTATTATACGGAGCGTTCGGGCGCTTTTATTTTTGCGTCCGAAATAAAGCAGCTGCTGTTGTGGGAAAATGAAAATCCGCGGGCTGATATTGAGACCCTTCGCCGGTTTATCGTTCTCGGAGAACAGGATGCTTCGGATAAAACAATGTTTTTTGGCATCGAACAGCTTTGCGGCGGAAGCAATTTGACCTATGATATTGAAAAAAGTACGGTCAGTATCACGAAGTGGTACAATGCTTCGTTTGAGGAAGAAGCCATTGATTACGACGAGGCGAAAAAACGGGTTCGCAGGGCTTTTGACGACGCCGTTAGACTGCGTCTGCGCGCCGATGTTCCCGTGGGAAGCTGTTTGTCGGGCGGCATCGACAGCTCGGCGATTGTCGGAGCGGTGAACAGTATGCTGCGCTTGCAGGGGGATGAGAAGCTTCAACATACGGTTTCCTCCTGCTATGAGGATAAAGCATATAATGAGCAGGCATACTTAAACGATGTTTTGGACAAAACCAAGGCATACAGCCATAAAATTTATCCCAAAAACGATGATATTTCGTCCTGGATTGATAATGTAATCTGGCATATGGACGAGCCGATTGGCTCGGCGTCTGGATATTCCCAATGGAGCGTTTTCAAGGAAGCGCGTCGTGCCGGACTTACCGTTATGCTTGACGGTCAGGGCGCTGACGAGCAACTTGCGGGTTATTCGCAGTTCGGGTTGGTTTATCTTGTGCATTTGGCGAGCAAGGGAAAAATCAAGCAGTTCTTTAAAACGGTAAAGGAACTAAAGAACAACAACGACGGCTTGCGGGCAATGTCGACGCTGATGGTAACGACATACTGTTTTGCAAAAGCGGTTTTGCCAAAATGCGCGGTTCGCTTATTAAACAGATTTGCCATACTCGCGCGAAAGCCAAGATTATACTGGAGCAGGGAATGGTCAAATTTGCTCTTAAATTGTAACGAGTATAAAAAAATGACGCCTTGCGAATATGTGCGAAACAGCGTAAACAGTGGGCTTAAGCAGTTATTGCACAGTGAGGATAGAAACAGTATGGCAAACTCGGTCGAGTCGAGAGTGCCGTTTATGGATGTGAATTTCGTTGAATGCTGCGCTCGCTTGCCGTTTGAGTATAAGCTGAAAAACGGTGTGACGAAAGCTGTGTTTAGAGAGGCTGTAAAAGACTATCTTCCCGAAAGCGTGTACAACAGAAATGGGAAAATGGGTTTTCCTGCGCCGACAAACCGATGGATGCTGAATAACAGGGATTGGTTTACGGAACAAATAGAAAATGCCTGCGGGCGATTTCCGTCTATACTGCCTAAAGAGCGCACGATGAAGTGCTATCATCGCTTTTTAGATAAGCCGCAGGAGGGAGAATTCCTTTGGTGGCGTATAATGTGCGTTAATCGGTGGGCAGAGGTGTTCGGAGTAGTGGAATAGATTGCGTAGTGCAGCATCGTTATATCGCCTAAACAATTACCGTAATATGGAGTAAGTTGATATGCAGATTAAGCAGCTTTTATTAAAAAAAATTGAAGAAAAATCAATGAAGATTGGCGTTGTCGGTCTTGGCTATGTCGGCTTGCCGCTCGCGGTCGAAAAGGCGAAAGCCGGTTTTGATACGACCGGATTTGACGTGCAAGCAGAGAAGGTTCAACTTGTCAATGAGGGGCATAATTATATTGGCGACGTTGTCGACAGCGACCTTGCAAAAATCGTCTTAAGCGGAAAACTGAAGGCGACGACCGATTTTTCCTTCATTAAGGATGTCGACTTTATCGCCATATGTGTTCCGACGCCGCTAGACGCTCATCAGCAGCCTGATATTTCATATGTGAAATCGTCGGTTGAGAGCATATCAAAATATCTTAAAAGCGGAACGGCGGTTGTTCTCGAGAGTACAACCTATCCAGGCACCACCGAGGAGCTTGTCAAGCCCATTCTTGAAGAAGGCTCGGGGCTTAAATGCGGCGAGGACTTCTATCTCGGCTTTTCGCCGGAGCGGGTTGACCCGGGTAATCTTATATACAAAACAAAGAACACCCCGAAGGTTGTCGGCGCTATCGGCGAGGACGCCGCGGAGGTTATTTCGGCTATGTATCGCGCCGTGCTTGAAAGCGACGTTTTCGTCGCTTCTTCGCCTGCGGTAGCGGAAATGGAAAAAATTCTTGAAAATACATATAGAAATGTAAATATAGGGCTTGTGAACGAGCTTGCCATGCTGTGCAACAAGATGAACATAGATATTTGGGAAGTCATTGAAGCGGCCAAGACCAAGCCATACGGATTTCAGGCGTTCTATCCCGGCCCTGGCTTGGGAGGACATTGTATTCCGCTTGACCCGTATTATCTCAGCTGGAAGGCTCGCGAATACGGCTTCCATACAAGTATGATAGAAAGCTCAATGATGATAAACGATAAAATGCCCGAGTATTGCGTCGAAAGGGCGTCGAAAATATTAAATCGTTTTAAAAAGGCGCTTAACGGCTCGAAGATACTTGTGCTTGGCGTGTCGTATAAACAGGATATTGACGATTACCGCGAGAGTCCGGCACTGCGCGTTATAGAGGAGCTTGAAAAGACTGGCGCAGCGGTGTCCTATTATGACTCGTGGGTGGCACAGTATAAATATAAGGGCTGCGTTAAAAAAAGTATCCCGGAGCTGGACGAAAAGGCTGTAAAGGGTGCAGACCTTGTTATAGTTACCTGCGCCCATACAAGTGTTGATTATGATTTCGTGGCGAAAAATGCCGCCTTTGTATTCGACACGAAAAACGCGATGAAGAACGTTAAAGACAGAACAAAAATTGAAGTATTGTAAAGCAGGAAAAAGCATATGAACTACGCGCTTATCGGTTGCGGCAGAATAGCCACGAATCACATAAAAGCGGCTTTAAACAACAAGCTTAATATACTTTCCGTATGCGACGTTGAGCCTTCGAAAATGGAGACACTTCTCGCAAAGCACGGATTGGAGCGGGACGAAAGCATAAAGAGATATACCGACTACAAGCTTATGCTCGACGACGTGAAGCCCGAGCTTGTCGCGATAGCGACCGAAAGCGGTATACACGCCGAAATCGCTCTTTACTGCATTGATAAGGGCGTAAACGTCATTATTGAAAAGCCTATGGCGATGAGCATACAGGACGCAAACAGGATTATTGAAGAAAGTGAAAAGAAGGGCGTCGTCGTGTCGGTTTGTCATCAGAACCGCTTTAACGTCGCCGTTCAGAAGCTTCGCGGCGCGCTTGAGGGCGGTCGCTTCGGTAAGCTCTCGCACGGAAGCATTAACGTTCGCTGGAACAGAAACCGCGACTACTACACCCAAGCCCCGTGGCGCGGAACGTGGGCGCAGGACGGCGGATGTCTTATGAACCAGTGTATACACGGCATTGATTTGCTTCGCTGGATGATGGGCGACGAGGCGATTGAGGTATATGGGGCGACGAGACAGCAGACCCACGATTATCTCGAAGCCGAGGACGTCGGAATGGCGGTAATAAAGTTTAAAAACGGGGCGGTCGCGACGGTTGAGGGCACAGTCAATGTGTACCCGAAAAATCTTGAGGAAACCCTTTATGTATTCGGTGAAAGGGGAACGGTCAAAATCGGCGGCACAAGCACGAATAATATTGACGTGTGGGATTTTTGCGACGAAACCGAAGAGGACATAAAGAACAAGGGCATAGAGGAAGCGACGAGCAACGTATACGGAAACGGGCACACTAGCCTTTATTGCGACGTAATTGACGCGATAAAAAACAAAAGAAAGCCTTACGTCGACGCTGTCGCGGGCAGAAACGCCCTTGAAATCGTTCTTGCGATATACAAAAGCCAAAAGACGGGGCTTCCTGTTAAACTTCCGCTTGAAGGCTTTGCAAGCACCGATATGATAGGAGAGTTTAATGTCTGATTATTTTGTTCATGAAAGCAGTTATGTTGACGACAACGTTTCAATCGGAAGCGGCACTAAAGTATGGCATTTTTGCCATATTCAAAGCGGTGCGCACATAGGCGAAAACTGTACTTTGGGGCAAAATGTCAATATTTCGAACAACGTCGAAATAGGAGACGGAGTAAAGATTCAAAACAATGTTGCCGTATACGAGGGCGTGACGATAGAGAATAACGTTTTTTGCGGCCCGTCGATGGTTTTTACAAACGACCTTACTCCTCGCGCTAAATATCCGAAGGGAAAACAGAATTATATTAAAACCCTTGTTAAAGAGGGGGCTTCAATCGGAGCGAACGCGACGATAGTATGCGGAACGACGATTGGTCGATGGGCTCTTGTCGGAGCGGGTGCGGTGGTAAGCCGCGACGTGCCCGACCATGCGCTTGTACTTGGCGTTCCCGCAAAGCTTGCGGGCTGGGTATGCGAGTGCGGAACGGTTTTGGGTGACGACGAGAGGGTTGAATGCGGCTTTTGCGGAAGAAAATATGATAAGACGGAGAATGGACTCGTCGAAAGAAAAGGATAGCTCGTATGGAATTTCGCGATTTAAAGAAGCAATATATTAAGCTGAAAAGCGAAATCGACGCCGCCGTTCAAGAGGTGTGCGCAAACGCTAACTTTATTTCCGGCAGGCAGGTAAACGAGCTTGAGCAACGGCTCGCGTCCTTTGTCGGCGTGAAGCATTGTGTTTGCTGTGCGAACGGAACCGATGCGCTGAGCCTTGTGCTTATGGCGTGGGATATCAAAAAAGGCGATGCGGTTTTCGTGCCTGATTTTACCTTTTTTGCAAGCGGCGAGACTGTGGCGTTCGAGGGCGCTACGCCGATTTTTGTCGACGTCGACGAAAACACCTTTAATATGGACGCGTTATCGCTTGAAAGAGCGATTGAAGAAGTAATAAAAAAAGGCGAGCTTACCCCTAAGGCGGTTATCGCCGTTGATTTGTTTGGTCTTCCTGCGAATTATCCGAAAATCGAAAATGTAGCAAGCAAGTTCGACTTGAAGCTTCTTGAGGACGGTGCGCAGGGCTTTGGCGGCGCGATAAACGAACGGCGCGCGTGTAGCTTCGGCGACGCCGCAACGACAAGCTTTTTTCCCGCGAAGCCACTCGGCTGTTACGGTGACGGCGGCGCGGTCTTTACAAATGACGACGAAACGGCGAGCCTTATTCGCTCACTCGCGGTGCATGGAAAGGGAAGCTTTAAATACGATAACGTTCGCATAGGCATTAATTCCCGTCTTGACACACTTCAAGCGGCAATATTAAAAGTGAAGCTTGACGCCTTGATAAAGTATGAATTGGATGACATAAACAAGGCTGCAAAGGCTTATACAAGCGCGCTGGGCGGGTCGGTTGAAGTCCCGAAGATAGCCGAAGGCTTTTATTCAAGCTGGGCGCAGTACACCATTAGACTAAAAAGCGGCGAGCAGCGCGATGCGCTTCAGGCTTCGCTTAAAGATAAGGGCATACCGACGATGGTTTATTATCCGAAGCCGATGCATAAGCAAACGGCGTTCGGCAATACGCCGAGCGCGTTGGCGGATTGCCCTGTGACGGAACGACTATGCGAAACGGTGTTGTCGCTTCCGATGCATCCCTATATCACGAAAGAAGAAATTCACTTTGTGGTTGACACCGTGAACTCATTTTTTAAATAAAAAAGCGATTGATTTGGGATTGGAAAAGGTAAAATGATTAATTCAAAGAGCGACTACAAATATTATTTCGAGTGCGACAAGACGACGAACGGAATAAAGAACGGGCTTGCGACGCTGCTTATTAATCCGCAGTATCGCTATTTAAAAACCCTTCGCAAGGCCGAGTATGTCGCTAATTGCAAGCGCGGGGTTTTAGGAAAAATACAAGGTGTGTTTTTAACCTTTCGCCTTATTAAGCTTCAGCATAAGTTCGGCTGGGTAATACCCATAAACGTGGCTGACGCGGGGCTGTCGCTTGCTCATGTTGGTCCGATAATAATTAATCCGTCGGCAAGAATCGGCAGAAACTGTCGTATTCATGTCGGAGTGAATATCGGAACTAAAGCGGGGTTTGGCGACCTTGCACCCACGATAGGGGATAACTGCTACATAGGACCGGGCGCCAAGCTTTTCGGAGATATAGTTGTCGGTAATAATGTTGCGATTGGCGCGAACGCCGTGGTCAACAAGAGCTTTAGGGAAAACGATATAACTGTGGCCGGAGTGCCCGCGAAGGTTATTTCGCATAAGGGCTCCAAGGGACTTTTAATTACGGCGGGAGAATAAAATGAATCCTATTCGAGTGTTGCAAATCGTTCCCGCAATGAACTGCGGCGGAATGGAAAATTTCATAATGAATGTGTATCGAAATATCGACAGACAAAAGGTTCAGTTTGATTTTCTGTACCATTATGATATGGATTGCTTTTTCGACAAAGAAATAGAAAAGCTCGGCGGGAAAACATACAAGCTAACGGTAAGACAGGATAACAATTTTCCAAAGTATTTTAAAAATCTTGACGACTTTTTTAAAGAGCATACCGAATACAAGGTTGTTCACGGACATTACAGCGGCTTTGGAATGTTCTACAATCACTACGCGAAAAAGCACGGTGTCGCGACCAGGGCGGGACACAGCCATAATGCCTTTCACGAGTCGAATTTAACGGGATATGCCGACGGGATTTTGTCGACGACCTTTAAATATAACCTTACCGACAGGTTCGCGTGCAGTGAAAAGGCGGGGGACTTCCTTTTTGGGAAAAAACCGTTTGAGGTTATTAAAAACGGAATAGATATCAAGAGGTTTGCTTTTGACGAAAAAAAGCGCGCCGAGGCTCGCAGAGAGCTTGAAATAAAAGACGAGCTTGTTATCGGGCATATCGGACGCTTTTCACAGGCAAAGAACCATACCTTTATTGTAGATATATTCAACGAGATAGTAAAAAGCAAGCCCGCCTCGATTCTTCTTCTTGCGGGAGAGGGCGAGCTTATGGCGGGTACGAAAAAGAAGGCCGAGGAGTACGGAATAGGCGAAAAGGTCAAATTCCTTGGCGTAAGACGCGACACAGACAGGCTTTTGTGCGCGATGGACGCATTTCTTTATCCAAGCATATTCGAAGGGCTTCCTGTGTCCTGCATAGAAGCTCAGACGTCGGGCGTTCCCTGCTTCTTTTCCGACAATATCACAAGCGAGGTTCAAATATGCGATAAAACGGTTTTCTTTTCTCTTGATAAATCGCCGACGCTGTGGGCGGAGTCTTTGTTAAAAAGCGAAGCGGGCGACAGAACCATCGGGGCGCTTGACGCGGTCAAGGCAGGCTATGATATAGTTGAAAGCACGAAAAGGCTGCAAAACTTTTATATTGAAAAAAGTGTTTGAGGAACGATATGAAAATTCTCTTTGTCGGCAAGCGTTCATTTGATGAAAGCTCGGGAGTGGAAAAAAAGCTAAATGGGGAAATAGCCGCGTTCGAAAACCTCGGCAACGAGGTGTGGTATACCGCATTTGATAAAGACGGCGCGTGGCTTGTCAGCAAAGCGAAAAAAAAGCTTTTGTTTTCAAAGAAGAACAACGGAATATTGGGCGGATATGTTGCGTACGAGCGCGCGATACAGCGGTCGCTTTCGGCAAGCGGAGTTGATTTCGACTTTTGCTATATTAGAAAAGCGCTTTGCAGTCCGATGCATATAGCTTCGCTAAGACAGCTGAAACAGCGGGGTGTTCGCATAGTTGAAGAAATTCCTACCTTTCCGTATGACGCGGAATATGAGAAGGCGTCGGGCATTGTGCCGAAGATTTGGCTTGCGATAGATAGACTTTTTCGGAACAGGATGAAGCGATATCTCGACGGAATAGCGACCTTTGATATGTCGGATTTAATTTTTGGCGTGCCGACGATTAAAATCAGCAACGGCATAGACGCGTCGCTGCTTCCGCTTCATAAAATGCCAAAGGACGATGGAATACTAAATGTGATTTCAGTGTCAAAAACGGCATATTGGCACGGAATTGACAGATTTATCGTCGGGCTTTCGCAATATATAAAAGAGGGCGGTAAGACGCGAGTAACCCTTCATATCGTCGGCGAGGGACCTGAAACCGAAAAGCTGAAAAAGCTTACAAGCGAGCTTGATGTTGAGCACAGCGTTATTTTTTATGGTGAGCTTTGGGGAGAGAAGCTTGACGAGGTTTTTAAGGTGTGCTCGGTTGCGCTCTCATCAATCGCCATTCATAGAAAGAATGTCATTTTTTCGGCGGAGCTTAAAAACCGCGAATATATGGCTCGCGGTATCCCGTTTGTTTTTTCGGCGAAAGATATGCTTTTGCCCAAAGAAGCGAATTACTTTTATAAGATTTCCGAGGACGATACGGCGGTTGATATAAAAAAGATAGTGGAGTTTTATGAGACTATCCGCCGAGAGGATACGGTCGCGAAACAAATGAGGGATTATGCGCTCGATTATATGTCGTGGGAAATTCAGATGAAAAAGGTACTGGAGTTTCTAAAGAATAAAACGCAATAATTAACGGAGGATAACAACCAAGTGGAAATCAACAAAACAAAGCTTAACAAAATATTTTGCTGGTTGTCGCTTGCCATATGCGGATTGATTATGCTTGCGTCTGCAGTAATTACAAAATCTCCTTTTATGAATGACTCAAGCGGCTTTATCAATATGAGTGTAATAAGAGACCCGCTTTATCCGTTGTTCCTATTGCTTTTTAGAACAGTTTTCGGCGATACCCTGTATATTCCCGTTGTTCAGGTGCTTCAAAGTCTTTTTGTAGCGTTCGCGATATGGTCGCTTGTTATGTACATTAAAAAGGTGTTTAAATTAAACGCTTTTATCGCGACAATTATGATGGGCGGGCTTTTGGTTTCCTTTGCAGGCTATGCGTTTGTGAGTCTGTCAGGCGCCGCGCTGACTGCGCAGATTTTGTCCGAGGGATTAACAATTCCTTTGTTTTTACTACTTATTCGTTTTCTTCTTCAAGTTGTCGTTGAAGAAAATCTCTCTTTTTCGTTGTCGTTTGCGCGTTCACCCCTGTTTGCCGTCGGCGTGATTACGTTATTATGTATATTGACCCAGGGGCGTATGCTTTATCTTATAGTTCTCGTGCTTATAGCCTTGTTTTATGTGATGCTTAAAACGCACACATTAAAAAAGGAAGTAATTAAGACTGTCGTTCTTTGTGTATCTATCGTAATAATATCGGGAATCGGTGTTAGGTTTTATCATCTGGTGGTCAACGGAGAGTTTGTTTCAACACCGTTTTTGGCGCCTGTTAACGCTTTGGGGAAAATGATATATGTTTCCGACGTTGAGGATTCAAAGCTGTTTAAGGGCGACGATGAGACAAAAGAGGTTTTTGAGCTGTCGATTGACGGCGCAGTTAAAAATAATGCGACACTCTCATTTGTAAAAAATGAGAGTGTTGTTGAGAAGTATATGCATTATGAAGCTAATCATGTTTCTGTCGCACATATAATTGTTCAACCTATTCTGTTAGATGCCGTAGGTGTCAAGTCGTTTGATGATGTTAATGGTCTTGTGGCGTGCGACAAGGTGTCTTTGCGAATGATAAAGGTGTTACTAAAAGACAACTGTGAAAAGTACTTTTCTCTCACGTCAAAGGTCGGAGCGGTAGGACTGATTAGAAGCAATTCTTTTTTTCAGCGTAATTTCGATATGAGGATAAACTTAATTACGGCTATATGGTCCGCGCTTATGTATATTTTATCCGTTGCCTTGATTTTTATTGCCAAGAAAATTGACAAGAACTCAAAGGCAAGCAGATTAATGGGGCTTACGCTGATAACAATATTGGGCAATATTTCAACGTCTACAATAATTCTGTATGTCGATGCTCGATACGCGGTGTACACCGTCGCGCTGTTTTATGTAGCTTTAATAGCTCTTATCTGCGAAATTGTCCAAAACCTAAAAAATAAGAAGTGCAAATAAAATAATAATGATTTACATACCAAAGCCGCGGTTTTCCGTGGCTTTTTCGTTTATTTGTCTCAATGCTTGTGTTATAATAATCATAAGATAAAGATATAGGAGCTTTCTTATGAAATATGTTGTTGTGCTTGGCGACGGAATGGCGGACAGACCCCTTTCTTCGCTTGGCAATAAAACACCGCTCGAGGCGGCGGTTAAACCCAATATGGACCTTATCGCGCAAAACGGCGCGGCGGGTATGGTAAAAACGATACCCGACGGAATGAAGCCCGGCTCGGACGTCGCGAATATGTCGGTTATGGGCTATGCGCCGGCGCTTTACTATTCTGGACGTTCTCCGCTTGAGGCGGTGAGCATGGGGGTCGAGCTTTTGCCCGACGACATCGCTATACGCTGTAATCTCGTTTGCCTTTCGGATGAGCGGGAGTATGCCGATAAAACGATGATAGACTATTCGTCTGACGAAATCGAAACCGAGGAAGCGACCGAACTAATTAATTTTCTCGCGGAGCGCCTTGATGAAGAGGATATGCACTTGTATGCGGGCATAAGCTATCGCCATTGTCTTGTTATAAACAAAGCGTCGCTTGGAACCGACCTTACGCCTCCCCACGACATAACGGGAAGGCCTGTAAAGGGTTGCCTTCCCAAGGGGCTTAACGGCGAGCGTTTATATGAATATATGCGCCGTTCAAACGAGCTTTTAAAAAACCATCCGATAAACAAGGCGCGTATTGCCAGAGGTAAAAAACCCGCTAATTCCTGCTGGTTTTGGGGTGAGGGAACACGCCCCGCGCTAAAGAGCTTTAAAGAGCTTTATGGGCTGTCCGGCGGCGTTGTTTGCGCGGTTGACCTTATAAAAGGGCTCGGACTCTGTGCGGGTATGAAGGTGCCCTTCGTAAAGGGTGCAACAGGCGCGAAAAGAACCGATTTCGATGCTAAGGGGAAAGCGGCTCTTGAATTGTTAAGGGGCGGATGCGACCTCGTATACATTCATATTGAAGCCCCCGACGAGAGCGGTCACGCGGGCGACGTTCAGTGCAAGATAGAAGCCATAGAAGCCATTGATAGGTTAGTGTTGGCTCAGGTTATGCAGGGGCTTCGTGCCGACGGCGAGGATTTCGCTGTTCTTCTTACACCGGACCACCCGACGCCGATAGAAACAAGAACCCATTCGTCCGACCCTGTTCCCTTTGTGCTCTATTCGAGCATAAAGAACGGCGAGCCAAACGCAAAGAGCTACACCGAGGCGGAGTGCGCGAAAACAGGTCTGTTTCTTTCCGATGGGCCGGAGCTTATGAAAAGACTAATTAACCTTGATTTTTAGGAGATAAATGAAAACAAATTATCCGATTAATCCCGCTTACAGAGGAATTAAAAGATTTTCCTTTTTGAGTAATGGTTTTATGCTGGCGCTTGCGAACCTTCTTTTAAAGACGGCATTTATCTTCACGCCACCCGACGCGGGCGTTCGTCAGCGTAAAATAAAGCTGAAATCCTACGACGGAAAATACGTGTGCGCCTATCTCTTTGAGCCGAAAAATCTCGACGGAAAAAAGACGCCCCTTATCGTCAACTGTCACGGAGGTGGCTTTATTCTCGGTGTGTTCTCTTCTCAAAAGAGTTATTCCTGCTTTCTTGCGAAAAAGCTTAACTGCCGCGTTATTCTTCCTGATTATCGCTTAGCTCAAAAGTATCCCTTTCCGACGCCTGTCGAGGATTGTTACAGCACCCTTTGCTGGTGCGACGATAACGCCGAAAAGGTTAATATTCGTCGCGACAAAATTGCTCTTTACGGCGACAGCGCGGGCGGCTCGTTAGCGGCGGCATTGTCGCAAATGGCGAGGGACAGAAAGGGCGCGAGGCTTTGTTTTCAAATGCTAATTTATCCGGTGTGTGACTGTGATATGGCGACCGCGTCGATGAAGAAGTTTTGCGATACCCCCGGCTGGGATTCGGGGTTAAACCGCTTTATGTGGGAAACCTATCTTAAGAACGGCGACGGGGGAGCCATTGAGTACGCCGCGCCTATAAAGCAAAAGAGCTTTAAGGATATTCCGCCGACCTACATAGAAACTGCCGAGTTCGATTGTCTTCGCGACGAGGGCAGAAACTACGCCGAGCTTTTGAAGAAAAACGGTGTCGAGGTAGGTTATCGACATATCAGCGACGCCCCTCACGGATATGACTTGGTTTATAAAAAAGAAGTTCTTCGCGAGGTTATGGAAGCGCGTCTTGCGGCTTATGAAAAAGCGTTCCAATAAATGATAAAAAGGCGATTACCTCTAAACGAGCGTAATCGCCTTTTGCTGTGCTTCTACTATTTGTTTGTCGTTGCTTGTTTTTTTTTGCGTTTTGCGTGTTTAATTAAAACAACAGCCGTTGATATAAGAACTGCCAACGCCAAAATGGCAAGCAGAACCGCGTTTTGAATAAATGCTCCGTTGGTCGAAGCAAAAAGCGGTGGAAGCGGCTCGCTTACAAGGTCTTTATAGAAAAGAAGCTCGGTTTCATATTCTGTCGGAGTATCTTCCTTAAGGGTTAAAACCCGCGCGCCGTGTTCATCGCCCTTGCCATAGATATAAAATCCTATGCCCTGCGTCATAACAAGGTCGATGCCTTTGTATGTGCCGATAAAGTCGTTAACGTGGTCGTGCCCGAAGAAGGCGGCGACGACGTCGCCCTGCCGCTCCCAGGCGTCGAATTGACCGCCGTTGAGAGCGGGAGGACAGGGGGCTTCACCCATATCTCCACTTGAGATATATTCGGGATTAAGTATATAGTAGTTGCCCTCGTGGGAGCTAACGCCCTCAACGGCGTCCTTGGTATCCTTTGGAACGGCTGTCAGCATTTCGTATGCTTCGGGCACGATTATGTGCTGGAAGGCGTAGCTTGGCAGAAGCTCTCCTGCGTTTGTTTCGGCAAGCGCGTTCGATGTTTTTTCGTACCAGTCAAGCTGGTCCTTTTCTACCCAAGCATATTTGCCTTCGCCGGTTTCATCGTAGGTTCCGCTGTCGAAAAACCAAAGGTTGACGACATCCTTTTTGCCGTCGCTGCTCCTTATGGTTAGGTTATAATTGCCTACGCCCGTAATATCCTGTTCGCCCGCAACGGCAAGACAGCCGTCGAAGGTTTGATAATAAGCCATTTGAAATTCCTTTGATACGCCGCCCTCGTCGTCGTGGTTGCCAAAAACGACGGCAAATGGAATACCCCGCGCTTCAACAGGCTCGATTATCGCGTCGATAGCCGCCATGACAGCCCTTTCGCTTTTGCCCATTGACGGGCCGTGTATCTGGTCGCCAAGAAAAATAACGAGGTCCGGATTTGACTTGTCAAGACAGGCGTTAAGAAGCCGAAGCATTGCTTTTTGAGGGTGATTTGTATCCTGCGTGTCGGCAACAAGAAGAATTTTAAAACTGCCGTCGTCGTTAAAACGAAGCTCGTCGCCATTCGCGGCAAAAACCGAACAGCAAAGACTCAATATTAAAATAATGCATAAAAAAAGCGATAGTAGTCGTTTCATCGTGATACCTCCTCGTTTATTGTATCACCGTGTCGATTTTTAGGCAAATAAATATAGCAAAGCGTCCCTCGAAAACCGAGAGGCGCTTCTATATAAACGACGAAAGAGTTTAACCTCTTTGCGGTCGCTGTCCTGCCATATCGCCGGTGGGCTTCTCTCCGCCCGGGAAGCCGTCGCCTGTCGGAGGCTGCATACCGCCCATATCGCCCATACCGCCCATTCCGCCACTTACCGCCGCGCCGGTGTCAGAGACAGACTGGGAGCTTTCCGTAAGAGTAAAGCTTGTGATTTCGCTTCCGCCCGAAACGCTTCCCAAAAGGGTAAAGCCGTGAACGTCGGCACCCGTCGCGACGCCGCCCGTCGCAACGGAATAATCGCTGTCCGTCTTTAGCGAGGGGGTGCTTATTATGACGCATTGGTAAGCTTTCGAGGGAGTGTAGCTTACGACGAGTCCGCCGTTTGAATCAAACAGACTTATCGGCGTTCCGCCCTCCTGATTAGAGGAGAAGACGAACAGAAGGGAAGACTGATTTTCACCCGTCAGATTTTGCGCCATACCGTAGCTTCCCGCGGCGACAAGCGTTCCGCCGGATATCGTCGCGGTTCCCGCATAGTCCAGCGCGCCGTTTCCGTTGTTGGTCGGACCGTCGACAAGGGTTGTTCCGCCCGTTATGGTCAGAGCGCCGTTCGAATCTATTCCGTCGCCGCTTGCCGCGATGTAGATATATCCGCCGTTAATCGTTATGGAGGTGCTGTCGTCGCTCGCGAAGGCGTTTTCTCCCGGGCGTCCGCCGAGAGATGAGCCGTCCTGCCCACCCGCCGCATTAAAGCCGTCGTCCGATGCGTTAACCGAAACAGTTCCGCCGTTTATCGTTATGGTTTTACCCTCGACGCCCTCATAGCTGTTGTTAATGTTGATTGTGCCGCCGTCGATAGTAACCGACGAATCGGCGTGTATTCCGTCGTCGCCCGACGAGGCGGTTATCATTCCGTCGGAAATCGTTAAATCTCCGTTTGAGTGAATGGAGTCGTCTGCCGAATTAATATCAAGCGTTCCGCCTATAATGTATATGCCGGTGATTGCCTTTAAGCCCTTTTGGCTTTCGGTGTCGTCGGCGGCTGCGAAGCCCTGCTGCTGAAACATATCGTCGGGGCGCATACCCATTGTACCGTTCACCTCGGCGTTAACGCCGTCTGCCGCGCCGCCGCCCGAGGTAAGGCTTATTTCACCGCCTGTGATTTGAAGAATGGTTTCGGCTTGAATACCGTCAAGCTCGCTTGAGATATTGACCGTTCCGCCGTCAATTGTCACGAAGCCTTTCGCGGAATCCTCGTCGTTGTTCGACTGTATTCCGTCGCCGCCCGAAATAAGAGTAATATTGCCGCCGCATATCGCAACGCAGTCGCGCCCCTTCAGGGCGTCGTTTTTCGCTGTTACCGTAATTGTGCCGTCGGTGATAACCAGGTCGTCCTTTGAATGTATGCCGTTGAGGAAGTTCGCAGTAACGGAAAGCGCGCCGTTTCCGTTTATCGTAAGGTCGCATTTGCTGAATATCGCGCCGCTTGGCTCGTCGTTTTCGTCGAGCAAGTAGCTTTCTGCGTCGCTCACGGTGTTTTGCGTTCCGCTCGCGAGTGTTATGAAAACCTTGTCAGCGGATTTAATGTTTATCGCACAAGAGGTTGAGCAGCAGATATTTACGCCGCAAAGCACGATTTGCACCTTGTCTGCGTCGCCTGCATCGACGATTATCTGTCCGTCGCTCAGAGTGCCGCTTACAATATATGTGCCCTCAGAAGATATAACGAGGTTGCCGTTGCTTGCCGACGCGCCCTTTCCGTCGATATTTATCTCGTTGTCGTTAAGAGTAATTTTGGTCGCCGATGCCTCGTCGTAGTCGCCGCTGAGGTCACGCTCGGTGTAGCTAAAGTCGACATAGCTCGTCGATATTATTTTCGTTTCGCCGGAAAGCCCCTTTGCCGAGCTGTCGCTTGGCTCGACATTCTTCACGCAGGCGCAAAGAAGCGACGTGCATACAACGAGCGAAATCAAAGCGAAGAAAATCTTTTTTTTCATCTGTTACAGCTCCTCTTTAATTGCTGTCGGTCGACCGCAAACTATGTTGAGGTTTCCGTTGCGGCAGCGTATTTCGTCAATCATTCCCTTTTCAGCTTCCGACCGCCGAAGGGTTATATCATAATGAAGCTCATAAAGGCTTCCCATATTTGTGGTTTTGACCTTGACGAGGTCGTGACGGGAGGTGTATTTGTCAAAGATGTCGTCAAATACGTCGTTGTAATCAAGGCTTTCGGGAATGGTGATTTTAAGCTCTTTAACAAACCCCTTTTTCTCGCCGAACCTTGAATTAAAGAAAACAAAATTGATGAGCGCGACGACAAGGACAAAGAGAGCGGCTATGCCGATATACCCCATACCCGTTGCCAGCCCCACCCCCATAGCGAGAAAGATACAGCTTATGTCGCGGGCGTTGCCGGGAACCGAGCGAAAGCGTATAAGGCTGAACGAGCCCATAACCGCTACGCTTGCCCCGAGGTTTCCGTTGACAAGAAGAATGACGAGCTGAACCATAAGCGGAAGCAGTGCGAGGGTTACGACGAAGTTTTTTGTATAGCTGTTCTTATACATATAAATAAGCGCGATGATTATGCCGAACGCGACCGACGCCGCTGTACAAATTAGTATATCGCTTGCCGAAACCTCGGCGGGAAGACTTGTGAAAATGCTCTCAAGCACAGTAAATCACACCTTTCGATTTTATCGTTTTTGCCATCATATTTTGATAGCACGAACCGTATTTTGAAAAGGAAACAGGAAACGAGCCGACGTCGTCGAGAAGGTGGCACACCCAAAGAGGAATTGCGCCGTCGGTTTTAATTTCCATTAGTCGCTCGTCGTCCTCAAGAAGGCTTTTTCCGAACGCCCCCTTGGTGAGGTCGAGATTATCGCTTCGCCAAAGTATGTTCTTATCAAACGTTATTCTCAAAAAGCCTTCGTCGTCGTTTCCCTTGTACGCCTCCCGTTCATACGAAAGGTTGACTGTCGGAACGGGCTTATAAAAGGATTTGAACCAGTCGAGTTCACTTAGTATCTGATTGTCTTCGAACGGCTCGATGTTCCGCATTAAATAGTAGTAAGCCTGCTTGTACGTCATGGGCACACGCCGCTTATACACTATACCCTTATACTTTTTCTTGAGCTCGACGAAGACGGTTGAGCCTGCGTTTGGAATGGTGTAGCTCCTGAGCCGAAGCTTTTCCTTATAAATCGGTTTTTCAAGAGAAGCGCGAATGAGGCGATAGTCGGGAGTGTCAAAATAAAGGTTATATATCGTATATTTCCCGTAATCGTCCGCTTGGAGCTTTTCGCTTGCTTGCGCAATAAATTCGGCGTACTGGTCGCCCGACAGGAGGTATTTTTTCTCGTATCGCCGAAATATTGTTTCGTTACCCATATTGTTAACCTTTCTCAATGTTGGCTTGTTCTTACGCCTTGAGTATATTCGCAAAAACTGAAAAAAACCTTAAAAATGGCATTTCAGTATATTTTAAGGCTTCGCAATTACACTATTGTTGAAGCAATAGATAATGAGTTATAATGGTATTGATATAGAGGTAAAAATATGAACATATTAATCGTTGAGGACGAGCTTCGTTTGAGCGAAGCCCTTGCTCAAATAATGAGGGAGCAAAAATACAACGTCGACGTCGTCAACGACGGCGAGGACGGTTTGGCTTATGCGCTTTCAAATCAATACGACGTTATTGTGCTTGACATTATGCTTCCCAAGCGCGACGGCTTTTCGGTTGCCCGCGAGGCGCGAAAGGCCGGCGTTGCGACCCCTATTCTTATGCTGACCGCCCGCGACGAGATAACCGACAAGGTTTCGGGTCTTGATTGCGGCGCCGACGACTATATGACGAAGCCTTTTTCCTCGGTCGAGCTTTTGGCGCGGGTTCGCGCTCTTTCCCGCCGCAAGGGTGAGGTTGTGCTCGACCAAATTAAGCTTTTTGACCTTTCGCTCGACCTTTCGACCTACGATTTAAGATGCGGCGAAAAGTCGGTGCATCTCGGCTTTAAGGAGTTCGAGATGATGAAGCTTTTTATGTCCAATCAAAAGACCTATATGTCGAAGGACGATTTGATAAGCAGGGTTTGGGGTGTCCTTTCCGAAGCGGAGGACAACAACGTCGAGGCTTATGTTTCGTTCCTTCGAAAGAAGCTGTTTTTTATCGGGTCGACCGTCACAATCGAGACCCAGCGAAAGGTCGGATATCGTTTGGAGGAAAACGCAGATGATAGAAAAGCTTAAGAAAAAATTTGTTTTTATAAATATGGCGCTCGTGAGCGTAGTGCTTATTGTTGTGTTTGCGAGTCTTTGCGTTTCGACATACAGCAATCAGGTTCGAATGACGATGAACGCGCTCGGTTCCACGCTTGACAGCCGAAACGACAGCCATTTGGCGGCGCCGGACGCAAAGTCGGACAAGCCGTTTAACGGAGTGCTTACCTTTTCGGCAATGGTGAGCTCGGACGGCTCGGTCGCGGCGGCGTTTACCGACGGCGTTTCGATTGACTCGGGCATACTTCAGCAGGCGGTTGAGCGGGCGTATGCGTCGGACAAGAACGTTGGGAAGCTTTCCGATTTGTCGCTGAGATATATGAAGGCGATGACGGCCGTCGGCACGACGAAAATCGCCTTCGCCGACACGTCGAACGAAACCGCTGCGCTTAGATATTCGATTGTTTTTTCCCTTATCTTCGGCGGAGCGGCGCTCGTCGCGTTCTTTTTTATAAGTCTTCTTTTATCAAGCCTTGCCATAAAGCCCGTTAAAAAATCGTGGGAGCAGCAACGGCAGTTTATCGCCGACGCTTCGCACGAGCTCAAAACTCCGCTTACGGTTATTCTCGCCAACACCGATATTCTTCTTTCACACAAAAACGATAAGATAGAAAAACAGCTCAAGTGGGTAGAGAACACCCGCTCCGAGGCAAGCGATATGAAAAAGCTTGTCGACGACCTTTTGTTTCTTGCCAAGTCCGACGACAACAGGGACAAGAAGCCCGAGCTAATACCGACCAACGTGAGCGATGAGATTTTGGGTTGTATTTTACCCTTTGAGTCAATGTCCTTTGAAAAGGGCGTCCCGATAGTTTCCGACGTCGAGCAAAACGTATACGCGAAAACCGACGCCGCGAGGGTTAAACAAATTGCGGTCATTCTTCTTGACAACGCGTGCAAGTATTCCGAAAAGGGTTCGCCCGTTTCGGTTTCGCTGAAACGGTTGGGCGGTGAGGCAGTTATCGCGGTTAACAACAAGGGCGCGGTTATAGCCAAGAACGATTTGGCGCATCTTTTCGAGAGGTTCTATCGCTGTGAAAAATCGCGTGCGAAGGAAGCCGAAACGGGCGGCTTCGGTTTAGGGCTTTCGATAGCAAAAAGTGCCGCCGAGACGATTAATGCACGCCTTTTTGCCGAAAGCGATGAAATAAACGGAACGACCTTTACGCTTCGCGTACCCTGCTAAACGAATGAAAAACGGAGACGATAAGATGAGAAGTCTTGGTTACAACACCACTAATCGGCGACTTATTCTTGATTATCTTGGCGAAACCAAGAACGCGGCGACGGTTGAAGAGATATATAATCACATCGTCGCAAGCAAAAAGAAGGTAAATATAACGACGGTCTATCGCTGCTTAAACCGTCTTGAACGAAACGGTTTTTTGGTCAAATCTTTTTCCGACGATGGAAATAAGGCTTGTTACCGGCTTCCCGCTGATAAGGAGGAGGCTTCGCAAATGCTTCTTCGCTGTTCGTCCTGCGGAAAGACAATCCCACTTGACGGCGGACTTAAGAACGAAATAATCGGCAAGCTGAGCCGCCGTTACGCCTTTGAGCTTAACAGCGTCGGCTCTTTCCTTTTGGGCATATGCCGCGAGTGTCAAAATAAATAAAATAATCGTTTGATATGATTGTCCTTACTACCCAAAAGTGTTATACTCTTGGGTAGTATTTTTATGGTGGTGAACGAATGAAAATATGCGGGCTTCAAAAATTGTCCCTTGTGGATTACGAGGGAACCTTGGCGGCGACCGTCTTCACCGGCGGCTGTAATTTTCGCTGTCCGTTTTGTCATAACGCACCGCTTGTCCTTCGCCCCGAACAGGAAAAAGAAATACCCGAAGACGAGCTTCTCGATTTTCTTCGCTCGCGAAAGGGCAAGCTTTCGGGTGTCGTCGTTTCGGGCGGCGAGCCGCTTATCAACGACGACGTCGACGGTCTTATTGAAAAAATTCGAGCCTTGGGGTATAAGGTGAAGCTTGACACAAACGGAAGCTTTCCCGACCGATTAAAGCGTATTCTTGACAAGAAACTGGTCGATTACGTCGCAATGGACATAAAGAATTCCCGTGAGGGCTATGCGCGAACGGTCGGCATAAAGGGTTACGACGTTTCGACGGTCGAGCAAAGCGCAGAAACGCTGATGAGCGGTAATACGCCCTATGAATTTCGTATGACTCTCGTGCGTGAGCTTCATACCGAGGACGATATAATTTCAATAGGAAAATGGCTTAAGGGCGCGAAGATTCTTTATCTTCAGCATTTCGTCGATTCCGGTGACCTCGTCGGAACGGGTTTTTCCGGCGTTTCTAAGTCAGATACCGAGAAATACGCCGAAATTCTTCGAAAATACATCGGAAAAGTCGAAATAAGAGGATTTTAGAGAAACTACATATGGAAACATAGCACATAATACACAAAAAAAACACACTATATATAGTGTGTTTTTTTATTGACTTTGTATTTATTGATGCTATAATTTGAGTATAGCTGAGTATTTGCCAACAAAGGAGTAAAAAAATGTATAAAGTAATTAAAAGGGACGGTCAGGAAAGCGACTTCAACCTCTCAAAAATCACCGTAGCAATCACAAAAGCGTTTGAAGCGCAGGATAAACAGTACAATCCCGATATTATTGATTTGTTGGCTTTAAAGGTTACCGCCGATTACCAGCACAAAATTAACGACGGCAAGGTTGGGGTTGAGGATATTCAGGACAGCGTCGAGTCTGTGCTCATTCAATCGGGCTATGACGACGTTGCGAAGGCATATATCCTTTACCGTAAGCAGAGGGAAAAAATCCGCAATATGAAATCGACAATCCTTGACTATAAGGACTTGGTCGACAGCTATGTGCATCTTACCGATTGGCGCGTTAAAGAAAATTCAACCGTGACCTATTCGGTCGGCGGACTTATTTTAAGCAACAGCGGCGCGATAACGGCGAACTATTGGCTTTCGGAAATATACGACGAGGAGATAGCCAACGCCCACAGAAACGCAGATATCCACATTCACGACCTTTCTATGCTCACAGGCTATTGCGCGGGCTGGTCGCTTCGTCAGCTTATCCAAGAGGGATTGGGCGGCGTGCCCGGAAAGATAACCTCCGCGCCCGCAAAGCACCTTGTTTCCCTTTGCAACCAAATGGTCAACTTCCTTGGAATTATGCAAAATGAGTGGGCGGGCGCGCAGGCGTTTTCCTCCTTTGACACATATCTTGCTCCCTTCATCAAGAAGGATAACATGAGCTACTATGAAGTGAAGAACTGTATCCAGTCCTTCGTTTATGGTGTAAATACGCCAAGCCGTTGGGGCACGCAGGCGCCGTTTTCTAATATTACTCTCGATTGGACGGTGCCCGCAGACCTTGCCGAGCAGAATGCGATTGTCGGCGGCAAGGAAATGGACTTTAAATATAAAGACTGCAAGCCGGAAATGGATATGATAAATAAGGCGTTTATCGAAACCATGATAGAGGGCGACGCCAACGGACGCGGCTTCCAGTATCCTATCCCAACCTATTCGATTACACGCGATTTCGATTGGTCGGAAACCGAGAACAACAAGCTCCTTTTCGAAATGACTGCGAAATACGGCACGCCCTATTTCTCGAACTATATCAACAGCGATATGGAGCCAAGCGACGTAAGAAGCATGTGCTGCCGTCTTCGTCTTGACCTTCGCGAGCTTCGCAAGAAGTCGGGCGGCTTCTTCGGAAGCGGCGAGAGCACCGGCTCGGTCGGCGTTGTGACAATAAATCTTCCGCGTATCGCATACGTTGCCGCGAACGAAACGGAGTTTTATACCCACCTCGACAAGATGATGGATATCGCCGCACGTTCCTTAAGCGTAAAAAGAACGATTATAACAAGGCTTCTTAAAGAGGGCCTGTATCCTTACACGAGACGCTATCTCGGCTCATTTGACAACCATTTCTCGACTATTGGACTTATCGGTATGAATGAGGTCGGGCTAAATGCCAAGTGGCTTGGGAATGACCTCACCGACGAGAAGACGCAGGCTTTCGCAACCGACGTGCTCAACCATATGCGTGAGCGGCTTTCCGATTATCAGGAAAAGTACGGCGACCTCTACAACCTCGAAGCAACTCCTGCCGAGTCGACGACCTATCGCCTTGCTAAGCACGACAAGAAGCGCTATCCCTTCATTAAAACGGCGAACCAAAACGGAACGCCTTACTATACCAACAGCTCTCATCTTCCCGTTGGATACACCGAGGACGTTTTCTCTGCGCTTGCCATTCAGGACCAGCTTCAGACCCTTTATACTTCGGGCACGGTTTTTCACGCCTTCTTGGGCGAAAAGCTTCCCGACTGGAGAGCGGCGGCAAGTCTTGTTCGTACGATTGCGGAAAATCACAAGCTCCCTTACTATACAATTTCACCGACCTATTCGGTCTGCAAAAATCACGGGTATATTGTCGGCGAACAGTATGAGTGCCCCGAATGCGGAGAAGCGACAGAGGTATATAGCCGCATAACCGGTTATTATCGGCCTGTCCAGAACTTCAATGACGGCAAGGCGCAGGAGTTTAAGGACCGCAAGGTTTACAATGTTGAAAAATCTGTCGTTCGTCCGATAGATAAGAGTGCCAAGACGGAGAAGTGCGCCTGCGAAGGGCACACGGCAAACGAGTATTCCGACCAAAAGGAGCTTCTCCTTTTCACGACAAAAACCTGTCCAAATTGCAAGGTAGCCAAAAGTATACTCGAAGAAAGCGGACTTGTGTTCAAAATTATGGACGTCGAAACCAACGGTGAGCTTGCAAGGAAGTATGAGATAAAACAGGCGCCCACGCTTATCGTCGTTGACGGCAAAAAGGTCGACAAGCTGGTCAGCGCGCCCGATATTAAGAAGTTCGCGATGGCATAGGTGAAAATGGAAGTTAAATTTTTTGATATAATTATCGTTGGCGCCGGTCCCGCGGGAATGACGGCGGCGGTCTATGCTCGGCGGGCGGGCAAAAGCGTGCTCGTGCTTGAGGCGGAGAGCTTCGGCGGACAGATTTCCTTTTCACCGAAGGTCGAAAACTTCCCCTCAATAAAGAGCATAAGCGGCTCGGAGCTTTCCGATAATCTGTACGAACAGGTCGTTGCGCTTGGCGCAAAAATTGAGCTTGAGCGGGTGACAAGCGTTACCGATAACGGAAAAACAAAGACGATAACGACCGACTATTCTACGTATGAATGCTATTCGCTTATTATTGCGTCGGGCTTGAAGCATAGACGCCTTTCGGTTGAACGCGAGAACGATTTTATCGGCAAAGGCGTATCATTTTGCGCGGTTTGCGACGGAGTTTTTTATAAGGGCAAGGACGTCGCGGTGTTCGGCGGCGGCAATACCGCCCTTTCTGACGCGATATATCTTTCCGAGTTCGCGAAAAGCGTGACAATAATACACAGACGAAACGAGTTTCGCGCGGAAACCAAGCTTGTCGAACGCGCAAAGGGGATAGGCAACATTGCCTTTTGTCTGTCGAATGTCGTTAGCGGTCTTGTCGGCGACGGCTCGCTTTCCGGGCTTAAAATTAAGAACGTTGAAAACGGCGGAGAAAGTGAAATCTCGGTCGAAGGGCTTTTCGTGGCTATCGGTCAAATTCCGTCAAATGAAGTGTTCCGCGGGCTTGTAGCGCTCGACGAGAACGGCTTCGTTGTTTCGGGTGAGGACTGCGTAACCGACAAACAAGGCATATTCGTCGCGGGCGACTGCCGAACGAAAACGGTGCGTCAGCTTACAACCGCGGTGGCGGACGGAGCGGTAGCGGCAATTTCGGCGTGTAAATATGTCGATGAAATAAAATAGACTTAATTAAAGCAACAACGGCGGCGTCAATTTGACGCCGCCGTTTCTATGTTGTTTGAAGCAATCGCGATATCAAGGTTATCCTGCATTTCGATAAGGTGCTTCCAGTATCGCTTTTGCATATGTCCCATTTGACAGCGAGGATTAACCCGTTCCATAATTGCCGCCGAGCGACAGTATTCCTTCCAAAGCCCCTGGTAGTTTTCCTCTTCGCTTTTCGCAAAGGCGACCGGAAGCTCGTGAAGCTCAATAATTTCTCGATAGCCGTCCTTGTATACGAGAGCGGCTCCGTGGGTTTTATCGAAAATCATAAAGGTCTCGTTGTGAAAGCGGTCGCAGAAATGAGGAGCGAGGAAGGGAAGAACAAAGCCCTTTGGTTCGATTATTGAAACAAGCGCTTCTCCGCAGTCGATAAAGCGCACAAAGCCCTTGTACTGATGAGCCTCGGCGGTGAGCGACCTGACAGCATTAGTGACTTCGCGCACGACGTCGTTGCCAAGCATATAGGTCACACGCCGCCCCTCTTTAAAGGCGAGAGTAATGAAGTCGATAATGAGCTTTTCCTTCTTCGGGCGGGCGCTTAAAAAGCACTGCTCAACAAGGCTGAACGCGTCAGCTGAAACCTTTGTGCGAAGTCCGTCGCAAACCCGCTTCACGTGCGAAAGGTCGGTTTCGACCCTATAGCAGTCGAAAAGCGACGGAATGTAATCGTCGTCAATAAATACGTCGACAGCCGAGAGCTTTTTTGAATAGCACTCGAACACCGCCGACATAAGCCCCTCAAACGAGCCGTCGTATACAATAACTATATCTGTCCTGTAAGGCATTGTATCTTGTCCTCTAAAGTAACCATAGTCGGGGCGAAAAGGCTGAGCTGTTCGAATTGATTATTAACGGCAAGCTCCTTGCAGCTATCTGAAACCAACCCGCGAAGCACCGAATCGGGATTGAAGCGAACCCCTTCTTTAAGCTTGCCTGCGCAGGTGATGAAGTATTGCGCCCGCTTCATAACAACGCCAAGCTTTTTTAATGTCTCAAACGTCAGCCGTCCGTTGCGACGAGCGGTTATTATCTTGTAAACGCTCTTTAGGCCGATACCCGGAACGCGAAGAAGAAGCTCCTTTGGCGCGGTGTTAACGTCAACGGGAAAGACGTCGAGGTGGTTTACCGCCCAGTTACATTTCGGGTCGATTAGCAGGTTAAAGTTCTCGTGCTCATCGTCCAAAAGCTCGCTCGCTTCAAATCCGTAATAGCGAAGAAGCCAGTCGGCTTGATAAATCCTGTGCTCACGCAAAAGGGGCGGCTTGGTGTTGAGCGACGGAAGAAGTGAACTTTCGTTAAAGGGTATATACGCCGAGTAGAAAACGCGCTTTAAGCTATACTTTTTGTATAGCGCAGCGGAAAGATTAATTATTGTTCTGTCGCTGTCGGCGGTAGCACCGACGATAAGCTGTGTGCTCTGTCCCGCGGGAACAAAGGAAGGCGGGCGTTTATATTTGATGAGGTCGTGTTTGTTTTCCTCAATTTTATTCGTAATATAGCCCATTGGCTTAAGGATAGAATGCTTGCTTTTGTCGGGAGCAAGACGGGTAAGACTATCGTTGGTCGGAAGCTCGATATTGACGCTCATACGGTCTGCCAAAAGCCCGAGCTTGTTTAAAAGAGAGGGGTCGGCTCCGGGAATTGCCTTGGCGTGAATGTAGCCGCGAAAGCCGTATTCCTCGCGCAGAATACGAATGGTTTCAATAATTTGTTCGCAGGTATAGTCAGGGTTGCGAATTATTCCCGAGCTCAAAAACAACCCCTCGATATAGTTTCGACGGTAGAAATTAATCGTAAGCTCGGCAAGCTCGCGCGGAAGAAAGGTTGCGCGCTCAACGTCGTTTGAACGCCGGTTCATACAATAGGAGCAGTCGTACATACACGCGTTGCTTTGAAGCACCTTTAAAAGCGAAATACACCGCCCGTCCGCCGCAAAGCTGTGGCATATGCCGCTGACCGTCGCGTTGCCGATACTGCCGCCCGCCGAGCTTCGCTCGGTTCCGCTGCTTGTGCAGGCGACGTCAAATTTCGCCGCCGCCGAAAGTATTCTAAGCTTATCAAAAACGTCCACGCCGCCACCTCCTTTAGAACATACATTCATTATAGAACATATGTTCACAAATGTAAATACTCTATTAAAAAATGTCAGCCGATTAAACAAATAAAAGCAAGACCGCATAATGCAATCCCGCTTTTAAACAATATAATTATTTGGAGTGTCGTTTAGCTTTTCGCCCTGTCGAAAAGCACGGATAGGACGGCGATTTTATCCGAAAGCTCGTCGTTTATATCCTTTTCTTCGGCGCGCCATTGCCAGTTGCCCGATGTGGTTGACGGCTCGTTCATTCTCGCGCCCTTTCCGAGCTCGAGATAGTCCTGAAAATTGATAACCGCAAGGTTCGCGACCGAACGAAGGGCGAGCTTGATGAATTTGTATGTAAAGCCCTCGGTGTTGTCAAGTCCCATATAGCTAAGGCATTTTTTCCTATCCTCGTCGCTAATTGTGTCTATCCATTCCTTCACGGGCATATTGTCGTGGGTGCCGCAATAGATGACCGAGTTTTTCTTTATGTTGTGTGGGAGATTGTCGTTGTCGGCGTCATTCGCTCCGAAAGCAAATTCAAGCACCTTCATTCCGGGAAAGCCGCAGCCCTCGAGAAGCTCGTAAACGTCGGGCGTAAGATACCCCAAATCCTCAGCAATAACGGGAAAGCGCTCAAGCTGCTTTTTTGCCGTGTCAAAAAGCTCAAGCGAAGGACCCTTTCGCCATTCGCCGTTTTTCGCAGTTGGGTCGCCGTAGGGAATGGCGTAGTAGCCCGCGAAGCCGCGAAAATGGTCGATACGAAGCAGGTCATATCGTGTAAAACAGGCGTGAAGTCGCTTTATCCACCAAGCATAACCCGTATTTTTGTGCTCCTGCCAGTTGTAAACGGGGTTGCCCCAAAGCTGTCCGGTTTGTGAAAAACAATCGGGCGGACAGCCTGCCACGAAGCGAGGAACGCGGTTTTCGTCAAGGTCAAAAAGCTCTGGATTTGCCCACACGTCGGCGCTGTCGTCAGCGACGTATATGGGAAGGTCTCCGATAAATTCGACACCGTTTCGGTTGGCATATTCTTTAAGCTTTCGCCACTGCGCATAAAATTCAAATTGAACGAATTTCCAAAAGCGAATGTCTTCTTCGTATTGCGAAAGGGCGGCCGTTATAGCTTCTGGCTCGCGAAGCCGAAAAGCGGTTTCCCATTCGTGCCAGCTCCGCCCGCAGTTCGTTTCCTTCAGCGACATAAAAAGGGCGTAATCCTCAAGCCAATCCGCTTCGTCAGCACAAAAGCAGTTGAAATCATCGTTTGCGTTCCGCTCGCAAAAACGAGCATACGCTTTTCTGAGAATAATGTATCGGTTGTTGAAAAGGACGGGATAATCAACCTTTGACGAGCTTTCGCCCCAGAAAACATTTTCGTATTCCGATTTATCCAAAAGTCCGTCGTAACAAAGCGCGTCAAGGTCGATAAAGTAGGCGTTGCCTGCAAAGGTCGAAAAGGACGAGTAGGGCGAGTCGCCCATGCTTGTCGGACCGAGAGGAAGTATTTGCCAGTATTTTTGTTTCGCTCTTTTCAAAAAATCCACGAACGCATACGCTTCTTTTCCGAACGTGCCTATGCCAAACGGTGAGGGGAGAGAGGAAATGTGAAGAAGTATTCCGCTTTGTCTCATAAAAAATTTTCCTTAATACGAACGACGGCATAACCGTCGCTATTTTTGAATATAACAAGTCTAACAGCCGAATGAAAATTGTGCAAGACATAAAAAAAGAAAAAGTAAAATATATTGTCTTTTTATGTAGATATTTGTTATAATGTGAACGTTGTATCTTTATTTTGAAATAGATTTGATTTTGCGATAATAAACATACACAAGGATAGATTGAAAAAAGGGATTTTGCGCTATGCATCCGTATGAAAAAATCATCATAGACGAAGAAAAAAACAACTCTGAGACGACCGCTGTTTCGGAGAAAGTAACTGTACCCAAAAAACCGTTTAAGGCGGCGGACACCAAGGTGAACGAAAAGCCTATTGAAATAACCGATGACGAGCTTGAGACAATCAAGAAAGAGGCTCTTCGCGCCAAGCGCAAGTTCAAAAAGACAGCGCAGGAAAAGCCCGTCGTGGTTGAAAAAGAATCGGCGCCCGTTGAGCCGAAAAAAGAGCCGAAGGAAACCAAAAAATCAAACGAGAAGATTTTATATAAGCGTATTGAGGTTGACGAACCCATTGAAGAGGGAAAAATACTTTTTTCCGCGAAGAAGGCGAGTGAGCCGACCCCTGCGATAGAAGAACACAAGGCGGAAAAGGCATCTCTTGAAATAACGAGCCTTTTCAAGAAAAAAGAAGAGGTCGCTCCTGCCGAAAATAAAGAGGAGTCTAAAAACGGGGAAGTAGCCGAGAAGACAGAAAAGGTAAAAGCCGAGCCAGCAGAAAAAAAGAAGAAAAGCGTAAAGAGCAAGCTGACCGACGAAAAAACGGTTGAAAAGCAGGCGGATACGCTCGAAGAAAAGTCTTCGGAAGCGACAGGCGAAGCGGGTCTGCCCAAAGCGGTAAAACCCTCGAAGCTAAAAGACCTTTTCAACAAAAAAGAAAAACAGGCGGCTGTCGAAAAAAATACCGATAAGACGGAAGAACCGACAATCAATGAGGCTGAGCCCGAGAAGCCTGTCGAACAGCCAAAAAAAACTACTTTTCAGGCAAGCAAAGAAGAAAAAAAAGCTCAAAGAGCGGCAAAAGCCGAGAAAAAGGTGTTCCCTTCGCCGACGGAGGACTTTTCCTCAAAGCCCGAACGCGCGGCCGAGAAAATTCCAAAGCGCACGGCAAAATGGTTAATTGCGCTCATCATTATTCTTCTTTTGCTTTTCGTTATGGCGGTGTGTGCATATGGATTTTATCAAAACTCGCTTCCGCCCGAAATCGCTTCAGTTGAGGTTGTGCCTGTGACGGAGGAGGACGACTCTGTTTGCGTTGTCGCGAAGGTCAAAAATAATTTCTTCAAGTCGAGCGATTATTGGTTTATCGCGACCGACAGCGCGACAGCTCCGTCGGTTAACGACGAGGGCTGGACGCTTGCCGAGAAGGACGAAGCGACACTTGAGCTTGACGCGGGAAACCACTTTATTTTCGCTAAGGACTCGAAGGGCAACATATGCTCGCTTGGCGACGAGCCTGAGCTCAATCGCGTAGTTTTTATAAAAATCACTAACAACGATATGACCTATCTCCCCATTAGAGGAACAAAGTATTTTAACGTTGAGACCGTGTCCATCGGAAACGCCGACCAGACCCTTAAGTGGTCGATAGCCGACGAGAGCGTGGCGCTTGTCGATGAAAACGGTCAGATTATCGGCGTCGCCAACGGCACGACCGAGGTTATCGCCACCACAGCGGAAGGGCTTGAGTCGAGCGCGGCGGTAACGGTGACCGACCTTATTACACAGCCCGACACAAATACCTATGGCAAGCCTATGCTTGGCGCAAACCAATTCACCGACGAGGAAGCCGAGCTGCTTGATAAAATACTCTTCAGCCGAGTAGAGGAAGCCGGCGGATACGGAACGAGGGCGGGAGTAGTCGCCGCGGCGAGATTTATTACCCTTGAGTTTCCGTACAGGGTACCCTACTTCTTCGAAAACGGACGGCTTACCCCCGCGTGGGAGGGACGGCCGTATGCCGACGGCGAGGGGCGGTACTATCACGTCGGATTGTATTTGTCCGAGCAAAAATTCGACGACCTTGTGCCCGAGGCAATAAGATGGGGCCCCGCAACATGGGGTCAGCCGCTTAAGAACTGGGAAACAAAATATGCTTTCGTTTCGGGCGGCTACTACCCGAATGGCTTCGATTGCAGCGGCTTCGTAAGCTGGGTGCTTTTAAACGGCGGCTTCGATTTCGGCGACCGCGGAGCGGGCGATTTCGAGGGCATAGTTGATATGTGCGATTATGGCGAACAGCTTCGAATAACCGACGAGCTGCTCAAATCCGACATATTAAAAGCGGGCGACCTTATCTATACCGAGGGTCATATGGCTATAATTATGGGCATTTCGGAGGAAAAGATATATGTAGCCGAATCGCTTATCACGTCGGTGCGCTGCGTTTCCTTTGACCGCAACTACAGCTCTGTTCCGCATTATCTTTATTCCTATGTTTCGCTTATGGACGATATGTATGAGAATAAACAGGGCAACTATACCGATATGTGGGAGATACCCGAGGATTACGAAGAGGTTGAGCGCTACTGGAACTATCCGTGGTAAAGGGTTGCTTGACATTAAAATATATGTATAATATACTTTTTCTATAATTAATAAGGGCGTTCCTGTTTGCGAAGGAGCGCCTTTGCTATAACGTTAGGGAGGAATTGATATGGCAAAATACACGAAAGAAGACATAATCAGAATAGTCAAAGAAGAGGATGTGCGCTTTATCCGTTTGCAGTTTACCGATATTTTCGGTCAACTTAAAAACGTCGCGATAACATCGTCTCAAATTGAAAAGGCGCTTGACAACCAGTGTATGTTCGACGGCTCGTCTATCGAGGGCTTTGTGCGTATCGAGGAAAGCGACCAGTATCTTCGTCCTGACCTTTCAAGCTTTACGCTTATTCCTTGGCGTCCGCATTCGGGCAAGGTTGCGCGGCTTATCTGCGATGTGTATACCCCCGAGCAGAAGCCCTTTAACGGCGACCCGCGCTATATTCTTCGCAAGGTTCTTAAAGAAGCCGAGGATATGGGTTATTCGTTTAACGTCGGACCCGAGTGCGAGTTCTTTCTCTTTTTAACCGACGAGGACGGTAATCCTACAAATCACACGCAGGACCAAGCAAGCTACTTTGACCTTGGACATATCGACCACGGAGAAAGCGTAAGACGTGATATCTGCCTTGCTCTTGAGGATATGGGCTTTGAAATCGAAGCGTCGCACCACGAGGTAGCGGCGGGACAGCACGAGATTGACTTTAAATACGGCGACGCGCTTACAACCGCCGACAACATAATGACCTTCCGCTGGGCGGTAAAGAGTATATCCCAGAAGAACGGACTTCACGCCACGTTTATGCCGAAGCCGGTATACGGCGCCTGTGGCTCGGGAATGCACGTCAATATGTCCCTGTTCGACAAAAAGGGAAAGAACGTTTTCGTCGATGAAACGGATAAGCTCGGCTTAAGCGGACTTGCGTACAGCTTTATAGCGGGCATTATGGAGCATATAAAGGGTATGACGGCGATAACGAATCCGCTGATAAATTCCTATAAACGTCTTGTTCCCGGCTATGAAGCGCCCTGCTATATCGCGTGGTCGGCAAGAAACAGAAGTCCGCTTATTCGCGTTCCGTCGGCAAGAGGACAAGGCACGAGAATTGAGCTTCGCAATCCCGACCCGAGCGCCAACCCCTATCTCGTGCTTGCGGTCTGCCTTGCGGCGGGACTTGACGGAATAAAGAAGGGGCTGACCCCTCCCGCGTCGGTCGATACGAATATATACGAGCTTTCCGAAGAGGAACGCGAAGCCAAGGGAATAGGAAGTCTTCCAGGCTCGCTTCACAACGCAATAGAGACAATGCAAAGCGACGCCCTTGTTATGGATACCTTGGGCGACCATATCGGAAGTATTTATGTCGACGCAAAGCTCAAGGAATGGAACGAATATAGAATGCAGGTTACCCCGTGGGAAATCGACAAATACTTTAAACTGTTCTAATAAAGAAATCGGGCGGCGCAAAGCACCGTCCGATTTTACTATTTAAAACAATATAAGACTTTTTGACAAAAAAATACCCCGCAACAAAGGCAGGGGTGAAATGAAATAGAAAGGAATTGTTAGGGCTTTATTATAAGACATTTTGTTTATGCTGTCAATATCTTAAAAAATACAGAAAAAAGTAGAAATAATTTATGCATATTGCACTAACTTATATAAAAACCAAACAATATACTTGCAAAAACAATATTATACGGTGTATAATATCATTAATCAATACAGGAGGATATAAATTATGATTTATTGGGACAGAATTACACTAAAAGAAAGAGCCAAGGTGGTTCTTAAAAAAAGCTATTGGATGTCGTTTCTTGTAATGTTCATTATGGCTATTGTCGGCGGAGGTCGAACAACGCCGAATTTCTCGTTCAACTTCGGCGCGGCGGACTTTAACCCTAACCTATATAACGGTCAGGTAGTCTCGGGGCTTTCCGAAATTCCACACAGCCTTTCCGGACTTGTGTCGGGAATTGCGGCGGGCGCGGTGATATCCGCGATAAGCTTGGTTGCGATTTTAGCGGCGGCGTTCGGGATAATCTATTCAGTTTTCGTCGGCAACATCTTCGAAATCGGAAAAAACCGTTTTTTTACCCTTTGCAGATACGACAGCATTAATATCGACGAGATTATTTACGGCTTTAAAAACGGAAAATATATGAGCAATGTAAAGACACAGTTTATAAAAAATCTTTACATTTTCCTTTGGTCGCTGCTCTTTATAATCCCGGGTATAATCAAATCCCTCGCTTATTTTATGGTTCCTTTCATTCTTGCGGAGAACCCGAACCTTTCGACCGAAAGGGTGCTTGAGATAAGCGAAAAGACAACTCAGGGCGAGAAGTGGGAAATCTTCGTTATGGGGCTTTCCTTTATCGGATGGTATCTTCTTGGCGCGTTGGCGTGCGGTATAGGTGTTCTTTTCGTAAATCCCTACTATGAAGCGGCGAGAGCCGAGCTTTACGGCGCGCTTCGCCTCAAGGCTATTCAAACGGGTATTTGCACTAAGGACGAAATCGGCGCGGAGCTTTAATCGACAAGCAAATATGAACATTAAAAGGGCGGCTGTAAAACAGCCGCCCTTAAGTGTTTAAACATTTGTTGCGCGTATAAAGTGAATTTTCAGTCCCTCGTCGAAAAACATTTTCTCGTGCTCGGTAATAACGGTGTCTTTTGGTATGCCGTTTTCATATAGGCTTTCAATGTTTTCTTCAATTTTAAAGCCCGAGAGCCGAAGATATTCCACTGTGTCGTGATACAGCTCGTCGTCGTCGGTTTTAAATAAAATTTCACCGCCCTGCTTTAAAAATGTCCTGTATTTAAAAAGCTGTCGGGTGTGGGTAAGGCGCCGCTTTTTATGACTGTCCTTTGGCCACGGGTTAGGGAAGTTTATGTATATTCTATCGACCACGTCCGCGCCGCAAAACACCATATCTATGCGGGCAATGTCAAAGCTGAAAAGCTTTATATTATCTACCGAAAGGTTTTTGTTTTTATATTCCTGTTCAATATTTCGTTTCGCGAGAGCCAAAACCTCGCTTTTTATGTCGACGGCAATAAAGTTTACGTCGAGCTCACTCGCGGCGGTTTTGGCTATAAAGCCACCCTTGCCGCAGCCGAACTCGACGAAAACAGGCTGTTCATTTTTGAAAGAGCCGTGCCATTTTCCGATAAGCGAAGGAGGGTCTTTTATATAAAAGTCGCAGGCGTCAAGCTCGGGGCGCGCCCACGGTTTTCTGCGAAGCCTCATTATTTTCCGTTCTTCTTTCTTGCGGCGGTTTTCTTTTTCATTACCGAAAATCCAAAGCGGCCAAGCCGTTCGCCGAGCGCGAAATAATCCCCATGGGCGTAGGCGATAAGCTTCGCCTTGTCGAAGCGAATTTTTTCGTTTTCGTCGACGATTTCCTCATCAACATAGACGTTAAGTATGTCGGCAAGGAACATATCGTGTGAGCCGAGTGAAACGACATCGTAGACCTTGCATTCAATCGAAACAGGGCTTTCGTTAAGCATAGGACAGCCTGTTTCCTGCGCAAGACTGTATGAAAGGGACATATCCTTGAATTTGTCGGTGTCCTTGCCCGACTTAACACCGCAATAGTCGGTCGCCTTAACGAGTGACTTTGTGGGAAGGTTTATGACGAAGCAGCCCGTGTCGCGGATAAGGTCGTGGGAAAATCTTTCGGGGCGAACCGAAATATATGTTTTGGGAGGATTGGAATTAATTATTCCTGTCCAGCCAACAGTCAGAATATTCGCGCTGTCGCCGTTTTTGCAGGTTATGAGCGCGGGGGGAAGCGGAGCTAAAAGTGCGCTGCCCTTCCATTTTTTCTTTGCCATAAACACCTCCGCTATTATAAAATAGCCGTATATTTTTCGCGCGCACGAAACGCGCGGGGAAGAACGATAACCAAGCCTAAAACAATAAATATACCGCCGGCGATAATCTGATAATAAAGGAATTTGTCAATAATCTCGCTCCTTTGGGTGAAGGAGGAAAGAAGGGTGCTTACAAGCTCAGAGCGGGTGAAGATATATCCACCGTCGCGCCATTCTTTAAAGACCTTGTAATAGACGAGCCCGCCGACGGCGAGGGCATAATTAATAAATGATAGAACGGTGACGCAAACCGCCTTTCCCACGCAGTTTTTTCCGCCGAATATTTTGTAGCCAAGCGCCGCAAGAAGGGGAATAAGAATGGTCGCGGGCGCGGAGTAGTAGCCGAAGTAGCTAAGATATCCCCAAGGGGCGAGGGCGACGATTGAACCCATAATCGCACCGATAAGTCCCGCGAAAAAGTGAAGCTTGGTTTTGGAACGAAAGGTGCGCTTTGAGCAGGCAAGCTTATTAGCGCATTCCTCGTCGCAGATATGCGCGTGAGCGCCGACCTTGACAAGAACGCCTTCTTCAATCGTTTTTCCGCAGTTGCTGCAAAGCTCGGTTCCCGAAATGCCCAAAACCTTCAGCTCGTTGATGATACAATAAAGAAACTCGATTATATTTGAAATGTTTTCTTTTTTGTCATTGACGTTAATCGAAAGCCCGGTTTTAGAAATGGAGTAATCGCTTATCCCATAGGGCGCAAGGTTTTCAGACATAAACGTTTCAAGCTCGTCGGAAATCTTTTTCGGCAGGTCGACGAGCCGTGAATCAATAAAAAGCTCGACGGCGTTATCGTTTCTTGATATTGAAACGATATAGCCGTTCACATTGCCGTAAAGTATATTGTAGCGCGATTTAAGATTTAGCTCGCGCGCGATTTTTTTGAGCGAAAAGCCTGACATAACGTATCTCCTTATACTGTTTTGTCTTAAATATATCTAATATTATATAATATATAAAAATAAGCAAATAATCAACTTTTATTTCGTCTTAGCGTCGTAAACCCGAGCTTTTTTAAATTTTTCGCAAAACGCGGGATGCTTTTTCTCGACGACACGGTAGATTAGGAAGCCGACAAAAGCGCCGAGGGTATTGAGCCAAAGGTCGTCGATATCGCTTCCGCGCTCAATGGGGATTTGCGCAAGCTCAATAAAAAAAGAGGTAAAAAAGCCGACCGACAGCGAACGGCGAAGCTTGTGCTCGTGCCAAAAAAGAAGAAGCGGAAAAAAGCTTACGGGCATAAAAATGACGATGTTGCCGATGAAGTTAATAGTAAAGTAGCTTAGATTTTTGTTAACGAAAACCTCGTAATAGGTTTGCTTAAAGACCTTGAACGGGGTGTAGTTAAAGCCGCCTATTCCGGGCTGACCGAGATACCAGCCGCTATCGGTTATCATTATGTTCGGAACAATCGTCTGCGACGCGAGTCCCACGAGAAAGACGACGTAAAAAAGAAGACCCCATTCATAAAAGGGATTAACCCTCTTGTTTTGAAGCTCCTTTCTTATAACAATCGCTCTTATGCCTACATAAAGGGGAATGGCAAGCAGCATAAAGGGCGCCATATTGAAAATGTATGCCGTTACGTTATTCATAAATATCTCTACTGACTTTATTTAAATTTATGTTTTAATTGTATAGGAAGACGAGTGGCGCAGTCAAACGGATTTTGTAAACAATCGTTAGTTTATAAAGTGTTTTTTGTTTTTTTAATTGTTATGAGGGCAACAATTTGATATAATGAAAAAACATTACAAAACAAAAAAGGCGGATATGGTTATGGAAATATATCTTGTTTATGTTCTTTTGGCGCTGCTTCTATTTTGGGGCGTAAGCTTCGCAAAAAAGGGCGAATTTCACGCGGACTATCTTTCGCTTAAATCTGCGAAATGTATTGAGGGCTTTGCGGCTATCGGCGTTATAATTCATCATCTTTCTCAGATTTTCACGAACTTTGCGCAGATAAAGTCGCCCCTTGTTCCCTTTAACGACATTGGCGCGTTCTTCGTCGGGCTGTTTTTCTTCTTTTCCGGCTATGGTCTTATTAAAAATCTCAGAACGAAGGAAAACTATCTCAAAGGCTTTTTGTGGAAACGACTTGTCACGGTGCTCGTCCCGTTCTTTTTTATCAATCTCATATACATAACCGTTCGCGTGATTTGGGGTATGCGCTGTTCTGTGTGGGAGTATGTATCCTTATTCTTAGGGTTTAGGCTTGTTAACGGCGATGCTTGGTATGTAATAGCCATAGTAATTCTTTATATCGTTTTCTATCTTCTTTTCCGATTTGTCAAAAAGGAATGGATTGCCTTCGCGGGCATGGCGGTTTTTATCGCGGGCTATGTTGCTTTTTGTATTTTTTCGGGTCACGGCGACGGAACGCGGCTTTTGCAGGGCGAGTGGTGGTGCAACACGGTTCCCGTGTTTTTCCTCGGACTTGTTTGGGCGCGGTTTGAAGGTGAAATTTTCGGGTTTGCCAAGAAGACCTACGCGGTGCTGTTGCCAGTTTTCTCGTTCGCTACTCTTGCGATGTGGTATGTGATGTTCTATGTTCTCAACAGCGGACATGTCGGTTATTGGAGCGAAGGTCCGGGAAACCCCGCTTTTGAGGAAAAGTGGGTTTGCCTGATAATTCAATCGACAGCGACACTTTTCTTCGTTATAACCTGTATGCTTATTAATATGAAGGTCAAGTTCTCGAACAAGGTTCTTAGCTTCCTTGGAGGACTAACCCTTTCGATTTACCTTATTCAGCGCCTTTTTATCAACTACTTCGTTGGTATGATTCCAAACCAGCTTTTGACGGTTATCGTAGTTGTGGCCGTTGTGGTTTTGGCGGCGTTTCTTGTTAACCTGGTCTGCACACAAATTAAAAAGCTTTTGCTTCCGAAGAAAAAGGCGGAAGCGGTACAAACGAAACAATAAAAGACTAAAAGCTCCTCGGCAATGCCGAGGAGCTTTTATCGTTTTTACTGTTTTGTTGTAAAGGCGGTTATTTCGCCCTCTAAAAGCTTGAAGACCTTGGCTACAAGATATCCGTCGGCGACGGCGTGATTCAATCTAACGCTCACAGGCATTGCGAGACGACCGTTCTCCTCGCGATACTTTCCCCAGTTTACAATCGGCATAAAAAACAGATGTCCGTCGGGAAGCTCTATATTGAGAGAATCGTAGGATAGCCACGAGATATACGACGCGTCGAACCAGTTGGGGTGGTTTTTCATATCGAGGTGATATTCGCGGTCGCCCTTTGCCTTTTCGATATCCCTTTCGCAAGCAGCGTAAAAGGTTCCATAATCCTCGAAGTATTCGGTGTAAACGGGAGTGCAGGTTTCGGTGTCGTCGTGGAAGATATATTGTGTCGGATTAATTTTGTCGTAGGCGATAAGCTGGTCGGATTCGTAAAGATATCCCATACGGTAGTCCTCACGAGAGTTCATAACCCGGCAGAGAATATAAAGAAAATTTATATAGAATTTTGTGTTTGTACTTTTTGAGTATTCATAAAGCGCCGTTACGTCAATTCGGCTTGTTATTGAAGTCGAGCATTTGCAGTCGACCGAGAAGTGGCGAAAGACGCCGCATCGATAGTATTTGGTTTTGTCAATTATTTTGTAGTTCATTTTGTGTCTCTTTTTCAGGAATAAATGTTATGGCTATAATAAACGGAACGGTAAGGAAAACGCCGAAGGCATATCGAAATTCTGCCCAGACCGGCGTGCCTAAAAGAATCGAGGCGATTACCGCGAGAGGGACAGCGTAACAGAAAAGCCGCTTTCGCTTTTGAAGGGCGAGAAACAACGAGAAAATCACCGCCCACAAGCAAAGTGCCAAGTCCCAAAAAGTATGGAATAATCGCTGAAAAAACAGCATAATGCTGATTATACAATTTTGACAGCCTTGACCGAGCAGGGAAACCGTGTCGAGACCAAGCGAATTTTCGCTTATACCAGCGGAGTAAATCCAATATTCCGTTTTGGGATACCAATATCCTGACGTTTCGTATACGAAGGCTTCAACAAATAAGAGAGGGTTATGTATTCCAAGACGCAAATAGAGCATTAAAAACTCGGCTTTGTGCGCAGTGATATATTCTTGGTTTCCGCCGCTTCTTATTAAAAGCTTGATATTGTCTGATATATGAGGATAGTATACTTCTTCGATTTTTGACACGTCAACAACGTTATTAATGAGTTCATAATCCTTATGGCTTATGTTTCCGCCATTTACAACAGTATAAGCGATTTGCTGTTCGGGAATAGAAAGACTTTCCGCAATATCTGGCGGGGCAACATTCATCATACCCAGAACAGGTCCGTTATAAATGATAACGGCAATCACAACCGACGCCATAACGACAGCAAGGCGCAAGCGGTTTTTCTTAAAGCAAAGGAGTATAACCGGAATAAGAAGTATATATGCGTAAAGCTGATTTGAACGGAAGGTGCAGAACAAGAAGCTCAACCCCCAAAGCCCTATCAAGCTTAAAACGGAAAGCTTTTCTTCGTTTTTGTCCGAAATCGAAATAAAATGAGCCGTCATAGTCATAAGAAGCACTAAACCGCCCGCGATAATATCCTTCCAAACTGTTATAGAATAAATCGCGACAAAGGGACAAAGAGCATAGAAGGCAAGCAAAACATATGTAAACCATTTTGACACGCCGGTGTTTTCTAAATATATAAGCGATACACTCAGCATTGCGGCAAAAATAACCATCTGGGCAACCACATAAGTCGCGACTGCGGCGCAAGCCGAGCCGAAAATTGAAAAGCCGAGAGAATAGAATAACTTGATTAGCATAGTGTGAATAAACGGGTGGTGGTTAGTGTAAGCGTTTGACACTATCTGAGAAAGCTGTTCTATGCTGTCGATAGACAAAGAGCCGGGGTAGTAGGAAAGGAAATATGGAAGCCAACACAGCAGAATAAAAAAGATAAAGATAAAAAACCTTCCAACGCGATTTTGCTTTTTCAACGAAAGGCTCTTAAACTCGAGCTTTAAAAGCAGGCGGTTGACTTCAAAAAGAATTGCCGCCGTGCTGAGTGCAATGCTGACAAAAAATACACAACCCTTAAACAAAAAAGAAGAAAGCGTTCCCTCGGATAAAAGCTTTAGATTGCCCAAGAAAAGAAAGAGAGAAAAAACAGAGCCTTCAATGAGGGTCAAAATGCGGGTTCTTTTATCAAAAAGCGAAAGGTCAAGCTTGCGGAAAAGCAAAAAAAGCAAAACAAAAACAATAGTGGGAACAATGGAAAGGCGTTGTATCAATTCCGCCGTCGTCAAGCTCCACGCTGTCGCCAAAGCGAGCGCAGTTTTGATAAAAACCTTTGTTATTCTATTGCCGGTCAAACGCTTTAGCATTGTCGTTCCTTCCTAATTCGAAAGCTTAACGATAACCTTGCCGTCCTTCTGTGCGCAGTACCCTTTTTCGGGGAAGGCAGGCATATCGTCATAGGACAAGTCCGAACCGCTTTTAAAGTCCTCAATATATATGCTTTCATTCATAACGTATTTCATAAATGTTTCCATCGTGCCCGAATATGTTACGGAGGAACCGAAGATGCTTCCAAAATAGGTGTCGGCATTAAATTCAGAATAGTTGCTTTGTACTAATGGGTTGCTGTCAAGCGAACCGACAAATATGACAGGCGTCTCAAGTGGGCAATAGTTTTCGGTATCTTCAATACTGTATATTACGCGATTTACCATACTCATTGTGGAATCGTAAACAAGCTTTTTCTTCAAATAAAGTTGATTAGAAGAAATTATGTTGTTGAATACGATGCCCAAGCAGCAAAGAACAACAACGGCCTTCGAAACGCTTGAAAGCTTGCTTTTCGGTTTGCCCCTAAAGCATTCCTCGAAAACGACAATTCCGAAAATTAAAACGAAGACGAAGGAGAAAATCATAAGGTCGTGAACCCAGCCTTTTGAGATAATATATATCGCGTTGGCGCCAAGAGGAAGGAGAAGCAGAATGACGACCTCAAGGACGTACTTAATTGGTTTTTGCTTGTTCTTGTAGGTGAGAAAGAAGAGCAGAGCAACCGCAACGGCGATTAATAAAAGGTTGGCGGCAATTATACTCAATTCTTGAATTCTGTTGGAAAACCCAAAATAGCTTATGAAAAAACGATAGGTTCTGTTAACGAGCTCAACGATAGAAACTCCGCTGAAGTTTGCGGTGCTTGCTAAACCGTTTTCGCCGTCCCACAGAGAAATGCTGGGATTAAGAGCCAAAACGACTTTTACTGCGACGGCGTAAACAGCACCGCCTATGGCGGCGGCTCCGACGCCCTTTAACGCGCCAAATATGGTTTGCTTAAGAGGGGTTGTTTTCGCGAGATTTAAAAGCGAGTAAAGCATAACGAGAGTGACGAAGGTTGTGATATACGCTTGATAAAACCCCATAGAAAGGAATATCAAAACGCCGCTTGCGATAAAACCGTATTTGAAGCGAAAGAGAACCCACGCCGCAAGACAGCTTAAAAGAAGGGAGAGCATAAAGATGTCAAACCAAGGAATATAGGTTGAGCAGTTGCTTGTTACCGTTGCGTTTGCAACCATTATTGCGCAGATGAAGATAACAGAAAGCCTGTTTTCAACACCAAAAAGGTCGATAACAAGGTAGGCGGCGCACGCGATAAAGAAAAAAGCTATAAGACCGACGAGCCACGGCGCGCTTATGCTGTCGCGCAAGCGAAGATATACCGGCTGCAAAAACCGTCCGAGCGAGAGCTGCCATTCGGTTCCGACGTCCATAAAGTTATAGAGCGAGTCGTGAGAAAACTCGACGTTCATAAGCCCAAACCCGTGAGCAGCTAAGCCGAATATGTAGGTGGTTATCAGAACGAGTCTCGCTTTTTCTTTTGAATAGAAAGCTTTAAAAATACCTTTCATTTTGTGTTCTCCAATTCTTTATGTTAACCTGTGGTATTGTACCATAAACTACCGCGTATTTTCAAACCATTATCATTAATAGTCAATTTGTTTCTTCGCAGTCTCAAGTTGTTTTGGTTCAAAAATTATTATAGTTAAGCGACAGAATTCTATTTTTCAAAAATAATCTATAATTCAGAACTTTCACAGGCTTTCGCGCCTAAGCGCTACTACCGTCTC
>CAYWQL010000012.1:0-51865 GCA_964460755.1 uncultured Oscillospiraceae bacterium | reverse complement strand
GGAGCGGGTGGGATTCGAACCCACGGAGAGTTGCCCCTCACCTGATTTCGAGTCAGGCCCGTTATGACCACTTCGATACCGCTCCATATTATAATTGCCTGCGGCGTTTTATCTTTGCGCCGCAAGCAATATTATATATGTATTTTGCCCCAAGGTCAACACCCTTTTTCGTTTGACCCTCTCAAAGAACCCAGCGTCCTTTGTATCCGTCAATCAGGTTTCGGTCAAGAAAACGGCTCTCGGCTATCGCCTTTCCCTTTTCCCACGAGAAATCGCCGAGGGTGTTTTTTGTATTGTTCGCATATTTAAGACGTTCGCCTATCGCGTCGCAAACCTTTTTTGAAAGCCGTATGTTGTTTTTCGTAAGTGCTGTTATCGTGTCGCAAAGCTCGTCGAGCGTTCCGACCGTCAAAAGAAGTCGTTCGTTTTCACTTGGTCTTTCCTTGACCGATTGACGTATGAACCCCGTTTCAAACAGCGCGCAGGCAACGCCGTGAGGTATGCCGCACTCCTCGGTAAGAATATATCCGCTCGGGTGAGGAAAGCCGGTTCCCGTCAGGTCAATGGCAAGCCCGCCCCAAAGCGAACCATAGTACATTTCCTCGCGAAACTTTTTGTTGTATATCGCGTCCTTGTCAAGGGCGAGCCGCATAAGGTTTGGATAGATAAGCTCTACCCCGCGACGGGCGAAGACGTCGCTCGTTTCGGTTGCCGCACGGTTAAACCAGCTTTCAAGGCAATGGCACAAAGCGTCGAGCGCTGTCGAAACGGTCTGGCGATAATCCATAGTCGCGGTATATTTCGGGTCGCAAAACGCATACTTTGCGTAAAGAAGCGGACTTTTTATGCTCATTTTCTTTTCCGTTGCGTCGTCGGTTATAACCGAAATGCTGTCGACCTCACTCCCCGTCCCCGCCGTCGTACCCACGCAAACGAGAGGAAGCGCCTCGGCATATTTTCCTTCAAACACCTCGCTTGGCTCAAAGAAATCGTTTTTCGCGAAAAGGGTCGCCGCCCGCGCCGCGTCAAGCACAGAGCCTCCGCCAATTCCGATAATATAATCAGCGAAGCTCTCCCTTGCGATTCTTCCGATTTCCGCAACCACCGAAAGAAGCGGGTTTTCCGTCACGCCGTCAAATATGTCGTACCGCATACTGTTCTGTTCAAGCGCGTTGGTCACGTCAAGCAGGGCGCCGCTCTTTTTTGCCGCGCTCTTGCTCGTTACGACAAGCGCCCTTTTCCCAAGCGCTCCGAAAAGCTTTGCGTTCTTTTTTATACAGCCGTCGCCGCCGACAATGGTAACCTTGCTGTTGAAGCTGAAGTTCATTTTCTCGCCCTCTTTTTCTTTTTTGTTAATTATCAAGCTCTGCAAAATTTCTTTTTTTACACTTTTAACAACATTTTAAACAAGCTTCTAATCGCCCTCACACAAAATATAGGCGTGTCTTTTTGTTTGTGCGCACATCTTGGGGTCGCGAAAAGTTTTTGTTATTTCTTTGAATTTATTATATTATCTTTGTTGATTTCTTTCAACATAAATAATAATTTTGCGGTGTTTACAATTTTAAAAAACTAATATATTATATCTTATACACGAAAGAAAGGGCGGCGGCGATGTTCCACGTGGAACATCATCCCCCACGGCGGACGTTCGCTCTTTACTTGTTCCACGTGGAACATATAGAAAAGAGGTAGAGATTTGGGAAAGATAGTTACAATTGCAAACCAAAAGGGCGGCGTTGGAAAAACCACGACCGCGGTTAATCTCGCGGCGGCGCTCGGCGCGCTCGGGAAATCGGTGCTTCTGATTGATACCGACCCGCAGGGAAACGCAACGAGCGGATACGGAATAAAAAAGAAGGCTATCGCGGGCTCGTCTTACGACCTGCTTATGGGACGTATGCCGTTTGAGGAGGTTGTCGTAAAGACCCTTTACAATAACGTGAGCATTATCCCCTCGAGCATCGACCTTGCGGGCGCCGAGCTTGAGCTTGTGTCGATGAAGCGCAGAGAGTTTAAGTTGCGCGACGCCATTGTTTCGAAGAAGCATTCCTTTGATTACATAATAATCGACTGTCCGCCGTCGCTTGGTCTTCTGACGCTAAACGGCCTCAACGCCTGCGACACTGTTTTAATTCCTATCCAGTGCGAATACTATGCTTTGGAGGGTTTATCTCAGCTTATGTCGACGATAAGGCAGGTTAAAAAGCTCTATAACCCGAACATAGATATCGAAGGTGTTCTTCTTACGATGTACGATTCAAGAATCAACCTCACCGTTCAGGTTGTCGACGAGGTTAAAAAATTCTTCCCCCAAAAGGTATACAGCACAGCAATACCGCGCAACGTCAGGGTTTCCGAAGCTCCAAGCTACGGCAAGCCCATTCAGTTCTATGATGCGGGCTCGAAGGGCTCCGAGGCGTACGACCGTCTTGCCGCGGAATTTCTTTCGCGTAACCGTCGGGCGGGAGGCGAGGAATAATGGCAGCTAAACGAGGACTTGGAACAGGGCTTGACGCTTTGTTTGTCGACAACGCAAACGACGAAGAGGTAAGCGGCACAGGCGCTTCCGAATTAAAAATGTCGGAGGTCGAGCCCGACCGAACCCAGCCGCGAAAGCTTTTTGACGAGGATTCCCTTTCCGAGCTTGCCGAGTCGATTTCCCAGCACGGGGTACTTCAGCCTATACTTGTCCGTCCCCTTTCAAGCGGACGCTACCAAATAGTCGCGGGCGAGCGCCGTTGGCGGGCGAGCCGTCTTGCGGGTAAGGATACGATTCCCGCGATTGTCCGAAACCTTTCCGACCTCGAGGCGATGACCATCGCTCTTGTCGAGAACCTTCAGCGCGAGGACTTAAACCCCGTCGACGAGGCGCTTGGATATAAGAGCCTTATGGAGGTCAGCGGTATGACCCAGGAGCAGGCGGCGAAGCAGGTTGGCCGTTCACGCCCCTCGGTCGCGAACTCCCTTCGTCTTTTAAGTCTTCCCGATGATGTTCTTGATATGCTTAAAAACGGGGAAATCACCGTTGGTCACGCTAAAGCGATTCTTTCGATTGCAGACGACAAAATAAGAAGCAATGTCGCCAAGCAGGTGGCGGAAAACGGAATGACTGTAAGGGACGCCGAAAAGTTCTGCCAAAAACCCGCAAAGCAGGAAAAACTTTCCCTCCCCAAGGCAAAGGAAAGTGTCGCGTCGGAGGTTGAGCTTTCCCTTCAAAACGCTCTTGGCGTAGAAGTTCACGTTAAATACAAGGACGGAAGCGGAACCCTTTCGGTCGACTTTTATTCAAAGGAACAGCTTTTCGAGTTTGCTAACAAACTTGGAAATTAGCTTGTTTAAAATGTAATTATATCTTTTAAAGAAATAGCGAGGAAAGAAAAATGCTTGATATAAAGCTTGTTCGGTCTAATCCCGAGCTTGTAAAGGAAAATATAAAAAAGAAATTTCAGGACGATAAGCTTGTCCTGGTTGACGAGGTAATATCGCTCGACGAGGAATACCGCGCCGCAAGGACGCATTGCGATGAGCTTAGAAATCAGCGCAACGTGATAAGCAAACAAATCGGCGGTCTTATGGCCAACGGCAAAAAGGACGAGGCGGAGCAGGCGAAGAAACAGGTTGCCGCCGCCGCGGACGAGCTTTCAAAGCTTGAAGCAAGCGAAGAGAAGCTTCAGGGCGAGATAAGAAAACGTATGCTTGTTATACCGAACATAATCGACAAGAGCGTGCCTATCGGAAAAAACGACGCGGAAAATGTCGAAATTGAGCGTTACGGCGAGCCGGTCGTTCCTGACTTCGAGGTTCCCTATCATGTCGACATTATGGAGCGGCTTAACGGAATCGACCTCGACGCGGCGCGCCGCACGAGCGGAAACGGTTTTTATTATCTGTGCGGTGATATCGCCCGCCTTCATTCGGCAATACTCTCCTACGCCCGCGACTTTATGATTGACCGCGGCTTCACCTACTATATCCCTCCGTTTATGATAAGAAGCGACGTCGTAACAGGCGTTATGAGTTTTTCCGAAATGGAAAACATGATGTACAAAATCGAGGGCGAGGATTTATATCTAATCGGCACAAGCGAGCATTCAATGATAGGAAAATTCATCGACCAGATTTTAGACAAATCACAGCTTCCCCAGACCTTGACGAGCTACTCCCCCTGCTTCCGTAAAGAGGTCGGCGCGCACGGAATCGAGGAGCGCGGAGTGTACCGCATTCACCAGTTCGAGAAGCAGGAAATGATAGTAGTGTGCGAGCCAGAGGAAAGTATGAAATGGTACGACAAGCTTTGGCAGAATTCCGTGGATTTCTTCCGTACCCTCGATATTCCCGTTCGCACCCTTGAATGCTGCAGCGGAGACCTTGCCGACCTTAAGGTCAAGTCCTGCGACGTTGAAGCGTGGAGCCCGCGTCAGCAGAAATATTTCGAGGTCGGAAGCTGTTCAAATCTCGGTGACGCTCAGGCGCGGCGTCTTGCTATTCGCGTCAAGGATAAGGAAACCGGCTCGACCTATTTCCCCCATACCCTTAACAACACCGTTGTCGCCCCGCCGCGTATGCTTATCGCATTTCTTGAAAACAATCTAAAAGCCGACGGAAGCATTGCCATTCCGAAAGCACTTTCCCCCTATATGGGCGGCAAGACAGAAATTAAATAGTCTTAACTTCTTATGGAGGTGCTTTTCCTTTGTCGTTGACGTCCGCTTCCTTTTATCTGTTTTTAACCGCGGCGTGTGTTTTGTATTACGCCGTTCCAAAAAAGCTTCGCCGCTTCGTGCTGCTTTTTATTAACGTCGCTTTTTATGTGCTGCTCGGTCTGCGGTTCACCGTTACGCTCGTTGCGGTTATTGCGGCAAGCTACGGCTTCGGTCTTCTTCTCAATAAAACAAAGCGAAAAAAGCTTGTGCTTGGTCTTTCGGTTTTCGTCCTTGCCGGCGTGCTGATTACGATGAAGTATCTCGGCTTTGCGCTTTCCCTTTTCGGCGTGGAAACGAGCGGTACGTTTTTATCCCTCGCCGTCCCCATCGGGCTTAGCTTTTATGCTCTTACCTGTATCGGGTATCTCGTCGACGTCTACCGCGGAAAGACCCCCGCGGAAAAAAACTTCGTCGACTTCTCGCTGTTTGTCGGGCTGTTCGTTCAGATTATGTCGGGACCTATTCCGCGAAGCTACGAGCTGCTTGCCCAAGTCAAGCAATCGAGGGACTTTGATTACGAGCGGCTCAAGCGCGGGTTTATAAGAATTGTTTTCGGTCTGTTCACCAAGCTTGTCGTCGCGGACAATCTTGCCGTTTCGGCTAACCATTATTTCGACAATCCCGTCGACGCGAACAGCTACAATCTTATCCTTGCCGCTGTTATTTACGGTATCCAGATTTATTGCGACTTCCGCGCCTATTCCGATATCGTGCTCGGCGCTGGCGAGATTCTCGGATTCACACTTATGGAGAATTTCAAAGCGCCATATCTTTCGAGCAATATGCGCGAGTTTTGGCGGCGCTGGCACATCTCGCTTTCGAACTGGTTCCGCGATTATCTCTACTTCCCGCTTGGCGGCTCGCGCTGCCATACCTTAAGGGTAGTCTTTAACACCCTCGTCGTTTTCGCCGTAAGCGGTCTTTGGCACGGCGCGTCGCTCGGCTTCCTCGCGTGGGGCGTTCTTCACGGATTTTACCTATCGGTTTCAATTTTGCTCAAAAAACCTCGCGAAGCGTTATCGTCAACGCTTTGTATTAAAGATGGTGGCTTTTACAAAACGTATATTTGCCCTGTGTTCGTGTTTTTGCTTTCAGACTTCGCATGGATATTCTTCCGCGCCGGTTCGTTGGACAACGCGCTTATTTATATTTCGAACATTCTAAGGATTAAAGAGTATGATTTGCCGACTTGGTTCGTCCCGTCTTTGTATTTTCCCAAAAATCATATGTGGGCGACGCTTATCGGAATACTGCTTGTGTTCACAGCTGACATCTTTGTAAAGAAGGAGCGTCCTTTGCGGCTCACGATTTCAAAGGCTGCTCCCGTCGTTCGTTTTGTTTTTTATTACGTCCTGCTTTTTGCCGTTATGTTTTTCGGTTCGTTCGGAAATTCAAGCTTTATCTATATAAATTTCTAAGGATGGTTTTATGAAAAAGGTATTGCTTTCGCTTTTGGGCTTTGTTCCGCTTTTCGCGATTATCGCAGGGGTGAACGTTTATGTCGACCCCGCGAATTTGTTTCGCGCGGACATTATGGTCGAAAGTGTTTACGACATAACCTCAAGCGGAAAAAACGCGAACAATGTTTCCGACTATCGCGACCGTCTGTTTGTGGAAAAGCGAATACTCGATATGACAGCTGCGCCCGAAAACGTTGTGCTCGGTTCAAGTCACGGCGCTCAAATAGACTCCGCTATTCTTGACGGAGAAACCTTCAACAGCTGTGTCACGGGCGCAACAATCGAAGACGTCGCCGCGATATATGAAATATACAAATCAACGGGGCTTTTGCCTAAAAGATATATTTTGAGCGTAGACACATGGTTCTTTGACGAGAATAAAAATGACAACCGCTGTGAGCTTTACCTTGGCGAGTATTACGAACGCTTTGTAAAAGAAAACGTTGACGAGAGCTTTTCGGTTAACCCGTCGAGCAAAAACAAAGACCATTTTGATTTTGAAGGCCTTTTTTCTCTAAGCTATTTTCAGACCTCCGCGTACCATATACTTGACGGAAGCTATGTTAAGTTCAGAACCGGCGCCGTTCCCGCCGACGACAATTCGCTAAGCTTAGGAATGGTGAAGGTTGACGGAAGCTATGTTTATCCTGTGTCCTATTCCTGTGCCGACACCGACACCGTTAATCTTCGCGCAATGACCGCCCGAGACGGCGTTGTGACCTCCCTTCGCGACAGCGGTGGAATGAGCATCGGCAAGCGCGAGCTTTTCGAAGCGCTTGTTCGGTCGATTATATCTGACGGAAGCGAGCTTGTCATTATAGAATCTCCGTATCACCCTATCGTCTACGACTCTGTGCTTTCCGAACCGTTGGCGGCGAAGAACCTTTTAGAAATCGAAAGCTATCTCACGCGCTTCTGCGAGAAAAACGACATAGCCCTTTTCGGTTCATACAATCCCTACGCGCTTGACTTCGGCGTGTTCAACTTTATCGACGGACTTCATATAGATTACGAAACCACCGCCGAGCTTTTATCCTCGATTAATTTGTCGGCATAGCTGTTGACAACGGCAAAAGTTTTAGGTATAATATTTTTTGCTCTTTATTGTTTTGTTTTGTATGGCGGATTAGCTCAGTTGGCTAGAGCACTCGGTTCATACCCGGGGTGTCGCTGGTTCAAATCCTGCATCCGCTACCAAAAATACAGCGGAGGACGAAAGCCCTCCGCGAATATGGCCCGGTGGTCAAGTGGTTAAGACACCGCCCTTTCACGGCGGTATCACGAGTTCAACTCTCGTCCGGGTCACCACAAAGAATGCTCTGTCGCAATAGCGGCGGGGCGTTTTTGTTTCTTTATTTATTATTCTTATTATTACATTAAAAAAGACGCTTCATAAAGCGTCTTTTTGTTTGTTTATTTGTAGCTTTGAATTTTGTATATATCCGACGTTCCGTCGAAGAAGTACCAGGGGCTGAGACTGTAGCCCGAAATAGATATTTCAAAATGAAGATGCGGCCCCGTCGCAAAGCCCGTCATACCAACAAGACCAATCTGCTGTCCCTTCTCGACTATATCGCCCTCCTTGCAGGAAAGCGCCGACATATGAAGATACATAGTATGAAGTCCGTTTCCGTGCTCAATTATCACGGTGTTCCCCGATACCTGAAGCTCGCCCGCATAAATAACCTTGCCTTTGTTGGACGCCGTCACCGGCGTTCCTTCGTCGCAGGCTATATCAATTCCCGAATGTATGCTCGACGGCTTTGTGCTTCCGTTGATGTATCGCGTCGACCCGAACTCGGTCGTTATCGTCCCCGCGCAGGGCTGGACAAACCGCTCGTCCCAATATACGGTTGAGTCGTACATCTCGTTCGTTTTTTGTATAAGCTTGTTATATTCCGCAAGCGCCGCCGAATTGTCTATCGTGCTTGAGGTCGTTTCCTCGCTTACGGTAAGCTGCTGTTCATCGTATTGCACCGCGGCGACGGTATACTTGAGCGGGATTTCCTCCTCGCCGTATTTAATCGTCAGCGTGTATTCGCCAGCCTCGCGATAAAAATTAAAGGGAATGACGGCGAACATCTTTGTCCCGTTGCGCTCCACCGTCGGGATAAAGCCAAAGGGAAGGGTTATCGAAATATCCTCGTCGCGAAGATTTTCGCCATAGACCACCATAACTCCGCCCTGATTTATCGTTTCGCTTGAAAGAGAAAAACGCGGAATAATTTCATACTTAATGTCGAAGTTATAGGTCGCTTTTCCGATATAGGCGGCGTTCTCGGTTTCTGCGGTCATAATAAAGCTGTAAACTCCGTCGGCTCTTGGCGTAAAGCTTTTTCGATATTCGTCAAGCGTTCCTTCGAAAACCTCTTTGCCGTCAAACATTATCTTTATATCGACCGACTTCGGCGCGCGAAGAAATTTTATGTCGTCGCTGAAATCGTTAATCGTTATCTGCTCGTTTTTCGCAGGAGCGACGGAAAACGTTTTTACATTTCCGCTTATATCCGTCACGCTGTATTCTCCGCTTGTCGGTCGAAGCTCGTTGCCCTCGCAGTAGGCAAGCACAAGGGTTGAAAGCTCCTCGGCAATTCGCGCGTCATATTCCTGCGTGCCTTCAGTTTCGGGCGAAACCTTAGCTTTGCTGTTTGACAAAAGAAAATATCCGCCAACGACAATCGCCGCAACAGCAACAACCGCCGCGACTATCCAAACAGTTATTAGTTTTTTAGACTTTTTTGTTTTCATCGTATACCCTTTGCAACATTACGCATTTTGCTTAACACTTTATATAATAGCAAATCTTTTTGTAAAATAACATATAATTTGCGTGATTTTCTAAAACTAAAAAGCTTTGACGTTCAATTTTTGGCATTTTGTATGGGTTTACATTGAGTTTTCTTTATTGTATAATATAACTCGATTAACTTAAAGGAGTAAAAAATCAAGATGAAAAAAACATTATGCATCGTTCTTTGTCTAATAATGGCTCTTTCTTTTGTCGCCTGCACCGGCGGTCAGCAGGTCGTTCTTGAAGATGACGAAGAAACCGGCGGCACGCTCGGCACAGTCGAAGTAACCGCGGCGAAGGAATCCTACAATATGCTCACGGGCGAATACAATCTTGCAAACGACCGCGTTGGTTGGCGTCCGGTTTCCGTATCGGTTAACAACGTTCAGAAAAGCTGGCCTCAAAGAGGAATTTCGAAGGCTGACGTTGTTGTAGAAATTGAAACAGAGTATGGCATCACACGTCTTATGTGCATATTTGCCGATACCCGTGAAATTCCTGAAATCGGCTCGGTTCGTTCCCTTCGCGACCCGTTTATGGAATTCCTTTATCCGCTCGACGCGATAATCGTACATATCGGTACTTCTAAAATTGCCGAAAAGGTAATGATGGAAAACAGCTACCGTACCATCGACGCCGACATCAAGGAAAACGTTTTTGTAAAAACTCAGGACAAGCAAAGACTTCAGTCTTATGATTCCGAGCACACCTGGTTTACAAGCGGAAGTCAGATAGAAGAAGCAATCCAGTTCCTTAAGCTTAAAACAGAGTCCACCTCGATTATCACCTCTTTCTTCAACTTCGCCACCGACGGCGCAACGGTTACCCCCGCGGACGGCGCGGCAAACTCCTTCTCTTACGACTTCAACAACGTTACGGACAACTACTTCAAATACAACGAGTCCGACGGACTTTACTACAAGTCCCAGTACGCTACCGCAAGCTATCCCGACGGCAAGCCCCAGATGGACGAAAAGGCTAATCAGCAGCTTTGCTTCAAGAACGCCTTTATTCTCTTCTGCGACATGAGCTTCACGGGCGCGCCCCGCGGCGCTGACTCCCTTGCTCAGATAGACTATTCCACAGGCGGCAACGGCTACTACTTCACCAACGGCGCTTATCAGCAGGTCACTTGGACGAAGGGTTCGTTTGAATCCCAACTCAAGGTCTTCGACATGAGCGGCAACGAGCTCGTTGTCAATCCCGGAAAGTCCTACGTTTCAATGGTCGACAAGGAATTCGCCGACACGATGACAATCGCCTAAATCTCAATTCGTTTCAAAATCAAGCGCGTTGTATTATTGCAGCGCGCTTGTTCTTTCAATTTTTATTTTCGAGGTATGCCATGCTTTTTGGTCGCACCGAAAAAAATGAATATCTTATTGTCGGACTCGGAAACCCCGGCAAGAAGTATGAGCTCTCTCGCCACAACTCCGGCTTTCGCGCGGTTGACTATTTCTGCGAAAAGCAAGGTATAAAGGTTTCCCGCGCCCGCTTTAACGGACTTACGGGAAGCGGAAACGTCGGCGGCGTTAGGGTGACGATTTTAAAGCCCCTCACGTTTATGAACCTTTCGGGAACCTCGGTCGCCGCGGCGGCAAGGTATCTTAAAATTCCACCCGAAAGAACTATCGTCGTTTTCGACGACGTTTCCCTTGACGCGGGACATATCCGTGTTCGACAGGACGGCTCGGCGGGCGGACATAACGGAATAAAAAGCATTATAGATATGCTTGAAACCGAGCAATTTCCCCGCGTAAAAATCGGCGTCGGCAAAAAGCCCCGCCCCGACTACGACCTCGCAGATTGGGTGCTCGCTATGCCCTCGTCAGAGGACAGAAAAAAAATATCCGCGCGAAACGACGATATTTGCGCCGCGCTTGAGCTGATAATCAAGGGGGAGCTTCCCCTTGCTCAAAGCAAATATAACGGATAGTTATCCTTTATATAAATACTATAAAATTTCACCGGTTACGGATTTTTCCGTATCCGGCATTATGCGTTACAGGTGAAAAATGAACACAGCTTTATTTGAGGCATTCAAGGGCTCGGTCGTCTTTGAAAAAATTTCTTCGAGTGTGTCGGCTAAGAAAACGGCGGCGCTCTTTGGCGCGCACCCCATACACAGGTGCGGCTACGCGGCGGCGCTTTCGGACGCGTCCGAAAGTTCGGTTATATTCATAACCGAAACCGACCGCGAAGCGGTCGTCGCCGCCGCGGACATAACCTCCTTTGGCAAGCGCGCTCTTGCGTTCCCATCAAGGGACTTGGTCTTCTCGAATGTCGAAGGGCTTTCCCACGATACCGAGCAGCAGCGGCTTTTTGTGCTTGGCAATCTTATTGAGAAAGGCGCGGACGTAATTTGCTGCTCGCTTGAGGCGCTTTGCCAGCTGACAATGCCGCGCGAGATTTACAAGGCTCTTTCGGTCAAAATCGAACAGGGAAAAACGCTCGACCTCGTCGACCTTTCGCGGCGTCTTGTCGCGGCGGGCTATTCCCGCTTTGACCGAGTCGAGGGCAAGGGGCAATTTGCTCTTCGCGGCGGAATTGTCGATGTTTTTCCCGTTCATATGGAAGCGCCCATTCGAATAGAGCTTTTCGGCAACGAAATTGATTCGGTCTTTGAGTTTGACGACCAGACCCAGCGAAGAACCACCCGACTAAAAAAAGCCTTCATAACCCCCGCGCGTGAAATTGCCTTTGTGGACGAGGAAGACGCGGTCGAAAAGCTTTCCTCGCTTCTCTCTTCTCTTCCCGACAAGGAGCTTGCCGAAATTGTCGAACGGGATATGAACAGCATAAGCGACGGAATTATTCCGCCCTGCACCGACCGCTATTTAAACATCTTCTACAAAAAGCCCGAAACCCTTTTTGACTATCTTCCAAGCGCTCCTCTTTTCTTTAACGAACCCCATGCCCTTGTTTCCCGTCACAAAAATCTTCTCTGCCTTCACACCAGCGAGCTTGAATCGCTTGCTAAACAGGGATTATACGACAAGACGTTAAAAACCTATTATTTCAACGACTTTTCCTTAAATGTCAAAAATCGCGGCGCGGTGCTTTGCGACGTTTTCGCGCGAACGATTGAAGACGTGCCGCTCGACTGTCTTGTTAACATAAACGGTAATATACTCCCGAACTGGAACGGAGATTTTTCCCTTTTAACTGAGGATTTGCACAACTATGTCGAAAGCGGCTACCGTGTGCTCGTCCTTTCGCCAACGCCGCGTTCGGCGTCTGCTCTTGCGGGCGACCTTTGTGACGCGGACTTTTCGGCGGCTATTGTAAAAAGCTCAGATATTGAGCGCGGCTCGGTCGGCGTAATCGCAGGCTCCCTTTCAAGCGGCTTTGAAATTTCATCGGAAAAGCTTTGTGTTCTCACCTCGAAAAACGAGAGCAAGCTTTTAAAGAAAAAGAGAATAAAAAAAGACCCGAACTCAAAAAGCTTCGGAAGTCTTGAGGATTTGACAAAGGGCGACCTTGTCGTCCACGCAAGCCACGGCATCGGTATGTTCGACGGCATTCAGCGCGTCGACTATCACGGCTATGTGCGCGACTATATAAAAATTAACTATCGCGGCGAAGACACCCTTTATGTTCCCGTCACTCAGCTCGATATGGTTTCACAATATATTTCACCGAAAAACAGCGAGAACGTAAAGCTCGCAAAGCTTAACTCTGGCGAATGGAACAAAACCAAGCAGGCGGTCTATCGTTCGGTTCGGGAAATGGCAAAGGAGCTAATCGAGCTGTATGCCAAAAGGGAGCAGTCAAAGGGGGTCGCCTTTTCCTGCGACGGCGAATGGCAGCGCGACTTCGAAGCCCGCTTCCCCTATGACGAAACCGACGAACAGCTCAAGGCCGCCGAAGAAATAAAGCGCGATATGGAACGCGAACGTCCTATGGACAGGCTTCTTTGCGGCGACGTCGGGGTCGGAAAAACCGAGGTTGCCCTTCGCGCCGCCTTTAAGTGCGTGACCGACGGCTATCAGTGCGCCGTACTCGTGCCAACGACAATTTTGGCGTGGCAGCATTATAATACCTTTACCGAGCGGCTCGGAGCCTTTCCCGTAAAAATCGCTATGCTCTCCCGCTTCGCAACGGCGAAGGAAATCCGCGAAGCCGTTAAGGGTATTCACGACGGAACGGTCGACATCGCCATTGGAACCCACCGACTGATTCAAAAGGATATTCTTTTCAAAAAGCTTGGTCTTCTCGTTATCGACGAGGAACAGCGCTTCGGCGTCAAGCATAAGGAAACGCTGAAGCAAACCTTCAAGGGCGTCGATGTGCTCACCCTTTCCGCGACCCCGATTCCGCGAACGCTCAATATGGCAATGTCGGGCATACGCGATATGTCGGTTATCGAAGAGCCGCCGCTTGACCGCCAGCCTGTTTCAACCTTTGTTATCGAATACGACCCGTCGCTTATTCTTGACGCTATAAAGCGCGAGCTTTCCCGCGGCGGTCAGGTGTATTATCTTCACAACCGCGTTGAAACCATCGACCGCACCGCAACGAAGCTTCGTGAGCTTCTACCCGACGCTAACATAGAGGTCGCCCACGGACAGATGGACGAGGACGCCCTTTCGGAGGTTTGGAGACGACTTATCGGCGGCGAAATTGATGTGCTCGTCTGTACGACGATAATCGAAACCGGCGTCGACGTGCCAAACTGCAATACGCTTATTGTCGAGGACGCCGACCGCATGGGCCTTTCCCAGCTCTATCAAATTCGCGGGCGGGTCGGAAGAAGCGCGCGCCGCGCCTATGCCTATTTTACCTTCCGCCGCGACAAGATAATAACCGAAATCGCCGCCAAGCGTCTTTCGGCAATTCGCGATTTTACCTCCTTCGGAAGCGGTTTTAAAATTGCTATGCGCGACCTTCAAATTCGCGGCGCGGGAAGCGTTCTTTCCGCGCGACAGAGCGGGCATATGGAGGCGGTCGGCTACGACACCTATTTGAAGATACTTTCCGACGCCGTCGACGACGAGCGCGGAATAATAAGAAAACCCGAAAACGCCGAATGCACCGTCGACCTTTCGGTCAACGCGTATATCCCCGAAAGCTATATTCCCGACAACGAAAGCCGAATTGAAATGTATAAAAAGGTGGCGGCAATTCTCAACGAGGACGACCGTACAGACGTTCTTTCCGAGTTTCTCGACCGCTTCGGCGAGGTTCCCGCCGCCGTCGTTTCTCTTGCAAATATCTCGCTTGTTCGCGTGCTCGGCAAAAAACACGCCTTCTACGAGGTTACGTCAAAGGACGGGTCGGTCGTGCTTTTCTACACCGACAGGCTCGACGAAAACGCGGCGCGGTTAATCATAAGAACCAACGAACGCCGTATCCTATATAACGCGAAGGGCAAGGCATATATTTCAGCAGGCTCCTTTGACAGCGAAAGCCTTGACGAAGCGGCGCTTGGTTTTATTTCCGATTATGACGCGCTTTGCGAAAGCTATTCGGCAGACGCCCCGACAACAGAGCTGAAACGTTCTTGATAACGCGGTTTTTTTAGTGTATAATAAATCAGTTATAGATATTTCCGAATTTAAGGAGAAAAAACGTGAAACATAATAAAAAACTAATATGTATTATAGCGGTCGTTTCCGCGCTCTTGATTCTTTGCAGCTGTGGCTACAATCCAAAAACGGTTGGTACTATTGATGATTTTGACATAACCGCCGGCAATTATCTCAGCCTTCAGCTTGAGGCATATTGCAACGCGGCGCTCGATTACAGCAACGGTACTTCATACAGTCTCGGCTTTCTGAAGGATGAATACAAGGGCGTCCCCGCCGTTGATTACGTCAACGACAAAACCGTTGAGCTTTGTAAGCGCTACGTCTTTATCGAAAAGGAGTTTGAGCGTCTTGGTCTTACCCTTTCCGACGAAGACCAGAACAGCATAAGCTCCTCCGTAAGTCAGAGCTGGTCGAGCGTTTCCTCTATTTATGAAAGCAACGGCGTCGGCAAGGACACCTACACCGCCGCCCAAACCAATTACAAAAAATACGTCAATCTTCTTTCCGCGCTGTATGGCGAGGGTGGAGAAAAAGCCTTCACTCAAGACGAAATCCGCGCGTATTATGAGGCTCACTTCACAAGAATAGATTGCATTGAGTTTCCTGTATCCGACGTAAACGGAACGGCGCTTCCTGCGCAGACCATCGCCACCTTTGCTGATATAGCGAACACTATGCTCGCGGACGCCAAGGCGAACAACAGCCTTGAAAAAGCGTTTGTTGACAACTTCAACGACGTCTATGCTCTTACGGGTGAAGACAAAACCGCCGACGCCGCAACATACGCCGCGACGGTCGCGACCGACGCCCTGATTACCGATATGTCAACCTCCTATGACGCCGAATTTTCCGCCACTGCCTTAGGTCTTAAGCCGGGCGAGTACGGCGTTTACAGCAGCGACAAGGTCGTCTATGTCTTTAAGGCGGTCGGCGTAGCGCACGACGAGGACATATCAAGCTATGTCGCGGCGATTGTTCCGTCTATGGCAAGCGAGCCCTTCGACGAATATGTTGCGGCAAGCACCGCGTCGTATTCCGTCAACCTCGACCAAAAGGCAAGAGCCTATTATTCGCTCGATAAAATCGTTACTCCGCAATAGAATAACTAAACAAAACCCTCTAACATTGTTAGAGGGTTTTTTGTTGCTCTTCGTTATCTTGGAATGTCGCAAAGCTCGTTTAATTCAACATAGACGGGCGAAAATTTGTTGGTTATATATTTCGCGGTGCTCGCCTCAAAGCAAGGCTCGTTCGTTTCCTCTTTTTTAATCGACATTACTACGTTTGTTCCCTTTGCAAACTCGCTGTTGATAATAAGCGAGCCGCCGTGGGTTTCGCAAAAAATCGAGGCAATCGTAAGCCCAAGCCCAAGCCCCGTTCGAACGCCGCCGTCGTCGTTCGGTTCGCAAGAAAAGAAGGCGTCGCAAACGCTCCCGAGATTTTCCTTTTTGATTCCCGCGCCCCTGTCCTTGACGCTTATTGTGATAAAGCTTTTCGTTTCCTTTACCGTCACGACGACGCGGTTGCCGTCGCGGGTGTATTTAATCGCGTTCAAAAGAACGTTTAAAAAGGCACGTTCAAAAAATCTTAAGTCAATGGTCGAAATTACTGCCTCGTCGGGAATTTTGGTCGAAATATTCGTTCTTTGGCTTAGCACGTCGGACGCCGAAGAACACAGCGCCTCAACCACCGAGCATATATCGCAGCTTTCCCTTTTCATCTCAAGCGTTCCCGAAAAGTATTCTGAAAGCTGCTCCTTGTTTTGCGCTCCGCGAAGCGCCCTGTATGACGAGCGCCTTGTCTCCTCAAAAAGCCGTTCAACGTCAGGGCTGTCGCTTGAAACGAGCGCCTCTGCCGCCGTTGTCGTAATCATAAGCTTTTCGACTATCTCGCGCTGTTCATTCGCGACAAGCTCCGCTCCGCTTAAAACAAAGGGCTTGTAAATCGTTTGGGTACTTATGACGCTTTCAAAAATCGCGACAATAAACCCGTCGTCATACTGAATCATAAGTGCTTCGCCGCCGATATCGGCAATAGGCGCAAGCTTGATTTTAATAATCTTCTTTTTTTCAAGCAGGCTCTTTACGCCCTCAATATCAAGCATTCTCAAAACGCCCGAGCGTTCGGGGTTAAAAACCTTTCTTCGGCTCTCAATATAGCCGTTTACCCAAACAACATTAAAATCCTTGTCATATATGACTATCGGGACCTCGCTGTCCCAATGCTGTTCTTTGATTTCCTCCAGGGTCTCCCTCATACACACAACCTCTCAGTGAATCTTACACAATATGTATTATCATATTAATATATCATATTTTCCCAAAGATGTGAATTAATATAAACAATTAATCTTATTTTTGTGTTTTCATCCACTTTTGTTTTAGTTTTAAACAAAACTTTTAGCACTAACCTCTCATTTTTAAGATTAATTTTTACAGGTTGTATTTTGTTTCGACGCCTTACGCCAAAAGACTTTTGCTTTTCCTAATATTTGCAAATGTTGAAAAGTCGGTTGAAATTGTTAATTCCTACAAAATTTATTAAAATTTTAGTCGAAAAGTGTCAGCGTTTCCTTTCCATTTTGCCAAGGTATGTGGTATAATGGCATTGCTTTTCGCATAACATATTATTTGAGGCTGCTATGAATTTTATACCAGAAGTTGAATTAACAAGATACGACGATTTCGTCCGTCGCCACCCGACCAAGTCGCATTTTATGCAGTCGGCGGCGTGGGGCGAATTTTCCCGAGTTGAAAAGGGGCTCGTTCCCCACTATGTCGGGCTTGAGGACGAGGGCGGCTCGCTTGTCGCGGCGGCGCTTCTTCTTGAGCGAAAGCCACCGCTTTTTCCGTCTTATTTTTATTGTCCGCGCGGCTTCGTCGTCGACTTTTGCGACAACGAGCTTCTTTCAGCCTTTACCCGCGAAATAAGGTCGTTCGCAAAAAGGAGCGGCGCTATGTTCGTTAAAATCGACCCCGACGTAGAGCATTGGGCTATTGACGAAAAGGGCGAGCATACGGAAGGCTTTGACAACAGCGGAATTATCGCCGAGCTTAAAAATCTTGGCTTTCGTCATCGAGGCTTTAACAAGGGCTTCGAGGGCCGCCAGCCCCGCTACACCTTTCGCATAGACCTCACCCGCGATAAGGCGGAAATCGAAAAATCAATCGTCGGCAACGTTATGAAAAACGTCCGCAAATCCTATGCCTATTCGGTCAATGTCTGTCACGGAACAAGCGACGACATAGGCGAGCTTTATCGGCTTATCACCCTCACGAGCGAACGCGACGAGTTCGTCGGATATGAAAAGCATTACTACCAGAACTTTTTCGATATACTCAGCAAAAACGGTATGGCGACCCTGTATCTTGGAAAAGCCAACCCGAAAAAGACCGTCGAGATGTTAAAGAACTCACTTTGTGAGCTTCTTAAAAAACGCGAAACCATAAAAAAGCAAGGACCGCTTAACGAGTCATTTCTTTCGGAGCAGCGGCTTTTAAAAGAAATTTCCCTTTTCGAGGAATACGCAAAAAAATATGACGGCGACGTCACGATAAGCGCCCATCTCGTCGTGCGCTACGGCGACAAGGCTTGGGCGGTACACGCGGGAAGCGACAAGCTTATGAGCGAGACCTTCCTCAACAACCGCGTATATTTTGAAAAGCTGATGGAGGCGAAGGACTCGGGCGCTCTGCTGCTTGACCAGTTCGGAACGGTCGGCAATCCGCTCGACAGTCACCTTTCCTCACTTCATGAATTTAAACGCCAGTTCGGCGGACGGTATATCGAATTTATCGGCGAGTTTGACCTCGTGACAAAACCGCTGTGGTATTTCATCTATGAACGGCTTCTTCCGATTTATCGAAATATTAGAATAGACCTTAAGCTTCGGCACAAGAAAGGAAACAAAACAAAATGACAAAAAAAGAATTTTCCAAGCTCGGTTTTTCCCTGCTTATTTCGGCGATTTCGGCGAACGGCGCGTCGGTCGCTGCCCAAACCCTCCTTGAAAACCTCCTTGCGGGGCAAACGCTGACCTACGCTTCCCTCGTCGCGTTTTACATCGTGTTCGTTTTGGTCGCCCTGCTTTGCTTCAACGTCCTTTTTAAACGCGGCGCGGATGTTGTTGCTCCGGACGTCGGCACGAAACAAAAACAAAAGCTTTCTTTTATCGTTATCGTCGGTCTTTTCTGCTTATGTATGGCGTGCTCGTACATATTCAATTTAATCGGAATCGGTACGACGTGGGCGCTTTCGTCTATAATTTATGGCCGCACAACCGATATGCTAAACCCCGTAACAAATATAATGGGCGACAATATTCTTTTGTCCTTCCTTGTGGTCGGCTTAATCGCGCCCGTTTGCGAGGAGTTCGTGTTTAGAAAGCTTCTTCTTGACCGCCTGCGTCCAGCGGGCGAGCTTGCCGCTATTCTCTTTTGCGGTCTTTCCTTCGGTCTTTATCACCTCAATTTCACCCAGTTTTTCTATGCCGCGGCTCTTGGTTTAATTTTTGCCTACATAACGATTAAGACGGGAACGATTCTCTATTCGTCAATTCTTCACATTTTGATAAATACCCTTTCCTCTACCGTTATGGCTCAGCTTGCGACAAAGGTTTCGCTCGCGACCGACCCGTCGCTTAAGGTTCTTTATTCAATGCTTGTTCTAAGTATAATGGGAATATTTATTGTCGGCGGCGTAATCTTTCTTGCGATTATTATTTCTAAAAAGGCGATTGTAATAGAAAAAACCGATGGCGTCGCCGCCGAAAACAAAACCACCTTTTCAAAGGCGTTTCTCAACGTCGGCGTTATCCTTTTCACCGTTTGCTGTCTTACGGCGTTCGTTGTTTTGTTAGGCGTACAGCAATAAATTTCATATCAAAAAAGCGAGCCCATAGGCGTTATATATTTAACAATTTGGACTTGTAATTATACACAAAGTTTGCTACAATATATTAGCTAAAGCAATAAAAAATTTAAATAAAGGGGATATACCAACATGAGCAAAATCAAAATCGGTATCAACGGCTTCGGTCGTATCGGACGTCTCGTTTTCCGCGCGGCGATTTTACGTCCTGATGTCTTCGACATCATCGCAATCAACGACCCGTTTATGGACAACGCGGAGTATATGGCCTATATGACCAAATACGACACGGTTCACGGCATTTTTGACGCAGACATTAAGGCTGACGGCGAAAACCTTACGGTTAACGGCGACACCTGCAAGGTCTTCAAAGAGATGGACCCCGCGAACATTCCTTGGGGAAAAGAAGGCGCTGATTACGTCGTCGAGTCGACAGGCGTTTTCACCACAACAGAAAAGTGCATGGCCCACATTCAGGGCGGCGCGAAGAAGGTTATCATCTCCGCTCCCGCTAAGGACGACACACAGATGTTTGTCTGCGGCGTAAACCTTGAGGTTTATAACAAGAATATGCAGGTCGTTTCCAACGCTTCCTGCACAACAAACTGCCTTGCTCCTCTTGCCAAGGTCATCAACGACACCTTTGGTATTGAAGAAGGTCTTATGACGACGGTTCACTCCACAACAGGAACACAGAAGACCGTTGACTCCGCTTCCAAGAAGGATTGGCGCGGCGGTCGTGCGGCGGCTGGCAACATTATCCCGAGCTCCACGGGCGCGGCGAAGGCTGTCGGCAAGGTTATCCCTACTCTTAACGGAAAGCTCACTGGTATGTCTATGCGTGTTCCGACCCTTGACGTATCGGTTGTTGACCTTACTGTTAACCTTAAAAAAGCGGCGACATACGACGAAATCTGCGCGGCTGTCAAGAAGGCGAGCGAAGGCGAGCTTAAGGGCATTCTCGGCTACACCGAGGACGCGGTCGTTTCCTCCGATTTCATCGGCGACCCCCGCACATCTATCTTCGACGCCAAGGCAGGCATTATGCTTACCGACAAGTTTGTAAAGCTCGTTGCTTGGTATGACAACGAGTGGGGTTATTCCAACAAGCTCCTTAACCTTATCGAGCATATGGCTAAGGTTGACGCTGAATAATTCTTCCTTTTTAAACAATCTATCCTCCCGCCTTCGGCGGGAGGATTTTTGTTGCAGTAAAAAAGCACCGGCTTTGGTTTTATTACCAATGCCGGTGCTTTTTTTAGTTGTATTTATTCGCCGTCGTCGACGTCGTCGGTTTCGTCGACTTCCTCGACAATTTCGTTCTCTTCTTCGTCGTCGGGCGCGTCGTCAACGATAACCTCGTCTTTAGCGCTCTCGCGCGCCGCCTCCTCCGCGGCGATTTCCTCGGCTGTCAGCTCCTCGGGCTTTTCAACCTCCTCGTCGTCGCTTCGCTCGGCGCGGGCAAGGGTAACAACCTTATCGTCCTCACCCATACGCATTACGCGAACGCCGCTTCCGTATCGACTTTGTACGGCGATATCCTCGACGTGCATACGGATAATAATTCCGCTCTGGCTGATAAGTATCGCGTCGTCGTCTGTGTCAACCGCCTTTACACCCGCGACTATCGCGCCCTTGCGGCAATCGTAGTTTCTTATACCCATTCCGCCGCGGTTCTGGATTCGGTAATCCTCAAGGTCGGTAAGCCTGCCTTTTCCGTCCTCGCTGACGGTAAGAAGCTTGGCTCCGTCGCGAACCCTCGCCATACCGACGACGCAGTCGCCGTCCTTAATCTTAATTGCCTTTACGCCGCGTGCCGTTCTTCCCATTGGTCGAACGTCGTTTTCGGAAAAGCGTATTGACATACCGTTTCTTGTCGCAACAACAAGGTCACATTCGCCGTCGGTAAGCCGTGCCCACGTCAGCTCGTCGCCCTCGTCGAGGGTTATTCCGTAAACGCCAGTCTTGCGGATGTTGTTGTAAAGCGCAAGGGAGCTTCGCTTAATTATGCCGTTTCTCGTTACCATAACGATATATTGGGTGCTGTCAAAATCACCGACTCTTATGACCGCCGTAACCTTTTCGTCGGGAAGAAGCGGCAAAAGGTTCACAATATTCATTCCCCGCGACGCGCGTGAGCCCTCGGGAATTTCATACCCCTTTAGCTTGTATACCCGCCCCATAGAGGTCATAAACATAAGATAATCATGGGTTGAGGTAATAAACAAGTCCTCAACGAAATCCTCGTCCCGGCGCGTCATTCCCTGTATTCCGCGTCCGCCTCGCTTTTGGCTCTTGTATACGTCAACCGGCTGGCGCTTGATGTAACCGAAGTGGGTAAGGGTAATTACGCAGTCCTCCTCGGGAATAAGGTCTTCGATGTCGACCTCGCCCGAAACCGCCGCGATATCGGTTCGGCGTTCATCGCCGTATTTCTCACGTATCTCGGCGAGCTCTTCTTTAACAATTCTGTAAAGATGACTGTCGTTCGAAAGAATATCCTTGAAATCGGCTATCTTCTGACACAGCTCGTCCAATTCGTTTTGGATTTTAAGTATTTCGAGTCCCGCCAACTGTCCTAAGCGGAAGGCGCAAATTGCCGTCGCCTGCGGGTCGTCGAATTCATATTTATCCATAATGGCGGCTTTCGCCTCCACCTGACCGCCCTTGCAGGCGCGTATTGTCGCGATAATTTCGTCGACAATGTCAATAGCGCGCTTCAAGCCCTCTAATATATGCTCGCGCTCGATGGCTTTCTTTAAATCAAACTCTGTTCTTCTTCTAATAACCTCTCGGCGGAAGTTGACGAAATGCTCAAGCATCGTCTTAAGGTCCATAACCTTAGGCTCTCCGTTTACAAGCGCAAGCATTATCACGCCGACGGTGTCCTGAAGCTGGGTATAACGGTAAACCTGATTTAAGACGACCTGGGCGTTGGCGTCGCGCTTGAGGTCGATTAGTATTCTCATTCCGTCGCGGTCTGACGCGTCGACGAGGTCGGAAATGCCCTCAATGCGCTTGTCTTTAACGAGCTCGGCAAGATTTTCGATAAGCCGCGCCTTGTTTACCATATACGGTATCTCGGTCACGACAATTCTCATTTTGCCGTTCTTTTGCTCTTCAATTTCCGCGCGGCCGCGAAGCGTTATCTTTCCGCGTCCTGTCGCATACGCGGCGCGTATGCCCGAGCGTCCCATAATTATGCCGCCCGTCGGGAAGTCAGGGCCTTTTATGGTTTCCATAAGGTCTATTGGAGTACAGTCGGGATTGTCAATAAGATAGGTTATTCCGTCTATAATTTCCTTTAGATTGTGGGGCGGAATGTTCGTCGCCATACCGACGGCGATACCCGTCGAGCCGTTGACGAGAAGGTTAGGTATTCTTGCGGGGATTACGACGGGCTCAACCGAGGTGTCGTCGTAGTTTGGTATAAAATCGACCGTTTCCTTGTCGATATCCTCAAGCATCATATCGGAAATTTTGCTCATTCTCGCTTCGGTATAACGATATGCCGCAGGAGGGTCGCCGTCGACAGAGCCGAAGTTTCCCTGACCCTCAATAAGCGGATATCTCATCGAGAAGCTTTGGGCAAGACGTACCATTGCGTCATAAACCGACGCGTCGCCGTGGGGGTGAAACTCTCCTAAAACGTCACCGACAATTTTCGCAGACTTTCTCGTCGGGTTGCTGTGGGTCAGGTTCTTTTTCTCCATCGAATAGAGTATTCGGCGGTGAACAGGCTTTAATCCGTCGCGAACGTCGGGAAGGGCGCGCGACACAATAACCGACATAGAATAGTCAAGGAAGCTTTTCTTCATCTCTTTTTCTACATCGACGGTAATTATCTTTTCGTTTTCAAATACGCTCATATCCATATTCGTTCTTCTCCTTATACGTCAAGATTTTGAACGTATTTCGCGTTGCGTTCAATAAACTCGCGGCGAGGCGGAACCTTGTCGCCCATAAGTATAGTAAACGCCTCGTCCGCTTTGGCGGCGTCCTCGATTTCAACCCGCTTCATCGTTCTGAACTCCGGGTTCATCGTGGTTTCCCAAAGCTGCTCCGGATTCATTTCACCAAGACCCTTATAGCGGTTAATCTTGACGTTTCCGCCAAGCTCAACCATAAGAGAATCTCGTTCCTCGTCGCTGTATGCATATTTTAACGTCTGACCCTTTTGCATTTTATAAAGCGGAGGCTGAGCCAAATAGACGTGTCCTCCCTCAAGCACGGGGCGCATAAATCTAAAGAAAAAGGTGAGCAGCAGCGTCTGAATATGCGCGCCGTCGACGTCGGCATCGGACATAATGATAATTTTGTTATAGCGAAGCTTGGTTATATCAACCTCGTCGCCAAGACCGCAGCCAAGCGCCGTCACAACAGGCATAAGCTTTTCGTTTCCGTAAACCTTGTCGAGTCTTGCCTTTTCGACGTTGAGCATTTTTCCCCAAAGGGGAAGTATCGCCTGATAGCGGCGGTCGCGCCCGTCCTTAGCCGAGCCGCCGGCCGAGTCTCCCTCGACGATATATATTTCTGTACCCTCCGAGCCCTTTTCGGTGCAATCGGCAAGCTTTCCGGGAAGGGACGCAGTTTCAAGGGCGGATTTGCGGCGCGTAAGGTCGCGTGCCTTTCTCGCCGCCTCGCGCGCTCTTGCCGCGCCAAGAGCCTTTTCGAATATTGTTTTCGCTATTCCGGGATTTTCCTCAAAGAAATCAAGAAGCTTGGAATATACCATATTTTCGACTATTCCGCGCATTTCGGTGTTGCCGAGCTTGCCCTTGGTCTGTCCTTCGAACTGCGCCTCCTGAAGCTTTACGCTTATAACACAGGTAAGACCCTCGCGGACGTCGTCGCCCGAAAGGTTTTTGTCGGCGTCCTTGAGTATGTTGTGGCGGCGTCCGTAGTCGTTAAAAACCCTTGTGAGGGCGTTTTTAAAGCCCTGCTCGTGGGTTCCGCCGTCAATGGTATGTATATTGTTTGCAAACGAAAGCAAAAGCTCATTGTAGCTGTCGTTATACTGCATAGCGACTTCCGCTTCGTTCGTCTGGTTAACCGCATTAAAATAAATTACGTTCGGGTGTAGAACCTCTAACTGGCGGCGGGCGTGTATATGCTCAACGAAGGAGCGAATGCCGCCCTCGTAATGCATAACGTCCTCACGTACCTCTTCAGAACGCTCGTCGGTCAAAATAATTTTTATGCCCGCGTTTAAGAAAGCCTGCTCGCGAAGCCTGCTTTCAAGCGTTTCATAATCATATACCAAATCCTCGAAGATTTCTTTGTCGGGCTTAAATCTTACGACCGTTCCGTTTTTCGTAGTGTCGCCGATACACGAAAGTCCGCCGTCTTCTTTTCCGCGCTTAAAGCTCTGCTGATATTCCTTACCGTCGACATAGACGTTGACCGTGAGCCACTCCGAAAGAGCGTTGACGACCGAAGCGCCGACGCCGTGAAGTCCGCCCGAAAAATGATAGCCCTCGCCGCCGAACTTTCCGCCCGCGTGAAGAATGGTGAAAACGACCGTAACCGCGGGAAGACCTGTTTTCTTTTGGATACCAACAGGGATACCGCGTCCGTTATCGGTAACCTCGATTATGTCGCCCTCTTTTATCGTGACGTGGATTTCGGTGCAAAAGCCCGCCAACGCCTCGTCAATGGAGTTGTCGACTATTTCGTATACAAGGTGATGAAGCCCGCGAGGTCCGGTTGAACCGATATACATTCCCGGTCTTTTTCTAACCGCCTCAAGCCCTTCGAGAACCTGTATTTGTTCCGCGCCGTAATTCTTATCTTGCTCGCTCATGATATCTTTCTACCTCTCTTACTATAACCGCTGCTCAAAAAGCTTTAAACCTTCCACAAATCCCGCGCGCTTCTTGAGCGTCGTGGGAGAAATCGACGAAATATATACCTTTTGTCCGTCCTCGCCGTCGCATACGACAAAGGATTTCGGAAGCTCGTCCGTCACGTTGACGACGTTTCCCTTCTGCTCCGCGTCGCGCAAAAATCCCCTTGTCCTTTTGCTTATGGAGCAGTAATCAATATCAAATATACCGATAATGCTATTTGTTTTTATAACCGTTTTTCCGCCAAGATGAATGTACATAAAAATCCTTTTAAATAAGCGTTCCGTTATCGACGGTAAAAACGCTCGCCCTTGTTCTTTCGATAATAAGCTCGGGCGCGCAGCAGGTAATTATCGCTTGGGTATCCTTTAGGCTTGCGATAAGGAAATCCTGACGGTTGGCGTCAAGCTCGCTTAAAACATCGTCAAGAAGCAAAACAGGCTTTTCTCCAAGCTTAATTTCCATAAGCTCCGCCTCGGCAAGCTTTAGGCTTAAAACGACGCAGCGCTGCTGCCCCTGTGACGCGTATACCTTCGCGTCCTCGCCGTCGAGGGTTATGGCGATATCGTCCCGATGAGGTCCCGCGGTACAAAAGCCCGCGCGAAGGTCAACGCTCCTTTGCTCGTATATTTTTGAAAGCGCCTCGTCGACGTCGATTTCTTCCCCCTCAAACATTGTTGAGGAATATTTAAAATCGAGCTCCTCGCGCCCGTTTGAAATCTTTTCGTATCCCGAAACGGCAAGAGGCAAAATCTCTTTTATGAACGCCCGTCTTTTTGCCGTTATTTCGCAAACCGCCTCGGCAAACTGGGCGTCGTATACATCGAGCATATCATCCGCCGCGCTTATATAACGGCTGTCCTTCAAAAGACTGTTCTTCTGATTTAAAAGACGGGTGTATTTTCTCAAATTGTTAAGATAGCTGCTTGAAATCTGGCAAAGCGCCGTGTCGATAAATCTTCGTCTCATTTCGGGCGAGCCCTTAACGAGGGAAAGATGCTCCGGGGAAAAAACAACCGAACAGAAGGTCCCCGCAAGACTGGACGCCTTTTTTTCGGCGCCTTTATTTAATGAGGCTGTTCTTCCCTTATCGCCAAGCTTCATTCTAATGTTCTGATATCGGTCGGCGCAGAAAAAATCGCTGTCAATTACCGAATAGTCCTCCCCCGTTTTAATAAGGGAAAAGTCCTTTCCGCCGCGAAAGCTTTTCGCTCCCGAAAGAAGAAAAATACTTTCAAGAAGGTTGGTCTTTCCGTGTCCGTTTTCGCCGCATATAACGTTGACCTCGGGCGACGGGGAAAAGACAAGCTCCTTTATGTTTCGGTAGTTAGTTAAGCTGTGTTTTACCAAGAACAACTTTTCACAACCTTAAATTCGTTATTATGAACCTCGACCGTTTCGCCGCCAAAAAGCTTTTTTCCTCTTTGAGGACAAACCTCGCCGTTAACCCTAACCTCGCCCTGCTTAACAAGCTCCTTTGCTTCGCCGCCGCTCATAACCGCGCCGGCAAATTTCAAAAAAGCGTCAAGCTTTATATATTCGGTTTTAATTTCAATTTCTTTCATTATTCAGATTTAATTCTAACGGGTAAAAGCAGGAATAAAAAGTCGTTTCCTTGTATAGGCACCATTTTTAAAGGAGAAACCGGTCCGCCGATTTCGAGATAAACCTCGTCACATCCGCAGTTGCGAAGGGCGTCGAGAACATATCTGTTGTTAAATCCAATTTCAACAGCTTCTCCCTCAATACCGCAAATGATTTCGTCGTAAGCGTTGCCAAGCGCCGTTGAGCAGGTAACTATCGTCTTGTTGTCCTCAAAAAGAAATTTAACGGGACTTTTAAATCTGTCGTTTATTATTAAAGAGGTTCTTTCGACCGAATCGAAAAGCGAACGAACGTCAATTTTGACCCTCGTTTTGTAGCCTTCGGGAACGGCTTTTTTATAATCGAGAAAATCGCCTTCAAGAAGTCGCGTAATAACGGTGTAATTATTAAGCTGGAAAACTCCGTATCTTCTCGCGATACCGATGTTGACGTCCTCTTCACCCTCGCCCATAAGCTTGCAAACCTCTGAAAGAGTCTTCGCCGGAACAATAAAGCTCTTGTTCTCATACGAAAATTCTACCTTTTGTGTGCAAACCGCAAGACGGTATCCGTCAACCGACACCATCGTAAGACTGTCGTCGCTCATTATAAACTTTGTTCCTGTATGAACCGGTTTTTGGTCTGAGGTCGAAACAGCGAAAATCGTCTTTCCAATCATCTCTTTTAAAAGATTTGCTTTAATTGTAAGAGTGTTTTCCGCGTCAGGAACAGGCATTTCGGGAAAATCGCTTGAGGGGATACCGATAAAATTAAATTTTGTTATTCCGCCTGTAATTTGCGCCTTAAGCTCTCCGTCAGTTTCAATCGTCACAGTATCGCTCGTCATTTTTCTAATCATATCAATTAAAAGACGCGCATTGAGTACGATTTCGCCCGCTTCCTTGACGTCGGCGACAAAGGAAGTAATTATTCCTATTTCCAAATCATATGCCGTGAGAATAACCGTGTCGTTTGCGCATTTCAAAAGAATGCCTTCAATCGCGGGTATCGAAGACTTTGAACTAACCGCTTTCGATACACCGTTGAGAGAATCCAAAAGTTCCGCTCGATTACATACAATTTTCATTTTTATTTCCATCCTCTTTTGTTATTAACAGAATATCAACAGTAGTAGTATTAGGGGCGGTCAATCCGGTTGAAGACTTAATTTTTTGCCACCCCGTATGACAAAAACCGCTGTTTAAAAGCTTAGCTTTTATGTGAAAGACTTGTTTAAAAGCCGTTGAACAAAAAAATTACTGTTCATATGTCGAAAGTTTTTTGTAAAAGGTTGAAGAAGGTGTTAAAACTTTTATGCCTTTGCGTTTTTAATAATGTCCTCGATAAGCTCCTTGGTGCGTGTGTCGGTTTCCAAAAGCTTTTCAACCTTGCTCATAGCGTACACGACCGTCGCGTGGTTACGACCGCCGAACTCGGCTCCGATTTTTTCCATCGTCATTCCCGTAACCTCACGCACAATATACATCGCGATTTGGCGCGGCGCGGAAACGGCGGCGTTCTGTTTGCTCGAGCGGATATCCTCCGCCGAAACGCTGTAGGTTCGGGCGACCTCGTTGACGATTTTTTCGACCGTTATGGGGATAGGCTGCTGCTCGGACATAACGTCCTTTATCGCGTTTTGCGCAAGCCCGATTGACGGCGAAATCTTTTCCATCTTGTTGTAGGCGGCAAGCTTTTTAATCGCCCCTTCAAGCTGACGGATATCGTTTTTTACGTTGGTTGCGATATAGTCGGCAACCTCGCTCGGAAGCTCTAAGCCGAGTGCCTCGGCTTTAGTATACAGAATTGAAATTCGCGTTTCGACGTCAGGCGGCTGTACGTCGGCGAGAAGCCCCCATTCAAACCGCGTGCGAAGACGTTCCTCAAGGCTTTTAATTTCCTTAGGCGGTCGGTCGGAGGTAAGGACTATCTGCTTTTGGGCGTTGTGAAGGGCGTTGAAGGTGTGGAAAAACTCCTCCTGCGTCGATTCCTTGCCGCCGATAAACTGAATATCGTCAACCAATAGCACATCGACCGAACGATATTTTTCGTGGAACGGCTCGGTGTTGCCCGACTGTATTGCGGCGATAAGCTCATTAGTAAAAAGGTCGCCTCCGATATAAAGAACCTTTAATTCCGGTCGGCTTTTTTTAAGGTCGTTTTCAATAGCGCGAAGAAGGTGGGTTTTACCGAGTCCCGACGCGCCGTAGATGAAAAGCGGGTTGTATGCCTTGGCGGGGTTCGCCGCTACGGCGAGCGCCGCCGCGTGAGCAAAACGGTTGTCCTGACCGACGATAAAATTGTCGAAGGTATAAAGGTCGTCGCCGGTCTTTGGCGCGCTCTTTGGTTCTTCTGCGGCAAGCGAGCGGCTTTCGATTTTGACTGTGACGTCAAAGCCCATCACGTCCAAAAAGCCGTGCTTAATGAGGTCGAGATATCTGTCCTCAACCATGCTTTTTATGAAATCCGAGCTCACCGAAAGGGTTGCGACGTCCCCCTCAAAAGAGACGGGCTCAAGCCCCTTAAGCCAGATGTTATAAATGGTTTCCGACTCGGACTCCCTGCAAAAATCCTTTACGGCGGTTAAACACTGCGCGAAAGATTCCATAAATCGCCTGCTCCTCTTACTAAAAATAATACAATTTATAATATAGACCAATTATAACATAAAGCACAGCCCGTTTTCAACAAACTTTGCCCTTATTTGTTCAGAAAAATAACCAAAACCAGAGAATTATAAATACCCCAAGGTTCAAAACTTTACTTGACAAGTAAAACGCCTTTGTTATATACTTATTTCTTGCAAGGTACAATAAAGGAGTCAAAGATATGAAACCTACCTATCATCCCAAAAAACGCAGTCGTTCGGTTGAACACGGTTTTTTAAAGCGTATGTCCTCGAAAAACGGTCGTAAGGTTTTGGCACGTCGCCGCGCACGCGGAAGAGCCCGTTTAAGCGCCTAAAAGAGCCAACCGTCAAAATCGGCTGGCTCTTGTTTTTAGAAAATGAGGGACAACATCAAAACGCTAAACAAAAATTTTTTGTTCCAGCGTGCTTACCGAAGCAAGACAAGTTTTGTTTCGCCCTTTGTGATAACCTACGTCGTGCCGAAAAAAAGCGGCGGAATACGAATAGGTATCACCGCGAGCAAAAAAATAGGCTGTGCGGTTGAACGAAACCGAGCGCGCAGAATAGTCAAAGCCGCCGCAACCGAGCTACTGGAAAATGCGGACGGCTGTTTTGACATAGTCTTTGTTTGCCGTACCGCAACGGTCGCGCAAAAATCGACCTTTATTTGCGGTATAATGAAAAAACAGCTTATCAAGGCGGGTGTTATAGGTGATTAAAAAATTACTTATAATGCTGCTTAGGTTTTACAAAAAAAGCATATCCCCCTCGCTTGGGAGCAACTGTCGCTTTATTCCGACCTGCTCCGAATACGCCATGGAGGCGATAGAAACCCGCGGCGTAATTGTCGGCGTTGCGCTTTCCGTCTGGCGGCTTTTAAGATGTAATCCCCTTTGCAAAGGCGGGTACGACCCCGTTCCGCAAAGAAAGAATAAAAAAACCCCCGATATTAAGGAGTTAAAATGAAAAAAAAGAAAGCACTTTTAATTATGTTGCCGTTGTTTGCGGTCGTATTATTTGCGGCGTGCAGCGCCGCCGTCGCGCCCGCGGTCACGGTTGAGAGCGCGATGAAAATGGGCATATGGGACTATGTCGCCATTCCCCTCGGCTGGATAATGAAGTATTGCTACCTGTTCGCGAACGATGTGCTTCGTCTTCCGCTCGCCTATGTTTTCGCGTTGTTTCTTTTCACGTTAATCACAAAGATTTTGCTTTTCCCGCTTTCTATCAAGCAGCAGCGCTCGACCGCTATGGCGGCGGCGTACAAGCCTATGATAGACGAAATCAACAAGAAATACGCCAACGATAAGCAAAAGCAGCAGGAAGAGCTTCAGAAGATGCAGACCGAGTACGGCTACAATCCCGCCGCAGGCTGTCTGCCCCTTCTCATACAGTTCCCGATTATCTTCGGACTTTTGAGGGTTATCTATAAGCCGCTTACACATATGATATCCATTCCGAAGGAACTGATAACTAAAATTCTTGAAATAACTCTTAATATCCCCGGCGTTGAGGTAAAGAGCGCGTATTTCCTTGAGAATACCGCCATTCAGCAGATTAAAACCAATATCGGGGCTTTCAGCGCCCTCACCTCAAACCCCGAATACGCCTCCTACATTGACAAAATAACAAATCTCGATATGAGCATAGGCTCGATTAATCTTTGGGAAAACCCCGTTCTTGGCTGGTCGCTTACCCTTATCGTGCCGCTGTTCTCTATTGTTACGATGCTTCTTTCCACCCTTATTTCCATGAAAAAGAGCGGTTCTGCGGAAACGGGCGGAGCGTCAGGCAAGGGAATGATGATATTCTCCGCGCTTCTCTTCGGCGTTTTCTCCTTCACCTATCCCATGGGCTTCAGCCTTTATTGGGGCTTCCAGAACATCATTCTTATCGGTCAGTCGTTTATCCTTTATAAGATATGCAATCCCGAAAAGCTGAGAGCCGAAGCTATTGCGGCGGTTGCGGCGAAGAAAAAGGAAAAGAAGGCGGTCAAGACCGTCAAGGTTAAAGCTGAAGACGGAAGCCTTACCGAAAAGAAGGTCACTGGAATGGAGCTTGACAAGCTTCGACTTCAAAAGGCGCGCGAGCTCGACAACGAGCGATACAATTAGGCATATTAAGCAGAAAGGAAAATCATCCTAAATGCAAGAGATAATTACCACGGGAAAAACCGTTGACGAGGCGGTTGAGGCGGCGTGCGCCGAGCTTGGTCTTTCGCGCGACGACGTAACGGTCGAAATCATCGAAATGCCCCAGAAAAAACTTTTTGGTTCAAAACCCGCACAGGTCAAGGTTTCCGCTATTGACGACGGCTTTTCCGTCAAGTCGCTCTTTGAAAAAGAGGACAAAAAGCAAGCCGAGCCGAAGGCTCAGCCTCAGCAGAACGCAAAATTCGAGCAAAGAAGACCCGAACAGAAAAAACAGGAGCAACCAAAAGAGGTCAGAAAGCCCGAGTTTGTAAAGTCCGAGGAAATCCCCGAGGTTGAGGTGTCGGAAAACGACATTCCCGAACCCGCGAAGGTAGCGCTCAATTACCTTAAAGAGATGACCGCGCTTATGGGCGCGAAAGAGCTTTCCTTTAAGGTCGCCAAGACCGAAAGAGGGCTTAAATTCCTTGTTGACGGCGAAGATTCCTCGCTTATTATCGGTCGCCGCGGCGACACAATGGACGCGATTCAGTATCTTTGCACACTCGTATGCAACCGCGCGGGCGGAGACGAGATGAGCAAGCTTTCGCTCGACGTCGCGGGCTATCGCGCAAAGCGCGAAAAGACGCTTATCGCTCTTGCCGAGCGCGAGGCGGCGAAGGTCAAAAAGAGCCGTTATAACAAAACCCTTGAGCCGATGAACCCCTATGAAAGAAGAATAGTTCACAGCGCCATACAGGAAATTGAAGGGGTTAAATCCGAATCGGTCGGATACGAGCCCAATCGTCGTGTCGTGATTTCGCTTATCAGCGGAGGAAAGGCGCGCGACGGACGTCCAAGACCCAACGGAAATTTCCGCCCGAACAACAACAGCCGCGGCGGTTATAACAACAGCAAGCCGCGTTATGAGCGAAATGACAGCGCGCCAGCCAAGCCGCAGGACGCAGCTCCCGTCGTCAAGGCGCCGACAGAAGCGAAGGCTTCCCCGGTCGACAGCTCGTCGCTTTATAAAAAAATCGAGCTTTAAATCAGGCTCAATACGACACACCGAGGTCAAAGGTCGGCGTGTACACTTGTTGTACACACTATACCGTTGACCTCTTTTGTTTTTGGAGAAAAAGATGAACAGTATCTTTGACACCGTCGCCGCAATCGCGACCCCTGCGGGAAGCGGCGGAATAGGCATAATACGCATTTCGGGCGAAAACGCCTTTGATATCGCGGACAAAATATTTTTCGCGAAAAGCAAAGAAAAGCTGTCTTCCCTTGCGGGCTACACCGCTCGGCTGGGCGACGTCAAAAACGCAAAGGGCGAAATAATCGACGAGGTGGTCGCACTCGTTTTTCACGCGCCGCGGAGCTATACGGGCGAGGATGTCGTTGAGATTATGTGTCACGGCGGCGAGATAGTTTGCGAAACGACCCTTCGCGAGGTGTGTTCCGCGGGTGCGGTCACGGCGTCGGCGGGAGAGTTTACCCGGCGCGCTCTTCTTAACGGGCGCATTACCCTAACCGAAGCCGAGGCCGTTTGCGACGTCATAAACGCCGCGTCGAAGCAGGGCGAAATGGCGGCGGCAAATCTTTCCCATGGCGCACTTTATAAAAAAACCGAACAGCTTAAAGACGAGATACTCGAAATTCAAGCCCACATAACCGCCTATATTGATTTTCCCGAGGAGGACGTTGACGAAATCGACGGCGAGCTTCTTAAAAAACAGCTTAAAGACATAACAGACGAGCTTCAAAGGCTTGTTTCAGGCTACGAAACGGGCGTAAATGTGATAAGAGGTGTGCCGACCGTGATTGTCGGAACCCCCAACGTAGGAAAAAGCACCCTTCTTAATCTTCTTGCGGGAACCGAAAAGGCGCTCGTTACCGCGATAGCGGGCACCACCCGCGACGTTGTCGAGCAGCAGGTGCGGCTCGGAGGCACGACCCTTCTGCTTGCCGACACGGCGGGAATACGAAACAGCGAAGATGTTGTTGAAAGGCTCGGAATAGAAAAGGCGCTGTCAAGGCTTGAAAACGCCGCTCTTGTGCTCGCTGTCTTCGACAGCTCGCGCGCTCTCGACAAGGACGACGAGGCTCTAATCGCGCGGCTTCGCGAGAAAAATGTCGTCGCGGTTATTAACAAAACCGACCTTCAGATGAAGCTTGATAACAAGGCGATTGAGAGAGCGTTTGCGAATATTGCATATATCAGCGCGAAGGACGATTCTTCGCTCGCCGCGCTCGACCGAGCGGTAGCGCGCGCCGTCAAGACCGACGCCTTTGACGTGAACGAGCCCCTTCTTGCCAACGAGAGACAGCGCGACTGCGCCGTGCGCGCGCTTGCGGCGGCGCAAAGCGCCGCCGAGGCGAGCGAAAGCTCAACCCTTGACGTTGTCTTTGCTCTTTTGTCGGAAACCCTATCGGATTTAGCTGAGCTTTCGGGCGAAAATGTAAGCGAAGCTGTGCTCGACGAGGTGTTTTCAAGATTTTGTGTGGGGAAATAAAATGTTTAAATTTAAAGAATATGACGTTATTGTAATCGGCGCGGGGCATGCGGGCTGTGAAGCCGCGCTCGCTTCGGCGCGTCTTGGCGCAAGGACGGCGGTGCTGACGCTTTCGCTTGACGCTATTGCGAATCTTCCGTGCAATCCGTCTATCGGGGGAACGGCGAAGGGGCACCTTGTCTGCGAAATCGACGCGCTTGGCGGCGAAATGGGCAGAGCGGCGGACGCTACGACGATACAAAGCCGTATGCTCAACCTCGCGAAAGGTGCGGCGGTTCATTCGCTGCGGGTTCAAAGCGACCGAAGAGCCTACCACAAGTATATGAAAATCGCCCTTGAAGGCCAAAAGAATCTCGACGTTATACAGGACGAGGCGACTGAAATCGTTGTCGACAACGGCGCGATAACGGCGGTTAAAACCCTTCTCGGCGCGACCTTTTCAACAAAATGCGCCGTCGTGGCGACGGGCACATATCTTGGCGGGCGGATTTTCGTCGGCGACGCGACAAAGGTTTCCGGACCCGACAACATTAACGCCGCGACTAAATTGACGCAAAGCCTTATTGACAACGGCGTCGAAATAAGGCGGTTTAAAACGGGCACGCCTGCCCGCGTACATCGAAGAAGCATAGATTTTTCGAAGCTTGAAATTCAGCGGGGGGACGAGCGCATAACGCCGTTTTCCTTTATGGACAGTCCTGACGAAATAAAAAATCACGCCGTGTGCTATATTGCCTACACCAACGAGCGAACCCACGAGGTTATAAGAAATAATCTGCATCGTTCGCCCCTTTACGGAGGAAAAATCGAAGGGATAGGCCCGCGCTATTGCCCGTCGATTGAGGACAAGGTTGTTCGCTTTTCCGACAAGAAGAGACATCAGCTGTTTATCGAGCCCTGCGGCGACGACACCGACGAGATGTATCTTCAGGGAATGAGCTCCTCCCTTCCCGTAGACGTTCAGCATGAGATGTATGAAACAATAGAGGGCTTTGAGCATATTGAAATTATGCGGCCCGCATATGCGATTGAGTACGATTGCTGCGACCCGCTTACCCTTCTACCATCGCTCGAATTAAAGACCGTTAAAGGGCTTTTCGGCGCGGGTCAGTTCAACGGAACGAGCGGCTATGAAGAGGCGGCGGCGCAGGGACTTATAGCGGGGATTAACGCCGCACAAAAAGCAAAGGGCGGCAAGCCTTTTATTCTGACACGCGACAGCTCATATATCGGCACGCTTATCGACGACCTCGTCACCAAGGGAACCAACGAGCCCTATCGTATGATGACCTCTCGAAGCGAATATCGCCTTCTTCTCCGTCAGGACAACGCCGACCGACGGCTTTGCGAAAGGGGACGTGAAATCGGTCTTGTGACCGACAAGAGATATGAGGTTTACCTCACCAACAAAAAGCTTCTATTAGATGAAATCGACCGTATGAACAGGGTCGTTATTCCTCCGTCGGAAGGGTTAAACAAGCTTTTGGCACAACGTGAAACCGCGCCGCTTGTGACAGGCGCGACCATTGCGTCGCTTGTAAAAAGACCGTCGATAAGCTATCGCGATATCGCGCAGTTCGACACAACGAGAAAGGACGCGCCGAGTGACGGAATAATCGAAAAGGCCGAAACCGAATTAAAATACGAGGGCTATTTGAAGCGTCAAAAAATTGTTATAGACAAACAGCGTCGCTTGGAGAATATGGCTTTGTCGCCCGAGCTTGACTATGCGCTTGTGACGGGGCTTCGTATAGAAGCGCGAGATAAGCTGAACAAGGCAAAACCGCTTTCAATCGGACAGGCAAGCCGAATAAGCGGGGTTAATCCCGCCGATATTTCGGTGCTTACAATCTGGCTTACCAAGGAGAAAAGACGAAATGATAGACATAACACGACTGATTAGCGAGGCGGGAAGCCTTGGCGTTTCGGTAAGCGAGCAGGCGGCGAATAAGCTCGACAGCTATTGCGAAAAGCTTGTCGAAACCAACAAGAGCCTCAATCTTACGGCGATAACCGAGCCTCGCGACGTCGAGATTAAGCACCTTTTAGACAGCCTTACCTTGCTTTCCTGCGACGAGCTTTCGGGCGAGGTCGCCGACGTCGGAACAGGAGCGGGCTTTCCCGGCGTCGTGATAAAAACGGCGAAGGAGTCCTTGTCGCTTACGCTTATCGACTCGACGGGAAAGAAGCTTAAATTTATTGAGGACGCCGCACGGGAAATCGGCGTAGACATAAAAACCGTTCACGGCCGCGCCGAGGAGCTGTCTCGCGGTGAATATCGCGAAGCGTACGACACCGTTGTTGCCCGCGCCGTCGCCGAGCTTTCGCCGCTTTTGGAATACTGCCTTCCGCTCGTCAAAGCGGGCGGGCATTTTATCGCAATGAAGGGGCCGGACGCCGACGAGGAAATTTCACGCTCAAAGCACGCGCTGAAGGAGCTTGGCGGAATGGTCGTCGCCAAGCGCCGGTTTACTCTTCCGAACGGAAGCGAACGAGTTCTTGTCGTTGTCAAAAAGATATCGCAAACTGCGCCAAAATATCCGAGAAGCGGAAAAAATATTTTAAAAAGCCCTCTTTAAATTGATACAGGAAAGAGAATGCTGTTGCATTTTGAAGAAGGAATTATATGGCAAAAGCTCCGCCCTTGTGTTACGATAAGCACATAAGAAAGGGCGGGGCTTTTATGTTTCAAAAGGAATTTGGATTGATAAGGGCGTGCTACATAAAAACCGATAAGCTCGTTCAGCCGAAGCGTCCCCAAAGGCACCTTTATGATGAGGAACGGCTTGAGGAGCTTGTAACAAGCATAAAGCATTACGGCATTGTCGAACCGCTTATCGTTGCTCGGGAGGGGCGGGAATTCGTCGTTGTTTCGGGCGAGCGCCGTCTGCTTGCCGCCCGTCGGCTCTATTTGAAGCGGGTGCCCTGCGTGGTAATAAAAAACGATGAGGACGACCTTGAGGTTCGGGGTCTTGTCGCGAATCTTCATCGCGAAAATATGACCTGCTTTGAGCTTGCCGAGGCGTACTACGCCGCCCTTAACGGGTGCGAAATGAAAAGCGAAAGGTTTTGCAGACTGACGGGTCTTTCGTCGTCGGAGGTTGAAAAAAAGCTTCAAATTCTCTGCCTTGACGAACGGGAGCGGGTTATATGCGAGGCGGCGGGAGTTAGCGAAAAACGCGCGAGATATATTCTTACGATGCCGCGAAATGAACGGGAGCATATCTTCGCAGACCTGCTGTCGGACGAGCTTTGCCTTGGGCAAAAGGCGCGTATTTTATGCGAACGGCTTAATCTCGACGCGGGAGATATTCAGAAAAGAACCGTCGCGATAAAGGACGTCAGAATTTTCTTCAACACCATTAACCGCGCGCTTGAGGTGATGAAACAGGCGGGAGTAAGGGCGCAGACCGAGCGCCGCGACGGCGACGAGTACGTCGAGTATCTTATAAAAATTCCTGCGAACAACGTCCTTACGGGCGTCTAAAATTTGATAGCAATTCTTCCAATACAGCAAAAAACGGTTTGTTGAGCGAAAGCAAAAGGACAGACCGTTTTTGCTTGTGCGTTAATATTTTTCGACCGCCGCGCCTGTGTAGTAGTAGCAAAGAATGTCCTTGAAGCTTTCGCCGCGCTTGGCGAGCTCGTTTGCCCCGTTCTGGCTCATTCCGACGCCGTGACCGTATCCGCGCACGGTGAAGGTGAAAACGCTGTCGGCATAGTTGACCGTGAACGCCGCCGAACGAAGATTCAAAAGCGTCCGTATTTCCGTGCCGGAAAAAACACGGTCGCCGAGAATGACAGACGTCACGTTGCCGGACGGGGAATATTTCGTTTCGCCGAACCATGTTTCCGGCTCGCCCGAAAGGGAGAAGTCCTCCACGTTAAGGGTTAAAAGGGTGTTGAGCTCGCTTGGCGAAAAAACAACGGTGGAAAGATACCCCGGCGCCGCTTCGTCAAACGAGCTGTCGACGGGAACAAGATAGGACAGCGCCGACGCGAAAACGTTTTCGCTCGCTTCGGTTTGTCCCGTGGAAATAGCGTGATAGCACGCGCAAATCGGCTTGCCGTCGACCGTCACGGCGTATTCGAGAACCTCGTCTACGGCGTCGGCGATTTTGTCATAGTACAGCGAAAAGTTTTTGCCGTAAATATTTCTTGCCTCCGCCTCGGGAACATATCCGGTGTGTGCCTTGGTGTTGACCGAAAAAATACCGCCCTTCAGCTCGGGCAGAGGCTCCTTCTCGCGAAGCTCTTTGACGAAAAGAGCGTAGCTCCGCGCCGCGACCGCCTGCGCCTTGAGCGCTTCGACCTCGTACAGCGCGGGCATTTCGGTAACGACCGCGCCGATGAGATATTCGCGCTCGGTAAGGGTAAGGGCTTCTTTCGCGCCCTCGTCGTAAACGGTTATCAGAGCGTCCTTTTTTTCGTCGGTTTTGCCGATTGTAGTGCTCGGAAGAGTTTCAAGGTGTTCGCCAGTTTCACGCGGCGAAAGCAACGCAAGCGCGGGCGTGGCCGCGACGAGAACCGCAAAGACCAAAATCGGCGTTAGCTTTAACTTCATTTTTTTCTCCTGTGTGGCAAAATATAATAAATTGTGCTACAATATCTAAAGTTGTTTTTTCTCAAAGAAGGAGGAATTGTTTTATGCTTCAAGAATTTACGCCTGAGCTGCGCGACTCTTTTACATATTTATGTGACGAGTTTAAGAAATATAACTACATAAACGCAGACGACTGGGTAAAATACGACGTCAAAAGAGGTCTTCGCAACGCCAACGGAACGGGTGTTTTAGCGGGGCTTACGAGCATATGCGACGTTGTCGGTTACGAGATGAAGGACGGCGAAAGAGTGCCCTGCGACGGAAAGCTTATCTATCGCGGAATTGACGTCAACCAAATCATTGAAGCTAACGCGAACGAGGATAGATATATCTTCGAGGAGGTTGTGTGGCTTCTTCTTTTCGGTTCGCTTCCGACAATCGGACAGATGAAAATTATGCGCAAGGTTATGTCGGAGCTGCGCGAGCTTCCCGACGGCTTTGCGGAGGATATGATTATGAAAGCCCCGTCGCCGAACATAATGAACAAGATGGCGCGTTCGGTGCTGGCGCTATATTCTTACGACAAAAACGCCGAGGATATGTCGCTTGAAAATTCGCTTTATCAGGCGCTTTCGCTTATTTCGGTCGTGCCGACGATTATGGTCGACGCCTATCAGGTTAAGCGACGCGTATACGATAAAAAGAGTATGTATTTTCATCAGCTGAAGCCCGAGCTTTCGACGGCGCAGAATATTCTTCGAATCAACCGCTCGGACAAAAAATTTACCGAGCAGGAGGCGCGGCTGCTTGATTTGTGTCTTGTGCTTCACGCCGACCACGGCGGCGGAAACAATTCGACCTTTACCACCCGCGTGCTGACCTCGACGGGCACCGACATATATTCCGCCATTTCCGCGTCAATCGGCGCGCTGAAAGGGCCGAAGCACGGCGGCGCAAATATTCAGGTTATGAATATGCTCGACGGAATCAAGGAAGGCGTTCGCGACTATAATGACGACGACGAAATAAAAAATTACCTTAACGATACCCTCGACAAAAAGAACGGAGATAAGTCCGGGCTTATTTATGGTATGGGTCACGCGGTATATACGATGAGTGACCCGCGCGCGACAATTCTTCGCAAAAACGCCAAGGAGCTTGCCGAGCAGACGGGTATGGGTGACGACTACAAGCTGCTTTACGCGGTGGAGCGTCTCGCGCCCGAGCTTATGTATCAAAAGCGGAAAATCGGCAACATCTGTGCGAACGTCGACCTTTATTCGGGTCTTGTATATAAATCTATGCGTATTCCGACCGACCTTTATACACCGCTTTTCGCCGTTGCGAGAATGTCGGGCTGGTGCGCTCACAGGGTCGAGGAAATGCTCTTCGGCAACAAAATCATTCGCCCCGCCTACAAATATCTCGGCGAGACACGCGAATATATTCCCATCGGAGACAGAAAGCTTTGAGAAAACAATTTTTGCTCTGCGGTTTGCTTACGCTTATGTTTTTTGCGTTTAGGACAATCGACGCGATTTGCTTCATAAATCCGAAGACGGGCTATTATGACGGCGGCTCAACCGTTCTTCGCGTCGTTATGGCGGCGCTTCTTGTCGCGCTTGTCGTGCTTTTAAACAGACGCTTTAAGCCCTGTATCTCGACAGGCAGCGAAAAAGAAAAAAGCTCGCCCGCCTTTTTGTTTTTTTCCCTTGCGGGAGTTTTCGCCTTCGTAGCAAGTCTTCAGGGCTTTTTTGAAAGCGCGAAATATGTTGTCCTTGCTGGCAAGCTTGTGTCGGGCATATGCTGTGTCTTGGGCGTGCTGGCGGCGCTGTGGTTTTTTGTCACAGGATTTTGGTATCTTCGCGACAGCGAAAAATATACTGGCGGAGCATATCTTTCGACAACGGTGATTTTGTGGTACTGCTTTCGGGCGCTGACCGAGTTCGTCACCGCGCCGATTAACGCAAACAACAGCGTTATTATCGCTGCGGTCGCCGTCGAGCTTGTGCTTGCGCTTTTCTTTCTTGCCTTTGGACGGTATCTTTCTCTTGAGGACAAGCAGAAAAACAAGGAAAAGACGGTCGCGCTTTCCTTTGTTGTTCTCTTCGTAGTCGCGGGCGTCGGCGCGCCGACGATAATATCCCTTGTTCGGGCGGGCGACCGACGGGAGGCGACGCTCATTCTCGCGGACCTGCTTGGCGCACTTGGCGGCTTCTTCGCCTCGTCAAAGTTCATTTTAAAGGAGAGAAAAGATTATGATGAACAATCGAAAGCTCATTAAGATAATAACGATAATTCTTTGCGTCGTGCTTGTTGTGGCGCTTCTTCTTACGTCAATCCTTCCGATGCTCAGCTATGCGATGGCAATTCGTTAACATCGGACAAAAGTGCAAAAATAAAAGCGGACTGCTGAGCAGTCCGCTTTTTTATGCGCGTAAAGATTAATACAGCGACATAAGCTGAAGGATAATCGTATCGCTCATATTAATCGCCGAAATGACATATCGTCCGTCGTCGATGTAAGCGTAACCGAATTCAATATCACTCGGGTTAAGGTCGCCGTTTACAATCGCCTCGTAATCGTCGGCTGTCGGAAGATTAATGGTTGCATAAAGCTCGTCGGCCTCGCTGTCGGTAAGACCGGAAATCATTCCCTTAAGAACGCTCTTTGAAAGGGTAATAAAGCCGTCCGAGTCAGCGGGGTCCATATAAGTAATGTCATAAAGGGGTACGTATGCGTAAACCGAGAGGAGCTTGCCTGTATAATCGTCGCTGTCCTCGGCGGTGACAACTATCTTTGACGAAGCGACGTATTCTGTTTCATAGTTAAGATAATTACTTGAATTAACCGACTCGTCTGACCACACGGCGTAGATATATCCGCCGTCGTCGGTTTGGGACTCGTAAAACGCGGACCAGTCGGTGTTGAAATCAAACGACATCATTTCATCGTCAAATTCGGCAAGGGTCGCAACCGGATGGTCAAGACTTGCGTTGGAGTAATCGTCGTCATCGCTGTCTTCACCGTCTTCGTCGCCGTCAATAAGATAACCGTCGTCGATGAGATCGTCGTCGTTGTCGTCTTTGTTGAAAATCGAGGAAATCTTCGATTTAATTCCGCCGAAAATGTCGTCTACCGTGTGTTTTATTTCGTTCTTAATGTTGCTGACAATGCTTCTCGGCGAGCAGGCGGCAAGCGAAAGGCAAAGAACTAAAACCAGAACCAAAGCGATAATTTTTTTCATAACTGCATTCCCTTCGTTATTTTGTTGTTTTATTTTAGCTTACAAGCGGTGAAATCGGCTTGTCGGAGTAGATGCGGGCGATGGCCTCGGCGAAAACAGGGGCGCAGGAAATGATTTTTATCTTTGGGTCCTGTTTTTCGGGGGGGAGAGCTATCGTGTCGAGCATAACGAGCTCGTCAATGGGGCTGTTTCTGATTCTCTCGACGCCCGGACCAGAAAGGACCGCGTGGGTCGCGCAGGCGCAGATTGATTTCGCGCCCTTCGCCTTTATGGCATTGGCGGCGTTGGTGAGGGTGCCCGCCGTGTCAACCATATCGTCGTAAATGATGATGTCCTTGCCGTCGACGTCTCCGATGATGTTCATTACCTCGCATTCGTTCGCCTTCTGGCGGCGCTTGTCGACGATTGCGATAGGAAGGTCAAGCCGCTGGGCAAAGGTTCTTGCTCGGTTTATTGAGCCGATATCGGGCGACATAACTACGACGTTTTCCTTTTTGTCGGCGTATTTTGCCTCGAAGTAGGGGGATAGAATAGGCATACCGACAAGGTGGTCAACGGGTATATTGAAGAAACCCTGAATTTGAGGAGCGTGAAGGTCCATAGTAAGTATTCTGTCAGCGCCCGCGGTAGTGATAAGGTCGGCGACGAGCTTTGCCGAAATGGGGTCGCGTCCCTTGGACTTTCTGTCCTGACGGGCATAGCCGTAATAGGGCATAACCGCCGTAATGCGGCCCGCCGACGCGCGCTTAAACGCGTCAATCATAATCAGCAGCTCCATAAGGTGGCGGTTGACAGGAGCGGCGGTCGACTGAACGACAAAGACGTCGCTTCCGCGCACCGATTCGTGCACCGTTACCGAAATTTCGCCGTCGCTGAACAGACCGACGTCGCTTTTCCCGAGCGGAAGCCCGAGGTACTCTGACATTTCCTTTGCGAGCTTCGGGTTTGAGTTAGCCGCAAAGATTTTAATGTCCCTTCCGTGAAGATTCATACGTGGTTCCCTCTACTTTCCTATACTTATTCAAAAGTTATTTTAGCTTGCTTTTCTTTTCGATGTACTTTTTCAGCTTGTTCGCCGCCCAGCCTTCTTTTATCGTAAGCTCGGGACGGCCGATAGCGAGCGCGCCGTCAGGTATATCCTTCGTTACCGTAACGCCCGCGGCGGTGTACGCGCCTTTTCCGATTGTTACGGGGGCGACGATGTTGGTGTTGCAGCCGACGAAGGCGAAGTCCTTGATTACGCTGCGATTTTTAAGCTCGCCGTCGTAGTTGACGAAAACGACCCCGCAGCCGAAGTTGCAGAACTCGCCGACGTCCGAATCGCCGACATAGGTAAGATGTGCGACCGAGGTGCCGCGTCCGATGGTGGAGTTCTTGATTTCGACGAAATCTCCGATTTTAACGTCGTCGCATATAATCGAATCGGGGCGAAGCTGAACGAAGGGCCCGATTTTAACATTGTCTCCAACCTTGCTGTCGTGCGACTGGCTGGAATTAAACACCGTGTTTTTGCCGATTTCGGTGTCGCAGACGTAGGAGTTGGGGCCTATGGTTGAACCCTCGCCGATTTTTGTTTTGCCGAAAAGGATACAACCGGGCATAATGATTGCGCCGGGCTCGATTTCCACGTCGGGTCCAATTATTATTCCGTCGCGCTTTACGAAGCGAACCCCCGCGTTCAGGAATTTTTCAATCGCCTGCTCACTCGCTATATCGTTAAGGCGAAGCAGGTCGGCGGGACGGTTGGCGCCAAGGGCGATATAGGGGGACGAAGCCGCGAAACAGCCTGCCCGTTTGCCGGAGTTAATCAGTATAGAAACGGCGTCGGTCAGGTAGTATTCACCCTGAGCGTTGTCGTTCTTAATTTCCGAAAGCGCCTTCAAAAGGCTTTCGGTCTTGAACCAGTATGCGCCCGAGTTGATTTCACAGATGGTTCTCGTCGCTTCGGTGCAGTCGCTTTGCTCGATAATTGCCGCCAACATATTGTCGCGGCGAATAATTCTTCCGTAGCCCGTCGGGTCGCCGACCACCGCCGTAATAACGGTGACGTCGTTATGGTTTTTGATATGCTCGTCGAGCGACCATGTTATCGTGTCGACGTCAATGAAAGGAGCGTCCCCGCAAAGAACAAGGGTGTTGCCGTCGCGATGTTCGGTAAGAAAATCGTTCGCGCACATTACCGCGTGTCCAGTTCCAAGACGCTCTTTTTGTTCGCATATAACGCAGCCTTCCGCCGCTTTTTTCACGTCGTCACTGCTTGCGACGACGCATATCGTTTCAATTCCCGATTGCTTCGCCGCGTCAACTACCCATGACAGCATAGGCTTAAACGCGACTTCACAAAGCACCTTCGAGGAGGTCGAATGCATACGCTTGCCTTCCCCTGCGGCAAGAATAACACAGTTTACGTTGGATGTATTCAAAGCCATAAAACAGTTGCTCCTTAATATAACTAATTTAGGATACTTATATTATTACAAGTTTAGCGTTCTTTTTCAAGTGTATTTAAAAAAATTCGCAATAATAACGAAATTTAAGTGGAAATACTATTTCTTTTTTGATATAATATTTTGGCAACGATATGAAAGTCTTAAGAAGTAGACTAAAAAACTACAAAACGGAGGATAAAAAATGGCGCATAAGTATGTATATCTTTTCTCGGAGGGCAACGGCTCGATGCGCGAGCTTCTCGGAGGAAAGGGCGCAAATCTTGCGGAGATGACAAACCTCGGCATGCCTGTACCTCAAGGATTTACTATATCCACGGAGGCGTGCACCCGCTACTATGAGGACGGCAAAACCATCAACAAGCAAATAGAAGACGAAATTTACAAGTATCTTGAAAAAATGGAAAAAATCACGGGCAAAAAGTTCGGCGACCAAAAGAACCCCCTTCTTGTTTCTGTTCGCTCGGGCGCCCGCGCGTCTATGCCCGGCATGATGGATACCATTCTTAACCTCGGACTTAACGAGCAGGTGGTTAAGGGTCTTGCGGAGCTTATGAACAACGAGCGCTTTGCCTACGACAGCTATCGCCGTTTTATCCAGATGTATTCCGACGTCGTTATGGAGCTTTCGAAGAAGCGCTTCGAGGTCATTATCGACGAGATGAAAGAAAAACGCGGAATTAAGCTTGACACAGAGTTTACCGCCGACGACCTCAAAGAGATGGTTGTGGCGTTCAAGAAATTTTATAAAAGCGAAATCAAGGCTGATTTCCCCGACGACCCGCGCGACCAGCTTATGGGCGCAGTCAAGGCCGTTTTCAGAAGCTGGGACAACGACCGCGCGGTATTCTATCGCCGGATGAACGATATCCCCTCCTCTTGGGGAACGGCTGTCAACGTTCAGTCGATGGTCTTCGGAAATATGGGAGAGGACAGCGGCACAGGCGTCGCGTTTACCCGTGACCCCGCGACGGGCGACAAGAACCTTTACGGCGAGTTCCTTATGAACGCGCAGGGCGAGGACGTCGTCGCAGGCGTTCGCACCCCTCAGCCGATTAGCCAGCTTCAGAACACTATGCCCGAGGTTTACAAGCAGTTTGTTGACATAGCGAACAAGCTTGAAAAGCACTATAAAGATATGCAGGATATGGAGTTCACCATAGAAAAGGGCAAGCTCTATATGCTTCAGACCCGCAACGGCAAGCGCACAGCGGCGGCAGCAATTAAGGTTGCGTGCGACCTTGTTGACGAAAAGATGATAACAAAGGAAAAGGCTGTTTCAATGGTTGACCCCAAGCAGCTTGACGCCCTTCTTCACCCGCAGTTTGACGCCAAGGCGTTAAAGAAGGCGACGGTTGTCGCCTCGGCGCTTCCCGCCTCTCCCGGCGCGGCGTGCGGCAAGGTTGCTTTCTCGGCTGACGAAGCGATAAAGATGGCAAACGCGGGCGACAAGGTCGTTCTCGTTCGTCTTGAAACCTCCCCCGAGGATATCGAGGGTATGCACGTTTCCGAGGGTATCCTCACGGTTCGCGGCGGAATGACCTCCCACGCGGCGGTCGTCGCCCGCGGAATGGGAACCTGCTGTGTTTCCGGCTGCGGCGATATCCGTATCGACGAAAAAGCACATTCCTTTACCGTCGGCAAAAACGTCGTCAAGGGCGGAGAATACATTTCGCTCGACGGCTCGACGGGCAACATATATATCGGCGCTATCCCGACGGTCGCCGCGACGGTTTCGGGCGACTTTGGCCGCTTCATGGGTTGGGCGGACGAAATAAGGGTGCTTAAGGTTCGCACCAACGCCGACACCCCTGCAGACGCCAAGCAGGCGTTCTCGTTTGGCGCGGAGGGCATCGGTCTTTGCCGCACCGAGCATATGTTCTTTGAAGCGGACAGAATTTCCGCCATGCGCGAAATGATTATCTCTAAGGATGAAAAACAGCGCCGCGCGGCGCTTGCCAAGCTTCTTCCCATGCAAAGAAGCGATTTCGAAAAGCTCTATATCGCAATGGAGGGCAACCCCGTAACGATACGCTTCCTCGACCCGCCCCTTCACGAATTTCTTCCGACCGACGCCGGCGACATCAAGGCGCTTGCCGAGGAAATGAAGATAACCCCCGCCGAAATCAAGGCGGTTATCGCCGAGCTCCACGAGTTCAACCCGATGATGGGTCACCGCGGATGCCGTCTTGCGGTATCCTATCCCGAAATAGCCGAAATGCAGACCACGGCGGTTATCGAAGCGGCGCTCAACGTCATAAAGAAAACCAAGCTTGACGTGGTGCCCGAAATAATGATTCCCCTTGTCGGCGACGTCAAGGAATTAAAGTACGTTAAACAAATCGTGACCTCGACCGCCGACGCGATTATCGCGAAAAGCGGAAGCAGCCTTAAATACAAGGTCGGCACGATGATTGAAATTCCCCGCGCGGCGATTACAGCCGACGAGGTCGCCGAGGAAGCCGAGTTCTTCAGCTTCGGCACAAACGACCTCACCCAGATGACCTTCGGCTTCTCGCGCGACGACGCGGGCAAGTTCCTGACCGACTACTACGCGAAGAAGATTTACGAAAGCGACCCGTTCGCGCGTCTTGACCAGCACGGCGTCGGCAAGCTTATTGAGCTCGCCTGCAAGCTGGGCCGCGAAACCCGCCCCGACATAAAGCTTGGAATATGCGGCGAGCACGGCGGCGACCCGTCGTCGGTTGAGTTCTGCCACAACGCGGGACTGACCTATGTTTCCTGCTCACCCTTCCGCGTTCCGATAGCTCGCCTCGCGGCGGCTCAGGCGCAGATTAAAAATCCCCGCAAAAAGAAGTAAAAATTTATGGCAACCGTTTGAGAGCTCAGGCGGTTGCCAAATTATTAGGAGGCAAAAGGAATGCTTACAAGATTTTTTCTAATAGTGCTTCTCGGCTGCGCGTTAGACGCGGCGTTCATCGTATGTGAATACAAAAAGAAATTTCTTCCCGCCGTGGTGCTTAAGGGCTTGGCGTCCTGTGTTTTTGTCCTTCTCGGTTTTTTGTGCTTTGCAAATTCGGTCGATACCCATTTCGGCTCGCTCGTTATCGCGGGGCTTATCTGCGGCGCAATCGGCGACGTTCTTTTAAACCTTCGCCTTCTCTTAAAAGAGAGCGCGGCGCAAAAGATTTTCCTTTTAGGTATCGCTGTTTTTATGGCGGGACATATTCTTTACGTCATCGCGCTTATCGGTCGTGACCCCGGCGCGCTTTATATTGCCCTTCCCCTTTGCGCGGTGCTTTCCGCCGTCGCCCTTACGCTTATTCTTAAAAATGTCGACGCCGACAAGAAATTTAAGATTTTCGGCGGAGTTTATATCGCGGTTGTGCTGCTTATGATGAGCACCGCGATTTCGCTGCTTATCCGTCACCCCGAAAACATATCCTCAACCGTGTTCACCGTCGGCGCGGTGCTGTTTGCGGCAAGCGATATCATTCTTATTTTCCACCTCTTTGGGCGCAAGAAAATCAAGGTGTTCCGCGCGATAAACCTTTCCGCCTACTATATAGGTCAGCTTCTTATCGCGGCAAGTCTGCTTTTGATATAGCGTCAACAATCAACGCAAAGAAAAAGCCTTCGCATTCAGCGAAGGCTTTTATATTGCATTTAAATTTAGATAAGGTAGTGGGAAAGCCCCTTGTAGTTTTCGTAACGAAAACCCGAAAGGATAAGCTTTCCGTCCCCGATATCCTTAAAGGAATAGACGTTGGTCTGCATATCAAGGGCGAAGTCCTTTATCATATCATAGGTGATTTCCTCCGCCTTGCCGAACTCAACGAGCTCAAGCAGCTCGGGGCGCGAGGTGATGTTATCGTCCATAAGGTCGATTAGCCAAAGCTCGTATCCGTCCTCCAGCGGAACAACCGCAAAGGTGAAAAGCGGCGAATACATCTCGCCTATGCCGTAGGTCGTGACGGTGCCCGTCGCGGCATCAAACGCATACGGCTCGTAGGACTTGCTTGCAAAGTCGGCGGAAAAAGCGGCGCCGTCGCCAAACATTTCCTTTATCGCGTTGGGGAAAAGGGAGAAGGAAATGGAATAGGAAAAGTTGTCGCTGCTTGCGATGAAGTTGGAGCGAAGCTTGGACGCCGCCGCGAAAAAGAGGGCGTAGTCCGACAGCTCCGAGGGGTCGGTGAATTCCTCCGGATAGGAATTAAAGGGCTTAGCAAGCGATACAAGCTTGTCGACCGACGCCGACGGAATACAAAAGCTCTGCTCGGTCGGCGGGGCGTATACGAATTTTATTTTGCCGTCGTCACCGCCTGCTGTGGGCTTGTCGTCCCCGTTTGGAGTAACGTTGACGGTGCCGCCCCCCGACGGGTCGGCGTTCGGCGCGGTTGGCTTGGTACACCCGAAAAGCGAAAGGGTAAGCGTAAGAACGAGCGCGATGGATAATATTTTTTTCATTTACGCCTCCATATTAGGGCGGTCTTGGTCGCCGTCGGCGCGAAACATAAGATATTTTTCCGTGTCGTCAACCACCGAGTAAAAATCAACGTTTTCAAAGAGGGGCGGCGTGAGGTAATCGGGGATTATGCTTTCGTCCCTCTCTTTTCTTAAAACAAAACCGGCCTTGTTTAAAGCTTCCTCGCCTATTCCATAGACATAGACGTCGGCAAAGTCGGCGTTTCGTTCCTTAATGAGGCGGTCGAGCAAGCCTCCGACACAGGCAAATTCCTCCCGTGCTCCAACAAAGTCGACGAGCCGAAGCACACAAGCCCCCTCGTGTTCGAGGACTCGAAGGACACAGAGCGCGAGAACGACCCCGTCCTTAAGCATTCCGAAGACCTCGTACTTAATCCACGGATTTTCAAAAAATCTGTGCTTAAAGTAGTCGAAATCCTTGAACGGCGTAAATTGAGCGTAATTTTCAAAGTCAAAGCAGGACAGCTCCTTTTCGTCGTTAATTCTGAAAAATTCGGCGTCGCTTTTAAAGACGGGAGCAATAACGCGTTCTTTAGGAATACACAGCGAATAGTCCGTCTTGTTGCCGTTAAGACGATAGTAATGTGAAAAGGGCACAAGCGAATAGCCGAGAAATTCGTACAGACCGCGAACCTTTTTTCGCACGTTATTGACGCCGAGAGCGCGGCAATTAGTGATTTCGCAGACCTTTTCTACCATATGAAAGCCAAGGTTAAGCGGCGCGCCTTTTTTTGAAAGCACATAGGAAATCCAAACGTCGGGCGAAGCAAGACCGTTTGAAGGGATAAAGCCGATAACCGACAGAAGCTCGCCCGTTTCGGTGTCGCGCGCGCGAAGGAAGTTTATTTTGTCGCCGCGACAGTAATAGTAACGGAACACCTCGTCGTTATGAATAAGCGGGTGACGGTCGCCCCAATGCAATTCGCAGAATTCGCGAAACTCGTCAAGTTCCTGTTCGGTCAGGCGGGAAATCTCATAATTGCTCATCTTTCGGCTTAAAGCTTGGCTTCGACAAGGTCGAGCATTTCACCGACGTTTTTAAGTCCCTCGACCTCGCCGACCGAAAATTTGATTTTAAAGGCTTTTTCGATTGCGACAAGGATATTAATCTGCTCAAGGCTGTCCCAGTCCTCTATGTCGGCGGCGGTTGTTTCGTCGGTAATGACAAGCTCGTCGTCGTCAAATATGTCGCAAAAAATCTCGTTTACCTTTTCGGTTATTTCAGTTCTGTTCATAGCGCACCTCTATTGAATGATTTTTGTTTTCGTAATTTTCCGGGATAGTATATGTCCAGCGGCTGTAGTCGCTGTTTTGCTCCGTTTTAATAAAGCCGAGCGAGCCGTAGTATTCCGCGACGATAGCGTTCTTCGCCGTCTTATAATAATTGCCCGTTATAGTCTTTATGCCCTTTTCCCTCGCGAGTGAAACAAGGGTGTCGAACATAGCGAACTCAAGCTCGCGCTTAAACACTCGACAGCTCATTATCCAAAGCTCAATGTCAAGGCTGTCGCCCTTAGCTTCTCCGATTATTTCCGCAACGATGCCGTTGTCTCCGAATTTGTCCTCAAGCCGTCCGTAAAGGGTGATATATTCTTTTCCCGTCGCCCGAGCCTTCATTTCCTCCGCGGAATAGCGTCGGGTGGTAAGGTTGAATTGATTTGTCTTGTTGGCGAGCGCCGTTATTCTTTCAAGCTGACCCTCCGAGAAGCTGCCGAAAAAGCCCTTCATATTAAGCGATTTCAGATACTCGCCGTAGTCGGCATAGTTGGTTTCCTCCGCCTCGCGAAGCGCGTTCTGTTTATACATTTCGGCTCGCTTCAGGTCGTCGGCGGAAAGCGACGTTACCTCGAAATAATTTCCGTTTGAAATCGTTTCCGCAAAGCGCTCGGCAGCGGTAAGCTCGGGAACGGTTACGCCAAGACCGGCTTGACGGACGATTTCTCGCTCGGCGGGGTTATCGTCGGCAAAGACTATGGCGTCAACGCCGATATTGAGCTGTTTTGCGCTTGCCTGCAAATTAAGCGGCTTTGGCTCCCAGTTTGCCTTGAAGGAAAGAAAATCATCAACCTTAAGCACCGACGAGGGATGAGTAAATCCGCTTTTGGCGACGTCGTCCTCGTTTTTCGAGCAGACCCCCAAAATTACGCCGACGCCGCTAAGCTCCTTTGCGTATTTTTGAAGCTCGGAATGGGCTATGCCGACGGGGCTTTCTGTGCCGAGCACAATGCCCTCTACGCCGTCGTCGCCGATAACGCCGCTCCAAAGGGTGTTGTCGAGGTCGAGCATAAGCGCTTTTTTATTTTTTCCGAAAAGGGACTTTACTATCGACGCGACCGAATGACACAGATACGGAATTGCGTCCGGGTTAATCGCGTATTTGTAGGAGTTGTAGTAGGACGGGTCGGAGAAGCTGTCGAGCCCGCACCAGGAGGATATATAGTTAAAATCGTTGATATAAAAGTTTTTGTGGCTCTCGGCGTATTTTGCCATTTCCTCGTTTAGGCGGCGAACGAAACGAACCTTGCCCGACGGCGAGGTCGCCTCGTAATTGCCCATAACGCGAATGCGGGGGTATTCAAAGTTGTTGGCGATAACCGCGCAGGAGAATTTGTCCGACGCGCCCCATACGGCAAAAAAACGCTTTAACTCGCCCTGAAGCTTCGCTTCGCAGATTTCCGCGGGTTCGCCCGCGGCGGGCATATTCGAAATATTATGTATGCTTGTGTTAAGAAAAATTACGTCGGGCTTGAAGTCGCGAAGGGCTCCGTCGTCAAAAACAACGTCCTCGTAAAACCGTCCGTAGTCGCCGACATAGAAGGTCGGCTTAATTCCCTCGTTCAAAAGAAAGATTTCGAGAATGTTTTTTATTTCACCGACCGTCGTTCCCGACAGCAGGGCGACCCGCTTTTCAAGAAGGTTTTCTTTTTTAAGAAGCTCCTTTTTAATGGCTCGCTTGTTCTTCATAATGTAATCGCAATCAAAGGGAAACTGTAACATAATGCCTCCGAAAAATCGAGAAATAAAGTATTTCTATTATAATATTAATAATAGAAATATGCAAACGAACAAAAAATAGTGAATTGTAACAGTTTTTAGAAAAATATTTGAACAAAGCCAACA
>CAYWQL010000011.1:10118-53414 GCA_964460755.1 uncultured Oscillospiraceae bacterium | reverse complement strand
ACCCAGAACGAATCTCGCATAATGCGGTCGGTGTTGACAAGCTCCCCTACAACGCGATAGCCCTTGCCATTCTTCCTCATTTCGTCAAAGCAAGGATGCTTGATGAGATTGCCCGCAAACAACATACGGGTCTGCACTCCGTGTTCCTCAATGTATCTTACGACCTTGCTTCGGTCAACACCCTTCTTACAGGTCATCAGAAATCCAAACCAGCTTGGGTCGCTGTCGGCGCAAGGCTCCGGCAAAATTAATTTGTCCTGCGCAGACAACAACGCAGACTTTAATCTTTCAAAATTGTGCCTTCTGCGTTCGGCGAAATAAGGCATTTTCTCCAGCTGGGCGCAGCCCACAGCAGCCTGCATATCCGTCACTTTGAGATTATATCCGAAATGTGAGTAGACATATTTGTGGTCATATCCCAACGGCAGCTCTCCGAACTGTCCATCGAAACGATGTCCGCAAAAGTTGTCTTTCCCCGGGGGACACACGCAATCGCGCCCCCAGTCACGCAATGACCTAACTATCTTATTCAGAAGTGAATCGTTTGTATAAACCGCTCCACCCTCGCCCATAGTCATGTGGTGCGGAGGATAGAAGCTGGATGTACCGATATCACCAAGCGTCCCCGTGAAATGAGATTTTCCGTCTATCATATACTGTGAGCCCAGCGCGTCACAGTTGTCCTCAACAAGCCACAGACCGTGCTTTTCGCAGAATTTCTTCACAGCGCCAATATTAAAGGGGTTTCCCAAGGTATGTGCCGCCATAACAGCTTTTGTTTTATTCGAAAGCGCCGCTTCAAGCATAGAAACATCAAGATTGTATTGCGGTATTGTTACGTCTATGAAAACCGGTACTGCTCCATACTGCACAATCGGAGCAACCGTTGTCGGGAATCCCGCGGCAACCGTTATGATTTCGTCTCCGGGAAGAATGCGCCGCTCCTTTAAAAGCGGAGAGGTCAGAGCCATAAAAGCAAGCAGGTTTGCTGAAGAGCCTGAATTAACCAGATTCGCGTAGCGTACGCCAACATATGACGCAAAGACCTTTTCGAATTTCTCGCTAAATCGTCCTGCCGTTAGCCAAAAGTCAAGCGCGGAGTCGACAAGATTCACCATTTCAGTGTGGTCGTAAACACGCGAAGCGTACGGAATTCTATCGCCTTGTGTATAAACCTTTTGCCCATGAAAGGCGTCGCAATACTCGGACACCGCCGCGAGTATCTGTTCCCGTGCCTGAAGCTCTGTTTGTCCCTCAAACATTTTTTATCTCTTTCTGCCCGAATTGAGCGATTTGATTTTGAGTTATCTCCATAAGGTCACCGCCTGCCGCATAGGTCTTGTACCACTCGACCGTATTTTTAATGGTGTCGCCTATATGCCAGCGCGGACTCCAATCGAAGGTACTCTTTAGCTTTGAACAATCCAATCTCAGACAGTTTGCCTCGTGTTTATTTCCAACATTTTGTGTCTGCCATGATATATTGTCGCCCCAGCTCTCACAAAACATCGTCGCAAGAGTCCCTGTGTCAATACAGTCGGCATCGTCGGGGCCAACGTTATAACAGTCGGCGTATGAGATATCTTCATACTGCCGTTGTGTTATCATAAGATAAGCAAAAAGCGGGTCAAGAACGTGTTGAAATGGTCTTATTGACCGCGGATTGCGAACTGAAATGTTCTCCTTTTTGAGCGCCGCGCGCACGCAGTCGGGTATTATTCGGTCTGCGGCAAAATCCCCGCCTCCGATGACGTTTCCGGCGCGCGCTGTTGATACGGCCACGTCTTGGTCAGACAAAAAGCTGCTGCGATAGCTATGGGTAACCAATTCGGAGCAGCTCTTGGAATTGGAATATGGGTCGTAGCCGTCCAACTGCTCGTTTTCGCGATAGCCCCACGCCCATTCCCGATTTTCATATACCTTGTCTGTCGTCACGTTCAAAACGCTTCTTACCGAGTCGCTTGTTCGCACACAATCAAGCAGATTAACCGTACCCATGACATTTGTTTCGTAGGTATATCGTGGGCTTTTGTAGCTTTCCAATACGATAGGCTGCGCGGCAAGGTGCAGAACTATCTCGGGCTTCACCCGATTGAACGTCTTCTTGAGCGAATCAAAATCACGTATATCTGATATAACCGAGTCCATTTTGTCCTGTAAGCTAAGCAGATTGAATATGGACGGCTCGGTGTTGGGTGAGAGCGAATAGCCTGTTATCTGTGCGCCGGCGTCGAGCAGAATCGCAGAAAGCCAGCTTCCCTTAAACCCGGTATGACCGGTAATTAAAACGCGTTTGTTGCTATAAAAGCTAAGGTCCAATTTCATCTGCCTCCTAAAAAGAAAAAGCTTATTTCTTCAAATTATCGCTGAGCTTACAGCTTTGCAGTCGTCAGTAAACGGTATCAAGCCGTTAAAGTAAAAAGATACATTTTTACACAAATAAGGCAATTTAAAACAGCATCTGCAATAAAAGCCATAGCTACAGTTGTAACGAGCCAATCGATGGCGTAAACTAACAAATTCCGTTCCCTTTTCGATATTTCTTTACATTCTAACAGAGTTTCTTATTTCACAATCCATGGGGCATTCCCGGACGCGTAGATATCCTCTAATAGCTTTTTGTCTCTAATCGTATCCATACACTGCCAAAATCCGGAATGCGTACAATTGTCCAGCTCCCCCTCGCGAGCCAGCGTCTCCAATGGCCCTTTCTCGAAAACCGTATTGTCTCCCTCAATATAGTCAAAAACTTTAGGTTCACATATCATATATCCGATGTTGACTAATGTTCCATCAGAACTGTCCTTTTCGCGAAATCCCGATACGAGATTGTTATCTCCAATCTCAAGAACCCCGAATTGTTGTCCTGCGTTATATGAAGATAGGGTAACAATTTTCCCGCTCTGCTTATGGAACTTCACGAGCGCGGGAATGTCAATGTCCGCTACCCCGTCCCCATAAGTCAGCATGAACGTTTCGTCGCCGATATAATCCTTTACTTGTTTAATTCTTCCGCCGGTCATGGTTGAAAGTCCGGTATCAATAACCGAAACCTTCCAAGGCTCGGAGTGACTACTGTGGACTTGCATAGCATTGGTGGAAAGGTCAAATGTGATATCCGAGTTGTGGAGGTAATAATTGAAAAAATACTCCTTTATCACATCCTGCTTATACCCGGCACAGATAATGAATTCATTGAATCCAAACTGTGAGTACCAAGACATAATGTGGCAAAGAATAGGTCTGTCCCCGATTGTTACCATCGGCTTGGGCACAAGCTGGCTCTCTTCCGAAATGCGTGTTCCAAAACCTCCGGCAAGTATGACAACCTTCATTCTTTTGCTCCTTTACCCAAAAATATATAAAAGCCCTCATTGCGGCTTAGTTTACTTATCATGACAGAGAAAAAAACTAACTTTTTTAAATCGAAACAAACGGTATGAGAAAAATATATGGGTTATGTTAAGAGGTAATATAAATAACTGACTTTTCATAGTTAAACACATTATTCAACATATTGCAAGGGTATTCGCAAAGAAGATATATTCTTTCATATCTTTTCGAATACTACTTCGAAGCCTCACTTACCTTAATGTGAAAATTGCGGCAAACAGTTTGAACTTTAGTGGTGACGCGGTCTTATTAATATAGCTTAAGCGCTCCTTGCAGCCTTTTTAAACGCCCAGTTGAGCATCACCCGACGTTGTTTATTTATAACCGATAAAAACCGAAAATAAAAAGAAGCCCTAAATATAAGGCTTCTCAATTGGTGCGCCAGAAGGGATTCGAACCCCCGACCTACTGGTTCGTAGCCAGTTACTCTATCCAGCTGAGCTACTGGCGCATTTTTGTGCCTGTTAATAATAGCACAACCGCAATTTCGTGTCAATATTATAACTGTTGAAGAAATTGTTTCTTTTTGATATAATATTTTAGTGATTTCTTATACTATTTTGTCGGAGGGCGTTTGTTTTGAAAATAAAAAAAGCTATTGCGTTAATGCTGTGCATTATTCTTGTCTTGTGTTTTGCTGGCTGCACAAAAAAGCCTTCTGATTTTCGAAACGCAAATTTCGGTATGAGCGTTTCCGAGGTAACGAAAAAGGAAAATGTCGATTTCGTTTACGCTTCGGACAATCTTCTTTTTTATACAACCACTATGAACGCAGAGGACTCCGAAATTTACTACTATTTTGTTGACGGAAAGCTTTCCGAGGCGGAATGTAAATTTATAATCGACGGTCGAACCATCGACGAGAATATCGCACGTTTCGAAAGGATGACCGCGTATCTGACAAGTCTTTACGGCGAGCCCGTCAATCCCGATTTTAACCGCTGGCTAACCGAAGACGAGGAACAAAAGCTTGACCGCCCCGCCCTTTTGATTTATAATCAATTTCTTGAATATTACCTTGAGTGGCAGACCGAAACCGCGCACATTTCGCTTTTGTTAAACTACAAGGACGCGCAGATAAACTACGTCTACGCCGCCGAAGCCATAGCCCAAGAATAATACTCCAAGCGCCGACAAAATCGGCGCTTTTTTATGCCCTGTATTTCGCCGCGGCTATGTTGACGGCAATTACGTTGTCCTCAAAGTCGGAAAGGAAAATCGGCTCGTCTATGTCTGCCCGCCCGGTTATGTCGTCGTAGCCGTCGTCGTCAAAATCCTTTTCCCACTCAACATCGAAAACGCCCGCCGCCGCCGCGATAAAATCAAGCACTTTCGTAAAGCTTCTTTTCATTATAAATTCCCTCCCGTTTTCTTGATAGCTCTATTTTATATGTTAAGCTGTCCGTTTAATCGGGCTTTGAATGGCTTTTGCGCTTTTTTTGATTATTTTGCCCTTATTATGGTACAATTCCCTTATTAAGCAACCGAAGGAACTCCTGCTATTGGAAACTAAAAAAAGGCTTGTTGCCCTTTCAAACCGAATATTTATCGCTCTTCTTCTTTTTGTTGTTCTGAGCGTCGCGTTGTCGTCTCTTTTAAGCCCGCTCGCAGACTCCCCGGCGGCGAAGGGGCTTGTTTCGCTTTGCGTTTACGTCGCGGCAATTTCGCTTGCACTAATCGTCGCGAAGGGCAAGGATGAGCACATTATCCCGCTTAAGCTTCCCGTTCGGTTCGCCCTCGGCAAACAAACGGTTTTCTTCTTCGGCGTATGCTTCGTTTCGACAACGCTTACCCTGTTGACGACCTATCTTCTTTCGCTCATCGGCGTTTCGCCCGCCGCCGAAACGGTTTTCCCGCTCGACGGCGCAACAGACGTATTACTTTCCTTTTTGAAATATGTGTTTTTTTCCGCCCTACTTGAGGAAATTCTTTTTCGCAAAGTTATTCTTAGCTCACTTCGTCCCTTCGGCGACGGCTTCGCTGTCGTTGTGTCCTCCCTTTTGTTTGCCTCCTCTCATTTTTCGCTTGCCAGTTTTCCCTCTGTGTTCGTTTTCGGTCTGTTTTTCGGCTATCTCTTTTGTAAAACGGGCTCGGTTATCCCCTCGACGGTTTTTCATTTTTTAAACAATCTTCTTGCCTTTCTGCTCGCTGTAATCAAACGCTCAAGTCCCGAAAGCTATGAAAAGGTTTCCGCTTATATCGTAGTTTTTTTTGCGTTTTGCGCAATTATCTCAGTATTGTATATAATAATTAAGAAAGACCTTTCCTTTATAAGAATCCTTTCCTCGCGCCAAACGTCTTGGAAAAGCTTCTTTTTTACCCTGCCGTCGGCGGTTTGGCTTTTGGTTTTCGTTTATCTAACACTAAAAATATGAGGATGACGCTATGACAAGGGACGAAGAATATATGACCCTCGCGCTAAAAGAAGCTAAAACAGCTCTTTCGCTCGGCGAAGCGCCCGTCGGCGCTGTTATCGTGCGTGAAAATGAGGTTGTGTGCGCCGCGCATAATACGCGGGAAACCGAAAATAACGCCCTTCATCACGCCGAAATACTCGCAATAAACGAGGCGTGCAAAAAGCTTTCAAGCTGGCGGCTTTCTGAATGTGAAATTTACGTTACACTTGAGCCCTGCGTTATGTGCGCGGGCGCGATAATTAATTCACGCCTTCGCCGCGTCGTCTTCGGCGCCTTCGACGAGAAGGCGGGCTGTGCGGGAAGCGTGTGCAATCTTTTCGAAATGCCCTTTAACCACAAGCCCATTTTAAAAAGCGGAGTTCTTAAAGAAGCTTCTGCCGCGATGCTCAAAGATTTTTTCAAAAATCTGCGCTAAAGCTCGCGTTTTTGAACAACTTGTGCACAAAATCGGATAGGTTTTTACACTTTTTTGTGATATGAATTTTCGTCAACCGCATAAAATTTTTTATGTAATTACACTTTGTATATATCTAAAAATTTGCCATTGTTGAAAACTCTGTTGAAATCGTTGAAAAATGCCCAAATCCCGCAATCGGTTTTAACCGCTTTCACACGCGAAAGGAAAGGCTTTACAACTTTCTGTTTAAACTGCGTTATAAAAATTGCAAAGTTGTAAAATTAAAGTGGTATTTTTTTTGACTTAATGCTAAAATAATTATGTAAGTAGTGGATTACCTTATTTTATAGCGCAAAGGAGAGGTTATCATGAAGCTAATTACCGCTATCGTTAACAAGGACGACAGCTCCGCAGTTCAATCGGGACTTACGAGCGAGGGCTTTTCGGTAACGCGTTTAGCCACCACGGGCGGCTTTCTCTTGGCGGGCAACGTCACCTTTATTATCGGAGTCGACGACGACAAGGTTGACCGTGTAATTGAGATTATCACCGAACAGAGCAAAGAACGCAAGCAGATGGTTCCCTCCACTGCATCCTACGGCATGGGGCTTCCGAGCGCCTATCCCGTTGAAGTGACCGTCGGCGGCGCTACGCTGTTTGTAACCAACATTGAACGCTTTGAAAAAATATAACTGCTTTTCCTCCCTTATCGGAAATGACGGGCTGAAAAAAACTGTCGCAGAACAGCTTGAGGCGAACTCGATTTCTCACGCTATGATGATTTTGGGCGAGGACGGGTGCGGAAAAAATCTTTTCGCGCGACTGTTTGCCGCGGCGTATCTTGAGGACGAGGACGGTCTTGTAGAGCGCGGCGTTCACCCCGACTGCATAACCGTCGTCGGCACGGGCGCTTCGGGTCTTATTTCGGTTGAAAGCGTTCGCGACGCCCTTTATGAGCTTAACAAATCCGCCGTCACCGCCAACGGTCGACGAGTCGCGATAATCAAAAACGGAGGCTCGCTCAATCAGAACTCGGCAAACGCCCTGTTGAAGGCGCTTGAAGCTCCTCCTGTGGGAGTTATATTCCTAATTACGGCTAAAAGCGAGGACGAGCTTCTTGCGACGATAGTTTCACGCTGCGTTAAATACGTGCTCACACCTCTTAGTATTGACGAATGCCTTCAAGCGGCAGGTGAGCTTTTTCCCTCCTGCGACAGGACAAGGCTTGACGCGCTGTGCAGGCTTTATGACGGGCGGCTGGGTCTTGTGAAAAACGCGCTTTCCTCCCCCGAAAGGCTTGCCGTCGCCGACTGCGCGCTGCGCTTTTGCGACGCGGCGCTTAAAGCGGACAGGCTTACTATGCTAAGCGAGCTTGAAAATGCCTCGACCCGCGACGAGCTGAAAAGCCTTCTTTTTGATGCGACAATGTGTCTTAAGCTTCGTCTGTCAAATGATATTGGCCTTGCCGAGCGCATTGGCGCCGTTACCGACGCCATATTTAAAAGCTATCCCGATATTGAACGAAATATTAATATAAAACTGCTGTGTACTCACCTTGTGGCTCAGCTATAAATTGGAGAACTGTATGACTAAAGTTGTTGGAATTAGATTTAGGAGCGTCGGAAAGCTTTATTATTTCGACCCGCTCAACTATCCCCTCAAAAAGGGCGACCGCGCCGTCGTGGAAACGGCGCGCGGAATTGAGTGCGGCACCGTCCTGCTCGGCATACACGAGGTTAAGGACGAGGAAATAATTAAGCCGCTTAAAAGCGTAATTCGCAAAGCGACGCCCGACGATATAAAGCAGTGCGAGGCGAACCGTGAAAAGGAAAAGAACGCCTTCAGCGTCTGCAACAAAAAAATTGCAGAGCACAAGCTCAATATGAAGCTTGTCGACGTCGAGTATACCTTTGACAGCCAGAAAATACTGTTCTATTTTACTGCCGACGGTCGGGTGGACTTTCGTGAGCTTGTAAAAGACCTTGCAAGCGTTTTTCGCACCCGCATTGAGCTTCGCCAAATTGGCGTTCGTGACGAAAGCAAGCTTTTGGGCGGTCTTGGTATGTGCGGAAAGCCCTTCTGCTGCTCAACCTTCCTTTTCGATTTCCAGCCCGTTTCGATTAAAATGGCGAAGGAACAGGGAAAATCCCTCAACCCCACCAAAATTTCGGGAACCTGCGGACGGCTTATGTGCTGCCTTAAGTACGAGCAAAACGTATATGAGGACCTTTTAAAGCGCACCCCGCGCAACGGCACAATCGTCGAAACCCCCGACGGAAAGGGCGTCGTTGTCGAAATGGGAGTGCTCAAAGGACAGGTTCGGGTTCGCCTTGACGAAAAGACCGACGCCGCGCCGAAGTTTTATCCCATAACCGACCTTAAAATTGTCGGCAAACGAAGCCACGCCCCTCACGAGAAGCCCGAAATCGAAGAGGACCCCGACGAGATTTCCGAAGCTGAGGCAAAAAAACTGTTTTCGGAATAGTACTTGAAAAAAAATATTATTATGATATTATTGTTTTGTAAAACTTTTCACAAAGGAGACTATCGTTAATGGCACACAAAATTGGAGACGACTGTATCGCTTGCGGTTCCTGCGAAGCCACCTGCCCCGTCGGAGCGATTACAAACGACGGCGACAAATATGTTATCAATCCTGACGAGTGCATCGACTGTGGCGCTTGCGCGGCCGGTTGCCCTGTCGGAGCTATTACTGAAGCGTAGTAGTTCATTAAAGAAAGAAATAAAACTGGCGGGCACTTTTTTTCGTGTCCGCCATATTTCTTATGAAGGAGGAGCGACCTATGTCCTATGAAACCCTGCCCAACGGCACGACGGTTTTTACCGACGAAAATAACAAAATCAGCTTTGACGCGCTTATATTGAGCCTTTTTTCAAAGCTTAAAAAATTTGACCGCATTTTAGACGTTGGCACGGGCTGCGGCATAATCCCCCTTAAGCTATACGACGAGGGTCTTTTGGGCGAAACTGTCGCCCTTGAAATAAGCAAGGACGCCTGCGCGCTCGTAAATCAAGCGATTGAACAAAACCGTCTTTCGCGCCTCTTGGCGATATGCTGTGACGCAAGAGAATATATGAGCGACAAGAAATTCGACGCCGTTTTTTGTAATCCGCCCTATTTCAGCGACGGAAAGCAAAGCGAAAATGAGGCAAGACGGACAGCGCGGCACGAAATATCCCTTACCCTTCGCGACGCCGCCGTCATTGCGCGGCGTTCGCTCAAGGAAGGCGGAAGGCTCTATGTCTGCTACCGTCCCGAACGGCTTGATAACATCTTTTCCTGCTTTGAGGAAAACGAGCTTAAAATAAAACGGATTCGCTTTGTACGACGCTCGTCAGATTCCGAGCCTTGGCTCGTCCTTGTCGAGGCGCGATACCGCGGCGGCACGGGCGTAACGGTTATGCCCGACCTGATAGTCAACAATGAAATGAAGGGATAGTTAAATGGACAACAAGGGAAAGCTCTACGTCGTGGCGACGCCCATAGGCAACCTTAACGACCTTTCGCGCCGCGCCGAGGATACCTTTCGCACCGTTGATTTTATCGCCGCGGAGGATACCCGCGTAACGTCCAAGCTTCTCAACCACCTCGATATAAAAAAGCCGCTCGTAAGCTACTATCAGCACAATATGTACGAGCGCGGCGAAATGGTGCTCGACCGCGTGCTCGCCGGCGAAAGCTGCGCCCTTTGCTCCGACGCCGGTACCCCCGCCGTGAGCGACCCGGGCGAGCTTCTTGTAAAACAGGCGATTGACTTGGGAATTGAGGTTATACCTATTCCCGGCGCCTGCGCCGCGATAACCGCTCTTTGCTCGTCCGGTCTTGTTACGGGTCGGTTCGTTTTCGAGGGCTTTATCCCCGTAAATAAAAAAAGCCGCCGCGAACGCCTTTTGGAAATTAAGGACGAACGGCGCACTCTCATTTTTTACGAAGCTCCCCACAAGCTTAAAAACACCCTTGCCGACCTTTTGGAAGCGTTTGGCGACCGTGAAATAACCCTTGCCCGTGAGCTTACGAAAATTCACGAGGAAATCGTGAAGACAACCCTTTCGCAGGCCAACAGCATTTATTGCGAGCGTGAACCGAAGGGAGAATATGTTCTTGTCGTGGCGGGCTGTGAAGCGCCGCAGAGCCCCGAGAAATCGAGCGACGACGAAGCCTTCAAGCTTGTCGACAGCCTAATAAAAAGCGGTCTATCGCTGTCTGAGGCGTGCAAACAGGCGGCGGCGCAAACAGGAAGAAAAAAAAGCGAGCTTTATAAGCTCACGATAGATAGCAAAGGACGATAGAAATGAAAATCGTCGTTTTTTCCGATTCTCACGGAAAGGAATCCCGTTTAGAAAGAATAGTTGAAGCTCAAACCCAAGTTGACTGTTATATTCATCTCGGCGACGGCTACGGTGACGCGGAATATCTTCGTCTTGTCTATCCCTCGCTCCCCCTTTTAGCTGTCTGCGGAAACTGCGACCGCAACTGCTTCGACACCGATACAAAGCTGATTACCCTTGCGGGCAAGCGCATTTTATACACTCACGGACACCGATACGACGTAAAGCAGTCGATGTCCTCTCTTATGCGGGCGGCGAGAGAAGAAAACGCCGATATCGTACTTTTCGGACATACCCATTCGCCATTTTACGAAATCGTCGACGGGATTCACTTTTTGAATCCGGGCAACGTTTCCGCCTATGACGCCCTTCGCTTCGCGACGGTGGATATACTCGACGACGGAAACATAGTTTGCAATTTAGCTTCTTTAAAAAATTAAGCCGCCATAAAGGCGGCGTTTTTTATTTGTTCTTTTTTTTGTTTGCCTTGAAAACCGTCTTGGGTCCTTCGGGCTCCTCATTTTTTGGCGTCGCCCTAAAAGGTTTTTTCTGATTCTCGTCGATTTTTTCCTTCGTCTTTTTTTCCTTTGGTTTCTTGTCGGTCGGCTTTTCCGCCGCGTTATTCGATTCGTCCTTTTGCGGCTTTTCCGCCGCCTTATTCGGTTCTTCCTTTTGCGGCTTTTCCGCCGTCTTGTTCGCTTCGTCCTTTTGCGGCTTTTCCGCCGCCTTATTCGGTTCGTCCTTTTCCGCCTTTTGCAAAAGGTCGCCCTTAAGCTTTTCAGAAAGACCGGCGGCTATTTTTCGGATTTGTTGAAGCTGCTTTTTCCCAAGCTTCTTAATTTTCTCGCCCTGCTCGGCTATCTTATCCTCGACCTCAACTATTCGCTTTTCAGCCGCACTCGGCGCGGCGACGCGGTCAATTTTTTCTGCCTTTGAAGCGTTGAGTATTCTATAAAATATTCCCTTCGCGGCATAGCGCACCGCCAAAAACAAGAGCATCGAAATCGTAGCCGTGGCAAGCACCTTTGTTACCGTTGCCTGCGTCTTAGGATACTTAATCGTTCCCACAATAAGCGTTGAAGCGACCGCGGAAATCGGAAGCAGCATACCCAAAATATAAAACCTTCCGAAATAAAGTGTCGAGCTTCTCGGCTCAAACAACAGAATAACCGCATAGAACGCCACCGCCGCGACAGGCAGCCAAAAGAATCTTTCGCTGACATATTTTACGATTGAAGCCGAGCCGCCCGGCACAACCCCGTCGAAGCACCAGAACCACGACGTGCAGAAGAAAAGGTGCGCCGAAAAGGCGTTAACTAAAAAAGTAATTGACGCGAAAAACATCGAAATATCATAGGTCATATCGTTCGAGCGGCTAAAATGACTTTTAACCGCGACCGCCAAAAGATAGACCACGAGCACCACGACGAGAAGCATAACGTAGTTGAGATTTTGAATATCCCGTCCGCGGCTCAAAAAGAAGAAAAACGCAAAAAGAATTTCAAGCCACAGGGAAATAACGGTACACCAAGTCACGACGCCTAAGCCTATCCTACTGTTAAAAAGCCGCATTTCGGTCGCGACAAGCTTAGACATTCGCTGCCTGTTCGGATAATGTATTCCTCTCATTTGCTCCCCCTGCATATCATATATTTATTTGCTTTGCTCGTCTATCGCCTGCGCCCGCGCGACGTTGTTGAAGACGTCCTGAACTATATCGTCGATAAAGCTTATCCTGACTTCAACCTCAAACTGGTCGTCCGCCGAGCTGTCGTCAATATAGTGTCCGTAGCAAACCGTGTAGCAGGTTTCGTCCATATATATTGCCGTCGGCACAATTCCCATAAGTCCTCTTATTTCGTTATAGGACATTCCCTTTGAAGCCGTTTCGTATCTCGTGCCGTCAAGCATTCCGCGCTTGTCAACAAGCCGCATATTCACAAATGAGCACATTCTGTAATGCCCCGCCAAAGCATCATAGCCGAAGGACATCTTATATAACGGCGTTTGGTCGTTCGCGGAAAGCGCTCCGCTTTCAAGGCTATAAAGCATCGTGCCGTTCGTTTCGGTTCCGTCGTAATACAGCTTCGGCTCTGCGCCGAAAAAGCTCTTTACGTCACCCTTCGTATATTTGTCGCGCATTATCATCATATAATCGAAATTAAACTTGTCTTCAAGATAATCGGTATAGCTGTCATACTGGTTTGATATCGCGTTCCCCTCAAGCGACCCAAAAAGCAAGCCGTCGCCCGCGCCATAGACCACCCAGCCCTTTGAAGAAAGGGTAGCCTTGTCCACGTTCTCGGTCACGACGAACTGTCCGCGCCAAGCGCGGTCGAAGTTAGCGTAGGGGTCGACATAGCCAAAATGAACCTCAAGCATCTTCTCCCTGCTGTCGTCCATATACCACCGAAGCATTGAAATGGGCATCGCCGCCGCTTCGGAAATTCCGCTCGGCGTCATTTCGGTGGGGTAAACCCCCTTGCCCGAAAAGCTTTTGTCGATATATTTCGTCGCGCTGTTTAAGTTGAGATAAGTCGCTGTCTTTATTATATGCTTTTCGTACTCAATTAAAACCTGCTCGGCGGCTCTTCCATCTCCCAAAAGGGTCTTGCTTGAATAAAGGGTTCCGCCCGCAATTTTTTCGCCCGTTATGCCGAAAATGCGCTCAACCTCGCTTTGGCTCATTCCCGCCTCAAGAAGACTCGCGTTTTCAAGGCTGACCTTTTCGGAATAAGCGGCGACGCTTACGGTCGGTCCGTCGTATATCAGCGGGAAAACAAATCTTCCGCCGACGTAGACAGCAACCGCCAAAAAGCCGAGTATAACCAAGGTCGTAAGCACCCGCGTGAGCCCCTCGTAATCCTTGATGCCCGAAACGAGCCTGCTCGCCTTATCCTTCGCTTTGTCCTTAGCCTTTGTCACTTTCTCGACAAGCTTCCTTTTGCCTTCGTCTTCGCTTTCAAGAAGAAGCTCACCCGCTTCAATTCTCTCGTCGCGCTCGGTAAAGGATTTAAGACGCCCCAAAAAGTCCGCCGCCTTATCCCTTGTGACGGGGAAAGCACGGGCATTTTCGCCGACAATCGAAAGCTCGATTATTGAGCCTTCCTCAATCCCGCGAAGCCGAAGCTCCGCCGTGCAGTCGCGGTTTGTAAGACAAATTGAGTTTTCCTCATATTTAATCTCGAACACACAGCCCAAAATTCTCGCAAACTTTGTGAGCTTGTTTCCCTGCTTGCTGCTGCGAATATTAACGGGCGACGAAAACAGCTTTGAAGCCTTCTCGTCGTTGCAAAGAAAGTTCCGGACCGTCCTCGCCTGGGCGTTCGTTCTAATCTGCATTTTTATTAGTGTGTTATTGTCCGACATAAGCCCTTTTCCCTAATTCTTAGTAGTTTACTGTTATTTCCTTTAGCGCGTCGTTTTCTGCGTCGAAGGACAACACCAAATCGTAATTGTATCGCGGATTCGTAAAGTCGCCTATCTTCTGACCGTAGCTTATCGTCACCGTCTTGGAGTTAAGATAAACCGCGCTCGGCATTGCGCCAATCGCCCTGTATACCTCGTATCTCGTCATACCGAGATTTAAGCCGTATTCGCGATAATCGGTGAGCATATCGCTCTTTTTCCCAAGGACAAGGTTTTCGAAGGATATTTCCTGCGCCTCACCGCCGTTAAAATAATTCGCCGCATACTTGTATCGGTCGTTTTGAACGTCGTCGATAAGAACGTATTTTTTGTATATTATCATCGTTCCGTCCTTGATTTCGACCTCGCTCATATCCTTTGTGTCAAGGATAATATCAACCTGCTCCGCCGTCTTACCCTGGATAAGGAAGGCGCGTTCAAACGAGAGCTTATCGGCAAGATAAAGGGACATATTGCTGTATTGCCGCTTCAAATCCTTGGTAAGCTCGTTAGTCGAAAGCGGATTGAGCCTGTCGAACGGATAATAGAACTGGGCGTCAATCTGCTGGGATTTAGAGTTGAGCTTTATGACAAGCTCGCTTTTCTGCTGAACCGAAAATATACCTTCATTTACGTTTAACACGCCGAAATACACCGTTGTAAGCCCGCTTTTGTCAACTGTGAACGCAGAGCAGGGCTCTGCGATAATCTCCTCGGTCTGTATGGCGTCCATACTCGGTGAAAGCTGACGGTTGTATCGTATTACCTCTCCGCCGAAAGCAACGTCGCATTCAACATAATTTACGTATCCGAACCGCCGTACCTTTCCGTAGCTGTCGTAGATAACAAAAATCCTTTCGTCCGGATTTCCCTTTTCGTCCTTCTCGGAGGATGAATAGCAGTATTCGTCGGGCGAAAGCCGATAGCCCGTACAGCTTAGCATAAGCTCAAGCTCGGTCTTGGTCTGCCCGATATATATCTTGGTTGCGTTTTCCTTGTTGACGTTTTCGTTTTCCATTATCGAAAGCCCCGACGACGGGACGATATCGCTTCGCTCAAACCCAAACGAAAAGGAAAGGGTTGTGAAAAGCAAAACCGCAAGCGCAAGCGCGACGACGCTCGCCTTGAGCGAAAAGCGAACATCTTGCTCGGTTTCGTCCTTCGCCTGTTCGCTCTTGTCGTCGTCTCTTTTCTCGGTCGGCGACTTATATCCCTGCATAAGCGAAAAAAGCACGTTGGTGACGCTTGCGTCCTTCGCCGCAGTTTCATCGGAAATTTTATGCCCCGGAAGCTTTTCTTCATAGGCGTACGCCGCCGCCTTAAGCTGTTTTAATACCTCGCGATTTGATTGCTCGTGCGCCTGCTCTGTTCCGTTAAAGGAGGCGTTTGCCGTCGTAAGCGTGGTTACAAGCATAACGCGGCAGCCGTATTCGGCATCGCTTATAGTAAACTCGTTCGTTTCATTCGCCGTGCTTATAGCAAGTCGGCTGTTGAGGTCGAACTCGGTCACGACGTGGGTTAGCCTATCGTCCCTGAATATAAGCTTCGAGCCAAGCGAAAAATCAGGCGAGGCTTCTATAAGGTCAAGCGTTTCGGGAAAGCCGTACCAGTCCTTATAGCTGTCGCAGCTTGTAAGAATATGCCACACGTTGGTCTTCGAGCAGTAAAAATCGGCGGTCTGTGCTTTACAGCTTGTCGGCATATCGGCTTTCCTCCTTTCGCAATTTAAGGTATACATACGGATTTATAATATCACGAAGTAACTCTTAAGTAAATAAATAAAATAGTCTATACACTATTTTTACGCTCATTTTTTTGCCTTCGCGCCGTCTTTGCTCATAAAAACAGTTTTGAGCTTGTCTAAGCGTTATAAACACCCGTCCGCATTTGTTGAAAATCATTTCATTAAAAAGAGGGCGGCTTTTCGCCTACCCCCTGCCATATTCCTCGGCAAGCCTTAAAAGCTCGCTTTTTTCATTTTTTACCCGTCCCTCAATGACCTCATCTAAAAGATATTCAAGTATCCTTCCCGTCATCTCGCCGCCCGAAATTTTAAGCGCCCTGTTTACCTCGTTTCCGTTTACTGCAAGCTTACCAAGCGTATAACAGTCGCCTCGCTTCAGCGCGGCGTCGACCTCGCGCTTAAAGCCGCGAAGCTTGGCAAGACGGTTGCGATAGCTTTTGTCGTGAGCAAGGCAGTCGGCGTTCTTGTGTCTTATGATAAGATAAAGATTTTCCGCTCCGACGCGGTGAAGCCACCTGCGGGCGTCCTGCGCCGTCGGCGAATGGGGCTTGTCGTGGTTGACAATAATAAGGCAGGCGGTATCTGTGAATTTGGTCGGATATCTAAGCCGTTCGAGTATTTTCCGTGCCATTTCTTCGCTCTTTTCCATATGTCCGAAAAAGTGCCCCCTTTCGCCGTCAAAGGAGAAGCATTCGGGCTTGCCGACGTCGTGAAGAAGGGCGGCGACGCGAAGAATAAGCTTTGGGTCGATATGGTTAACCGTGCTCGCAATGTGTCCAAGCACGTCGCAGCAGTGATTCGGGTTGTGCTGCTCAAAGCCGTCGCAGGCTTTAAGCTCGGGTATAATTGCAAAGAAAATCTCACGGTATTTAAGAAGATAGTCGCCCGCATTGTCCGCGACGATGAATTTCGAAAGCTCGTCGCGTATTCGCTCGGCGGAAACCCTTTCAAGGTTTGGCGCAAGCTTCATTGCCGCCTCGCGCGTGCTTTCCTCCATAGAAAAGCCGAGTGTCGCCGCAAAGCGAACGGCGCGCATAATGCGAAGCGCATCCTCGGTAAACCGCTCCTCGGCGCTGCCGACGGCGCGAATAATTTTCTTTCTTATGTCGCGTTTACCTAAAAACGGGTCGATTAGACCCTCCTGCTCGTTATACGCGATAGCGTTTACGGTAAAGTCACGCCTTCTTAGGTCTTCACGAAGCTCATCCGTAAAGCGAACGCTTGAAGGATGGCGAAGGTCGGCGTAATCGTCGTCGCTTCGAAATGTGGTGATTTCGATAGGCTGTTTGTCAAAAAGCACGCCGACCGTGCCGTATTTTTCGCCTTTGTCGACCGTCTTGTATGACGAAAAAACCGACTTTATTTCGTCGGGCTTTGCGGAGGTGCAAACGTCGTAATCGGACGGGGTTCGCGACATAAGCGTATCCCGAACCGCACCGCCGACTATATAAGCCTTGTAGCCCGCCGCGTGAAGGAGATTGAGCGCCGTTTTAACTTTTTTAGGAAGCGTCACAAAAATCCCCTCCCTTTCGTTTAATAAAAATATTCTACTTTATTCTCGTTAAAATGACAATATGCCGTTTTGCGTTGTAAAGAAGAAAAAAATCTGTTAAAATGTAATGTACAACTTTTATAGGGGAAAACTAAATCATCAGCAACAATAAAAATAACGACGGATTGGTAGAACAAAAGCGAAATGTTTACTATTTTAATCTGCAAAATTTTATGCTTTATCGGTGAAAAGCTCGGTCGCGGAAGCAGTCTTCCCGGACAAATCGCGCTTAAGCTCGACCCGAATATTCTTTCGAAAATAAAAATGCCCGAAACGGTCGTCGCCGTCACCGGCTCGAACGGCAAAACGTCGCTTTCCGAAATGCTTCGCGTATGCGCCAAGCAGGCGGGAAAGCGGGTCGTCTGCAACAGCGAGGGAAGCAACCAAATTGAGGGTGTAACGACGGCGCTCCTTAAAAGCTGCAGCCTCAAAAAAGAGGTGCAGGCCGACGTCGCAATACTCGAAAGCGACGAACGCTTTTGCCAATATACCTTCAGGCATTTTGCGCCCAGTCACATCGTCGTGACCAACCTCTTTCGCGACCAGCTGACGCGGAACGGCAACAGCGAATTTGTTTTGGGCGAGGTTAAAAAGGGTCTTCCCGCTTCGTCAAGACTTATTCTTAACGCCGACGACCCCGTTTCCGCTTCGTTGGGCTATAATCGAAACGACGTCCTTTATTACTGCGTCGAGCCGGACGCGATAAAGGAAACCGAACAGCGAAGTCACGCCTATGACGACGGCGCGTTCTGCCCCGTGTGCAAATCAAAAATGAGCTATAAGTGGCGTATTTTCAGCCATCTCGGCTCTTATTACTGCAAGAACTGCGGCTTTAAACGCGGCGACGCCGCCCATTCGGTTACGAGTGTAAAAGACGGCGAATTTGTGCTCGACAAAAAGTACAGCGTCAAGCCCCAGCTTTTAAATAACGTTTTCGCCTACAACCTTGCGGCGGCGTTTACCGTCGCGACCGAGGTTTTTTCCCTTTCGCCTGAGGAAACGGCGGCGGCGCTTACAGGGTATAAGCTCACCAACGAGCGCATACGCGAATTTTCCGTCAACGGTCACAAGGGACTTTTCCTTTTAAGCAAGCACGAAAACTCCATTTCCTACGACAGCTCCCTTTCAACTATCGTCAACTCCGAGGGTAAGGAAAAAACCGTTGTGCTTATAGTTGACCTGCTTAGCCGAAAATACATCGCCAACGATATGTCGTGGCTTTGGGATATTGATTTTAACCTTCTGTCGGATGAACGGATAAAAAACATTATTGTAAGCGGCGGTTTCGCGAACGACCTCGCCGCGCGGCTTATTTTCAGCGGGGTGAACCAAGAGGTTTTAACGGTCGAGCCCGACCTTGACAAGATGATGAACACCCTTTATCAAACCGCAGTCGGCGACGTTTTCGTTATGACCTGCTTTACCGACGTAAATAAATTCACGAAAAGGCTGAGGGCGTAGGATATGGCGAAAATAGTTTATCTTTATAAGGATTTGCTCGGTCTTTACGGCGAATACGCCAACATTGACGCGCTCGTAAAGCGCCTTGCCTTCGATAAAATCAAGGCAGAGGTTGAGTTGGTTGATTTCGGCGACAAATTAGACCTTCAAAAGGCCGACCTTCTCTATGTCGGCGCGGGGACCGAGGGGCGTATGCTCGCCGCTCTTTCCGATTTTTCCGAAAAAAAGGACGCCGTGAACGAATATATCCAAGGCGGAGGGCTTGTGCTTGCGACTGGTAACTCGCTTTCGCTTTTCTGCGACCGAATAACGGCGAACGACTCGGAGGAATATCGGGGAATAGGCGCGGCGAACGCAACGGTACAAATCGACGATAAGCGCCGTTACGGCGAATTTATTATGAACTGCTCGATGAGCGACGATAAGATAATCGGCTCTATTAACACCTCGCTTACCGTTTCAAGCAGCGAAGGCCCCGTCTTTAACGTCGAGTTTTCGTCTGCAAAAATACTGACGTCTAAAACCGAAGGCATACGCAAAAACAACCTGTTTTTGACACAGCTTGTCGGTCCGCTGCTCGTGCGAAATCCGTCGCTTCTCGACTGGTTCGCGAAGAAAACGTCAAAAAAAGAGCTTTCTGTCTGCACCGAGGACTGGTATAAATATATGGTTGCCGGCTATGAACACGTGCTTGACACGCTTCAAAAAGCCGCCGAGAAAAAGAGGTGAGCGACATAAGCAAGCTTAAAGTCAGCGGATGTATAGTGACCTACCGCTGCTGCGACAAGGTGCGCGCGACAATTAAATCGGTGCTTGAAAACACCAAGGGGGTCGACTTCACCCTATATGTCGTCGACAACAACTCGGGCGACGATACCCTCGCCGTGCTTAAAGAGGAATTCCCCGAAATTATCACCATACAAAACGACAAGAACAAGGGCTTCGGCTACGGGCACAACGCCGTTCTGCCCTTTCTCGAAAGCGATTATCACGTCGTAATAAATCCCGACATTCTTTTCGATACCGACGCGATTTCGGTTCTTTGCGAATATCTCGAAAAGAATAAGGATATCGGCATAATAACGCCGAAAATTCTTTTTCCCGACGGAAGCGACCAGCTTCTTCCAAAGCGAAACCCCGTCTTTCTTTCCCTTTTCGGGCGACATCTTTTCCAAAAGAAGCTCAAGCCTGTCGTCGAGCATTATCAGATGCTTGACGAGGACCTGACGAAGCCAATAGACATCGAATTTGCGACGGGCTGCTTCTTCGTTGTCCGAACCGAGATATATAAAGCTATCAGCGGCTTTGACACGCGGTTTTTTATGTATTTTGAGGATATGGATATAACCCGCCGCGTGCTTAAAACCCACCGCGCAGTCTATTATCCTTACACCCTCGTCTATCACGCTTGGGAACGTTCAAGCTCCCATAAACCGAAATTTTTCGCCATACTTGTTATCAGTATGTTCAAGTATTTCGGTAAATGGGGCTTTAAATTCAACTTTCCGAAAGGAGATGTAAAGTAAATGAAGGGAATAGTTCTTGCCGGAGGCGCGGGAACGCGTCTTTACCCCTCCACAATCGCCGTTTCAAAGCAGCTTCTTACCGTCTGTGACAAGCCAATGATTTACTATCCAATGTCGACCCTTATGCTCGCTGGCATTCGAGAAATCCTTATCATATCCACCCCGCGCGATATCGGCGGCTTTAAAACCCTTTTCGGCGACGGAAGCGACCTTGGACTCAGCATTGAATACGCCGTCCAAGCCGAGCCCCGAGGACTCGCGGACGCCTTCATTATCGGTGCGGACTTTATCGGGAACGACAACGTCTGTCTCGTGCTTGGCGACAACATATTCTACGGCTACGGCTTTTCAGAGCGGCTTAACAACGCTTCCTCCCGCGAGAAGGGCGCAACCATCTTTGGCTACCACGTCAGCAATCCGCGCGAATTCGGCGTCGTTGATTTCGACGACGAGGGCAACGTGCTTTCCATTGAGGAAAAGCCCGAAAATCCGAAATCAAGCTATGCGGTTCCCGGGCTTTATTTCTACGATAACGACGTCGTTGAAATAGCGAAAAACGTCAAGCCCTCCGCTCGCGGCGAAATCGAAATAACCTCAATCAATAACGAATATCTTCTCCGCGGCGAATTAAAGGTCGAGCTATTCGGACGCGGTATGGCGTGGCTTGACACGGGCAATCACCGCGCAATGCTTGAGGCGGCAAACTTCGTCGACGCCGTACAACAGCGTCAGGGACTTTATGTCGCCTGCCTTGAGGAAATAGCCTACCGCAAAAAATTCATCGACGCAAATCAGCTTACCGCCCTTGGCGAAAAGCTTTCAAAAACCGAATACGGTCAATATATCTTAAGCATAGCTAAATCCGTACATATTAAATAGGAGGCTTCATCTTGAAGATACTTATCACCGGCTGTAAAGGTCAGCTCGGAAACGAAATAATAAAACAGCTTAAAAACGCTAAGAGCGAAATCGGAGCAATCCCCGACGTCTACAAAAACGCCGACGTCACGGGGGTCGACCTCGACGATTTTGACCTGTCGGACAAGGCGGCGGTTACCGAGCATATCGAAAAGGGAGGCTTTGACCTCGTCATAAATTGCGCGGCATTCACGAACGTAAACGCCTGCGAAACAAGCGTCGAGGCGGCATATAAGGCAAATGCGATCGCTCCGATGTACCTTGCGGCGGCGTGCGAAAAGAGCGGCGCAAAGCTCGTCCACATTTCGACCGACTACGTATTTTCGGGCGAAGCGCTCGAGCCCTACCGCGAATACGACGTTACCGACCCACAGAGCGTATATGGAAAAACCAAGCTTGCGGGCGAAAGCTTTGTCCGCGAAAACTGCTCCCGATACTTCATTATGAGAACCTCTTGGCTGTACGGATATATCGGAAACAACTTCGTAAAAACCGTAATGAAAATAACAAAGGAAAAGGGCGCGATAAAGGTAGTCGACGACCAAGTCGGAAATCCGACGAGCGCGGTCGACGTCGCCCACCACATTCTTCTCGTCGCCGCAACCGAAAGCTACGGGTTATATCACTGCACCAACAACGGCATTTGCTCTTGGTACGACTTCGCCTGCGAAATCGTTCGGCTCGCGAAAATTGACGCGAAGGTTACACCCTGCACTACCGAGGAATACCCCACCCCGGCAAAACGTCCAAGCTATTCCGCGCTCGACAATATGTCGCTTCGCCTGAGCGTCGGCGACTATATGCGGGATTGGCGCGACGCGCTTAAAGAATACGTTGAAAAGCTTTAAAAGGGAGAAAAATATGAAAAACATTTTAGTAACCGGCGGCGCGGGCTTTATCGGCTCGAACTTCATAATTTATATGCTCGGAAAATACAGCGATATTAAAATTATCAATATCGACAAGCTAACCTACGCGGGCAACCTTAAAAACCTTGTCGACGTCGAGGACGACGAACGCTACACCTTCCGTCAGGTCGATATATGCGACCGCGACGCCGTCGAACCCCTCTTCAAGGAATTTGACATTGACACCGTCATAAACTTCGCCGCGGAAAGCCACGTCGACCGCTCGATAACTAACCCCGAAATTTTCGCCGAAACCAACGTTCTTGGCACCGTCACCCTTCTTAACGCCGCAAAAAAGGCGTGGGAGCTTGCCGACGGCAGCTTTAAGGCGGGCGTAAAATACCTTCAGGTTTCGACCGACGAGGTATACGGCTCACTTGGCGAAACGGGCTTCTTTATGGAAACGACTCCCCTTGACCCCCACAGCCCCTATTCGTCGTCGAAGGCTTCGGCGGACTTTATGGTCAAGGCCTATCACGACACCTACAAAATGCCGACCTCGATTACACGCTGTTCAAACAACTACGGCCCCTTTCAGTTTCCCGAAAAGCTTATCCCCCTTATGATAAACAACTGCCTCAACCACAAGTCGCTTCCCGTATACGGCGACGGGCTTCAGATACGCGATTGGCTTTATGTTGAAGACCATTGCAAGGCGATAGACTTAGTCGCGCGAAACGGAAAATCGGGAGAAATATATAATGTCGGCGGACACAATGAACGCACCAACGTCTTTATCGTAAACACAATAATCGACTATATTGGGAAAACCGCCGACAGCACCGTTGACAAAAGCTTAATCGCCCACGTAGAAGACCGAAAGGGTCACGACCGTCGCTACGGCATTGACCCCGAAAAAATAAAAAAAGACCTCGGCTGGTTCCCCGAAACCCCGTTTGAAATCGGTATAAAAAAGACTATCGACTGGTATTTAAACCACCGCGACTGGATAAACGAGGTCGTTTCGGGAGATTATCAGGAATACTACAAGGAAAAATACGAAAAGTAGCGTTATTGTGCAGTTATACTTTTTGTATATATTGAGTCTATTATTTAAAACGCAAAAAGCAGTCTGACTGTCGTTGACGTCGCCACAACCAAGTTCATATGCTTTGGCACAGGTACGGCAGTATAGACAGGCAAAAATCTAACTTGCGAGTTTTTGACAGTTTGGCTGACAGATAAATCTAAAACAAAAAATCCGAGGTGTTTTAACACCTCGGATTAATTTATATTTACTTTTGATACAATTCTTTTATATAGCAGACAAAAAAGCCGATTGAAAAGCCCCAGAACACAACGCACAGCACCTTCACCGCACTCGACAGGGCGCTTGGAATATATGCGAGATTGTGAAAAATGCACATTATATATCCCGCGAAGGCTATCGCGGCAAGCAGCACCATTATCGCGAAAATTATTCGAAGGGGTTTGTTTTTTACCTTTTCCTGCCGTTCTATTTGTTCTGTCATACGACCCGCGTCCTTTTGATTATTTTTCAAGCGACATTATCTTTTCTACCCGAAGGGCGTGTCGTCCGCCCTCAAATTCCGCCGAGAGAAAGGCGTCGACGATTTCCGCCGCAAGCCCCGCGCCCACCACGCGGCCGCCAAGACAAAGGGCGTTAGCGTCGTTGTGAAGGCGGCTGTATTTCGCGGAAAAAACATCGGAGCAGGCTGCGGCGCGAATTCCCTTTATCTTGTTTGCCGCCATAGAAATGCCCATACCCGTTCCGCAAAAGAGAAGCGCCTTGTCGGCTTTTTTCTCGTTAACCGCGTCGCAGGCAAGCTTCGCGAAATCGGGATAATCGCACGACTGCTTCTCGTACGTTCCGTAGTCTTTATATTGTATACCCTTTTCGTCAAGGTGCTTCATAATTTCCTTTTTTAAATCGTATCCCGCGTGGTCGCTCGCAACTGCAATCATTTTTATATTTTCTCCTGTGTTTTGTTTAAATTCTGTTCCGCTTGGGTAAGCTGGACATAGCTTGGTTTAAGCTCCGCGGCGTCGACGGTTGCGCCCGTTTGGATATAGCCTATCGCCGACAACCCGACATTTCCCGCGCGAACCATAACCGACCCGCCGCTAACCCTTGCGCAGTCTATTTTATCGTTCATATGATTATAGCATATTTCCGCCGCGTCGCCAACAAAGACGACCTGTTTCCCCTGAAGCTTTTCACAAAGCTCGTCAAGACTTAAAACGCAGTCGTCAAAAATACGCTCCACCTTTTTTTCGGCGGAAAACGCCGCGCAATATACCCGTCCGCGACGCGCGTCGCAGGTCGCGACGACCGTTCGTTTTGTGCCGAGCACGCCGAAGGCGAGCGCCTCAAAGGTCGGAACTCCTACGCAGGGCTTTTTCGTCGCAAACGCCATGCCCTTAATTACACCCATACCGATACGAAGCCCGGTAAAAGAGCCCGGTCCCGACGTAACGGCGAAAAAGTCGACCTCCCGCGGCGTGACCGACGCGCGCCGTAGCGCCTCGTCGCAAAGCTCAAGCAGCGTTTCAGAATGGGTAAGCCCAATATTGGCGAAGCTTTCGCTTAGGATTACTCCGTCCCTTACCACCGCCGCGCTCGCGGATTTTGAGGAGGAATCGAGCGAAAAAATAATCATATTATCTTTGCACCTTCTATTATAATTTCGCGGCTTTCGCTGCCTGTGGAATTGATATAAACCTTAATGTGCGGAAAATCGAGAGCATACTCGATGTTTTCCGTCCACTCGATAAACAAAATATTGTTTCCGTCAAGGTAGTCGTAAAAGCCCGTGGAATAAAGCTCGTCCTCATTTTCTATGCGGTACATATCAAAATGAGCGACGGAATATTTTTCGTTTTTATATTCGTTAACTATCGTAAACGTCGGGCTTGTCACACTTCCCGAAAAGCCCATTTTGCCCAAAGCTCCGCGTGTGAACGCGGTTTTTCCCGCTCCGAGCTCGCCGTAAAACGCGACGACGTCGCCCGCGCCGAGAACCTCTGCAAGCCGCGCGCCGAGAGCCTCGGTTTCGGCTTGGCTCGACGTAATAAATTTCTGTTCCAAGCCCTAATCCTCCTTAAAAAGCGGCATAGAATAATCCCTTCCGCGCAGGGCGGGACGGGGAAGCGAAAGGTTATATATATCGGTCGCGTGCGCCTCAAGCTTCGCCGTTCGAAGGGCGTTTTCCCCCTGCTTGGAAAGCTCCTTTAGGCTGTGCGACATCGGAAGCTTTTTTGTCTTGCCGATTTTATTTAAAAGCTCCTCGCCGTTTCGGCCCAGCGCAAGAATACGGATATAGGGCGGGTCGAAATAATAGCTCTCGTCCATACCGATTAGCGACGACAGCACGGCGCGGCGAACCCGCGACATGGTGTACCGCTTGGTTTTTGCCTCGTTCATAATTTCAAAGACGTCGGAAAACTTGCTCGTAGCGTTGTAAAGGCGGTTGCCAAGCCCGTCGGCACAGTCGGGAAGAGCGTTCATGTCCTCCTTTGTCATCGTGCGAAGGCTGAACAAAATCGCCTGCGAAAGCGCCTCAATCCCTCCGCTCAAATGACCCTGTGAGCAGGCGGTTTCAAGCGAAAGACGGGTTTGAAAGGGGACATAATTTATAATATCGACCCCTTTTCTTACCTCCTCGCGAAGAAGCTTTGCGCTCGCGAAATACCCGTCGGTATCCTCACCGTCGTGAGATGAGCCCTCGCGCCGGAAGGTGATGGGCTTCATATTGCTTTTAAGCTTATTGAGCACCTTTATGTATTCTATTCCGAGTATGTTGTTCGACGTTCTCAAAAGAGCACTTACTTCTTTTCCGTACAGACGCTCAACAACCATTTCGCGCGCGGCGGGATAACTGACTCCCGTTTCGTATAGCTGACGCGTCAGGTCGAGCACGTCCTTGTCGGCGACGGCGGCGACGGCTTCATTAAGCCTGTCAATATCACCGCATTCCGAACCGAAGGAAACCTCGTCGACACAGCCGAGCGAGTTTAAAATCTGTATCGCGCCTGTAGCGAAACGCTCCGACGAGCCCGTCGCATACTGAACAGGAAGCTCGACAACAAGGTCTATCCCTCCGAGAACGGCAAGACGCGCTCGCTCGAACTTTGAAATTATCGCGGGCTCGGAGCGCTGGACAAAGTTGCCCGACATAACGGCTACTACGTGGGTCGCCCCAAGCCGCTTGGTTTCGTCTATATGAAATTGATGTCCGTTGTGAAACGGGTTATATTCCGCGACTATTCCGCAAACCTTCATTATTACACCCTTTATCGCCTTGAAATAAGGCTTTATTGCTGATATAATAATACAGTTAAAATTGCATAAAGTAAAGATATAAGACAATTTGAAAGGATACATTTAATAATGAAGGTTTTGGTTATCAACGCGGGCAGCAGCAGTCTTAAGTATCAGCTCATTAATATGGACAATGAGGAGTGCATAGCAAAGGGCAACTGCGAGCGAATAGGAATCGGCGGATTTATCACTCATCAAATCCCCGACGGCGTAAAAATTCAGCAGGACTGCGATTTTCCGACCCACAAGGAGGCTTTTCTTGAGGTCGTTAAAATGCTCACGTCGGGCGAGGGCAAGGTCATAAACGACGTAAAAGAAATTTCAGCGGTCGGTCACCGCGTGCTTCACGGAAGCGAAATATACAAAACCGCGACCCTTGTTTCCGACGAAGTTATCGACACGGTTATGTCCTTAAAGGAGCTCGGACCACTTCACAATCCCCCTCAGGCAATCGCAATGCGCGCTTGCAAAGAGGTTTTCGGAAACGATATTCCAATGGTCGCTGTCTTCGACACCTCTTTTCATCAGACAATGCCCGCGAAATCCTACATTTTCCCCATTCCTTATGAATACTATGAAAAATATTCGGTGCGTCGTTACGGCTTCCACGGAACGAGTCACCGCTACGTCACCAAGCGCTATTTCGAAATCACGGGCAAAAATCCCGCGGGTACAAAAATCGTCACCTGCCACCTTGGCAACGGAAGCTCGATTTCGGCGGTCAAGGACGGAAAATGCTTCGACACTTCTATGGGACTTACGCCGCTTGACGGCTTCATTATGGGCACGAGAAGCGGCGGCGTTGACCCGTCGGTCGTAACCTATATAGCGAATAAAGAGGGGCTTTCCCCTGACGAAATGAGCGTTATGCTCAACAAAAAATCAGGTTTTCTCGGCGTAAGCGGCGTGTCAAGCGACTGCCGTGACGTACAGTCGGCAGCAAAGGAAGGAAACGAGCGCGCCAAGCTGACCATTGACATTCTTGTTCATCAAATAAAGCGCTTTATCGGCGGCTACGCGGCGGAAATGGGCGGCGTGGACACGATAATCTTCACCGGCGGCATCGGCGAAAACGACAGCACTATTCGCGAGCGCGTCTGCGAGGAGATGGAGTTCTTGGGACTCACAATAGACAAGGGGCTTAACAAAGAAGCATCGCGCGAGGAAAAATTCTTCTCGACGAAGGACAGCCGCGTAGAGGCTATGGTGCTTCCGACAAATGAGGAGATAATGATAGCAAGAGACACCCTCGAGGTTATCGGTAAATAGTATTAAACAAAAAAGCTCCCTTTCCTTTCGGAAAGGGAGTTCTTTTTTTGCTTCAGCAAACTTATCGTTCTTGTTTTTCGTCCTTAAACGCCGTGAATATGGCAACTATCGCCGCAAGCCCCACGAGGGTAAAAATTATCCTCGAAAATATGCTTGCCGCCCCGCCGCAAATCCACGCGACGGCGTTAAACTGAAATATACCGACAAGTCCCCAGTTTATACCGCCGATGATGAGAAGAATAACCGCAAGTCGTTTTAAAATCATTTTTTTCACCCTTTTTGTTGTTGTGATATTAGTATTGCGCATTTTTCGCGGTTTATTCATTTCTCGGTTTCGGTTTACTTTATTCCTTTATTATTATATAATTATGGGAACATTATTTTATGGGGGTATTTTTTATGGATACGCTGCTTAAACTTTTATCGGAAAACGGCCGTCTCTCGCTCGAACAGCTTGCGAGCCTTACGGCGACAACCGAAACGGAAGTCGCGACAAAGATGGACGAATATCAAGCAAACGGCATTATCGCGGGCTACCAGGCGATAGTTAACTGGGAAAAAGCGGGCAGCGAGCTTGTTTCAAGCATAATTGAGGTTAATATTAGCCCGAAAAGGGATTTCGGCTTCGACGAATTTGCCTCGATTATTTCGAAATTTCCCGAGGTTGAAAGCGTTTACCTTATGTCGGGCGGATATGATATTTCTATAACGGTCAAGGGAAATTCCTTTAGAGACATCGCTATGTTCGTTTCAAAAAAGCTCTCGCCGATGGACTCGGTGCTCTCGACCGCCACGCATTTTGTCTTAAAAATTTATAAAGACCACGGCGTGGTTTTCCTCGATGAGAAGAGCGATGAAAGGGGCCTCGCTTCGCTGTGATTGATTATGATAAGCTTCTTAACAGCAAGGTGAAAAGCCTTAAGCCCTCGGGCATAAGACGCTTTTTCAGCCTTGCCGCCGATATGCCCGACTGTATATCTTTGGGCGTCGGCGAGCCGGATTTCGTAACGCCCTGGAAGATACGCGAGGCGGGCATCGAATCGCTTGAACGCGGAAAAACGTGGTATACCGCCAACGCCGGTATCGACGCGCTCCGCGACGAAATTTCCATTTATCAAAAAAGGCGCTTTGGTCTTGATTACGACAGCAAAACCGAAATCACCGTAACGGTCGGAGGCTCGGAGGCTATTGACCTTTGCCTTCGCTCGCTTGTGAACCCGGGCGACGAGGTTATAATTCCTATGCCCTGCTTTGTCGCGTACGAGCCTATTGCCCGTATGTGCGACGCCGTTGTCGTTCCGATTGAAACGAAATCGGAAAACGCCTTTCGTCTTACCGCCGACGACCTTCGCGCCGCTATAACCGACAAGACCAAGCTTATTGTTCTTCCGTTTCCGAACAATCCAACGGGCGCGGTTATGCGCCGCGAGCACCTTATTGAAATCGCAAAAGTCTTGGAGGGCACCGATATAATGGTGCTTTCCGACGAAATATACGCCGAGCTTACATATGGCGAGCGCCACGTTTCTATCGCGTCGCTGAGTCAGGATATGTGGGATAGAACGATAATTGTAAACGGCTTTTCTAAGGCGTACGCAATGACCGGCTGGCGGCTTGGCTACGCTTGCGGCCCTGCGCCGATTATCAAACAAATGCTGAAGCTTCACCAGTTTGCGATTATGTGCGCCCCGACGACGAGCCAGTTCGCCGCCATAACCGCGCTTCGCGAATGTGACGACTCGGTTGAAAGCATGGCGACAGAATACAATATGAGGCGTCGCTTTGTCGTCGATTCCTTTAATAAAATGGGGCTTTCCTGCTTTGAGCCAGAGGGGGCGTTCTATGTTTTTCCCTCAATCCAAAGCACGGGGCTTTCCTCTCTTGAATTTTGTGAAAAGCTTCTTTACGCAAAACACATCGCCGTCGTTCCCGGCGACGCTTTCGGTTCCTGCGGCGAGGGCTTTGTGCGCGTGTCATATTCCTATTCAGTCGCACACTTGGCCGAGGCGCTCAAGCGAATAGAAGAATTTTTAAAGGAGTTATAGCTTTGAACGAGGTCTACATAAAAAACGTAAGCGATTACGACCAAGCTAAGGTTGACGAGGCGGTCGAATACATATTAAAAAACAGCTCTCTTGACGACATTGTAAAGCCGTCCTCAAGGGTGGTTATAAAGCTGAATCTTCTTCGAAAATCAACTCCCGACGAAGCTATAACAACACACCCCGCCGTTATTGGCGCGGTAATTAAGGCGCTTAAAAAGCGCAAGGTTAAGGACATACTTATAGCCGACTGCCCCTCGGGTCCGTTTTCCGACAGCCGTATGAAAAGCATTTATAACGTCTGCGGAATTTCTCAATTTGAAGGCGACGGTGTTCGGCTTAACTATGACTTTTCAAGCGTATTTAAAACGAGCGGCAGCCACCGTTTCGAGATAATCAACGCCATGCTCGACTGTGACGTTCTCATTAACCTCGCCAAACTCAAAACCCACGCCATGGCGGGTATGACCGGCGCGGTTAAGAATATGTTCGGGGTTATTCCCGGGCTTCAAAAGGCGGAGCATCATTTTCATTTTCCCGAGCGCGATATCTTCTGCTCGTCGGTCTGCGAGCTTTGCGAAATCGTAAATCCCGCCATCTCCATTATCGACGCCATTGTCGGTATGGAGGGGGAGGGCCCTTCGGCGGGAAAGCCGCGCAATTTCGGTTTTCTTGTCGGCGGAAACAACCCCTACTACGTCGACCGCATTGCCGCCCACTGTATTGGTATTTCAAGACGAAACGCCGCGACGGTCGACGAATCAATTAAGCGCGGTCTTTCGCCGGACAGCATTAACGATATCATTGTCGCAGGCGACCGAGACCTTATTGATTCGCCCATAACCGACACCCTGCTCCCCTCAACCCACGCAACCGACTGCACCGACGAATTTCCCCGCCCGATGAAAAAGGGGCTTAAATACCTCTTCAGAAAAAAGCTCGTTTCAAAGCCTAATGTAATGAAGAACGTCTGTATCGGCTGCGGAAACTGTGCCGAGGCGTGCCCGCAAAAAACGATTGCATTAGTTGCGAAAAAGGAAAAGGGTAAATACGCGAAGATAAATTACAGCGACTGCATAAGCTGTTTTTGCTGTCATGAGGTCTGCCCTGAAAAGGCGATTGAAATAAGAAAAAATCTTGTTTTCAAGGTGTTTCGCTAATGGGCGGCGTTAAAGAAATCAAGCTTTGCGCAAACGCGAAAATTAATTTAACCCTCGACATCGTAGGCGTTCGTCCTGACGGCTATCACCTTATGGATATGGTCAACAAGAGCATAAATCTCGCCGACGAAATCACACTTAAGCGCAGCGCGAAGGACGGTATAAAAATAACCTCTAACGCGCGTTTTTTGCCCCGCTTTGAAAAAAACCTTGCATATAAAGCTACAATGAGGCTTTTTGAAGCGGCAAAGCTGCCGCTTCCGAACGTTGAAATCGACATCACAAAGCGCATTCCGACCCAAGCGGGCTTAGGCGGCGGTTCTGCCGACGCGGCGGCGACTATGGTCGGATTAAACGAGCTTTTTTCGCTCGGCTTTTCCCAAAGCAAGCTTTGCGAAATCGGCGAAGCCGTTGGAGCGGACGTGCCGTATTGTATTGTCGGCGGAACGGCGCACGTTTCGGGTATAGGCGAAATAATTGAGCCTATAAAGGATAAAACCGATTTTTGTCTTGTCGTGCTTATGCCCCGCGACGGGCGCTCGACCAAAGAGGCTTTTTCCCTTTTCGACAGCGGAACCCCCTGCTCCCGTCCCGACACAAAGGGTATGATTGACGCTCTTGCGGCAGGAGATAACGGCAGGACAGCCATACAGCTATGCAACGTTTTTCAAACAATTTCACGCGATGAAACAACCGAAGAGCTTGTTTCGCTTCTGCTTTCAAACGGCGCGCTCGGCGCCAGCCTTACAGGAAGCGGCGCGGCGGTATTCGGAATTTTCCCCGATATGTTTTCCGCAAAAAAATGTAAAACAAAGCTCTTTCCCAGCGGTCTTCGCGCATACGTCGCGCGGTCTGAAAAAAGCGGGGTAAAAATAGTTTATAAAAAATAAATCATATGAATATTTTTCCAACTAAACGCCAAACCTTTCGTTGTAAAGGGAGGCGTTTTTTATGAGAAAACTTGAAATTGCGCTCGTCTGCGCACTCGCTATATGTGTATTTTCCGCCGCAAAACAAATTCCCTTCTCGCTCGCGTGCGAGGATATTCGTTCAGACACCTTGCGGCTTCATATCGTCGCTAACTCCGACTCCGACCCCGACCAAGCGGTCAAGCTTCTTGTCCGCGACGCGGTTTTAAAAGAAAGCGAAGCTTTTTCGACCTCAGCCGACAAGGCGCAAGCCGAAGAAAAGCTTTCCCGTTCGCTTGAAGAAATCGAGCAAACAGCTAACAGAACGCTTTCGAAAAACGGTTTCGCCTACACGGCGAAGGCGAAGATTTGCGAAATGTATTTTGACGAGCGAAAATATGAAAACGTCACTCTTCCGGCGGGCAACTACACAGCCCTTCGCATAGAGCTTGGCGAAGCAAAGGGGAAAAACTGGTGGTGCGTGATTTATCCGAGCGTTTGCCTCTCGGCGGCAACGGAGGAAAAGCTTTCGGGATACAGCGAAACCGAAAAGGAGGTCGTAAGCGAGCCGAACAAATATGAGGTGCGCTTTAAAATCGAGGAATGGATACAAAAACTAAGTCAAGGTCGCCCTTAATGGGCGGCTTTTTTCTTTTGCACTTGTAAACTCACCCTTATTAATATAAAATTTAGATATACTACTTGAAGGGGAGCGAAAAGGTGCTTAATTTGATTGTCGGGCGCGCAGGAAGCGGCAAGACCGAAACCGTTATGTCGCTTGTCGAAAAAAACGCCGCCTTGAAAAAAGAATGTATCGTCGTCGTACCCGAACAGGCGTCCTTCTTTTTTGAACGGGACCTCGCTTTGCGGCTCTCTGACGAGCTCGCCCCCCTTGCGAAAATAAAAAATTTCAAGCGTCTTTGCCGCGACATTTTTAACGACCAAGGCCGAGGCGCGCGAAAAATGATAAACGACCCGCTGCGCGCCGCACTTGTTCGGCGAGCTATGCTTTCGCTTAAGGACGAAATTACCTATTACCGCCGCCACAAAAACGACGCCGCTTTTTATTCTCTCGTCGCCGACGTAATAAACGAGCTCAAAAACGGCGGCGTCAAGCCCGAAGGGCTTGCCCTTGCGGCGGCGGGGGCAAAAAGCCCCCTTTCCGCCGCAAAGTTAAATGAGCTTTCGCTCATTTACGCCGCCTACGAAAGCCTTATCGCAAACCACTTTCAGGACGGCGCGGACGAGCTTTGCTTGGCGGCGGCTCTTTGTGAAAAAACCTCGATTTTCGACGGAAAAATAGTTTTTTTTGATGGCTTTACCGGCTTTACCGAGCCGGAATATCAAATGCTTTCGGCGATAATGGAAAAAGCGAGCGAGGTTTTTTGCACCGTGTGCTGCTTTGACATTTTTTTAAACGAGGACGACAGCTTTTCTTTTGTTCGAAAAAACGCCCGTCGGCTGATTTCGCTTGCAAAAAACCGCGGAGTCGAGGTCAAAATATCGCACTCTTTATCTAATCCTTATCGGTTTAAAGCCGCAGGGCTTCGCGCGGCAGAGGGCTTCTTTGGAAACGATAAGCTTGTTTCCCCCTCAATCGACGGGGTACATAAAATAATCGGCAAAAATCCATATGACGAGGCGGAACGGGTAGCCGACGAAATTGTCGCGCTCGTCCGCGACGAGGGCTACGACTATTTCGACATCGCTGTCGTCTCACGCGACGTCGAGCGGTATAAATTCGCGGTTGAACGAACCTTTTCGCTCTACTCAATTCCGCTTTTTTCAGACGCGACCGGAAATCTTCTCGACTCACCCGTAACCCGCTTCTTTTTATGCACCCTTTCCCTTTCAAGCGGCATTACAACCGAAAAGCTTATTGACCTTTTAAAAACCTCGCTTTTCGATATAGCAGTCGGCGATATCGACGAACTCGCCAACTACGCCTTCGTGTGGGGTATTGACGGCGGAGCGTGGTACGCTGCGTTTACAAAGAATCCCGACGGACTCGACAGCCGACCCGACGCCGAACGGCTAATGCGCGTTGAAAACGCCAGAAAAAAAGCGGTTCAGCTTATCGGCGGTTTTATTGACAACGCCAAAAACGCCGTCGGGCGAAAGCTTGTCGCGGCAGCATATGAGCTTTTTGAAAATTCGGGCGCGTTAAAAAAGCTTGAAAACGCTTCGGCCGACGAGCGAAGTCTCGCCTCCTCCTCGCTTCGTCTGCTTGACGAGCTATACGACATAATAGAGGACGAGCCCCTTTCGGCAAACGAGCTTGCCGAACAGTTATCCCTTCTTGCCGCCGCCACTCCGAACGGCGATATTCCGCCGTCGCTTTGTGAGGTTAGCTTCGGTTCGGCAAACCGTATGAGAACGCAAAACCCGCGCGCCGTTTTCGTTATCGGCCTAAACGACGGCGTTTTCCCAAAAACAAGCTTTGACGCGCCGCTTCTATCCTTTTCCGAGCGCGAGCTTTTAAGCGACGGGGGGGCGAACCTTGCCCGCGACTTTGAAAGCTCGGCGATGATGGAGGAGCATTTTCTATATCGCGCCGTCACGGCGGCAAGGGAGCGGCTCTACCTTTGCTGCTCGGATTTCGACCAAAAGGGCTCGTCGCTTATGCCGACGGCAAAGCTTGCAAGCTTTATAAAAAGCAACGGGACAAGCCAAACACTTACGGAAAACTCTCCTGCGCGTTTTGTCGTAAATAAAAAAACCGCCCTTCGCGCCTACGCCGAGGCGAAGGCAAGGGGCGACAACCGATTCGCCGCAACCATAAAGGCGTCAAGCGCGGCGGCGGCGTCCCTTTCGGTTGATTTTGCCGCGCGCGAAGCAAGCTTTTCAATAACCGACCGCAACATTATAGGGAATTATCTTGGTGATAAAACACTTCTTTCCGCAAGTCGAATTGAAGCGTACGAGCAGTGCCCGTTTAGCTACTTCCTTAATTATATTATGAAAATCAAGCCCCTCAAGCAGGCGGAAATTTCGCCCCTTGAAGCGGGCACCTTTGTCCACGCCGTGCTCGAAAGGGTTATGCGTTCTCTTGACGGAAACCTTATGTCGCTTGAGGAAGCGAAATTAGGCGCGCTTGCCGAAAACACAGCGGATGAGGTCGTTCGCGAACAAATCGGCGACCTTGTCGATACAAATTCGCGCCTTCGCTATTTGTTTGAACGGCTTAAGGCGCAGTCGTCGCGGCTTCTTTTGAGGTTGCGTTCGGAACAGAGCCAAAGCGAATTTCGCCCGTGCGACTACGAGCTTAAAATAAGCGACGAGGGGGATGTAAAGCCACTTTCATACCTTACGCCCGACGGAAAATCGGTTTCAATCGTCGGCGCAATCGACCGTGTCGACCTTCTTAACAAGAACGGTCGAAGCTATGTCCGCGTCGTCGATTACAAGACGGGTGACAAAGCCTTTTCCCTTTCCGACGTTTTTTATGGGCTCAATATTCAAATGCTTTTATATCTTTTTACCTTATGCGACAAAAAGAACGACCGATATGAAAACGCCGTTCCCGCGGCGGTTATGTATATGCCAGCCGACCCAAAGGCGCCTGCTGTCGACGAGCAAAGCCCCTCTATTGCCGTAAAAAAAGCCTATCGTATGGACGGACTCGTTATCGACGACGCGGAGGTCGTCGCCGCTATGGAGCGTACGGGAGAGGGCGTTTTTATACCCGTAGCCGTTGACAAAAACGGCGAGCTGAAAAAAAGCGACAAGCTCGCTTCACTCGAAAAGCTCGGAAGAATAAAAAGCCACATTGACGGTCTTATCATTGATATGGCTTCGGCACTCTACGACGGAAAAATCGACGCCTGCCCAATAGTTAAAAGCGACGGAGGCTCTGCGTGCGACTACTGCGACTACAAGGCGGTCTGCCGAAGAGATAGGAACAACCGCGAGCGTACTCTTTCAAAATTAGACCCAAGCGCGCTTTTCACCGACGATGAAGCAAAGGAGGCGGACGTTTTATGAGCGAAACAAAATGGACGGCAAGCCAGCAAAGCGCCATTCGCTCGACCGACGGCGCAGTGCTCGTTTCCGCCGCCGCGGGAAGCGGAAAAACGACTGTTTTGGTCGAGCGTATCGTCTCCATAATAACCGACGAAAAAAAGCCCACGCCCGCCGACAGATTTTTGGCGGTCACCTTTACGAACGCCGCCGCCGCCAATGTCGCCGCGCGGCTTCGCGCCGCGCTTGAAAAGCGTATTTCTCTTGACCCCGCCAACCGCTTTCTTCGTCGCCAAAATCTTCTTCTTAAGCGTGCGTCCATAAGCACCGTTCACGCCTTTTGCTCCTCGCTCTTGAAGGAGTATTTCAGTCTTCTTGAAATACCGCCCGATTTTTCTATTTGCGACGAGCTTACCGCGTCGACGATAAAAGCGGCGGCTATCGAGGAAACGCTCAGCGAAATGTACGCCGACGAGAACGGCAAAATCAAGGAGCTGTCCGAGCTTTTCGGGCGCTCCCGCTCGGACAGGGACACGTCGGAGCTTATACTTAAGCTTTTCGATTTCGAAACGAATTTAGCCTTTCCCGAGAGGTGGGAGAAAGAATGTATAGACGAGCTAAAAAGCAAAAAAGCCATAACGGAAAGCCGTATGGGCGAAATGCTTTTCTCGTTCGCGAACGACGCCCTCCTCTCGGCAAAGGACTTCGCCGTCGAGGCTCTTTCGGTTTGCTCAGACGACGAAGAGCTCGACGGATACGCCGCCGCCATAACGGGCGACCTTGACGAAATAAACCGTCTTTCAGCCCTTGCTTCGGCAAAAAACTGGAACGGAATAAAAAATGAACTCGACGGATTCGCTCACAAGTCTCTTTCGGGCGGTCGAAACGCTAACGAGGAGCTGAAAAGTCTTGCGAAAGCCCTTCGCGAGGAAATCAAGGACGTTTTCAAAAAACTAAAGGGCTCGGTGTTTATTTGTTCGCAGGAGGAATACATAAGCGAATGCGCCGAAACCCTTAACGCGGTCGAAATTCTCTTCGGCGCAAACCGACTTTTCGGCGAGCGGCTTTTTAACGAAAAGCTTCGCCGCCGCGTTTTTGAGTTTTCCGACCTTGAAAGGCTAACGCTTCGGCTTTTGTGCCGCGAGGACGGCAGTCCGAGCGAGCTTTCCGACGAGATAGCCGCCCGCTTCGACTTTATCTTGGTTGACGAATATCAGGACACCAACGAAATTCAAGACCTTATTTTTAAACTCGTCTCACGAGAAGAAAAAAATCTTTTCTTCGTCGGCGACGTAAAACAAAGCATATACAGCTTTCGTCGCGCCGAACCGGAAATCTTCGTTCGGCGGCGCGAAATGTGCTATCCCGACGAGGCGGGGCTCTACCCGAAAAGGATAATGCTTTCGGAAAACTTTCGAAGCAGCAGCTCGGTTATCGACGCCGTAAACGCCGTTTTTCGCCCGATTATGACAAAAAAAGCGGGAGGCACAAACTATGACGACGGCGAAGAGCTCATCCCCTTCAGCGGCTCCTCACGATTTGAAAAAACGGGGCTTGAGCTTCATATCGCAAGGGCGCAGGAAAAAGACGACGAGCCGAAATATGTCGCCTCGCTTATTTCTCAAATGATAAACGACGGCTATGAAATCGAGGAAAACGGAGTTTCTCGTCCCTGCAACGCGGGGGATTTCTGCGTTCTTCTTCGTTCGCCGCGAAATAAGGCGAACGCCTTTCGCGAAGCGCTCGACGAACGCGGCGTCCGCGCTTGGACTGACACGTCGGACAACTTTTTTCTTAACAGCGAAATCGCCGTGGCTATGTCCCTTCTTCAAATTATCGACAACCCTCGGCGCGACCTTGCGCTTATTTCGGTTATGCTTTCACCCCTCTTCGGCTTTTCCGAGGACGAGCTTTTGTCCCTTCGCTCCCGCGACAAGCCCGCACCCTTTTATTCCCTTGTCCTGACGAGCGAGGAGGAAAAATTCAAGAGCTTCGCCAAAACAATAACCGCGCTTCAAAACGGCGCAAAGGCACTTGGTCTTGCTGAAACGGTACGTCTTGCACTTGACGAAACCGACGCCGAGGTGCTTCTTACCGCCGGAAGCGAAATCGAAAAACGGCAGAATAATCTTCGGCTTCTCGTCGACTACGCAAACAGCTTTCAAAACGGCACGAAGGTCTCGCTTTCCCAGTTTCTTGCCGTATGCCAACGCGCGATAAAGCAGGGGAAAAGCCCCGTTTCCGACGTTTTTTCTCCGCCGAGCGACGCCGTTTCAATTATATCCGTACACAAGGCTAAGGGCTTGGAATGGAACATCGTTATCCTTGCCGACAGCGACAAACGCTTTAATTTTCAGGACAGCAGCGACAGCCCGCTTCTTTTCAGCACAAGCCTTTACGCGGGGCTAAGGCGAAAGCTCGTTTTAGACGACGGAATTTCTTTTTATACTAAAAGAACGCTCGGCTATTCGGCTCTTGCGCTTTCGTCGGCGCAAAGCACGCGAAGCGAGGAAATGCGGGTGCTGTATGTCGCGCTTACGAGGGCAAAGCAAAAGGTTATCGTAACCGCCGCGCTCGAAAAGCCCGAGGAACGAATAGAAAAGCTTTTCTCAAAAGCTTCGCGTGAAAAAATCGACCCCTTTATCGTCAATTCGTTAAGCGACTATCTTTCGTGGATACTTCTTAGCTTACTAAATCAATATCCTGAAAAAATGGCGTTGGCGGTAAAAACGGGCGAAGCGTTGTGCGACTTTATTAAGGTTGTTATCGGTCGGAAATACGAAAAAGCACAAACCGTTATAGGCGAAAGTGCAGACGAAAAGCCCGACCAACGCCTTCTTGCCCAAATCGAGCAAAGGCTCTCGTTCACTTATAAAAACGCCGCCCTTTCTGCCGTTCCTACCAAGCTGTCGGTCAGCGATATTTCAAAAAAAGGTGACTCATCCCCGATTTACACCCCCGTTTTTTCTCGAAAAGCCGCGTCAGGCGCGGAAAAGGGAACGACGATACATCTTTTTATGCAGCTTGCCGACTATGCCGCCGCGGCAAAATCGGTTGACGATGAGCTCGCCCGCCTTGTCGAAAACGAATATTTAGACCCCATATCCGCCAAGGAAATAAGCAAAACTCGGCTTGAGGCTTTTTTCAAAAGCGAGCTTGGTCAGCGGGTCGTTTCGGCGAAAAAATGTCTTCGCGAATATGCCTTTATTGACACGATAAGCGCGCGGGATATTCTCTCGCTTCCCGACGGCGTCGACGCTCCCGTTCTCGTTCAGGGTATAGCCGACTGCATCCTTATCGAAGAGAACGGCGCGACCCTTATCGACTATAAATCCGACAGAGTCGAACGCCCCGAACAGCTTATAGAACGATATAAATCTCAGCTTTTGCTGTATGAGCGCACCCTTAAAAAACAGCTTAACGTTCCAATTAAAGAGGTCGTTATATATTCCTTCCATCTTGAAAAAGCAATTAAGCTTTAAAAAATCCCTCGACATAAGGTCGAGGGATTTTAATTACCCGTTATATTTCACCGTTTTTATAAACTCGTCAATTCGCCTTATACACTCCTCAACGTCGTCGCAACCGAAAATTCGCTTTTCCATCGGGCACATATCCGTTTTCGTTCTGTTTTCAATTCTGTCGACAAGCAGGCTGTATTCAGCGTCAATTCCGTTCGCTTGAAGAAGCCTCAGCGCGTCGCGGCTGACAATGTAGGCGAACGCTTCTTTCACCCGAGCGCTCACCAGAATGCACGCCGCCGCACGACCGATTACCTTATCCGCAACCGAAGCTCCCTTCATCTCGTCCTTGTGGCTCAAATAGATTCTGTAAAGCGGGCGAACGCTCGTCCCGTTGTCGGTAAAGGTCTTACCCTCTTGTGTGATTACGGCGACCGAGCAGCCCTGTTCATCGAGTGTTTTTATTGCTTGTTTTAACATATTTTTACCTGCTTTTGTTATTGAGGTCTATTATACCACCATTGTGCTTACTATACAAAATATTTCCTCTTTTACCGTCAACTTGGTTAACCGTTAGGTTCTTTGTATATTATATATAAAATAAAACAGTAAATACACATTAATAATAATTGAAAAGTAATAAAAAAGTATGCTATAATTGTGCAATAAGTATTCTTCAAGAAGGGGTTACTTGATGGCTGATAATTTTTACAATTCAAATATGCGGCAGTATCCGTATACTCCCGACACGGAGGAACGCAAGCCTTTTAACGGATATACGCCCGCCGGTGTAAACGTCGAAGCAGAGCAGTATCCTAACGACTATATGAACGGCGGTGCGCCCAATTCATATTCTCAGGGTTATGCCGACAGCTTTTCATCTTCGCCGTCCGCCTATAACGGCTATGCTCCGCAAACCGCCGCCTCCCAGTACGGCACGAACGATTATTCCGCGCCCGCAACGGGCTACGAGCAAAGCTACGGCTACAAGCCGACGAACGATTTCGGCGCCTATTCACCCGCAACAGGCTACGGCGACTATCAAAACAACGCGGCTTATCCGCAGAGTGGTGCATACAACCCTGCGCCCGCCTACGAAGAGCCCTTTGTTCCCTATTCTCCGAAGCTCGACGAACAGCCCGCATATACCCCATATGTACCATCGACACCCGCGTACGAGCCGCCGAAATATGATTTTTCCGATAGCTATACGCCGAGCGCGGCGAGCGAGTCCACGTCAACCTCGCGATATTCCTTTGACCTTCCCTCGTCTTTTGAAACCCCCTCTTATACCGCCGAGCCAAAGGAAGAGACGAGCGTACCGCAGTATGAGCCTTCGTACAATTACGCCGAGCCGCAACAGCCAGAGCCGCAGTTTGGCGCTCAGCAATACAGCGCGCCCTATGGCGGCTATACAAATAATCAAACGGAAAATTCCTTTACGCGGACATTCGCTCCCGAGCGCCCCTCCGCGGCGACAACATATGAGCCTTCCTATTCTCAGCCACAGTATGAGGAGTCTCAGTATCAGCCGCCCCAACAGGAACAGCCGCGGTATGAGCAACCTCACTATCAACCGCCCCAACAGGAGCAGTCGCAGTATGAGCAACCTCACTATCAACCGCCCCAACAGGAGCAGTCGCAGTATGAGCAACCTCACTATCAGCCCCCCCAACAGGCGCAGCCGCAGTATGAGCAACCGAAATATGAACAACCTCAGCCAATAGAGCTTTCCCCCGAAGAACCGGAACGGCAATCGGTTCCGGAGGTTATTGACGAGCAGTTTGAAGCCGCCCCTGCCCAAGAGGAAAAGGCTGCCGTGCCCCAGTTCGCAGGCTTCGCATCCTTCTCTCCTCAGATTACGGAAGAAACTGTTGAAAACAAAATCGAAACGGCTAACCAAGAAAGCAACGCTCCCGAGGATAGCTTCCCCGATATCTCGAACGCTTTTTCCGAATTTCAAAAAACGACCGACGAGCAGGACGAGCAAACTCCCTTTAAGCCGAGCGAAGACGAAACGGTCGCCAAGGCTATCGAGCGCGTCGCAAACGGCTTCGGTCAAACGGTAGACGAGCCCCAGAATACCGAAGAGGTCTTTAAAATTGCCGAGGAAATGAGCCGTTCGGTTCTCGCGAACAGCTATAATCGTATATTTACCGACAACAACCTTGCGCCCGAACGCAAGACCCTTTGCCTTAAAGCGACAGGCTTAAGCGCGGAATATTATCTTCTCAAAAACGGCGGTCAGCCCTATCTTATGTACGACAACGTCACCGTTTCGGTGCGCGACGGAAGCTGTACCGCTTTAGTAAGTGACGTTAAACTCGCGAGCTACGCCCTTTCAAAGGCTATAGGCGAGCTTGCCGACTATCAAAGCGAGAACATCGAAACAAGCGAAACCGAGGACGGTTACGACCGCGAAATACTTTATATCGGCAGCGACGCTATGCTCCCGCTCGATATGACCTGTATGGATTATCTTCTCTTTTCGCTTAGAAACGTCGAATTCTGCGACGAGGAGGACGACCCGGAGGAGGTTCTCGGCATACTTATTTCCCAGCTTGGAATGGGCGATATCGCAGAGCTTAACACCAAAGAGCTTTCCCACAACAAGCGCATTATGCTTATGGCGGTTTCCGCCGCGCTCAACCCGTATATCGGCTGTCTTATTATCAACGACCCAGAGTTTAAGGTCACCCATTCGGACGACATGATTGCGCGCCGAGTGTTCGCAAAGCTTGTCAAGGAAGGCAAGGGCATTCTTTTATCGAGTTGCTCAGACCACCTTATGAGCGTGGTTGCAAACCGAGTTATCGCCATCAGAAGCGGTCAAATCGTGTATGACGGCAGCTATAAGGGTTTTCTTGATAAATACTGTTTGGGAATTATGTCCTTTACAAGCTCTTCGCCCGACGAAACAGTCGAATTTTTCGTGAAAAATCACCCCAACGTTTCTGCGATGACTAACGGAAACCTCGTCTACCTTTTAAGAAAGCACGAGGGAGACATTAATCTTGAGGTTCTTCTTAAGGATGCCATAAGGCACGGAGCCGACCATCGGTCAATAGTGCTCGACGAAAAATCCTTCGAAATTGCATCTAAGGAGGCGCTTAGAGGAATATGAGTTCATCTCTTTGTAAGCTTTTTGCAAAGCGTTATAGAGCCACGTTCGGCTACAACGTCTTTTACGGCTTTATCCTTGCCGCCGTCGCCTTCGGCGTCGTGAGTATTCTCAAGCGATACAGCCCCTATTTTTCCTTTGTGGTTGCACAGTTTATTTACAGCGAAATGGCCGGTGTAGCGTATGTTTACACAGCCTCGTCGCTTGTTATGATAATTCTCGCGATGTTCTTCTTCCCGTCGTTGCTCTGCCTTGACGGAATATCCAACAATCGCTGGTATCTGTTTTCAAAGCTTGGCATAAGCACAAATTCTATCGTCGTCAACCGCCTGCTTGTCGGGCTCGGCTCGTCGATACTCTCGTTCGTTATCGGCTTCGTCTTAATTATGGCGTTAGGCTCGTTCACCCTTTTCTCCTTTAGCTCGTCGTCGATTGGCTTTGTCGTCAAGCTTGTGATAATTGCCCTTGCGTTTATCGTCGACCTGCTTATACTTCCCATGGCTATTTCGACGACGATAAACAAGAAATTCGCTGTAAGCCTTTCGGTTCTTGTCATTGGCTTGGGTCTTTCGTTTTACATCTATAAGCAAGGGTTTTTCGAAGCCGTTTCGCTCGAAGCTCTTTCCGCGGGAATTGATGGGGTTTTCTCCTTTGGCATTCCGAGCCTTTTGCTTATCTCGGTGGTAATTATCGCGATTTCGCTCGTGTGGCTTTTCACAAATTCAGCCAAGCGTTCGCAGGTTTATATTGAGGATGAGCTTGACGAGGATATGCTCAGCGACCTTGGTATCGACAGCGACGTCGTTGTTCTCGAAAAAGGCTCGCATAAATATAATGTCGTCATTTCGGGCCCAGAAATCCACGGTGAAAGTCCACACAGCGTCGCCATTCCAAAGCTTGAGGCTGAGGACAGCTACGACGACTATGATGAGGACGAGGAAGATGAAGAAGCTCCTCGCGCAAAAAGACGTTCCCAAAAAAGTCGCAAAGCGCAAATAGAAGAAACCGACGAAGACGAG
>CAYWQL010000011.1:0-10018 GCA_964460755.1 uncultured Oscillospiraceae bacterium | reverse complement strand
ACGAAGACGAGGAAGATGACGAGGACGACGAAGATGAAGAAGTCCGCGGCACAAAAAAGCGTTCCCTGTTCGGTCGCCGCAGGTCGGCAGACGACGAAGACAGCGAGGAATAATTAAAAAATAAAGACGCTTGCGTTTTGCAAGCGTCTTTTTTCATATCTTTATCTCTTTTTTCGCTTTTTTCTCTTTCTTAAAACAAGCACTCTCATATACCACACATAAAATACCACGACGACAAGAATTATCGCATAAATTATCTTCGCCGTCGTCGACGAAAGGATTTTCGAAAGGTTTTCCATAATGAAGGCAAAGCGGCTGAACTCGACCGTTTCACGCGAAGCAAGCGGCACCGTTCCGATACTCACGCCGTTATAAATAACCTCCGCTTCGCCGATAACGTCGCCCTGAGATATAGGAGCGTTTATATCCTTTGGAACCGTCGGCACAAACTCAACCGTCGGCTCTTCTTTTGTGTTCTTGTTGGTGACGACGTATATGTCCTCGCTCGGATACAACAGCAGGCTGTCCTTTTTTGAGGCGTAGTGAACCTTTATTTCGGTCACGGGGGTGATATCGTTTATTGCCGAGGTAAGGGTAAGATTATTGAACGCCCAATCGTATATAAGCCGCGTGTCGGTAAAAATCGAGTTCCCTGCGCCCCAAATTCTTGTGTCGGTATCCATAGACGAGCCCAGCGCAACGAGCACATAGGTCATTCCGTTCTTTTCCGCCGCCGAAACAAGATATCTTCCCGAATTGAGCGTTCCCGTCTTTATTCCCTTTATATAGGAAGTATAATATCCGCTCGTCGGCTCCTGCATCTTATTCGTGGCAATAAGCTCCCGCGCTTCGCTCTTGTTGGTTGCGGGAAGGGTGTAGGAGCTAAGCTGGGTCATATCCCAAAAGCCCGGCACAGACAGCGCCCATTCGGTTATGAGGTACATATCGTGCGCGCTTGTATAATGGTTGTCGGTAAAAACTCCGTGGGGGTTGGTGAAGTGGGTATGAGTACACCCAAGCTCCGCCGCCTTTTCGTTCATAAGCCGTACAAATTCGTCGTAGCCAAAATAGCTTGCGACGGTACTCGCCGCCTCGTTTGCCGAGGGAATAAGCATACAGTAAATCAAATCTCTCATCGAGAGCTGCTCGCCGCCCGTAAGCGGCACACAGGAAACATCTATTCCGTCAAACTCATTCCAAATTCCGTCGGGCACGGTCACAATCGTATTATCTAAATCCTCGCATAGCGTCATCGCAAGCGCGGCCGACATAATTTTCGTCGTCGACGCTGGAGTGATTTCCTCCTCTGCGTTTTTCTCATAAATCACCTGCCCCGTGTCCTCGCAGACGAAATACACGCATCGGGAGCTCGGTTCAATATCAAAGCCGTAATCGTTTTCGGCGAAAGCCGGAAGAACAAGCACCGTCGCCGCCAAAGCCAGACAAAATAAAGTTGAAATTGTTCTCTTTACCATTGATATACCTCTAAAATCAGTTTAAAAATCCTTCGCTTTCGCTAAACATCGCATAGACCTCTTTTTTAAGCTCGGCGTTCTCGCTGTCGTTAAGGGAAGGGTCGCTCTCCAGTATGCTGTCCGCAGCGCTCATAGCGTCCTTCAGGACATTTTCGTCCGAAGCGAGGTCGGCTATGGCAAGCTCGGGCAGACCGTGCTGTCGCCTGCCGAAAAAGTCGCCCGGTCCTCTCGTTTCGAGGTCGTATTTCGCGATTTTGAATCCGTCGCACGTCTTTGTCATAACCGAAAGCCGCGAACGCGCGTTTTCGCTTTTCGACGAGGACACGAGCACACAATAGCTTATTGCCGCTCCGCGCCCAACCCGTCCTCTCAGCTGATGAAGGGTTGAAAGCCCGTATCGCTCGGCGTTCTCGATTATCATTATCGTCGCGTTAGGCGCGTCGACCCCAACTTCAATTACCGTCGTCGAAACAAGCACGTCGATTTTGCCGTTAAAAAAGTCGTTCATAACCTCGGTCTTTTCCTTAGACTTCATTTTTCCGTGGATAAGCCCAACCGACAAGTCGGCAAAATATTTGCTTTGCAGCTCGTCCTTGTATTCGGTCGCCGAAAGGGTGTTTTCAAGGCTCTCGCTCTCCTCGACGAGCGGGCAAACGATATACGCCTGATGACCGAGTGAAACCTCTTTTCGAACAAATCCGAGATACCTCGAGCGAAGCTCATCGGTGACAAGAAAGGTCTTTACGGGGGTTCGCCCTGGCGGGAGCTCGTCGAGAACCGAAATATCGAGGTCGCCATAGATAATCAGCGCTAACGTTCTCGGAATCGGGGTCGCGGACATAACCAAAAGGTGGGGCTGTTCCCCTTTTTTTGAAAGCAATGCCCTTTGTTCAACCCCGAAGCGATGCTGTTCGTCGGCGACGACAAAGCCAAGCCTGTTGAACTCGACCGTATCGCCGATAATAGCGTGGGTGCCGATAAGCAGGTCGACCTCGCCGCTTTTTACGGCGTTAAGCAAAAGCTCGCGCGGTCTACCCTTGACCGAGCTTGTCAAAAGCCCCACCGTCACGCCAAAGGGGGCTAAAAGCCCGCGCAGCGTTTCGGCGTGCTGATTTGCAAGTATCTCTGTGGGCGCCATAAACGCGCTCTGATATCCGTTCATTTTGGCGAGGTAAACCCCCGCCGCCGCAACGGCAGTCTTGCCGCTTCCGACGTCACCCTGCAAAAGGCGGCTCATCGGATTTTCCTTTACTACGTCGTTTTCGATGTCATTTATACTCCGCTTTTGGGCGTTCGTAAGCGCAAAGGGAAGGGAATTAATAAAGGCGTCGCTATCGTTGGCGGAAAAGCGTATCGAGGTAACGGCGCGCTTCCTTTTTTTTATTAGCCGAAGACCGATTTGAAGGGTCAAAAGCTCCTCAAAAATAAGCCGTTGCTTCGCCTTTGCCGCCTCGTCAAGCGAAAGCGGAAAATGTATTTTATTGATTGCGTCCTTGCGGGAAATAAGGGAATATTGTTCGATTAGGTATTTCGGAAGCGTTTCGACGATTTCATCGCCATAAACAGCGAGGGCATTTCTAACTCCAGACGAAATAATACGCGAGCTCAGTCCTGCCGTCAGCGGATACTGCGGCATAAGCGAGGCGGTTTCGTCCGGTCGTATCACGAGCGGATTAATAATCTCCCGCGATAAAAAGTTGCCCGCCAGCTTGCCGAAAAAAACGTATCTGTCGCCTATTGTAAGCGCGGCAGGGGCAAATTTGTTGTTGAAATAGGTAACCGTAAGCTCGCCCGTTTCGTCGCCCGCTTTAACCTTAATTATCGTCTTTCCGCCTCGCACGCGAACAGGCAGTCCTTTTGAATAGACCGTCGCAGAAACCGCGCAGGGCTCGCCAAGCGGCGCGGCGCTTATTTCATAGACGTCCTTAAAATTGACGTAATTTCGTGGGTAATAACGCAAAAGAGCGCCGATAGTGGAAACGCCGAGCTTTAAAAAAAGCTCACGGCGCTTCTCACCGACACCCTTTAAATATCGAATATCCTGATTATAAAAATCGGTATTAGACATAAGTTACAATTATTCCGCCGAAATGTAGTAATAATACACGGGCTGACCGCCGTTAATCAGGGTAAGCTCGGCAGATGACGAAAGAGTCTTTTTTATCGTGTCGCCAACGCCTTCGGCTTCCTCCTCGCTTATTCCATCGCCGTATATAACGGTGACAAACTCGGTTGATTTCGTTATAATCTTTCGCGCCAGCTTAACCGCCGCCTTGGATATATCCTTTTCGACGAAATCAAGCTTTCCGTTATGGAGCGCAAGGATTTCGCCCTCTTTAATATCGTGCCCGTCGAAATCGCTGTCGCGCGCGGCAAAGGTCACCTGTCCTGTCGTCACCTTGTCGGCGGCGGCATTCATATTGATAACGTTTTCCTTAAGCGAAAGCGCGCCGTCGAAGGCTATCATCGCGGATATACCCTGCGGTATCGTTCTTGTCGTAAGCACGACGGCTTTTCTGTCGGCAAGCTTGCACGCCTGCTCCGCCGCCATTATGATGTTTTTATTGTTCGCGAGAACCAGCACGTTCTTCGCCGCAACCGACTGAATGGCTTTTAATATGTCGTCGGTCGAGGGATTCATGGTCTGTCCGCCGCTAACGACCTTGGTTGCGCCGAGGTCAAGGAAAAGCTGTTTGATTCCCTCGCCCGAGCCGACCGTTACGAAGCCGTATTCGACCGAATTGTCGGGCTCAACATACGGAAACTCCTCGTCGCTCTGCTTCTTTTCCTTCGCCAAATCCTCTTTTTCAGACCTTCTCTTTTCCTCTTCCGCTTCGGTCTGCTGTTCGACCATATTCTCAATTTTAAGACCGGTAAGATATCCGTGCTTTATCGCCTCGTTAATGGCGTTGCCCGGCTGTTCGGTATGCACATGGCACTTTATGATTTCGTCCTGTTCGGCGCACACTACGCTTTCGCCGAGCGATTCAAGGAAAGCGCTCAGCTTCTTAATGTTCGCGTCGCCTTTTTTGTTGACGTAAAACTCCATGCAATAGTTCTTGGTTACTTCTTCGTCGGTATCCTTTGACGAAGCCTTTTTGTTTGAAGCGCCCGAAGCCTTCTTGCCGGCGTCTTCAATCATCTTTCCGTCACGGAAGACCGAAAGCATTCCCTCAAAGATAACTACAAGGCCCTGTCCGCCCGCGTCAACAACGCCCGCCTGTTTAAGTACGGGAAGCATCTCGGGGGTTCTCGAAAGGGTCTCCTTGCACTGCTCGACGATAAACACCCAAAGCTCGACGGGGTTCATATCCTTATATACCGCCTCGGCTTTCTCACTCGCCTCGCGCGCAACGGTAAGTATAGTTCCCTCCGTCGGTTTCATAACCGCCTTGTACGCCGCCTCGACGCCCTTGCAAAGCGAAATATATAAATCCTCGCTTGAAGCCGCTTCCTTGCCCTGAAGTGCGCGTGAAAAGCCCCTGAAAAGAAGGGAAAGAATAACGCCCGAGTTGCCGCGCGCTCCGCGAAGAAGCGCCGACGCCGCGACCTGAGAGGACTGCTCGACCGTACAGCTATCGGGAAGGGTTTTAAGCTCGTCGACCGACGCGCCGATAGTCATTGACATATTCGTGCCGGTATCTCCGTCGGGCACGGGAAAAACGTTAAGCTCGTCGACCGAGCTTTTTAAATTCAAAATATTATTCGCGCCAGAAACAATGGCGTCGCGTAATTGTACACCGCTTATCATAATATAAAATTCCTCCGCAAATTATTCCGACGTCAGTTCGTCAACAAAAACGCTGACCGCGCCGACCGTAAGCCCTGTAGACTCCTCAACAGCGTACTTAACCTTATGCGCTATACTATCGACGATAGCGGAAATATTAACGCCGTAAACGACCTTTATGTGAAGCTCGATATTTAGTTTCTCGTCCTGTTCAAAGACCTTTACCCCACGCTCGGGAAAATTCCGTCCGAACAAAACCGCGCGAACACCGTCCGCAGGCCCGCTCGTCGCCATTCCCTTTACGCCATAGCAATCGGAAGACGCGCTTCCAACCAAGCTTGCGAAATAATTGTTCGTAAGCGTAACTGTTCCCATCGAGGTTGCTATTTTTATCATAACGACATTCCTTTCTGAATTGTTAGCCGTATTTAACGCATTTATATATAAATATAAATTAAATCATACCTATATTACATTTTATAGCCCCGCGTGTCAAGAAAGAACGCTTTTATAAAAGTTCCGTCATTCCGAAAAAATCGGAATGACGGAACAATATTAACTATTTTGCGAAATCAATCGCACGGCTCTCGCGTATTACGTTAACCTTTATCTGACCGGGATAATTCAGCTCGTTTTCTATTCGCGTTACTATGTCGTGGGCGACTATGGCGAGCTTATCGTCGTCGATAACGTCGGGTTTAACCATAATTCTTATCTCACGGCCCGCCTGAATGGCAAACGACCGCTCAACGCCCTCGAAGCTGTCGGAAATCTCCTCAAGCTTTTCAAGACGCTTGATATAGTTTTCAAGGTTTTCGCTTCGAGCGCCCGGACGAGCCGCCGATATCGCGTCCGCCGCCATAACGATATAAACGAGCGAGGTTGTCGCCTCGACGTCGCCGTGGTGAGCCTCGACCGCGTTGATTATCGCGGGGCTTTCCTTATAGCGTCTTACAACGTCGGCGCCAAGCTGAACGTGGGTTCCCTCCATCTCGTGGTCGAGCGCCTTGCCGATATCGTGAAGAAGTCCCGCGCGCTTGGCGAGGGTTACATCTAAGCCGATTTCCGCCGCGAGCATTCCTGAAAGAAGAGCGACCTCAACGCTGTGGTCAAGAACATTCTGTCCGTAGCTTGTGCGGTAATGAAGACGTCCGAGAAGCTTAACGAGGTCGGGATGAATACCGTGTACGCCAACCTCGAGCACAACGCGTTCGCCCTCTTTTTTAATTCTTTGGTCGACCTCGCGCTTCGCCTTGTCAACCATTTCTTCAATGCGCGCAGGATGAATGCGTCCGTCGAAAATTAACTTTTCGAGGGCAAGGCGCGCCACCTCGCGTCTAATGGGGTCGAAGGACGAAATGGTTATCGCCTCGGGCGTATCGTCGATAATAAGGTCGACTCCCGTTATCGTCTCAAGGGTTCTTATATTGCGCCCCTCGCGTCCGATAATTCTTCCCTTCATCTCGTCGTTCGGAAGCGCGACGACCGACACGGTCGCCTCCGACGTAAAGTCGGTCGCGCAGCGGGAAATCGCAAGACTAAGGACGTCGCGCGCCATAGCGTCGGACTCGTCCTTAAGCTGCTGGTCGTAATAGTTTATGCGAACCGCCTTTTCGTGGGAAAGCTCGGCGTCGAGCTGTGATAATAGAAGCTCCTTCGCCTGCTCCGCCGTAAATTTTGAAATGCGCTCAAGCATATCAAACTGGCTTTTCTTGACGGTTTCAACCTCTTCAAGCTTTTTAGTAAGCTCACCTGTGCGTTTTTGCTGTTTTGCTTCCTCAACCTCAAATTGAGCGGTCTTTTTGTCTAAATTTTCTTCCTTTTGAATAATTCTGTTTTCTTGACGTTGAACCTCGTTTCTTCTTTCACGAAGCTCACGGTCGGATTCGTTGCGCATTTTGAAGATTTCGTCCTTTGCCTCAAGCACGACCTCCTTGCGCTTTTGTTCAGCGGATTTTATGGCGTCATTTACTATTCTTTTTGCTTCGTCCTCAGCCGAGCCTATTCGTGCTTCGGCAACCTTTTTACGATATAGTATTCCCGCATAAAAACAGGCAACGCCAATAACAAGCGCCACCGCAACCGCTAAAACAATCGAGAGAATATCACCCATTGTTTTATGGCCTCCAGTAATTTTCTTTTTTTGTCATTATGGTAACATCGCGCCGAGCAAAATCATTCCAATCCACGCGGGTGGTGAAAAAAATCATCGCTCAGCCGAGCATAAGTCCTTTTATATTGTAAAGGTTTTGTTACGGTATTGTCAATACTATTATTATGCAACTTGACAAACTGTTTTACTTGTGATATAAAACAAGCATATATTTAAAGCTTTGAGAGCGAACAAACGCTTAAAAAACCACTTCAAAGAGAGTGCCGAACGCTGAGACGGCATAGTGTTTTTTTGAAAACGAACCCTCGCTTGAGCGCGTCGGCGAACCGGCGCCGTTGCTGCGGAACGTTATATCCGCGTCGAGGGGCGTTTTTTACGCAATTCGGGTGGAACCATGGAGCGATTTTGCTTCACCCCGTCCTTTCGGGGTGAGGCTTTTTTATTTTCTCTTATCTCAATTTATTACATTCAGTAAAATATAAACAACAATATACTTGGAGGAAACATATGGGTATAGTTAAGGTATCGCTTAAGGGCGACGTAAAAGAATTTGAAAAAGGCACAAGTGTGGCGGACATCGCGAAATCTATCGGTATGGGGCTTTATAAGGCGGCGTGCGCCTGCGAAATTGACGGAAAGCTTTGCGACCTTCGCACAGCGGTCGAGAACGACTGCTCCGTTTCTATTTTGACCTTTGACGACGAGGGCGGTAAGCACGCCTTTTGGCACAGCGGCTCCCACGTTCTCGCCGAGGCGGTTAAGCATCTGTTTCCCGATACTAAGTTCACCATTGGGCCGGCAATCGAAAACGGGTTTTATTACGACCTTGACTGCGAAACGGTGCTCACGCCCGAAATCCTTGAGAAAATCGAGGAGGAAATCCACAACATCATAAAAAAGGACGAGCCGATAACGCGCTATGTCCTTTCGCGCGAGGATGCGCTTAAAAAGATGAAGGGCAACGAATACAAGGAGGAGCTCATTAACGAGCTTCCCGCTGACGCCGAAATCAGCTTTTACGAGCAGGGCGACTTTACCGACCTTTGCGCGGGACCACACCTTATGAGCACGGGCGCGCTCGGCGCGGTCAAGCTTATTAACGTAACGGGCGCATACTGGCGCGCCGACGCTAAGAATAAAATGCTCCAGCGCGTCTATGGTATAGCCTTCCCAAAGGCGGCACAGCTCAAAGAATACCTTGAGATGCTTGAAGAAGCCAAGAAGCGCGACCACCGCAAGCTGGGAAAAGAGCTTCGTCTGTTCGCCTTCCGCGACGAAGCCCCCGGCTTCCCCTTCTTCCTTCCGAACGGAATGGTTCTTAGAAACACTCTGATTAACTATTGGCGCGAGGTTCATAAAAAATGGGACTACGTCGAAATCTCAACCCCTCAGATTATGAAGCGCACCCTTTGGGAAACCTCGGGGCACTGGGACCACTATAAGGATAATATGTACACGACGGTTATCGACGACGAGGATTTTGCGATTAAGCCGATGAACTGTCCCGGTAGCATACTTGTTTATGGCTTGGAGCCCCGCTCCTACCGCGACCTTCCGCTTCGCTACGGCGAGCTAGGCGTCGTTCATCGCCACGAGCTTTCGGGCGCGCTCCATGGGCTTTTCCGCGTTCGCTGCTTCACGCAGGACGACGCGCATATTCTTCTTGCCAAGGAGCAGATAAAGGACGAGGTCGTCCGTATAGCGCAGCTTTTCGACGAGGTCTATTCCCTTCTCGGGCTCAGCTATAAAATTGAGCTTTCGACCATGCCTGAAGACCACCTTGGCTCACTTGAGGATTGGGATATCGCGACCAACGCCCTCGCCGACGCGATAACGAGTATCGGCAAAACCTATGTCATTAACGAGGGAGACGGCGCCTTCTACGGTCCGAAGCTCGATTTCCACATTCAAGATTCTCTTGGTCGCACATGGCAATGCGGCACAATCCAGCTTGACTATCAGCTTCCCGGTCGCTTTGACCTTGAATATACCGGTGCGGACGGTGAAAAGCACTGTCCGGTTATGATTCACCGCGTCGTCTTCGGCTCAATCGAGCGTTTTATCGGCGTTATAACAGAGCATTTTGCGGGCGCGTTCCCCGTGTGGCTCGCTCCCGTTCAGGCGATGATTGTTCCTATATCCGAAAACCACCACGGCTATGCCGACGAGATAAAGGCAAAGCTTGAAGCGGCAGGCATTCGCGTTCAAAGCGACAAGCGCAACGAGAAGATGGGGTATAAAATCCGCGAGGCCCAGCTTCAAAAGATACCCTATATGCTCGTGGTCGGCGACAAGGAAAAGGAAACCGGCACGGTTTCTATCCGTTCACGCAAGGACGGCGACAAGGGTGCGGTCGCTCTCGATGAATTTATCGCGAATATCCTTGACGAGATTAGTTCAAAGGCTCTTTAAAAACAACGGCGGTCTGCCCCCAAAAAAGCGGGGCAGACCGCCGGCAAAGGTTTAAAAACCGCAGGCATTTAGATATTGACAAATAATTTTCGTTTTGATATTATAGTAAGGCTCTTTATGCGACTTGTCGCACCTGTCGTCAAGACTTTTTTAATATGAGACATTAGCTCAGTCGGCAGAGCAATTGCCTTTTAAGCAATGGGTCCGGAGTTCGAATCTCCGATGTCTCACCATAAAGCCCCTATATCTCGATGTATTTCGAGATATAGGGGCTTTTGCTTTTCTGTC
>CAYWQL010000010.1:18870-57054 GCA_964460755.1 uncultured Oscillospiraceae bacterium | reverse complement strand
GAGAAAATAGAGCTTGAATTTTGAATTAAGCGACAAGAAAAAAGGACGGCTTTTGCCGTCCTTTTCTATATTCGATTTCAGTCCTTTTTTCGAAAACCCGTTATGAGCACGACGGCGACCCGCGTGCCAAGCTCGTCGGTCACCTCGACTCGAAACGAGCAGGTGCTCTTTCCCGATTTTTCGCAAAACGCCTCGGCTATAAGCCTCTTTCCCTTGCATACGCCAAGGTAGGAAATGGAGCTCGTCAGCGAAACGGTGGTTGGCTGGTTCACGTTAGCGGCAACGGCGAAGGTGAAATCGGCAAGGGTGAAAATCACGCCTCCCATTACGACGTCGGCGGCGTTAAGATGACGTCGGTCGATTTTAACGCTGCAAACGGCGCGGTTCTCCGACGCTTCATCTATGCTTATGCCCGTGGTTTCCGTCGCGTAAATATCGCGACTAAAATATTCTTTAACCTCTTCAAGAGTTTTCATATACGTCACTCCTCATTTTTTGATAGTATAACATATTTTTTTGTTATAACAGAAACCTTTTTTCCAATTTATTTTTATGATATACTGATATAAAATTCATCGGGAGAAAAATCATATGAATGACAGCACCGAAAAACAAGCGAGGATAGATAATTTTAACGAGCGGCGGGAGGTTCTGTTAAAAGAGGGATATAACGAGACGGCTCAAACGATTTCAATTTTAAAAGCCAATCTTATGGCGTTTGTAACGGCGGGTCCGCTTGCCCTTTTGTGCGGGGTGGCGTATATCGTAAGGTGGCGACACTATTTTGTTGGCGGAAGCTTTAATTTTCGGTCGTTACTTATCGGTTATCTTTTTTTTATGCTCCTTTTGGTCGTCTCGATTTTTATTCACGAAGGGCTTCACGGGCTTGTTTGGGGTTTGTTCTGCAAGGAAAAATACAAGAGCATACATATCGGTATGAATTGGAGAATGCTTACGCCATACTGTCATTGCAAGGAGCCGCTTTGCTTTAGCTCATATATTCTCGGAGGGCTTGCGCCGCTTATTGTGCTTGGCTTCGGAACCTTTGCGGCGTCGATGTTCATAAGGAGCAGTCTTCTCATATTCCTTTCAGCGATGAATATTCTTTGTGCAGGCGGCGACACAACGGTAGCCTGTATGCTTTTGAAATACCGCAAAAAGGACGCGGTTATCATCGACCATCCGACCGACTGCGGTTTTTACGCTTATACAAAATAGGGGGAATAAGAAAATGTTAAAGAAAAAAATAATTGTTTTGCTTTTTGCGTTGGCACTCGTGCTTTTGCCTATGAGTGTTAATGCCTCTACGGTGAACGGCTATGAGATTACGAGCTATGACGTACATATCACCGTTAACGAGGATAACACCTATAGAATAACGGAGAATATCTCGATTTTCTGCGATGTTCCAAAGCACGGGATAATTCGAAATATTCCCACGATATGTACGATAAAAAGAGCCGACGGAACCAATGCGACCGTTCGAGCCGTTATTTCTGATATTATGATAAACGCGCCATACACCAGCTCGATTGACAGCGGAAACCGTGCCCTCAAAATCGGCGACGCCGACGTGACCTTTACGGGGGAAAAGTTTTACACCATAAGCTATCTTTATGATATGGGCCGCGACAGCGGCGTGGATTACGATGAGTTTTATTTTAATCTTATCGGTGACCAATGGGATACCAATATAAGCGGCGTAACGTTTACGATAACAATGCCGGAGGATTTCGACGAGAGCAAGGTTGCCGTCTGTTACGGAAGGTACGGCGAGGAATTAACCGACGGAATAAATTATTCAGTTGAAGGAAGGACTATTTCGGGAAGCTATGACGGAACACTTTCGCCCTACGAGGCGATGACCGTTCGCACCGAGCTGCCGGAGGGATACTTCACAACTCCCCCTGTTAGAAAGGGTGTTGTAATTTTTGCGATTTTACCCCTTTTGTTTGTGCTGGCTTCGTTTTTATTCTGGCTTCAAAACGGTCGCGACAAGCGCGTCGTCGCCCCTGTTGAGTTTTATCCCCCAAAGGAGCTCAATAGCGCGGAATTGGGATTTTTATATAAAGGAAAAGCGGAAACCAAGGACGCGATGTCGCTTCTTATCTTTCTTGCGGACAGGGGTTATTTAAAGATATCCGAAATTGAAACGCCTGTGATTTTCGGTCTGAAAACAAAGTCCTTCTCTATTGAAAAGCTGCGCGAATACGACGGCGATAACGCAGTTGAGCAGATTTTCTTTAACGGTCTTTTTGCCGCGGCGCAGACAACGGTGACCGAGCAGGAGCTAAAGAACGAGTTCTATAAAACGCTTAACAATATAACATCAAATCTGAATGGAAAACAAAATAAAAACAAGTATTATGAAAAGTACCCCGCGGGCAAGGTCACGGCAATAGTGTTTATGATAATCGCGACGTTTTTGTTGATAACGATAAAGCCGATGCTCAATTACGGCGGAGCCGAAATGGCGCTGATGGCGATTATTTTTCCCGGAATTGGCTTTTCGATGCTTTTGGCGTCATTGTTTTGTATGAAGAACGGAAGCGCCAAGGCTTTCGGTATTATATGGGGCTTTTTTTTCGGAGGAGTACCGTGGGCGACAATGGTGCTTCCCGGGCTGATTGTTTATCCCGAATATTTGATGATTTATCTTTTGGGGCTTGTTTGCATAGCGCTGATGATGATATTCATTCGTCTTATGCCGAAAAAGACCGCGATAGGAGCGGAGCTTTACGACAGAATCATCGGATTTCGACGTTTTCTTAAATATGCCGAAAAGGATAAGCTTGAAGAGCTTGTTGTTGAAAATCCAACCTATTTCTATGACATTTTACCCTACACCTATGTGCTGGGGCTTTCGAACAAGTGGATAAAGAAATTCGAAACGATTGCGATTAACAACGCCGAATGGTATGACGGTTCTTCGGGAAGCTCCGGCGCGTTAGCTATGAGCGGATTTATGGCTTCAACCATGCGTTCGGCCGAGCGCTCAATGATGTCGAGCCCGTCGTCAAGCGGAAGCGGCGGCGGTGGCGGTGGCGGCGGTTTCTCGGGCGGCGGCGGCGGCGGTGGCGGCGGCTCGTCGTGGTAAAATAAAAAGGAGGAAGAAAAATGGGATATCTACCTTTGTGGCTTGGCGCGGCGGTCTTCTTTGTTTCTGTTTTCGGACTTGCTCTGTTCAATTTCTACAAATTAAAAATCGAAGCGGCTTTTTCCTTTGTGGTCGCCGTATGCGAAATTGTGACGGCTCTCTTCGCGGTGGGATGTCTTAACCTTCTAAGTGTCGGATACTATCTGCTTGCGGTATTCTCGACGGTATGTTTTTTCTATTACATTTTAAGAATTATAATGAAACGGGAAAAGGCAGACTTTTTTATCTCGCCTGCGGTGTTGTTTATCGCGGCGGCGTCGGTCTTGTCGGTCGTGCTTTATCACGACGTCATATCCAGCGTGCCCGACGAGGTTACCCATTGGCAGCTTGTCGTTAAGGAAATCCTATGCTTTGATTCCTTTCCCGATTTGCGCTCCATAGTGCAATATCGCAACTATCCTCCCTCGACGGCGCTGTTCCTGTACTATGCGCTCAAGGCGACGGGATTTTCCGAGGGCTTCGCGCACGTTTATCAGGCGATATTTGCTTTTTCGGCGCTTGCGACCCTTTTTGTCGGAACAAGCTATAAAAAGCCTGTTCGGCTTATCGCCTCGCTCTTTATTGCCGCCGTCACGTCCTCCGTTTGCGCCGTAGCGTACACGGGACTTCACGTCGATTATCTCCTGGCGTTTTTCGGCGCGGCGTTGTTTGTGATGACAGTATGGTACTTTAAAGACGGCGTTCCAAAGGGAACAGTTTCCCTGTGGGCGATAAGCTTTGTTTCGGTTTCGCTTACCCTTATAAAAACGAGCGGTCTGCTGTTTTCTCTTATGGGATTGTTTCTCATCGCAATTTTGGCGTGCTGCATTCGCCGCGAAAACAAGCAAAAGCTTATTCCAAAGGAAAAGAAGGGACTGTTCGGCGCGACGGCAATTCTTCTGAGTCCGGTGTACGCATACCTTCTGTGGCGGGCATATATCGAAAAGGGTTATCTTGGCAACGGCTATGCTTCAAGCAAATTCGCCGTGTCCTCCGAGACGATTGCGGCACAGTATATCAATAAATCAGAAAAGATTTTAAGCGAAATGCCTTCGCTTTTCGTCAAAACCCTCCTGTCGAGCAAGCTGACACTCGCGTTTTTCTTCGCGCTTGTGATAGCGGTCACGTTCATAATAATTATCTATGTCAAAAGAAAAAAAGTTTCCTCGCTTCTTGTCTGCTCATCTATTACGGCGGTCGGGCTGTGGGGCGCGTACAACGTCGGCTATTACTTTATGCTTCGATATCTTATGCCCGCGTGGGAAATGGGCGACAGCGCCAAGATAATCGACTATGTGCGATATGAGGAAAGCGTTGTGGGCGCGGTCGTCGCGCTATTGCTCTTCGCGACGGTGGTAAGCGTAAAAAAATACGATATTTTGGAAACGACGGTTAAAAAGGCGATAGCGGTCGCGGTCGCGGTTCTGCTTTTTGTACCGGTGCTGAATATCAATAATTTTAAGCTTGATAGGCAAAGCACATGGTATCGGGAGTTTCTTCAAATTGACGCCGTCTATGAGCAAATACCCGTGTCGCTTCGCGAGACGCTTCGGCACAATCCGAGCGTGATGTTCTATATTTCCGACGTTGAGCCAAAGGGCAGTTCAAGTTTTAACTGCTATGACTTTTCAACAAAGTATCAAAACGACAAAGTTACCTGCTTTAGCAACGATAAAATAAACTCCGCTAAGGTAGACAACATATCCTATTCGCCCGACGACGACAACTTTATTACCGTGCTTGGCGAGCACAACTATATTGTCATCGCCATAGAAAGTAAAAAGCTTTTTGAAACGCTCGATTTATACGGCGTCGGATATGACGCAACCGACGGCGTGCTTTACGAAATCACGAGCGGCAGCGGAGGTTACAGCCTTATTAAAAAAGCGTAAAATTTAAACAACATAAAACAAAAATGGAAAGTATGCTTGACATTTGCTGAAAAGGGTGTATTATAGTGAATGTAAAGTATACTTTCCATTTTGCTTTTGGAGGTGAAGGCGTGAAAAACCGTCTTGAAGAAATTCGCAAACAGCGCGGGATAAGGCAGGAGGAGCTTGCCGACGCGCTTGAGGTGTCGCGACAAACGATAGGCTCGCTTGAAAACGGGCGGTACAACCCGTCAATCACGCTTGCGTTTAAATTAGCGCGGTACTTCAATATGACCGTAGAAGAAATTTTTATTTACGAAGAGGACTAAAAGAGGAGAAAAGATTATGTTATTTAAAACTGTTAGATTAAACAAAACTATGTTTGTGTCATTTATGGCGATTGGAATTGTGACCGGCGCGTTCGGCGCATTAGGAATGTTTGTTATCGAAGTCGAGCATTCCCACGCGTACGATATGCTTATGGGTATGTTTACGGGCTTCGGCGCGACCCTTGCGGTTATCGGAATAGTCGGGTTTCTGGTTTTGCTTTTTATGCCGTCCGATAAGCTTAAGCAAAAGGAAATCGAGGAGAAGGACGAGCGCAATATCGCCATTACCAATGCGGCGGGAACGGTTGGCTATTTCGCCGCGGCAGGTTGTTGTCTTGTTATGGCGTTTCTTTTCATAGGGCTCGGCTATATACTCCCGTCGTTTGTGGCAATAGGCTCAATGTATGTATCCGTTATCGCGGTGCTTATTGCGAAGGCTTGCTACAAGAAAAAAATGTAGCGGTCATTTTTAATGAAAACAAGAAGCGTTCCTTTTCGGGAACGCTTTTTTATTGCAAAAAAGATTAATTGATTGTATATTATATAGGTCGTATTTGTATGATATTTATGGTTTTCGGAGGACTACGATGAATAAAAAGCCAAAGAGCGAAAAGATAAAGCTTATCTCGTCAGTAAAATATGCCTTTATACATGATATCGACAGAAGGGCACTTACCTATCTCATCCTTGTGGCGGCGGTTTTAAAGCTTATTCTCACCGCGTGTCAGATGGTACAGATTTTTCCGGGGGAAGCCCCGATTGACGACGAGCTTATGTTCAACGCGGCGAACAGCATAAAAGAGGGAAACTGGCTTGGAGCTTACAGCTGGTTTACAATAGCGAAGCATATGTTTTTTTCTGTTTGGCTTTGGCTTTTAAATTTGCTTCATATACCCTATCTCATCGGTGGGCAGCTTCTTTATTTTGTGGTATGCGTAGTTATGATGAACGCTCTTTCACCTGTTTTGAAAAAAAGGCTGCATAGCTTTTTTGCTTTTCTTGTGCTGTGGTTCAGCCCGTATAGCTGGGCGCAGTTTACACTACGGGTTTATATTGACAACATCTATCCCAGCCTTTGCCTTTTGTTTTTCGCCGGCGTAATCGGGGTTTGTCTGAGAATAAACAAGCCCGTAAAATACACAATAGCCTATGCCGTCGCGGCGGGGATAGGACTTGGGCTTTCATGGCTTACGAAGGACGACGCGGTTTGGATATTACCCTTCGGAATATGCGCGACGCTTATTTATTTCGTTTTTGCGCTGCTGAAAAAAGAGGGCATAAAAAAGACTGCCGCGAGAATAGCCGTGCCGCTTATTGCCGTGGGAATTTTCTTTGGCTGTACGACGGCATATAAGGCGATGAACTATAAATATTACGGTCGCTTCGTTATAAGCGACTATACGTCCAAGGAGTTCAAGGACGCGATATCCGCGCTTGTAAGAGCCGATACCGATATTCCGCACAAGCACGTTTTATTGTGTGAAAATGCGAGACAGAAGGTTTATGCAAAGGTTTCGTCCTTCGAAAAGCTTTCGTCCCTTTTGGAAACGCAGGAGTATAAAAAGGGCTTCGGAACAGACGAATATAACAGCGCGGGAATTATTTGGGCGATAAGGAAAACGGCGTTTGACGCGGGACTTGCCGACACAGCGCCAAAGGCAGAGCAATTCTATGAAAGCCTTTCTCGGGAGATAAACGACGCTTTTGAGGACGGAAAACTTGCAAGCACAAACAAGAACATTTTGTCAGGACTCAGTGCAACCCTCATACCGTATGATAATGTTTATCTTGCGCCGACGGCGAAGGAAACGCTAAGCTCGCTCGGAACGCTTCTTTTCTTTAAACAGACCTCGTCGCTTGCGCCTTTAAGCTATGCGTCTGTCGAGCAGGCGAAGGCATATGAAGACTTTATCTTCACGAGAACAAGCTATTCCGCGGTAGCCGGGACGAATGAGGCGGATTATTATCCGTGGAATGTTGCGGCGGAAATTGTTTTTCAAATTATCGTTTGGATATACCGCATACTTGTTTGGGCAGTTCTTTTCTTCGGCTTTTGGCGCTTGGGCAAGGATATAAAGAAAACCCTTGCAGAGCTTCGCAAAAGGGAGTTTTCGGCGCAGGGACTTATGACGGTAGTGGCGCTCGGAGTCCTTCTTTCGGCGTTACTTCGAATAGTGATGATTTCATATATTGAGGTTTCAAGCTTCTGTATCGGAACGTATCTTTTGTACCTTGCCCCTGCTGGCGCGATACTTCTTGTCTTTTATATTTATGGCTTTATCCCTATATTGGAAGGGATAACAAAACTAATAAAAAAGAAGGAAAAACAACAATAAAAAGAGCCGCGAGATATTCTCGCGGCCTTATTGTTTGCCGGCGCTAAGCTTGTACGATATCCTTTCCGTCTTGCGTTTCAACTCCGTTATTGTACATACTTACAAGCAATGTATCCTCAATATACTCGAAGCTGTGGACTACATTTTCGTATATCAAGAACATATCGCCCGTGTGAAAGGTATAATTCTCTTTTTGACCGCCCTTTTCGGCGGTGAGCACGAATGAGCCTTCAATGACATAAAAAGCTTCGCGGTTGTGCTCGTGGTAGTGATTTCCGCGAAACGCGCCCTTGACCGAGCGAACGACGTTCACCTGCTTATATCCTTCGCGGACAAGCTGAACAAGTCCCCCTCGCTCGTCCTCAAATACGAAATTCGGCTCAATTATTTCGATAAGCTTCATTTGCCCCACCTTTCCGCTTCAAGCATAGCGCAAATAAGGTGATAGACAATGATGTGTTTCTCTTGAACAAAATAGACCCTTTCCTCGGGAACTCGTATGCACAGGTCGCTTTCGCCAAGGAGCTTTCCGCCGTCCTTTCCCGTAAGGGCTATCGTCGTTATTCCGAACCCCTTAGCGGCGGTAACCGCAAGACGGATGTTTTCCGAGTTGCCCGACGTGCTTATTGCGAGAAGGGCGTCTCCCTCGTCGCCGAAGACCGAAAGCTGTTGGGCATAGGCGATTTTAACGTCGGTGTCGTTGGCGACCGCGGTCATAAGCGACTGGTGCGCACCAAGGTTAATTGCGCGAAGAGAGCCTTGAAGCTTTTCGCTCAAATATCGACCCGTTTCGCCAAGCTCATTGAGCTTCCTTTTTTTATCGTCAGAAAGCGGACGGTCGATGCAGAACTTTTTGCCAAGCTCGCCGACGATATGCTCCGCGTCTGCGAAGCTTCCGCCGTTGCCGCAGATTAAAAGCTTTTTGCCGTTTTTATACGCGTTGTCTATCGTGTTGAAGGCAAGGATAAGCTCGTTTGAAATATCCTTTAGAAAGGGATACTTTTCAACGTATTCGTCAAATATTCTTTTGGTTTTCGCTGTAAGAGAAGCTGTCATTTTGCCCTCCGAAATTTTTATCTGTCGATATACATTCCCGTCGTCTTTATTCTGCCGCGCCAATAATCAAGCAGGTCGCGCATCGTTTTCTCAAACGGAATTTCAGGCTTCCAACCCGTGTGCTCGGTGAACTTCGAGCAGTCGGGCACCTGAAGGTCGGCGTCAATGGGGCGAAGGCGCGCGGGGTCAATTTCGATTTTAATGTCGTCCTTCGCAGTCGAATAAGATATAAGGGCGTTTAACGTGTCGCCAACCTTGCAGGTATACGTACCGCCGATATTGTAATACTCGCCCTTAACAGGGTTAACGGTAAGAAGCATATAGTAGGCTCGAACGGCGTCGCGAACGTCGGCGTAGGTGCGCAGCGAGTCGAGGTTGCCAACCTTGACGACGGGAGGAACGAGCCCCGCTTCAATCATAGCGATTTGCTTGGCAAAGGTTGATTCGTGGAAAACGTCGCCGCGACGAGGACCTGTGTGGGTGAACATACGGGTCGTCATAACCGTCATACCAAACGCTTCGGCGTAGTAGCGCCCGACAAGGTCGGTGCCGACCTTAGATATGGCGTAGGGGGAAGCGGGCTGAAAGCCGCATTCTTCGTTTATGGGAAGCTTGTCCGCCGAAACTCGGCCGAAAACCTCGGACGAGGCGCAGACGTGAATAACAGGATTTTGATTGAGAAGATGAACCCCTTCAAGAAGGCGGCAGGTGCCCAGAATGTTGGTGTTAAGGGTGTCAATAGGCGCTGTGAAGCTTGTAAGGGGATAGCTTTGCCCGGCAAGGTGAAAAATGTAGTCGGGCTTTACCTCGTCAAGCACCTTTAAAAGCGAGCCCTGGTCGTTGAGGTCGCCGTAATGTACGAAGACGCGATTGCCGCCGTTTATTCTTTCCATAAGGTGCATTATGTTGTCAAGCGGACTTCTCCAACGCTGCATTCCGTGGATATCCCAATCGGTGTTTTCCAAAAGATAATCGGCAAGGTGGGAGCCTACCATTCCCGTCATACCGGTAATTAACGCTTTTTTCGCCATAGCAATTTACCTCGAATTATAATTTATAGTAGATGACCTTTGTGCCGCTGTTTTCAAACTCAAAGGGAATGCTCATAAAGTTCTGAAGCTCGTCCTTGACCGACTGTTGTTTTTCCGGTTCAACATAAAGAAGCATAAAGCCGCCCGCGCCCGCGCCAAGAAGCTTTCCGCCGATTGCGCCCGCTTTTCTTGCGCGGTCATATATATCGTCGATAGCGTCGGTTGTGACATTGTTCGAAAGCGAACGCTTGAGCTGCCAGCTGTGATTGAGAAGCCGCCCGAAATCTCCAAGGTCGCCGCTTCCGACGAGTATGCGCTCGCCCTCGTCGACCATCGCCGCCATTTCCTTAAGGTCGGCTGTATTTTTTTTAGCCTTCTTTATTTGTTCACACATTACGTCGCCCGAAAAGCGCACGAAGCCAGTAAAAAAAAGCATAAGATTGTCGTTAAGCTGTTTTTTACGCTCGGACTTTACGACGACGGGGTTGACCTCGAAGCCATCGGAGGAGAAACTCATTTTATTGAGTCCGCCGAAAGAGGCGGCAAGCTGGTCTTGAACGCCTCCGTCCTCCTTGCAAAGGGTACGCTCAACATAAATCGCCTCTTTAGCGAGGGTCATCTTGTCGACAAATTCGCCTTTTAGTGAATGAAGCCCGTTGAGAAGACCGACGGCAAACGATGAGCTCGTGCCAAGGCCCGACCGTGCGGGCAGGTCGGCGTCGTAGGTGATTTGAACCTTGTCAACCTCGAGATATTTAAGTATCTCGCGAACGGCGGGGTGCTCAACCTCGTTCGCGTTTTCGAAGCGCTCGATTTTTGAATAGGTCAGTTGATTTTTATAGGGGAAAAACTGAGGAAAATAACGCACAGTATGATAACAGTATTTGTCGAAGGTGGTCGAAAGCACCTTACCGCCGTATTGCTCGTAGTATTCCGGGATATCTGTGCCGCCGCCGAAGAAGGACATACGAAAGGGTGTTTGGACAATAAGCACGATTATTTCACCTCACTGTTTAAGCTTAGGATATCGTTAACAAACTGAGAAAAGGATTTGACGCAGGCGACCTTTTCGCTTACGTTATCAAGTTTTTTTTCGTTGCCTATAAAAACAGGCGTACAGCCCGCGTTTATTCCGCAAAGCACGTCGCTTTCACGGTCGCCTATCATATAGGAGCGCGAAAGGTCGATGTTGTATTTTTTTGCCGCCTCAAAAATCATACCCGCCGCAGGCTTTCTGCACTCACAGGGGATTTTGTATTCCGCTCGTTCCCCCTCAAAGCCGCTGTCGGGGTGATGGGGGCAAAAGAAAAGGTCGTTTATATAAGCGTCCTCTTTTCCGAGAAGGGTTTCAAGTCGGTCGTGAATTTTGCGAAGCCCGTCAAAATCGCAGTCGCCCCGCGCGATAACGGGCTGGTTGGTGACGACGATTAAAAGATATTCACTCGCGTTCACGCGGGCGACCGCTTCGGCGACGCCGTCAATAAGCTCTATCTGGTCGGGGCTTGAAACAAAGCCCGCCTCGACGTTGAGTGTGCCGTCGCGGTCGGCGAAAACGGCGATTTGTTTATTTTTAAGGTTTCTTTGTTCAACCCTGCCCGAAAGAATATCATCGCTTACCTTGGCGTGGCGCTCGGGGGTGCCGACGTCGAAGATGTATTCGGGAGAATCGTAAGCGTATACTCCGCCTTGTGAAACGAGGGGCTTTAGTATATCGCGGTCAAGGTCGGTTTTCTTCCCATCGCAAAGGCAGGAAAGCGTCGACGGAGAAAGCAGATGAATACCGGCGTTGACGCGATTTTTGCAGTCGTGCCGCTCGTCCTCTTTGTTAAGCCAAGCTGTAACTTTTGCGTTTTCGTCGGTTACAAGGATTGCGCTGTCATACGGGTGGCTGTTGGGGTGAGAAAGAAGGGTCGCAGTCGCGTGTTTTTCCTTGTGAAAGGCAATCATACGCGAGAAGTCGACGTTATAAACGATATCGCCGTTAAGAAGAAGAAAATCCTCTTTAAGCTTGTCCTTCAGATAAAAAAGCGCTCCCGCCGTTCCGAGCGGCTCGCTCTCGTGAAAATAGCTTATATTTACTCCGAAGGCTTTACCGTCGCCAAAGTATGCGGGAATTTGCTCGCCGAGATGGCCGGTTACTATGACGATATCGGTTATGCCGTTTTCTTTAAGACAGCTTATTCCGTGCTCTAAAATAGGCTTGCCGCAGACCTTAATCATCGGCTTAGGCACAGTGTCGTCGAGGGAGGCTATTCGCGTGCCCTTGCCCCCAGCCATAATAACTGCCGTCATATGCTTCTCCTCAAAGGTTAATTTTGATTTCATCAAGACCTAACACTTTTTTCACAAGCGTATTGTCCATAAGCGTCGATTTTGCCCGTTCGGTCTTGAATATTTCGCCGCCGTCGGAAAGGGAAATGGGAACGACATATTTTTTGTCGGCGCCGATTTTTTCTGCTATCATCAGTCCGACGTCGTATTTTGAAAGGTCGTCGTCGCCCGAAAGATTTAATATTTTCGGCATTTCGTCGCTGTAATTATCTATAAGGCTCAACAAAATAGCCGCAGCGCCGTTAAAGTCGAGCGATGAGCGCAAAGAGTCAGAAAAAAGCTCGAACGGCTTTTCGCTCAATATGCTTTCGGCGATAATATCATAGAAGTGTTTTTTGTGCGGAAGAAGGCTTGCGCCGATAAGAAAAGGAAACCGCACGACGTTAAAGCCGTGAGAGTTGACGACCGCCTCGGCTTTAGCCTTTTGCTCGCCGTATATATTGACGGGACGAAGGGGGTCGTTTTCCTTAAAGTGATGTCGGTTCTCGCTGTTGCCGTAAACGCTGTCGGTCGAGGGATAAAAAAGACAGCGAACGTTTGTGAGTGAAGACAGAATTTCGTCCAAAATCGTGACGTTAATGTTGTACGCTTTTCCCGGATTTTGCTGAACCGCGTCGGGGTGGTGATACGCCGCAAGGAAGCAGACGTTACACCTTTCTTCCTGCGAGTTGATGAGTGAAGCAAGCGAAAGCCTGTCCTTTTCATTTTCGATATCGCACGAAACCCACTTTACGCGGGGGTCATCAGTAAAGGCGTTTTCTGCGTCTCGGCAGGTCGCTATTATATTGTCGGTTGTTTTTTCAAGTATATTTTTTACGATGTAGGAGCCCAGATATCCGTTCGCGCCGACGATAACCTGCATAGCTAATCCTCTTTTTTAGGCTCGTACGCCCTAATAATCATTTTCCAAAGTATGCTGAGCTGATAGAGGTTCCCTTTTATACCGCCGATTTTCGACGGAACCTCACCGCTGTCGGGATAGGCGCGGGTGACAGGTATTTCGGTAACCCTAAAGCCGAGCCTGCACGCCCTTACGGGCAGGTAGTATATAAGCTCGTAGCCGAAAAAGACCTCGCGGAAGGGAAGCACCCTTTCGTCGAGAAGAAAGCTTTTTGAATAGGCGCGAAATCCGTTGGTTGTGTCGGTAAGGCGTTTTTTCGCGCATAGCGTCATAATGGGCTCGTTAATCAGCTTCATCGCGAGTTGACGAACAATAGGTGTGTTTATGCCTTTTCCGCCCTTGATAAAACGAGAGCCCTGAATGTAGTCGAAGCCCTCGTCAAGCTTCTTTACGAAATCGGCGGTCGCAGACGTGTCGTCCTTGTCGTTGCCGTCGACGGTGATAAAGCCCTCGTAGCCTGCTTTCAGCGCGAAGTCGTAGCCCATACGAAGGTCGGTGCTATACCGTCCCTTGCCCTCGCGAACGAGAAGGGCGGTTAAGCCGTGCTTTTTTAAAAGCTTGTCGTCGGTGCTGCCGTCCGAGCTTCCCGCGTCGCAGATTATTACGTCGACAGCGTCGAAAACCCCTGCTGCGGTCATCTTCAAGAGCTGAGAGATAAACCGTTCGCCCTCATTAAAAAGTGGAATGAGCAGGCAGTAACGGTGGCTCTTTTTTTTATACTCGGTCGTCTTGTATTGCGGCACTTCTCGTATCGGCATAGCGTTCTCCACATAAATATAAGTAATAATACGCAAAAAGTAATTATATGATAACACAGTTTTGCGAAGCAGGCAATATTTTCACCCATTGTCGAAGCAAAATTTACTTTAAAAAGCCCTTTACAAAGACGGACTGCGTTATATATAATGAAGTAGAATTTTGATTTGTATATTTATTCAATGCTTAGAGAATAAAAAATTGAGCGTCGGGATTTTAGCCTGACCTTTTTTATGAACGACGGAGGAAAAGAAAAATGGATTTATCCAAGAAGAAAAAGGGAACACAATGCATACAGAGCGGTTATCGCCCGAAAAACGGCGAGGCGCGTCAGCTCCCAATTTATCAAAGCACAACCTTTACCTATGACACCAGCGAGGAAATGGGGAAGCTTTTCGATTTAGAGAAGGACGGATATTTTTACACCCGTCTTCAAAACCCCACGAACGACGCGGCGGCGGCGAAAATCTGCGAGCTTGAGGGCGGAGCGGCGGCTATGCTGACCTCGTCCGGACAGGCGGCGAATTTCTTCGCGATATTTAATATCTGCGAGGCAGGAGACCATTTTATCGCATCCTCGTCGATATACGGCGGTACCTTTAACCTTTTCGGCGTTACAATGAAGAAAATGGGCATAGAATGCACCTTCGTCGACCAAAACCTTGCCGAAGAGGAGCTTGAAAAATACTTTAGGCCGAACACAAAAGCCCTTTTCGGCGAAACGATAACCAACCCCACGGTCTCGGTGCTCGATATAGAAAAGTTTTCGCGCTTGGCTCACAAGCACGGAGTTCCGCTGATTGTTGACAACACCTTCGCTACGCCTATTAATTGCCGTCCCTTCGAGTGGGGCGCGGATATCGTGACGCATTCAACTACTAAATATATGGACGGTCACGGGGTGAGCGTCGGCGGCTGTATAGTCGACAGCGGAAACTTCGACTGGTTGGCGTACGGCGATAAGTTTTCGGGGCTCACCACGCCCGACGAGTCCTATCATGGTATAATCTATGCCGAGCGATTCGGCAAAATGGCGTTTATTATGAAGGCGACAGCACAGCTTATGCGCGATTTCGGCGCGATTCAGTCGCCGCAAAACGCCTTCTATGTCAATCTTGGACTTGATACGCTTGAATTGAGAGTGAAGCGTCATTGTCAAAACGCCAAGGCGGTAGCGGAGTATCTTTCCAACAGCGACAAGGTCGCATGGGTTCATTATTCCGACCTTGAAAAAGATGAATATAACGCGCTTGCTAAAAAATATCTTCCCAACGGCTCCTGCGGCGTGCTTTCGTTCGGCATAAAGGGCGGAAGAGAAAAGTCGATTGAGTTTATGGATAAGCTTGAGCTTATTTCCATTGTAACTCACGTTGCCGACAGCAAGACCTGTCTTCTCCACCCCGCGAGCCATACCCACAGGCAAATGAGCGACGAACAGCTCGCCGAAGCGGGCGTATCGCCCGACCTCATTCGTCTTTCTGTCGGTATAGAGGACGTTGAGGACATAATTGCCGATTTGGATAAAGCGTTAAACGCTTAATATAGGGAGAAGCCATGCCCGTAATAATTCCGAAGGATTTGCCCGCAAGCGGGGTTCTGAAAAAAGAATATGTTTTTGTTATGCACGAGCACAGGGCGAGGTCGCAGGACATTCGTCCGCTTGAGCTTGCCATAGTGAATCTTATGCCCAAAAAGGTCATTACCGAAACTCAGCTTTTGCGCCTTATCGGAAACAGTCCCCTTCAGGTTAACATTGACCTTATCCAAATGGGTACCCACAAGAGCAAAAACACCTCCGAGGAGCACCTTTTAAAGTTTTATAAAACCTTCGACGAGATAAAGGACAACCGCTACGACGGAATGATTATAACGGGGGCGCCCGTTGAGCAGATGGATTTCTGTGAGGTCAACTATTGGCAGGAGCTGACTAAAATTTTCGATTTTATAAGAACCAACGTCTTTTCCGCTATGTTTATCTGCTGGGGAGCGCAGGCGGCGGTCAATTATTATTACGGGATACCTAAGTATGCGCTCGACAAAAAGCTTTTCGGCATTTTTGAGCATAAAATCATACGCAAGCGCAATATTGTTCGCGGCTTCGACGACGTCTTTTGCGTGCCTCAGTCGCGCCATACGATGTTTAAAACCGATGATATCGCCGCGGTTGACGACCTTAAAATCGTCGCGGAGTCAAAAGAGGCGGGCGTCGGTATCGCTGTGACCCGCGACCAGCGGTGGATTTTCGTCACAGGACACCTTGAATACGACCCCGAAACCCTCAAGGAAGAATATGAGCGCGACCTAAAGGCGGGGCTTCCCATTGATATACCAAAAAACTATTTTCCCGACGACAACCCGAAGAACGAGCCCGTCGTGCGGTGGCGTTCCCACGGAACGCTTCTTTTTTCAAACTGGCTTAATCACGTCTATCAGGAGACGCCTTACGACCTGAAAAAGCTAAAGGAACGCTGAAAGGAAAGAAAAAAATGAGCCTTATGATATTTGACGGCGCTCTTGGCACTATGCTTCAGCAAAGGGGCTTAAAGTCGGGCGAAAACCCCGAAAGCCTCAACCTTCGCGCGCCCGAAACAGTAAAAGAGGTTCACCGTCTTTATCTTGAAGCGGGAGCGGATATTGTGACGACCAATTCCTTCGGCGGCACGCGCATAAAGCTTTGTGAATATTCGCTTGAGGATAAGGTGAAGGAAATAAACGTAAAGGCCGTTGAAATCGCGAAGCAGGCGTGCGTTGAGGCGGGAAGAGGTATGGTCGCCGCGTCGGTCGGACCGACGGGACGCTTTGCCGAACCGCTCGGCGACGCTACGATGGGCGAATTAATCGGCGTATTTAAAGAGCAGATATCGGCTCTCGCTTCGGCGAAGCCCGATTATATAATTCTTGAAACCTTCAGCGATGTCGGCGAGGCGAAAGCCGCCGTTTTAGCCTGCAAAGAGGTTTGCGACATTCCCGTTATCGCAAGCTTTACCTTCACGAACGGGCGAACCCTTACGGGAAGCCGTCCGTCGGTTATTGCCGTAACGATGGAGGCTCTTGGCGTTTTCGCCGTCGGCTGCAACTGCTCGGGCGGGCCGAAGGAGCTGCTATCGGTAATAAAAGAAATGGCGGAGAATACCGCGCTTCCGCTTATCGTCGAGCCTAATGCGGGGCTTCCGATTTTGAGTGATAACGAGGTGTGCTATCCTCTTTCGGCAAAGGAATTTGCGAGCGAAACAACCGAGTTTTTGAAATACGAGCCGCAATTTTTAGGTGGCTGCTGCGGCACGTCTCCCGAGCATATTGAGCTTTTGAAAAAAGCCGTCGCGGGCTTTTCACCGGCAAAACGCGAGCCGCTTGCCTGCGGCGCGGCTTCGTCGCGCGAGGAGGTTGTGCGGCTTGGAAAAAGCGAAACGGTCAAGGTTATCGGTGAGAGAATTAATCCCACGGCGAGAAAAAAGCTTGCCGAGGCGATAAGAAACGGCGAGTGGCAGGCCGTTCAAAGCGAGGCTATGGCGCAAATAGACGCAGGCGCGGACCTGCTCGACGTCAACGTCGGCGCGGCGGGAATAGACGAAAAGGACGCGATGTTACAAGCCGTCAAGCTCCTTTCACAGTTTTCCAAGACCCCGCTTGTGCTCGACAATACCGTTCCTGACGTTCTTGAAGCGGGTCTTTTGGTTTACCACGGAAAGGCGCTCGTGAACTCCGTCAACGGTGAGGAAAAGAGCCTTAACGCTATTCTCCCCATAGTGAAAAAATACGGTGCGGGCGTCGTCGCGCTTACACTTGACGAAAATGGAATACCCGAAAGTGCCGAGGGGCGTTTTGAGATTGCAAAAAAAATTGTCGAGCGGTGCGATGCGCTCGGCATAAAGAGAAACGATATTTACGTCGATTGCCTGACGCTTACCGTCGCGACAGATATAAAAGCGCCCTCGCTTACACTTTGTGCGATGAAACGCATAAAAAGCGAGCTTGGCGTAAATTTAATTCTCGGCGTGAGCAACATTTCATACGGTCTGCCCGCGCGAAGCGAAGTCAACGGAGCGTTTCTCGCAATGGCTATTGATAGCGGGCTCGACGTCGCGATAATGAATCCGCTCGACGCTAATATGATGAACAGCCTTTATGCTTCCACCCTTCTTTCGGGGCGCGATTTCGCGGCGAAGAGATATCTTGAAAAAAAGAGCGCTGCAAAAACCGAGTCGACAGCGCCGACGGCTGAAGAGAATATAAGCGTTGCGACTGTTATAAAACAGGTTGTCAGCGGAAATATGGCTATTTCTCAAACGGTTGAGCGGCTTGTCGGCGAAGGGATTAATCCGCTCGAGATTATCAACGACGGTCTTATCGCGGGGCTTAACGAGGTCGGGGAGAAATACGAAAAGGGAGAGTTCTTTTTGCCCCAGCTTATGCTGTCCGCCGAAACCGCCGAAAAGGCGTTTGCAAGCCTTGAAAAATATATGTCGGGCGAGGACGGCGCGAAAAAGGGAACGATGGTTATAGGCACCGTAAAGGGCGACATACACGATATAGGGAAAAATATGGTTGCCGTTATGGTCAAAAATCACGGTTATAACGTAATTGACCTCGGCAAAAACGTATCCGCCGAAGCCTTTGTTAACGCCGCAATTAAAAACGGGGCAGAGTTTTTGGGCTTAAGCGCGCTTATGACGACGACCATGCGGGAGATACCCAAGGTTATTCGGCTTATTCGAAAGGCAAAGCCCGACGTAAAAGTTGTAATCGGCGGAGCGGTCATAACCGAAGAATACGCCGACGAGGTTGGCGCGGACGGCTACGGAAAGGACGCCGTATCGACCGTTAAGCTTCTTGAGGAATGGTCGAAATGACGGCGGTAAGTCGTCTTAAGGGCTTTTTTGTGCCCTTTGACGTAAAAGAGTTTATTTGGTCGTATGCCGCCTGTCCGAACGAGCCCGAAAAAATCGACCGACTTTGGCGGCTTGCTTCGCCGAGCGTCTTTTGGCGGGAAAGCGAAATAAAAAGCAACAAAAACGGAGTTGTCGAAACCCTCGACGGGTTTGTCATACAAAGCAGGTACGTCGGAAAAGGACTTGCGGAATGCGAGCGGCTTGCGGTTATGGCGGTCACGGTTGGGGCAGGTCTTCCGGAAGAGGCGCAAAGGCTAATTTCAAGCGGAAGCCTATACGACGCGACAATAGCGGATATGCTCGGCTCCTTTGCCGCCGAGGCGGCGGCGGACAGCTTTTGCGACTATATAAAAAAGACATTAAGCTCAAAAAGTCTTTACACGACCCTTCGTTTCAGTCCCGGCTACGGCGACTGGAGCGTTGCGGCGCAAAGCGACGTTATGGATTATCTTGAGGGGTGCGACGGCGAAATTCGCCTTACCGACGGAGGACTTTTGGAACCTGTCAAGACGATAACGGCGGCGGTCGGCTTCTCAAAGAAAATTCAGAGTGAGGATTATCCACTTGGCTTTTGTTCGGGAAATAAAAAATGCGCCGACTGCACGACGCGGGAATGTCAAAAAAAATGAAATCAAAATAAATATTTACAGCACAACAAACAGCGGCTTTCAGCAGATAAAAAACGCCCCTCGATTTTTCGAAGGGCGTTATCTTATTGTGCAGGTCTTAGAGCAAGCGCCTTAAGCATAACGGCTTTAATCGGCTTATATAAAAGCAAAACTATAAAGAAGTTTCCGACGCAGTGCATAAGGTCGAACAGGATTCCCGAAACAAACCAAGAAATCGCTCCGCCGATGCCTGCGGTGAAAAGATAGACAAGCGAGCACAGCGCGCCGAAGCACAGTCCAAATAGGGCGGCGACGACCGCCAAAACGAACGGATTATCCGTGTCGCCAAGAATCTTGACGACAAAATACAGCACAAGCCACACATACAAGTAGCATATCCACCAAAGATGAAAGCCGTATATAAGTCCCTCGATTAGGACGAAGACATAGATTATAAAAATCGTCTTTTTTTTAAACACCTGAGTGAAAACGATAATAAGAAGGCTAACCGGCTCGATATTCGCAAGCGGGCGCATAGCAATTTGCGCGGCGACCATAATCGCGGCGCAAAGGGCAATTGTTGTTATATCGAATATCGAAAGCTTTTTATTCATAGGTTTTAATAGGTGCTCAGGACAAGGGAATAGACCTCGCCGTCCGCAACGACGATTTCGTCGACCCCCGTCGCCGCCATTTCGCCGTTTACGTTAACGCACCACCATTCGTTTTTCGTGCTGTCGACGGTGTAGCCGTCAACCGTCGTGATGTAAAGACCGTATTCGCCCTCGTCGCCCGCGATAAGCTTTTCATCCTCGAGCGCGCCGCGAAGAAATTCTTGATTGGTTTTAAGCGAATAATCCTTTTGCGCGCCGTCGACGCCTATAATTTCGACGGTGATGTTTTTCGTTTCGGCTGTGCCTGCGGGACGGTTGGTGACATAGAGTATCGCGAAAAGGGCAATAAGAGCGACCAACACGGCGGAGCAGATAATGAGTATGCGTTTGTTTTTCTTTGTCATAAAAAAATTCCTCCAAAATAATTTGTCTTGGAGAAATTGAACGTCTAAAACAGCGGGACGCGGCAAAGCCGTTCCCTTATCTGTTTTCGCGCACACCTTCTTCCAAAACCGCGTGGTATTCGGTATTCCTTCAAAACAGGTCTTCTGGCTCTAACATCACCGCGCCGCGCCGCCTTCCCGAAATAAATTTCAGTGACATATTTGACGCGCCGCTCCGTTATTACAGCGACGGGTTCGCACAGGTTTTTCACCTGTTTCCCTTGATTTGAAATTTGCGAATATGAAATTGTATGAAAGCTGCTTTCTAATATAGCGTTTTTGCCGCCGTATGTCAACCGCTGTTGTTGACAAGAACGCGGCGCAAAGAGTATTCTTAACAAAACAAAATTACGGAGAAAAAATGAAATCGAAAATCATTAAAATCGTTTCGGTAATCCTGATTGTCGCCGTGTTCACATATGCGACAATCAGACTTATGCCCATAATCAAGTCGGGCGAAATCGTAGACATAATTCGCTCATCCGGCGCGTGGGGAGTGCTCATTTTTCTCGGACTTCAGCTTCTTCAGATTTTCGCGGCGTTTATTCCGGGCGAGCCTTTTGAGCTTGCGGCGGGCGTGCTCTACGGACCGTGGCTCGGGCTTCTTTTTTGCCTTATAGGTGTAGCGCTCGGTACCGTGGCAATATATTACGGGGTTCAGCTTCTGGGCGCGAAGAGCATTGAAAACAACCCTAAGTTCGACAAGTTTCGCTTTCTTAAAAACCCCGAAACAGCCTATCGTCTTATTTTCATTCTCTTTTTAATTCCGGGAACGCCGAAGGATATTCTGACCTATTTCGGACCCTTTATCCCAATAAAGCCGCGTCGATTTTTCGTTGCGGCAGTGCTCGGACGAATACCCTCGATAATCACCTCGACCCTTGCGGGGTCGGCGTTCTACGACGGAAACCTTAAGATGTCGATAATCTATTTTTTGCTTGGCGCTCTGCTTGCCGGGATAGGACTTCTTGTCAACGCCGGGATAGAAAAGAAATATTCCGAAGCTTGCAAGGAGAACGTAAACAACGGCGGACAGAAATAAGAAAAGCCCACGTTATGTGGGCTTTTTGATTGCTTATTTTTTGCGGTAGATTATGTTCTCTCTCTTGGGACCGTTGCTTACTATTTCTATCGGAACGCCGATGAATTTTTCGGCAAACTCAATATATTCGCGGCACTCTGCGGGAAGCTTATCGTATTCGCTTATGCCGCGTATATCGGTTTTCCAGCCCTTGAAGACCTTGAGCACGGGCTTGGCTTTTTTAAGAAGCTCGGTGTTTGGAAACTTCTCGGTTACTTTGCCGTCGATTTCATATCCGACACAGACGGGGATTTCGTCGAGATAGCCAAGCACGTCGATGACTGATATAGCGACCCTTGTCGCGGATTGTACGCGCACGCCGTAGCGCGAAGCGACAAGGTCGAGCCAGCCCACACGCCTCGGGCGACCCGTAGTCGCGCCGTACTCGCCGCCGTCGCCGCCGCGTTCGCGGAGCTCGTTTGCCTCGTCTGCGAAAATTTCGCTGACAAATTCGCCCGCTCCGACCGCGCTGGAATATGCCTTAACGACCGCGATAACGTCGGTTATGTCCCTTGCAGGAAGTCCCGCGCCGACCGCTCCGTAGGCGGCGAGGGTGTTTGAGGAGGTTACCATGGGATAGATGCCGAAATCGACGTCCTTTAGTGCGCCAAGCTGTCCCTCAAGTAGTATTTCCTTGCCCTGCTTGTTCGCCTCATAAAGATAGTCAAAGGCGTCGGCGACATATGGGGTAAGAATTTTTTTATATTCCATAAGCTTATTAAAAAGCTCGTCGGGATTAAGCTTTTCCTGTTTGTAAAGATGCTCAATAAGGGCGTTCTTGATTTCGCAGACCCGTTCAACCTTTTCGCGAAGATAGGCGGGGTCGCCGATTATCTCGCAGGCTTGAAAACCGATTTTTGAGTGCTTGTCCGCATAGAAGGGGGCGATGCCGGATTTCGTAGAGCCGAAGCTTTTGTCCGAAAGGCGAGCCTCCTCGTAGGCGTCAAGCAGTTTATGATAGGGCATAACGATATGCACCCTGTCAGAAATGATTATCTTCGGTTCGGGCACTCCGCGCTCTTTAAGCATAGCCATTTCGGTGACGAAGTTCTCGACCGAAAGCGCGACGCCGTTGCCGATAACGTTTACGACGTTTTTGTTAAAAACGCCCGACGGAAGCTGATGAAGCGCGAACTTTCCATATTCGTTTACTATGGTGTGTCCCGCGTTCGCTCCGCCCTGAAAACGGACGACGATGTCGGCGTTTTCCGCCAACATATCGGTTATTTTGCCCTTTCCTTCATCGCCCCAGTTTGCACCGACAATTGCCCTAATCATAATCAATTCTCCATTTACTAAGTATTTAAAAAGCGTAAAAAAAGCCCTGCAACAGCAGGACTATCACTTGGAAGCGAGGTAAAACTGCGACCAGATAAGTACGCACCCGCTGCTCTTATTCACAAAACATTCTTATTATAAGCACAAATCACCACGCTGTAAACAAGAATTTTGGATTATTAACAAATCTTTCCGAATTGCACAAAAGTTGAGCCGCCGCCTTAGCATTTTTATCATAATTGCGGTATAAAACCGCTTCTGATTGCAAAAATATTCACTTTTTCGTTTGCATTTTGAATATTTTTGCTTTTAAGTTTGCTTTTCGATTTTTGTTGCAACGCGAGGTAAAATGCGGTATTCTAAAGCAAGCGTTTTTGAAACAAAACTTTCATTATTGTGGAGACGATATGAAAATAACGGTAATCGGTTGCGGACGGTGGGGTTCGCTTATCGCGTGGTATCTCGACGGACTTGAGCACGACGTTACGCTGTATGGGCGAAGCGGCTCGAAACGAATGGAGCGCTTTTTATCCGAGAGAAAAAACGAATATTTAATCCTTCCCAAGACGGTGGGGCTTTCAAGCGACATTTCATCGGTGAAGGACGCCGAGGTCATTATTATTTCGGTCGACTCGCAGGGGCTTTCCCATCTTATGGACGAACTTGCGCCCCTTCAGTTAACCGACAAAATCGTCGTTCTTTGTATGAAGGGTATTGAGATTTCAACGGGAAAGCGGCTTTCTGAGGTGGCGTCGAACGCGCTCGACCCGTCGAACAGGGTCGCGGTCTGGCTGGGACCAGGACACGTCGAGGAATTTTATCGCGGTGTTCCGAACTGTATGGTTATCGACAGCGAGGACGAAAAAACCAAGAAGCTTCTAATTGAGGGTTTTTCAAGCTCACTTATTCGTTTTTACTACGGTCAGGACTTGGTAGGCAACGAGATAGGCGCGGCGGCGAAAAACGTCGTGGGTATCGCGGCGGGAATGCTCGACGGACTTTCCCTTTCGACGCTAAAGGGGGCACTTATGTCGCGTGGCACGCGGGAGGTTGCGAAGCTTATTAAGGCTATGGGCGGAAATGAGCTTTCGGCATACGGACTGTGTCATCTCGGAGACTATGAGGCGACCGTTTTTTCAAAATACAGCCACAACCGCGCCTACGGCGAGGCACTTGTGAGAGGGTCGGAATTTGACAGCCTCGCCGAAGGGTATTACACTGTAAAGGCACTCATTAAGCTTGGAAAAGAGTACGACGTGGAGCTTCCGATATGCGACGTCGTATACAGGGTGATTTACGAGGAAGCGAACGCCCGCGACGAGCTTGGGCGGCTCTTTGAACGCACGATTAAAAATGAATTTTAGATATAGAGGTACAAAAATGAGCGAAGATAAAGAAAAAAAGGTCAAGCTTTCGGCCAAGGAAAACGCCGTTCAGTTCTTTAAATTTTTGGTTTTCTCGTGTATGGCGGGAATAATTCAAATCGGCACGTTTACCCTCTTCAGCGAGGTTTTCAAATGGGGTTATTGGCTGGCGTATCTTGTGTCCCTTATTCTTTCGGTGCTTTATAACTTCACCGTAAACCGTCGCTTTACCTTCAAGTCGGCGACCAACGTTCCTATCGCGATGCTAAAGGTAATCGGTTATTACTGCGTGTTCACCCCGGTCACGACGCTTTTAGGAAACTATATCGTCGAGGCGCTCGGCGTCAACCGCTATATCGTGGAAATCGTGACGATGGTGTTAAACTTTATTACAGAATACCTTTTCTGCCGCTTTGTCGTTTACAGAAACTCGATTAACACGAACGATTTAGCGAAAAAGAAGGAAGAGAAATAGTATATTCAAGCCAAAGCTTTTTTGCTTTGGCTTTCTTTATTGGTTTTAATACATTTAATGCTTCGCTTTTTGTGGCGCTTATAACCAACAAATGCATAAAAAGCCGTGAATAAACGGTATATTTGAACGAACGTGAATAAAAATTCACAAAACAGTTGACATTATACAACTTTGATGTATAATTCTTATAAAGTATGAATATTTATTCGGAGGATATTAATTATGGCTAAATTCAAAAAAATTGTGCTTGCCTATTCGGGCGGACTTGACACCTCAATTATCATTCAGTGGTTAAAAGAAAACTACGACAACTGCGAGGTTATCGCCGTCGCCGCCGACGTCGGACAGGGCAAGGAGCTTTCGGGTCTTGAGGAAAAGGCAAAAAAAACAGGCGCGTCCAAGCTTTATATCGAAGATTTGACAAAGGAGTTCGTCGAGGATTATATATTCCCGACGCTTAAGGCGGGCGCGGTTTATGAAAATAAATATCTTCTCGGAACCTCCTTCGCGCGTCCGATAATCGCAAAGAGAATAACCGAAATCGCCAAAGCCGAGGGCGCCGACGCCATCGCGCACGGCTGCACGGGTAAGGGCAACGACCAAGTCCGTTTCGAGCTTGCGATAAAAGCCTTCGCGCCGAATATGCCTATTGTGGCTCCGTGGAGAACATGGGAGCTGAAGAGCCGCGAGGAGGAGATAGATTACGCCGAGGCGCACAACATTCCGCTTAACATCAACAGGGAAACAAACTACTCGAAGGACAAAAACCTCTGGCATCTTTCTCACGAGGGCTTGGAGCTTGAGGACCCAGCGAACGAGCCGAACTACAAGACGACGATGGAGCTTGAGCTTGGCATAACGCCGCAGAACGCCCCCGATAAGGAGGAGATTGTGACGGTTGAATTCGAAAAAGGTATTCCTGTCGCCGTGAACGGAAAGAAGATGGACGGCGTTTCTATAATCAAGACGCTTAACGAAATCGGCGGAAGAAACGGCGTTGGCATTGTTGATATGGTGGAAAACCGTCTTGTCGGTATGAAGAGCCGCGGCGTATACGAAACCCCCGGCGGCACAATTCTTTATCACGCTCACGACAAGCTTGAACAGATTTGCCTTGATAAGGCGACGCAGCATTACAAGCAGAAAATGGCGCTTGAGTTCGCCGATATAGTATATAACGGACAGTGGTACACACCCCTTCGCGAGGCGCTTTCGGCGTTTGTTGATAAAACGCAGGAGACGGTCACGGGCGTAGTCACGATGAAGCTGTATAAGGGCAACATTCTCGACGCCGGTATGACCAGTCCCTATACCCTTTACAGCGAGGATATGGCGACCTTCGGCGAGGACGAGGTCTACAACCAAATGGATAGTCAAGGGTTTATTAACCTTTTCGGACTTCCGATAAAAATCAAAGCTATGCTCGACGAGCAAAGAAACGGCGACAAAAAATAAGGAGAAAACGAATGAAGCTTTGGCAGGGACGGCTTTCGGGCGAGGTGGACGAGCGGGTAAACAAGCTCAACTCCTCTATCGCTTTTGACAGCAGAATGTATAAACAGGATATTTTGGGCTCGGTCGCTCACGCTGAAATGCTTAAAAAGCAGGGCATAATCGACAAGGGCGAGGCGGACAAAATTATAGCGGGGCTTAAAGAGCTTTTGGCGGATATCGAAAGCGGAAAGCTCGCCATTGATATGACCGCGGAGGATATTCATACCTTTGTCGAAGCGACCCTTACCGAAAGAATAGGCGACGCGGGCAAGAGACTTCACACGGCTCGAAGCCGCAACGACCAGGTCGCGACCGATTTGCGGCTCTATTGCGCCGACGAAATCGACGCGCTTGTCGCCAACGCGAAGAAGCTTTGCGAGGTGCTGATATCGGTTTCTGAAAAGAATTTGAATACCGTTATGTCTGGCTACACCCACCTCCAGCGCGCCCAGCCCGTGACCCTTGCCCATTCGCTTATGGCATATGTGTGGATGCTTCTTCGCGATATCGAGCGGCTTTCGGACTGCAAGAAAAGGACGGCGATTTTACCCCTTGGAAGCGGTGCGCTTGCGGGCACGACCTATGCGCTTGACCGCAAATATACCGCGAAGCTTCTTGGCTGTTCCGACATCACATATAACAGCATTGACGGAGTTTCCGACCGTGATTTTGTGCTGGAGCTTCTATCCTGCCTTTCGATAATTATGGTGCACCTTTCGCGTTTCTCGGAGGAAATTATTCTTTGGTGCTCCCACGAATTTTCCTATATGTCCCTTTCCGACAGCTTTTCGACCGGCTCGTCGATTATGCCGCAGAAGAAGAACCCCGATATCGCCGAGCTCGTACGGGGCAAGGCAGGGCGGGTTTTCGGCGACAATATGACGCTGCTCACCGTTATGAAGGGTCTTCCGCTTGCGTACAACAAGGATATGCAGGAGGACAAGGAGGCGCTCTTTGATGCGCTCGACACCGTTTCGCTGTGCTTGGAGCTTATGGCGCCGATGATTGAAACGGCGACCTTTAAGCCTGAGAATATGAAAAAAGCGGCGGCGAAGGGCTTTATCAACGCGACCGACTGCGCCGATTATCTCGTCAAAAAGGGTATGCCTTTTCGCGACGCCTACGCCGTCGTCGGTAAGCTTGTAAGCCTTTGTATTGAGAAGGACACGACGCTTGAGGAGCTTCCGCTTGCGGAGTATAAAACCCTTTCCGACGTCTTTGAAAATGACGTATATAAGGCGATTGACCTCGCTGAATGTCTTTCGCTTCGCGCTGTGGACGGAGGTCCCGCGCCCGAGGCGGTAGGTAAACAAATAAAAAAAGCAAAGGAAAAGCTGAAGGGATAACATATATGAAATACAAGGTATTTATCGACGGTCAGGAGGGCACGACGGGGCTTCAAATCAATTCAAGAATAGCTAAGAGAAACGACGTCGAGCTGCTTGTGATTGACGAAAAGTACCGCAAGGACGCGAATGCGAAAAAGGAGCTTTTGAATGAAGCCGACGTCGCGTTCCTGTGTCTTCCCGATGAGGCGGCGAAAGAATCCGCCTCGCTCGTCGAGAATGAAAAAACGATAGTAATTGACACGAGCACGGCTCATCGAACAGCTTCCGATTGGACCTATGGCCTGCCCGAGCTGTCGGACGAGCGACGACGAGCCATAGCTAAGTCAAAGCGCATAGCGAACCCCGGATGTCACGCGACAGGCTTTATTGTAAATGTCTTTCCTCTTGTTACAAACGGTTATATCAGCGACGACGCGGCGCTTTGCTGTATGTCGCTCACGGGCTACAGCGGGGGCGGAAAAAAGATGATAGCGCAGTATGAGGCGGAAAACAGACCTCGCGAATACGACAGCCCGCGAATTTACGCCCTCACTCAAGCGCACAAGCATATTCCCGAAATGACGGCGGTAACGGGGTTGAAAAACGCCCCTGTCTTCTGTCCGACAGTCTGTGATTTTTATTGCGGAATGAGCTCAACGGTGGCGTTGACAAGGGATATGTTTTTAAAAAAGACAACGAAGGAAGAGCTTTTTGAGTTTTTCTTTGAGTTCTATAAAGGTCAAAAACTTATTACCGTTTTAATGGACGCCGCAGACGGAACGATAGCGGCGAACGAGCTTGCGGGGCGCGCGGATATGCGAATATATATCTCGGGCAACGATGAGCGAATGACGGTGACAAGCGTGTTCGATAACCTTGGAAAGGGCGCGTCGGGCGCGGCAATACAGAATATGAACATAGCGTTGGGGATAGACGAAACCTATTCGCTTATATAAAGAGGTGCTGAAATGGAATATAAAAAGGAAAAGGGCGGGATATGCGCGGCGGCCGGCTTTAAGGCGGCAGGCATACATTGCGGTATTCGCAAGAACAAAGAAAAAAAAGACCTTGCGCTGATTTACAGTGAAAAGGAGTGCTCGGCGGCGGCGGTTTATACCAAAAACAAGGTTTTTGGCGCGCCGATAATTGTAACCCGTGAGCACCTTAAAAACGGCAGGGCAAGGGCGGTTATCGCAAACAGCGGCAACGCCAACACCTGCAACGCCGACGGCGTGGAAAAGGCGAGGTATATGACCAAGCTCGCCGCCGAGGCTCTCGGTATTGAGCAAAGCGACGTCATTGTCGCCTCGACGGGGGTTATCGGTTTTCCTCTTGACGTAACGCCCATTGAAAAGGGAATTGACGAGCTTGCCGCGGCGCTTTGCTCGAACGGTTCGCAAGACGCGGCGAACGGTATTATGACGACAGATACCGCGGTAAAGGAGGTTGCGTATTCCTTTGAGCTTGGCGAAAAGAAGGTTACCCTTGGAGCAATCGCGAAGGGCTCCGGTATGATATGTCCGAACCTTGCGACAATGCTTTGCTTTATGACTACCGACGCGGCGATAAGCCCGAAGACGCTGCAAAAGGCGCTTTGCGAGACGGTAAGCGACACATTTAATATGGTGAGCATCGACGGAGACAGCTCGACCAACGACACGGTCGCGGTGCTTGCGAACGGAGCGGCGGGCAATAAGGAAATAACGGGCGCTAACGCCGACTATAAGATTTTCACAAAGGCGCTTAAGCTTGTTTCAACCGAGATTTCGAAAAAAATCGCGAAGGACGGCGAAGGGGCGACAAAGCTTCTTGAATGCAACGTCGTCGGCGCAAAAAGCGACGAGGACGCAAAAAAGCTCGCCAAGGCGGTCATTTCCTCAAGTCTTGTTAAATGCGCGATGTTCGGCGCAGACGCCAACTGGGGGCGTGAGCTTTGCGCTATGGGTTATTCAGGCGCGAGGTTTAACGCAAATAACGTCGATGTTTGCTTCAAATCAGCGAAGGGCGAAATTGCCGTTTGTAAGGGAAGCTTCGGAGTGGAATTTTCCGAAAAGAAGGCGAAAGAGATTCTTCTTAAGGACGAAATCCAAATAAATATTACCCTCCACGACGGAAAAGCCGCGGCGACGGCGTGGGGCTGCGACCTCACATATGACTATGTTAAAATAAACGGCGATTACCGCACCTAATAAAGACGGAGGAAACGAAATGACAGTTCACGGAATGACCGAGGATATGAAGGCGCAGGTGCTTACCGCCGCGCTTCCGTACATTCAAAAGTATTCGGGCAAAACCGTCGTCGTCAAGTACGGCGGGAGCGCGATGATAAACGAAGACCTAAAGCACGACGTTATGAGCGATATTATTCTTCTTAGCGCCGTCGGGATAAAGATAGTCCTTGTTCACGGCGGCGGCCCTGAAATCAACGCGATGATGTCGTCGCTTGGTATCGAGTCGCGGTTTGTGAACGGGCTTCGCTATACCGACCAGAAGACCGCGGAGGTTGTGCAAATGGTGCTTGCGGGAAAAACCAACAAGGACCTTGTTTCCCTTATAGGCACGCTCGGGGGAAGGGCGCTTGGGCTTTGCGGAATAGACGGCGGAATGATAAAAGCGAAAATTCTCGACAACGAGCTTGGACAGGTGGGCGAAATAACGAGCGTCGACCCCGCGCCGATTGTCAATGCCCTCAACGACGGCTATATTCCCGTTATCGCGACGGTCGGAACCGACGATAAGGGCACAACCTATAACATAAACGCCGACACGGCGGCGGCGGAAATCGCGGCGGCTCTCGGGGCGGAAAATATCGTAACTCTTACGGATATCCGAGGACTTCTGCGAAATGTCAACGACGACAACAGTCTTATCCCGCAGGTTTTTCTGGATGAGATAGACGGACTTATTAAAGAAAACATTATTTCGGGCGGAATGATACCAAAAATGAAGAGCATAGAAAAGGCGATGAAGTCGGGTGTCCGCAAGGCGGTTATGATTGACGGCAGAATACCCCACGCGATACTTATCGAGATTTTTTCCGACGAGGGTATCGGCACGCTTTTTTCTAACAGGAGCTGATTATGACTTTTAACGAAATTAAAGAAAATGACACGAAATATATCGTCAACACCTACGCTCGTTTTCCGGTTGCGCTGAAAAGCGGCAAGGGGGCGACGGCGGTTGATTTCGACGGTAGAAAATATATTGATTTCACAAGCGGAATCGGCGTAAATTCCCTTGGCTTTTGCGATGACGATTATGTCAAGGCGGTAAGCGAACAGCTCGCCGCGCTTCAGCATACGTCCAACCTGTATTATACCGAACCGCAGGTTTTGCTTGCCAAGACCCTTTGCGAGCGAACGGGAATGTCGAAGGCTTTTTTCGCTAACAGCGGCGCGGAGGCGAACGAGGGCGCAATCAAGACGGCGAGAAAATACAGCTTTATGAAATACGGCGAGGGGCGAAGCACAATCGTTACCCTTGAAAACTCTTTTCACGGAAGGACCATAACGACCCTTTCCGCAACGGGGCAGGACGTTTTTCACAACTTCTTTTTTCCCTTTACCGACGGCTTTGTTTTTGCGAAGGCGAACGACATAGACGATACGCTGTCCAAGCTTACGGACGACGTTGCCGCGGTTATGCTTGAAATGGTTCAGGGCGAGGGCGGCGTTTTGCCGTTGTCGAAGGAATATGTTACGGCGGTCGCGAGGGCGTGCAAGCAAAAGGATATTCTTCTTATTGTCGACGAGGTTCAAACGGGAGTTGGAAGAACGGGAACTCTTTTTGCGTATGAGCAGTACGGCGTTGAACCTGACCTCGTTACCTTCGCAAAGGGTATAGGCGGAGGGCTTCCGCTTGGAGGCGTTTTGTTCAACAGCTCAACCGAAAGCGTCCTTGTCTTCGGCGACCACGCGACGACCTTTGGAGGCAATCCCGCCGTTTGCGCGGGCGCGAATACGGTGTTGAAAAAGCTTGATGAGAAATTTCTTTCCGAGGTCAGAAAAAAGGGCGACTACATAAGGAATAAGATATCGAAAATGCCCCGCGTCAAGGAAATATCGGGGCTTGGAATGATGATAGGCGTTTCGCTCGACGGCGTCGAGGCAAAACAGGTCGTGAGCGAGGGACTTAAAAACGGCGTAATACTTCTTACGGCGAAAACAAAGCTTCGCCTGCTTCCCCCGCTTTCTATAAGCTGCGGCGAAATTGACGAAGGGCTTGCGGCTCTGGAAACCACATTAAATTCATTTTAACGGAGAAAACAATATGAAACATTTACTTAAGCTTTTAGATTGGACGAGCGAGGATATAAACTCGACGCTCGACCTCGCGGATAAGCTCAAAGCCGAAAACAAGGCGGGCAAGGAGCACCACATTTTAAAGGGCAAAACGCTTGCTATGATTTTTTCAAAATCCTCAACGAGAACCCGCGTTTCCTTTGAAACGGGAATGTATCAGCTTGGCGGTCAGGCGATATTTATAAGCAGCAAGGACAGCCAGCTTGGACGCGGAGAGCCCATACAGGATACCGCGCGGGTGCTGTCCCGTTACGTTGACGGAATAATGATAAGGACGTTTGAGCAGTCCGAGGTCGAAGCCCTTGCCGAATATGGAAGCGTCCCCGTTATAAACGGGCTTACCGACCTCTTTCATCCCTGTCAGGTGCTTGCCGACCTTATGACGATACGCGAGCACAAGGGCAAGCTTGAGGGGCTTAAAATGTGCTTTATCGGCGACGGAATTAATATGGCGAACTCTCTTATCGTCGGCGGAATAAAGACGGGTATGACGGTTGCCGTCGCTTGTCCGAAGAACCACACGCCGGATAAAGCGGTGCTCGATTTCGCCGAAAAATCCGGTCGCTTTACCCTTACCGACGACCCGAAGCAGGCGGCGAAAAACGCCGACGTCATTATTACGGACGTATGGGTTTCCATGGGGCAGGAGGAAGAAAAAAAACAGCGCGAGCTCGACTTCAAGGGATATCTTATCGACGATGAAATTATGTCGCTTACGAATAAGGGCTGTATGGTACAGCATTGTCTTCCCGCCCATAGGGGCGAGGAGATAACCGAAAAGGTTTTTGAGGAGCACGCAGAGGAAATCTTTGACGAGGCGGAAAACAGACTTCACGCACAAAAGGCGGTTCTCGTAAAATTACTTGGTTAGAAAGCGAAAAAGAATTATGAAAGATTACGCATATCTTGTTTTGCAAAACGAAAGGGTTTTTAAGGGCGAGAGGTTCGGCGCGCAGGGCGAAATTTCCGCCGAGCTTGTTTTTACAACCGCCATGGTCGGCTATATCGAAACGCTGACCGACCCGAGCTATCACGGTCAAATCGTCCTCCAGACATTCCCGATTATGGGCAACTACGGCATAATTCCCGCCGATTTTGAGAGCGAAAAGCCCGCGCTTACGGGTTATATCGTAAACGATTTATGCGACAATCCTTCCAACTTCCGCTGTGAAGGAACTCTCGACGACTTCCTTCAAAAGAACGGCGTCGTCGGCTTAAAAGGGGTTGACACCCGCGAAATTACCAAGCTGATTCGCGAATGCGGCGTTATGAATGCGTCGATAGTGAGCGAGGAGCCGAAGAACCTAAAGGCTTTTTGCGACGGGCTCAAAAAGCGCTCGCTTGCAAGCAGCGTCTATGCGGTCAGCGCGAAAGCACCCTATGTTGTTAACGAAAACGGCAAGAACACGGTTGTGCTTTGGGATTTCGGACACAAGGACGCTATGCTCAACGAGCTTGTTTGCCGCGGTTGTCGCGTTTGCGTTATGCCCGCGGCAAGCTCCGCAAAGGAGATTCTTTCGCTCAAGCCCGACGGCGTTCTTCTTTCAAACGGGCCGGGAGACCCCGCCGTTTATACCGACATAATCGAAAATGTTGCCGCAGTTGTAAAAAGCGGCGTTCCGACCCTTGGCATTTGCCTTGGACATCAGCTTTTGGCGCTCGCCATGGGCGGCAAGACCGAAAAGCTAAAGTACGGTCACCGCGGTGCAAACATACCGGTTACGGAAATTGACAACGGAGCGCTTTTTATTACGAGCCAAAATCACGGCTATGCGGTTTCGGTTCTTCCGAAAAACTCGAAGCAAAGCTTTGTTAATCTCAACGACGGCACGAACGAGGGCATAGAATATCTTAAATTGCCCGCTTTTTCAGTTCAGTTTCACCCCGAGGCTCACGGCGGGCCGCTTGATACCGAATTTTTATTCGGAAGGCTTATTGAAATGATGGAGGAAAAGACGAATGCCGTTAAATAAAGACCTGAAAAAAGTTATGCTAATCGGTTCAGGACCGATTATTATCGGTCAGGCGGCGGAGTTCGACTATGCGGGCACGCAGGCCTGCAAGGTATTAAAAGACCTCGGGCTTTCGGTTGTCCTCGTCAACCCCAACCCCGCCACGATAATGACCGATTCCGCCGTCGCCGACAGAATTTATATCGAGCCGCTTAACCTTGACGTGTTAAAGAGGATAATAGAAGCGGAAAAGCCCGACGGACTTATTTCGACGATTGGCGGTCAAATGGGGCTTACCCTTTCAATGCAGTTGGCGTCGGACGGATACCTTGAAAGCAGGGGAGTTCGTCTTTTGGGCGCGTCGCTTGAAACTATCGACAACGCCGAGGACAGACTTCTTTTTAAAGAAACGATGGAGAGCATAGACCAGCCGATTATCCCGTCGGATATCGTGACCGACCTTCCCGCGGCGCTCAAGCTCGCGGAGGTTATAGGCTATCCCGTTATTGTTCGCCCCGCGTTTACTCTTGGCGGCTCGGGCGGCGGAATAGCTAAAAATGAAACCGAGCTTAAGGAAATCGCCAAGGCGGGACTTGACGAGTCGCCTATAACCCAGGTACTCGTCGAGAAGTGCATAAGCGGGTGGAAGGAAATAGAATTTGAGGTTATGCGCGACCAGGCGGGCAACGCCATCGCAATTTGTTCGATGGAAAACCTCGACCCTGTCGGCGTGCATACGGGCGACTCGATAGTCGTTGCCCCGGCCGTCACTTTATCCAACACCGAATATCAAATGCTCCGCACGGCGGCGCTTAAAATAATCAAAAAGCTCAAGGTTAACGGCGGCTGCAACGTGCAGTTTGCGCTCAATCCCGAAAGTATGGACTATGCGGTAATCGAGGTTAATCCCCGAGTTTCTCGCTCGTCGGCGCTCGCGTCCAAGGCGACGGGATATCCCATTGCGAAGGTCGCCGCGCAAATCGCCGTCGGGCTTAATCTCAACGAAATACAAAATGCCATAACCAAAAAAACGACGGCGTTTTTCGAGCCGTCGATAGACTATATCGTCGTAAAGTTTCCAAAATGGCCCTTTGACAAATTCGTCGGCGCCAACAGGACGCTCGGCACACAGATGAAGGCGACGGGCGAGGTTATGTCAATCGGCACGACCTTTGAAAACGCTCTTTTAAAGGCGGTTCGCGGCGCGGAGATTAAGCAGGAAACCCTCAATCTTAAATCGTTGAAAGCACTTGCTGACGGCGAGATAAAGGGTATGCTCAACACCGTTACAGACGAGCGAATTTTTGTCGTTTATGAGGCGCTGCTTCGCGGCTTTTCGGTCGACGAAGTTCACGCAATCACTATGATTGACGAGTGGTTTTTGTATAAGCTTCAAAATATAATCGCGCTCGAGGGTCGTTTGCAGACCGAAAAGCTTTCGGACGAGCTCTATATTGAAGCGAAGAAAAACGGCTTTACCGACAGGACAATCGAAGCTTTTTCAAAGCAGAAGGTTAAAAAGCATATTCCCGCTTCATACAAAATGGTCGACACCTGCGCCGCCGAGTTTGAGGCGAGCACACCATATTTTTATTCAAGCTATGGGGAAGAAAACGAAGCGGAAGATTTCATAAAGGCTAAAAAAAGCAAGAAAAAAACCGTCGTCGTATTCGGAAGCGGCCCGATAAGAATAGGGCAGGGAATAGAGTTCGATTACACGTCGGTGCATTGTGTGTGGACGCTAAAGGAGCTCGGCTATGAGGTTGTTATGGTCAACAACAACCCCGAGACGGTTTCCACCGATTTTGACACGTCGGACAGGCTTTATTTCGAGCCGCTGTATGCCGAGGACGTTATGGATATTCTGACGGTGGAAAAGCCCTTTGGCGCGGTCGTTGCCTTCGGCGGACAGACGGCGATTAATCTTACTAAAACGCTTAAAAAGAACGGCGTAAAGATACTTGGAACGAGCGCGGACGCTATCGACGCGGCGGAGGACAGGGAAAAGTTCGACGCCATATTGAGCGAGCTTGGCATCGAACGTCCTGAGGGAAAAATAGTCGCGACAAAGACGCAGGCGTTGAGCGCGGCGAATGTTCTTGGCTATCCCGTGCTTGTGCGTCCGTCCTACGTTCTCGGCGGAAAGAATATGATAATCGCCTTTTCCGACGACGACATCAACGAATATATGGACATCATTCTCGCTTCAAGCGAGGACAACACCATTCTTGTCGACAAGTACCTTTCGGGCACCGAGGTCGAGGTCGACGCGATATGCGACGGCAAGGATATTTTAATACCGGGAATAATGGAGCATATCGAGCGGGCGGGGGTTCATTCGGGCGACTCAATCGCCGTTTATCCGGCGTGGAATTTGAACGGTCCCGTTACGGCTAAGCTTGTCGATTGCACCAAAAAGCTCGCCGTCAAGCTCGGCACAAGGGGCTTAATCAATATTCAGTACGTTATACACAACAACAGGGTTTTCGTCATCGAGGCTAACCCTCGCGCGTCGAGGACAATACCATACATAAGCAAGGTGACGGGGTTGCCTATTGCAAAAATCGCGACGCGGGCTATGCTCGGTGAAAAGCTCAAGGATATGGGCTTCGGAACGGGGCTTTACAGGCAGTCGATTTTGTTCGCGGCAAAGGTTCCCGTATTCTCGTTCGAGAAGCTTAAAGGGGTCGACAGTCACTTAGGGCCCGAAATGAAATCAACAGGCGAGGTACTGGGCGTCGGACGCACCGTCGAGGAGGCACTTTATAAGGGACTTGTCGCGGCGAACTATAAGATAACCTCAACGGGCGGCGTGTTTGTTTCAATGTACAAGCGGGACAGCCGCGAGGTTATTTCGACCGTTCGTGAAATGAAGACGCTTGGCTTTACCATCTATGCGCCGAGCGACGCGGCGAAGCTTTTGAATGAAGCCGAGATAGACGTTCAGACGATTAAGGGCGGGAAGAACGAGCGAAAGGAAATTTTCTCGCTTCTCGAAAGCGGGAAGGTTAACTACGTTATCGCGACCTGTGAAAAGGGTCAGCTTCCCGACGCCGAAACGGTTATGCTGCGGCGAAAGGCGGTTGAATGTCATATTGCCTGCCTTTCGAGCATAGACACCGCCAACGCGATAGTCGAGGTTATAAAAAGCGGATACAGCTGTAAGGTTATCGAGCTGTTCACAATCGGCGACCTTCCGCGGGAGAAAAAGAAGCTTTCGTTTATAAAAATGAGGGCAAGCGGAAACGACTATATTTATTTTGATTGCTTCGAACAGACGGTTGAGCATCCCTCCTCCCTTTCGGTCGCGATTTCGAGCAGACGAAAGGGAATAGGCGGCGACGGAATTGTTCTTATTATGCCGTCAAAAAAGGCGGACGCAAAAATGGTAATGTACAACGCAGACGGAACTCTCGGCGAAATTGCCGGCAACGCCCTTCGCTGCGTTTCAAAATACCTTTATGACAGCGGCAGAGTGAAAAAGGAAAGCTTTACTGTCGATACCGACGCGGGAATAAAGAGCGTCAGCGTATTTGTGCGCGACGACAAGGCTTTCTCGGTTTCAACCGAAATGGGCGCGCCCGACTTTTTGGCGAAAAATGTTCCAGTAGACCTTAACGGCAAAGAAAAGGTTGTCGAGGAACCTTATAGGGTTCTCGACAAGACCTTCAAAATAACCTGTCTTTCGATGGGCAACCCCCATTGCGTTATCTTTACGGACGACGTTGACGCGCTTGACCTCGAAAAATACGGTCCGCTTCTTGAAAACGCGCCTATCTTTAAAAATCGTGCGAACATATCCTTTGCGCGCGTAATCGATAAGGCGAACATAAAGGTACGGTTTTACGAGCGTGGTATCGGTGAAACGTGGGCGTGCGGAACGGGCGCGTGCGCGGTGGCGTCGGCGGCGATAGAACAAGGCATATGCGATATGTGCTCCGATATAGTAATACATATGAGAGGCGGAAATCTTGTGATTAACCGCCGTGAGGACGGTCTTACGATGACAGGAGACGCCCAAAAGGATTTTGAGGGCACGATTGAAGTGTAAAATGTCATAATATGTTGACATTTGTCGCTTTTTACGTTAAATTAAACTTACACAATATTTTATTTGGAGGTACAGTTCTTTGGTAAAGTATATCTATTCTAAGGTTCTTGATGTTCTTGGACAAAAGCCCTTTAAGCTTTGGGGTATGTCTCTTCTTGCTTCGCTTATCACCTATCTTGCGTGCGTTCTCTGCTTTGGACTTCCTATCGTAGGTCTTGCGGCGTCGTTCGTTATCTCGGTCGGTATGGCGATGATTTATCTTGCCGGCTATCGCGGTCAGGATTTCAATTCCGATGAGCTCTTTATGGGCTTTAAGGACTTTGGACGTGTTGCGGGCGGTATGGCTTGGATGGCTCTTTGGATTCTTATTTGGTCGATGATTCCTGTTGTCGGCCCGATTTTCGGAATTATCAAGATGTACAGCTATCGCTTCACTCCCTACATTCTTGCTACAAACAAGGAAGTTTCCGCGACACAGGCTCTTCGTCTTTCTATCGCCAAGACAAACGGCTTCAAGGGCAAAATGTTTGGCGCTGACCTTATTCCCGCAGCTTTCCTT
>CAYWQL010000010.1:0-18770 GCA_964460755.1 uncultured Oscillospiraceae bacterium | reverse complement strand
AAACGGCTTCAAGGGCAAAATGTTTGGCGCTGACCTTATTCCCGCAGCTTTCCTTTGCGTGGTGGCGATTGTTTTCGGACTTCTTAGTTTAATACCTGCAATCGGCGGCTTCTTTTCGGTTGTTTTGGTTATAATTAACTTGATTTTCAGCATTATTTGTCCGCTCGTTTACGGTCTTGTAAGCGCGGGATTCTATGACGAAATCGAAAGCGGCGTAAACCCCCAGAAGTACGCTAACCTTGAAATGGAAAAGGCTATGAGAAAGCAGGCTCAGATGCAGGCTCAGATGCAGGCATATCAGCAGCAGCAGGCTCAGATGCAGGCTCAAATGCAGGCTCAGCAGGCGGCATATCAGGCTCAGCTTCAGGCTCAGCAGGCTCCCCCTGCCGCACCCAAGAAATAGTTAATAGCTTGTAAAACACGAAGCCCCTTGGCGTTAAGCCAAGGGGCTTTTAATTTTTGCAGGTTTGTTAAAAGGCTTACTTTATTATTACCTCACAGCTGAGGCGTTCTGTGGGCTCAACCGAAAGACCCGAAGCTTTTTTAAATACGTAGTCGGCACAAAGCCAGCCAAGTCTTCGCGCGGGGAAGGACGCCGTAGAAAACGCAAGGTCGTCGGCGGAAAGCTCGGAAAAGTTTCCGAAGCCCGTGACGGTGAGCGTGTTTATCGTGTCAAGAAGCCCTGCTGCCATTTCGTCCGACGCGCAGACGACCGCTTCGGGAGTGGGAAGCTCGCCGTTCAGATAACAGTTTGCGACAGCCACACCGTCGTCGTAGCTGTTATTGCCCTTTATTATATTCGTATGGTCAAACTTCATTTCGTACTCGATAAGGGTGTCGATGAACGCGTTGAGCTTTTCCTTATTTTCCTTGTCGTAAAACGGACCCGTCAGAAAGTTGAATTCGCTCAGCCCAAGCTCACTTATAAGATATTCGGTAAGCTCCCGTATGCCGCCGTAGCTGTCCGCTCCGATAAAGTCGAAGGACGAAAACTGAACTCCCGAGGTGACGAAGGGAATATCGCTTGCGCGAAGAGAGGCGACAAAACGCTCAAGGGATAATATGTCGACGTCTCCGCCAAGAAACATAATGACTCCGTCAAGCTCGTTTGCCCCTTCAACAGGGTTGAGGTCGTGAAGGTTTACGACGTTTATGCCGTCTTTCTTCGCCCGCTCGTTGACCCCCGCGACAAAAAGCTCGGTCGCAGTCTTCGACCAATAGGAACTGTAAACCGCAATTTTTTTACCCATAAAAGCACCTTTTTCGCTGAATTTATATCAGTATATCACATATTTCGGCATTGTTAAATAACAAAAGCTATAAAAGTCAAGCGCTATATTTAGTAAGTAGTACCATTGTAAAGGCAAAAAAATAAATATATAATTAAAATCGAATAAGTGTCGGCGCTTTCATGTGAGGTGTAAAGTGAAGAACGAGAGGAAAACAAAGAGGACGCTGCTATCCGTCATTTTGGCGGTTAGCCTTTTTGTCGTGTTCCTTTGCGCCCATTTCGCGATGAATATGGGCTTTTTCACAAGCGGCAGCCACAACAACCCGACGGTTGTGCACGCATTTGTCGCCATAGCCTTTGCGACGACGATAGCGATGGTTGTTTCGGCGGTAGTCAGCGTACAAAGAAAGAAAACGATAGATAAGCTAATCGAGCACGAGAACCGAAGCAGTTATCTTAGAAATATGACCGAAACGGCGATTATTGAATACGACGTAAAGACGAACAAAAGAATTTACAGCGAAAATCTCGAGAATAATTTTAAGGGTGATTATTCCGCCGACGAGGGGCTTGCGGATATATGGTTAAAAAACGGCATTATCGACAAGAGCGACTACAAGACCTTTGTCGATTTTGTCGAAGCGGTTTTGAAGAAAACCTCAAAGGGCTCGCCGCCCAAGAACGAGACCCATTACCTAAAGCTTAAAACAACGTCAGGCGCGACGGAATGGTATCGCGTCGAGGCGTCCTATGTCGAGCGGTATTCGCGTAAAGCCGACAGGGTTATCGTAACTATCACCAACATAAACGAGGATATGCAACAGCGCGAACAGCTTCGATATCAAGCCGAGTTTGACAGCGTCGCGGGAATATACAACAAGCACACCTTCTTTTCGCGAACGGGTGAGCTTATATCAAAGCATCCGAATATAGACTACACAATCGTTCGCTTTGATATCGACCGCTTCAAGGTTTTTAACGACCTGTTCGGCGTCGAAACGGGCGACGGACTGCTTCGCACCATCGGCGCGAAAATGAAAAGCGTTATGCCCTCGAGCGTTACCTACGGTTATCTCGGCTCCGACCATTTTGTTATGTGTATTCCGACTGAGGACCTCGACATAAACGTTCTCATAAACGATATTTCGATTTTCCTGCGCGAGCAGCCCTACAATTTTACCATTCAGCCCCGTTTTGGCATTTACGAGATAGTCGACAGGACGACCTCGATTGAACTGATGTGCGATCGCGCCCTGCTTGCGCTTCGGTCGATTAAGGGAAGCTATCACAAGCCATACGCCGTATATGACGAACGGCTTCGAAGGGAGCTTTTGTTCGAACAGCAGATTGTCAATGAAATGTCGTCGGCGTTGACCGAAAAGCAATTCGCGATTTATCTTCAGCCGCAATATAGTCACAAGACCGGAAAGATAGTAAGTGCCGAAGCGCTCGTTCGGTGGAACCACCCGACCCTCGGAGTTATTCCGCCGAGCGTTTTTATTCCGCTGTTTGAAAAAAACGGCTTCATATCCCAAATGGACAAGTATGTTTGGGAAGAGGCGTGCCGCTGTATGCGCCGATGGCTCGACGAAAATATCCGCCCGATATCCCTTTCGGTTTCGGTCAATATATCGCGTATGGATATCTATGACACCGAGCTTTGCGGAACTCTTTTAGACCTCGTCGAGCGTTACGGTCTTCCACCCTCTATGCTAAAGCTTGAAATAACCGAAACGGCATATGTGGAAAACCCCGTTCAGCTCATAGACGTGGTTAAAAAGCTTCGTGATAAGGGCTTTATTATCCAAATGGACGATTTCGGAAGCGGTTATTCGTCGCTCAACACACTGAAGGACGTTCCCGTCGACGTGCTCAAGCTTGACCTTAAATTCCTTGCCGGTGAGGAGAATGTCGAGCGCGGAGGGATGATACTTAATTCTGTCGTCCGTATGGCGCAGTGGCTCAATCTTGAGGTTATCGCGGAAGGCGTCGAGACGGTTCAGCAGGCGAACTACCTTCAAAGCATAGGCTGCGACCTTGTTCAGGGCTATTTATACTCTAAGCCTATTTCGATACCGGAATTTGAAGAGCTTATAAAGAGCGCCGACGTCGAGCACAAAAAGCCGCTGAGCGGTATGGACGTTATCATTGATACAAACGAATTTTGGAACCCGAATGCCCAGACGTCACTCGTTTTTCAAAGCTTTTTGAGTGGAGCGGCGATAATCGAGCAGTTTGGCGATGTGTACGAATGCACACGAAAGAACGCTAAGTTCTGTGAGGCGGCAGACGTATCCGAAGAAACATTTAATAGATTCCAAACAAGGCTTATGGATTTTGTTTTCGACGATGATGTTGAGATGTTTAAGGGATTTTTTGCCGAAGCCGCCGAAACTCGAACGGAAAACGAATGCGAATGCCGTTTCAAGCACCCGTCCGCGCCGGAAAAGGGGCTTGTCTACTTAAAGGTCAGAACACGGCTTATCGCAAGAAGCGAAACGAGAAACGTCTTTTATCTTTCGGTTGAAAATATATCAAACGAAAAGCATCAGGAAAAGATAAACGAACAGCAGGCTAAGGCGCTTGAAAAGCACAGCCAGTTTATTCAGACGGTGTACAGCTCGGTTCCTTACGGCGTGATGCAGTATACATATGAAAAAAAGCCGAAAATTGTCGATTTCAACGAGGCGTGCTACAAAATATTCGGCTATAAAACCTGTAATGATATGCGGACCGTATTAGAAGACGACGTCTTTAAGCTCATATTCCCCGACGACCGCAACATACTCGTCGAGGCGTACAATCAATGCAGTCTGACGGGAAAGCCGGTGGAATTTCAAATCCGGATTGTCAAGGCGAACGGGAGCATCGGCTACTGCCACTTGACACTCGATGTAATTGAGCTTCCCGACGGAACAAGGTATTATCAGTGCGCCTTTATCAATATTACCGACCAGGTCCTTGCTCAGCGTGAGCTCACGATTAATCAGTACAGTAGCGTTTTGCTTGCGATTTTTGACGAGGTAAAGGAAATCAACTTCAATTCCGATACCATAACCCTTATTTCCGCGAACAAATCGGTTAACGACGACTTTGAGGAAATCCAACACGACGTCAAAAAGGCGCTTCGCGATTGGGGCGAACGCCGCGTTCACCCCGAGGACAGACAGCGTTATGACGAGGCGATTGCCATACTCAAAAAGGGCAGACCGAGCAACGGGGCTTCCACCCTTCCCGTGACTGAGCTTCGTATGCTTGGCGCTGACGACAAGTATTTTTGGATTTCGGTGTCACTCATAGAAGTATCCGACGGAGTGTATCTGCTTTGCATTATGAACATACAAGAACGCAAAGATGTTATAGCGTTCTTTAGTGAAAAGCAGGAGATGGAAGCGATTCAGCGCGCGCAGGAGCGATATCGCATAATCGTTGACGAAACGGGAACAACCGTGCTCGAATGGGATTTGGTAAACAAGACCTTCTATCACTCAATGTCCTATTTTGACTACGACTTCTGTCGCCTCGGCGAAGCACTTTTTAAAAACGACGATTATCTCGAATGTATTCACCCCGACGACAGGGCGAAGCTTAAAGAGCATCTTACCATGCACCTTAGGAAAAAAGACCGCCACGAAATAGTCGTTCGGCTCAAAATGGCTACAGGCGAGTACAACTGGTGTCGGGTTACGGGGGTGTACGTCTATGGCGAGAACGGCAAAATTTCGCGGATTATCGGAACGGTTTCGAACGTCGACGACGAGGTTAATATCAAAAACAGCCTTGAGCGAACGACCGAAAATCTGAACAACATTATTTCAAACCTGCCCGTTGGGCTTTGTATATACAAAATAGAGGACGAAAAGCCTTCGTCGATTTACGCGAGCGCCCAAGCGTGCGAGCTGATGGGATATTCAAAGACGGAGTATTACAAGATTATTTCTGCGGGACGCGCGGTTTTGTTTGAGCAAAACAAGCTTCTCATAAACGAGGTTTTGAAATCAATCGACGGTTCGAAGACCTTTGAATGCGAATTTCAAATTATTCGCCACAACACGGGTGAAAAGCGGTGGATTCGTGTGCTTGGAAGCACGGCGGTCAACGCGGACGGCGAGGTTGACTGTTACTTGACCATAACCGATATTACCGAAACGGTTATAGGCGAACAGCAAACCCGCTGGCAGGAGGAACGGTACAGAATCCTTGCCCAGACCACCCATGCCGTAACCTTCGATTACGACCCGGAAAAAGACAAGCTGACCTATTGGCTTTACCTTCCGAAAAGGGGATATGTCGAGCGTGGTATATGCCCTTATTCAAACTACATTCTTCGAACGAGCACCATTCACTCCGACTATAAAGAGGGACTTTATCAGCTGCTTAAGCAGGCTTCGAGTACTGCGGTGCAGGGCAGCTACGACCTTCTTGCGGAAAACTTCGGAACGGGCTTCTTCTGGTTCCGCATTTACTATGTGAGCGTCCTCGGCGGCGACGGCGCGGTATATCGCATAGTAGGAAGGGTGGACAGCATTCAGCGCGAAAAAGAGGCGGAGATGGAGGTCATGGAGGGGCGGATTTACAGGCGGGCGATAACGGCGAACACCCTGCTCGTTTTCGAATTCAACCTAACGACCGACGAAATGGCCGTATTAAGCGACGACGAAAACGTCGCAATCGAGTATTTCGAATGGGAAAAATATATCGACCGAAAGGAAGAAGGACGGTATGTTCATCCCGACGACTATGAAAGAAACAAGGAGAAGTTCAACAAGCAAACCCTTCTTTCTAATTTTAACAGCGGAATAGTCAACTACTCTATCCAGTATCGCATACGCAAGCGCGACGACAGCTACGTTTGGGTCAACACCAAGCTTCACCTTACGTCGGATTTTGGTGACAATGAGATAAAGGGTATAGCCTATTTGCAGAGCATCGACGAGAAAAAACGAAGCGAAGACGCTTTGCGTCAAAAGGCGGAGCGCGATTCGGTTACGGGCGCCTACAACCGCGCGACGACCGAGGAGCTTGTCGCATCGTCGCTCAACGAGGACGAAACGAGCTCTGTTTTCGTTATCTTCGACATTGATAATTTCAAGGGGCTCAACGACACCTATGGACACCCCGAGGGCGACCGAAGCCTTAAGTTTGTGTCCGACGCAATTCTGCGGTCCTGCCGCAAAACCGACATTGTCGGGCGACTTGGCGGCGACGAGTTCGTGGCGTATCTTCGCGGCGCGAAGCTTGAGGAGGCGAAGCGGACGATTGAACGCATTTTCAACAAGGTGCGCGACAGCTCTGAAGAAATTAACCCGGATATTCGCCTGTCGCTTAGCGCGGGTGTGGCGGTGACCAAGGCAGGGGACGACAACACCTTCCTTGAGGTCTTCAAGCGAGCCGACAAGGCGCTTTATGAAGCCAAAAGAAACGGAAAAGACCAGTACTGCGTGTTTTAAGAAAGATAAAAGAAACCTCGAAGCGTTCGCTTCGAGGTTTCTTTCTTGCTGTCAGACAACAAAAATACTTTATGGGGATTAATTGAAAGGGTAAATTACATCGACACGACAACGTTGTAGGATTTCTTTCCTTCGCTGAAGGGAACAACCGTGCCGTCGATTTCCTTGCCGTCAACCGAAAGCTTAATCGTGCCTGTTCCCGCGTTACTGACGGAAATATTGTAGGTCGCGCCGCGGAACTTTCTTGTGAGCGAAACCTTGTTTATCTTTGCGGGAAGGCAGGGCTCAATGCGAAGACCGTCGTAATCGGGAAGAATACCGAGAATGCCTTGACTTGCGGCGACGAAGGTCCAAGCCGCTGTTCCGGTAAGCCAGCTGTTCTTTGCTTCGCCGTAGTTGGGAGCCGAACGTCCCGCTATGGTCTGGGCGTAAACATAGGGCTCGGTGCGGTGAATTTCGCTGACGTCCTCAAGATACGCGGGGCAGTTGCGCTTGTAGGAATCAAAGGCGTTCTCGCCGTCCTTAAGCGCGGAATAGCCAAGGACAATCCATGTGTTGTTGTGGCAGAAGACCGAGCCGTTCTCCTTGTATCCGGGCGGATAGCTGGAAATTTCGCCAAGCTCGGTGTGATATTCGGTGTAGCAGGGGGCGAGAATCTCCGCGCCGTAATCGTCAAAGAGGTACTTTCTAACCGACGCGAGCGCCTTTTTGCCAAGTCCCTTGTCCTCGCCGATGCCGGCCATAGTGCAAAAGCCCTGCGGCTCGATAAAGATTTTGCCTTCCTTGCATTCGTGGCTTCCGACCTTGTTTTCGTATGCGTCATAAGCGCGCATAAACCATTCGCCGTCCCAGCCGAATTGCTCGACGGCTTTTTCAATTTTGTCGACCTCTTTAAGAACCTTGTCCGCTTCCTTTTTGTTTCCGAAGTGGCGGCAGATTTCGGCGTATTCCTTGCCATATTTTACGAACATACCCGCGATAAAGACGCTTTCCGCCTTCTCTTTTCCCGGGAGCTTGCCCGAATGGCATTGGAAGCTTTCGCCCGGCTCCTCGCTGAAGCAGTTGAGGTTAAGGCAATCGTTCCAGTCGGCGTGACCGATAAGAGGAAGACCGTGAGGTCCTTTATTTTTAATTGTGAAGTTGATGCTTCTTCTAAGATGCTCCATAAGCGGCTTTTCGCTGCCGGGAACGTTGTTGAAGGGCGTCGGCACGTCAAGAATTGTCGCGTCGCCGCTCTCTTTTATATAAGCCGCGGTGCAGGCGACAAGCCAAAGCGGGTCGTCGTTAAAGCCGCCGCCGATGTCGGCGTTTCCGCGCTTGGTAAGAGGCTGATACTGATGATAGGTGCTTCCGTCCTCAAACTGAATGGAGGCGATGTCGATTATGCGCTCACGGGCGCGCTCTGGAATAAGGTGGACAAAGCCGAGAAGGTCTTGGCAGCTGTCGCGGAAGCCCATGCCGCGTCCCGTTCCGCTTTCATAGTAGCTTGCCGAACGGCTCATATTAAAGGTGACCATACATTGATATTGGTTCCAAATGTTGACCATGCGGTCAAGCTTCTTGTCGCCGCTGTTGACGTTGTATTTCGAAAGAAGACCGTCCCAGTATTTCGCGAGCTCGGCAAGCGCGGCATCAACCTGCTTTTCGGTGCTGAACTTTTTCATAAGCGCGACGGCACGCTTTTTGTTGATAACATTATGCTTCGCGAACTTTTCCTCAACAGGGTTCTCTATGTAGCCAAGCTGGAAGATTATCGTCTTTTCCTCGTCCTTTTTGAGGGTTATGTCAATTTTCTGGCTCGCGATGGGAGCCCAGCCGCTTGCTACGCTGTTTTTGCTCTTTCCCTTTAATACGACCTCGGGCGTTTCCCAAGAATTGAAGCCGCCAAGAAAAGCGTCGCGGTCGGTGTCGAAGCCGCTCACCTTCTCGTTTACCGTAAAGAAGGCGTAATGGTTGCGGCGCTCGCGGTATTCGGTCTTGTGATAGATTGTTCCGTCCTCGATTTCAACCTCTCCGATGTTCCAGTTGCGCTGGAAGTTGTTCGCGTCGTCAACGGCGTTCCATAAGCACCATTCAATCGCGCTGAAAACAGAAAACTTCTTCGTCGCGCCGCTTGTGTTCTTTAAAACAAGCTTATTTATTTCACAAGGCTCGCCTAACGGTACAAAGCAGGTAAGGGTGGCGTTGACACCGTTTTTCTCGGAATCGAAAACCGAATAGCCAAGACCGTGGCGGCACTCGTAGCGGTCAAGCTTGGTTTTCGTCGGCATAAAGCCGGGATTCCAAACCGTGTCGCCGTCCTTTATGTAATAATAACGTCCGCCGAGATCGGCAGGAACATTGTTGTAGCGAAAACGGGTTATTCTGCGAAGCTTTGCGTCTTTGTAGAAGGTATATCCGCCGCAGGTGTTTGAAATAAGTCCGAAAAAGCCGTCGTTGCCAAGATAGTTAATCCAAGGAAGCGGCGTTGCGGGGGTCTTGATTACATATTCCTTTGTTTCGTCGTTAAAATGTCCAAAATTCATAGCGGAAACTCCTCGTTTGTATTAATAGTATACTGCGGTTGTCCAACTTAATCGTTTTCGTAGTATATAAATTTATAATAACCCATAAAACGCGAAAAATCAAAGCATTTTTTAAATTTAAGGATTATTTGGGTATATGCACAAATAATCGGGCAAATAATTGCTATACGCGCGGGTTGTCATTTCCTTGACTTATAAATGGCGCGGGGATATAATTAAATTACGAAAACGATTAAGTAAATTGCCGTGAGGTCGTCCGTTAGGGCGGCATTGTCGTTTGTTGATAGAGAAAAAAGTGGTGGATTTATGGTAACGCTTAAAGATATTTCAAAGGAGTGCGGCGTATCGATTGCGACGGTGAGCAAGGCGCTCAACGGTCAAAGCGACATCGGCGGCGAAACGGCCCAGATTATTAAGGACGCGGCGAAGCGAATGGGCTATCTTCCGAACTCGGCGGCGCGCGCGCTTAAAACCAATCGCTCGCACAACATCGGCGTGCTTTTCATTGACAAAACGAGCAGCGGCTTAAAGCACGAATACTTTTCGGTTATACTAAACAGCCTTAAGGACGAAGCCGAGCGGCTCGGATATGACATAACCTTTATAAGCAAGAACATCGGCAATTTTTCGATGGATTACTATGAGCATTCGAAATACCGCAACTGTGACGGGGTTGTAATCGCGTCGGTTGATTTCGACGACGTCGACATATTAAGGCTTGTTGAAAGCGAGCTTCCGACCGTGACCCTCGACCATGTTTTTGACGACAAAACCTCAATTCTTTCGGACAATATCGGCGGAATGGTGGAAATCGTCAACTATATTTATAAAAGAGGGCACAGAAAAATCGCCATAATTCACGGCGAGAATACCGACGTGACAAGAAAACGCCTTACAAGCTTTAAAAAAACCTGCGAGCGGCTTGACGTCGACGTGCCGGACGAGTATGTAAAGCAAGGCGCTTACCACGACCCAAAATCGGCGGCGCTTGCGACTCGGGAGCTTTTGGCTCTCGCAAACCGCCCGACCTGTATTGTTTATCCCGACGATTTTTCCTTTATCGGCGGTATGAACGAAATAGAAAAGCAAGGGCTGTCCATTCCTGACGACATAAGCGTCGTGGGCTACGACGGAATACTTCTTTCTCAGGTGCTTCGACCGCGGCTTACTACGTACAAACAGAACGCGGAGGTTATGGGACGCGAGGCGGCGCGGAAGCTTATCGAGGAGATTGAGGAGCAAAAAACCTATATACCCCAGCAGGTTATGGTGTCGGGCAGGCTTCTTGAGGGCGACACGGTAAAACAGCTTTAAACGGTTCAAGTCAAAATCGACCTGTCTTGCGTACAAAGGCGGGTCGTTTTCTGTTTACTCAAAAAAATTGGGTTGAAATAATTTAAATTGTATATATAATTTAAAACATAAGATAAATGTGGCGGGAGAGGGATTATGAAAAAATATCGTTTAGGAATTGACCTCGGCGGAACGGGCATTAAAACGGGAGTTATCGACGAGAACAACAACATCATTTTTAAGCACAGCGCGCCGACCTGCACCGACAAGCCCTTTGAGGAGGTCGTTCGGGACATAGCCGACGCGGCGAAGACGGTAGCAAAAGAGGCCGGGCTGACCTTTGAGGATTTCCCTATCGTCGGACTTGGAACGCCCGGGTTTGTCGACAAGCAGGGTAATCTCGTTTTTTCGGGAAACCTCGGCTGGACAAACGTTCCGTTTAAAACCGAGCTTGAAAAATATATACCCGTTCCCGTTTACATAAGCAACGACGCCAACTGCGCAGTCGTCGGCGAAATTATCGCGGGCTCGGGCAAGGGATATAAAAACGCGATTATGGTGACGCTCGGCACGGGCGTTGGCGGCGGCATCGTTATCGACGGACGGCTTTATGCGGGCGGCGACGGAATGGGCACCGAAATCGGGCATATCCCCCTCGTCGTCGGCGGTGAGCAGTGCAGCTGCGGCGCGAAGGGCTGCTTCGAGGCCTACGCCTCGGTTACGGCGCTTATACGCGATACAAAAAGAGCGATGGAAAGCGACCCCAACTCTCTTCTTCACGAGTATGCGGAAAAAGAAGGCAAGGTCAGCGGAAGAACCTCGTTCGACTGTGCGAAAAAAGGCGATAAGACCGCACTTGCCGTCGTCGACAATTATATGGAATATGTCGCCGCGGGCATCGGCGGATTAATAAGCACCTTCCGTCCCGAAGCCATCTTAATCGGCGGCGGACTCAGCAACGAGGGCGACTATCTCCTGAAGCCGCTCAACGAAAGGGTCGGAAAGTATGTTTTTGCATACAAAAATATCGGCGCGTCGCCTATCGTAAAGGCGAGTCTTGGAAACGACGCGGGCATAATCGGCGCGGCGTATCTCGATAGGGTATAAGCCTATGGTGCGTTTTGCCGTTATTGGAACAAGCTCAATTACGCGTGAGTTTATAAGGCTTTCGAAAAAGGTGAAGAATTTCGAGCTTGCCGCCGTTTATTCCCGTTCAATGAAAACCGCCGAGCGCTTCGCGACCGAGGTCGGCGCCCCGCTTGTTTTCGACGACCTGAAAGAGCTTGCCCGCTCGGACAGGGTTGACGCGGTTTATATCGCGTCGCCGAATATCTGTCACAAGGAGCAGACGCTCCTGATGATAGACGGCAATAAGCACGTTTTGGTTGAAAAACCTGCCGCACCCTCGAAGGAGGATTTTCTTGAGATGGAGCGGGCGGCGAAGCAAAAGGGCGTCGTTATGCTTGAGGCTATGCGCGCGGCGTTCGTTAACGGAACCTTCGCGATAAAAGACGCGCTTTCAAAAATCGGCGAGGTTCGCCGTGCCACGATAAGCTTCTGCCAATATTCCTCAAACTACGATAAATATAAAAGTGGCGAGTATTGCAACACCTTCAATCCCGAGCTTGCCAACGGTTCGCTTATGGATTTGGGGGTTTACTGTACCCGCGCGGCGGTCTATCTTTTCGGTGAGCCGAGGAGCGTAAAGGCGGCGGTTACTCGTCTGCCGAATGGCTTTGACGCACAGGGCTCGGTTATATGCGAATACGACGGAATGCTCGTTGAGCTTCGTTTTTCAAAGGTGTCGGCGGGAAAAATCGAAAATGAGATACAGGGCGAAAAGGGCACTATGCTTATTGACGATATGTTCTATCCGTCGGATGTGCGCATAGTCTATCTCGACGGCACGACCGAAACGGTCTATACCGAAAAAACCGAAAGCTGGGGCGGACTTAATTTCGAGGCGGCGGCTTTCGTGGATATGATTGAAAAGGGCGTTTCGCCCGACGAATACAATCGCCAGACCGAGATGACCCTTGCGATTATGGACGAGGTGCGAAGACAGCAGCAGATTGACTTCGTCAATCCTATGCGCTCTCAGGGACCGAACGTCAGGTAGAAAAAAGAATAAATTGATTAAACACAGCGTAAGCTGTGTTTTTTTTGTGCATCATAACACATACGCTTATAAAAGGCTTTCTGCATATCGCGAATATAGGACGATTTTGCTATAACCAAGCGAAAATTGCGGTTTCTCGTTTATATTGTTGTTTTTTTTATTTTATTCTTGCCGTTTTTGACGCAATATGTAATAATAAACGATAGTTTGCGATTTTTTAAATTTATTTTTTATTTCTGTGGGAGGATATTCAAGTGTTAATTGGTCTTGTGATTATGGCGGCGCTTCTCGCCATAAGCTATGCGGTGTTCAGCTTCTTCAAGGTGAAGAAAATGGAGGAGGGAACCGACCGCATGAAGGAAATCGCTTCGGCGATTAGGCTCGGAGCGGATACGTTCATCAGCTACGAGTACAGAATCGTCGCGATTATCGCGGCGGCTATCGCGGTATTTCTCACCGTGCTTATTTCGTGGCAGACGGCATGCGCGTTTATTATCGGCGCGACGATGAGTGCGAGCGCGGGCTTTATCGGAATGAAGATAGCGACCTACGCCAACGTTCGCGTGTCGAACAAGGCGAGGACGACGGGAAGTCTCGGCGAAACGCTAAAGGTCGCGTTCCGCGGCGGAAGCGTTATGGGACTTTGCGTCGGCGGCTTTGCTCTGCTCGGTATTTTTATTGTTTATATCGTCTTCGGCTATGGACTCGGTCAGCTTTCCGAGGTTGTCGCAGGGGTTGAGAACGTGAATTGGCTCGGCTTTAACGCTCCGTTCACAATGACTCTTTCGGGCTATGCTCTTGGCTGCTCGATTATCGCGATGTTTAACCGCGTCGGCGGCGGTATCTACACCAAGGCGGCGGATATGGGCGCAGACCTTGTCGGCAAGACCGAGGCTCATATTCCCGAGGATGACCCCCGCAATCCCGCGACCATCGCGGACAATGTCGGCGACAATGTCGGCGACGTGGCGGGACTTGGCGCTGACCTTCTTGAAAGCTATGTCGGCGCAATCCTTTCGGCGGCGATACTCGCCTGCGAGCTCTTTAGGAGCAAGGGCACAATAATCGGCACAGAGCTTCTTTCGTCTATGATTTTATACCCCATTCTTTTTGCGGCTTGCGGACTTATTGCCTGTGTTCTCGGAGTAAGCTCGATTCTTCTCAAAAAGAAGCTTTCCGAAAACCCCCACAGGGAGCTGAATATGGCGACTTGGATTTCGGCGGGGCTTACGATTGCTTTGGGCTTTGTTATTACAAGAGTTATGTTCAGCGGCTATGACGTCGCCGAGCTTAAGACGGCGGCTTTCAGCATAGGATATATATCCCCGTGGATAGCGGCTGCTGTCGGCGTTGCGGCCGGTATCATAATCGGTATTATCGCGGAATACTACACAAGCTACGACTACAAGCCGACAAAGCTTATCGCCAAGGCGTCGGTTGAGGGCAGCGCCCTTACGATAACCCAAGGTCTGGCGCTTGGTATGCGCTCTTGTATGCTCCCCGTTGTGGTGCTTGGCATCGCGATTTTCGGCTCGTACGAAATTTGCGGAATGTACGGCGTGGCGTGCGCTTCTTTCGGTATGCTTTCCTTCGTCGCGGCGACGGTTTCGGTCGACACATACGGACCGATATCCGACAACGCCGGCGGAATTAGCGAAATGAGCGCGCTCGACAAATCGGTGCGCGACATTACTGACAAGCTCGATTCCGTCGGCAACACGACGGCGGCAATCGGCAAGGGCTTCGCTATCGGCTCGGCGGCGCTTGCGGCGCTTTCGATGATGGTGTCTTACCTTTATTCCTACACTCCCGCTGAGGAGAGCATTCTTCTTAACCTTATCGACCCGTTGACACTTGCGGGCGCCCTCGTCGGCGCGGCGCTTCCTTACCTGTTCTCGGGTATGCTTATTGAAGCGGTAGCGAAGGCGGCGAGAAAGATGGTTGAAGAGGTTCGCCGTCAGTTTAGAGAGATAAAAGGACTTCTTGAGGGCAAGGTTATGCCAGACTATAAGACCTGCATAGAGATTTCCTCCGAGGGCGCATTAAAGGAAATGAGAACCCCAGCGCTTTTGGCTATACTTTTCCCCGTTATCTGCGGCTTCCTCTTTGGCGCCGAGTTTGTCGGTGGTATCCTAATCGGTTCCACCATTTCGGCGATTATGCTTGCCATTTTCACGGGCAACGCGGGCGGAGCGTGGGATAACGCGAAAAAGTACATTGAAACGGGCGCAATCGAAGGACACGCAAAGGGAAGTCCCGCGCACGACGCCGCAATCGTCGGAGACACGGTTGGCGACCCGCTCAAGGATACCGTTGGGCCGTCGCTTGACATTCTCATTAAGATTATGTCGGTTATCTCTCTCGTAACGGTCACGGTCTTTAATCGCTTTAACCTGCTCGACCTTATTCTGGGGTTATTTAAATAGGTTATTAATAATTATAGAAGGAAAGGCAAACGGCTTCGGTCGTCTGCCTTTTTTCTGCTCCGGGGGTTAAAAATAACAAAATAAAGCTGTTTTTTGCCTTTCAGCAGGATATTATTGCCCTTCTTGAGGATTATTTTGCCTTTCTTGTAACTTTGCACAAACAAACAAAAGGCTATTTAGATAAAACATAAAAAAAGGATACAAAAGTATTAATTCTGTTGCAAATAAGATACCTCGGTGATATACTTCACTTCAGAAAACGGTTTCGATAATAACCCAAAAGGCTCTTTTCGATAACGTTTTCGTAAAAAAAATTTTTTGGAGGAAAATATGGCAAAGAAAATTTTAGCGCTCGTTCTTGTTCTTGCTTTGTGCCTCGCTTGCTTCGTAGGCTGCACACCCAAGACAGAAGGCGGAAACACCGACGGCGGAAAGACAACTCTTAATCTTTATGCTTTCACCGACGAAGTCCCCAAAATGGTTGACAAATTCTTAGAGCTCAATCCTGAGTTCGCAGCAAAGTATGATGTAGTTTCGACTATCATCGCTACAACAGACGGACTTTATCAGCCCGCTCTTGACGCAGCTCTTGCAGCTGGTGGCGCTGACGCTCCTGACTTCTATTGTGCAGAGTCTGCATTCGTTCTTAAGTATACACAGGGCGATGCTGCTGGTTATGCTGCTCCTTATGCTGACCTCGGTATTGACATCGACAAGGCTATCTCCGATGCTCAGATTGCTCAGTATTCTGTAGATATCGGCACACGTCCTTCGGACGGTGCAGTTGTTGGTCTTGCTTATCAGGCAACTGGTGGTGCTTTCATTTATAACCGTACTGCTGCGAAGCAGGCTTTCGGTTCTGATGATCCTGCGGATGTTGAAGCGGCTATCGGCGCTGGCACAGGCAATTGGGACAAGTTCTTCGAAGCTGCTCAGACATGTGCTGACGCGGGCGTAGCGATTGTTTCCGGCGACGGCGACATTTGGCACGCGATTGAGAACTCTTCTGATACACCTTGGGTTATCGACGGAAAACTCAACATAGACCCGAAGCGTGAAGCTTTCCTTGATTATTCCAAGAAGCTCACAGACGGTGGTTATTCCAACGTTACACAGGACTGGCAAGAAGGCTGGTATGCTGATATGGCTGCCACAGGCGCGAAGCCCGTTCTTGGTTTCTATGGCCCGGCTTGGCTCATCAACTATGTTATGGCTGGTAACTCCGGCGGCACAAAGGCCGGCGAAGGTACTTACGGCGATTGGGGCGTATGCGCTTCGAACGTTGGTTTCCTTTGGGGCGGCACATGGATACTCGCCAACAAGGACAGCGCTAACAAGGAAGCTGTTGGACAGATTATCAACTGGATTACACTTGATACTTCTGACACAGGCCTCCAGTATTTCTGGGCGAACGGCACACTTAACGGCGAAGGCGGCACAAAGGATACAGTTGCTTCCAACGTAGTTATGGCTAAGTCCAACGGCGAACTCGAATTCCTCGGCGGACAGAACATGTTCGACGCTTTCATGAAGGGCAACGAGCTTGCTAACGGCCGCGTTCTTACACAGTATGACGAGAGCATCAACAACATCTTCCGTGACTATGTACGTCAGTACGCAGCCGGCGAGATTGACCGTGATACAGCTCTTGCAAGCTTCAAGCAGAACGTTGCTGATACACTCGGACTCGCTGTTGACTAGTAAATAGTTAACAAAAAACCTAACAAAAATTTGGACGGACGGAATACTTCCGTCCGTCCAATTTTTATGGTATACTGAAGAAAATCTCGCCTGAAAGGGGAAGGACAATGCTCAACAAAAGCAAAGGCGTAAGTTACGCCAAGTACGGCTATATCTTTATTCTCCCGTTCGTTTTAGTGTTTTTAGCGTTCATGCTCTACCCGTTGATTTATACCTTCGTAATCGGTTTTACCGACCTTCGCGGACTTTTGGCGTCAGAAATGCATTTTCTTGATGACCCGTTCGCAAACTACAAAGCAATTATTTCAAACGTTACGTTTCAGAATTCACTCAAAACAACAATTTTACTTTGGGTGATAAACTTTATCCCGCAAATAACTCTTGCACTCCTTTTGACCGCTTGGTTCACCAACAACAGTCGCAAGATTGTTGGTCAGGGTGTGTTTAAGGTTTTATTCTATCTTCCGAATATTATTACTTCCGCGAGTCTTGCTATTTTGTTCAGCAACCTGTTTGCTGCTCCTGCAGGACCTGCAAACGACGTGCTTATGCAGTTAGGGTTTTTCTCGGAGCCCTATCAGTTCCTTGTTAACGGCTGGGTTACAAGATTTATCGTCGCGTTTATCCAGTTCTGGATGTGGTACGGATATACTACTATTATTCTTATTTCAGGCGTACTCGGCATTAACCCCGAGTTGTTTGAATCCGCCGAAATCGACGGAGCAACCCCCACGCAGACCTTCTTCAAAATTACGCTTCCGTGTATGCGTACAATCCTTATATATACGCTTATTACAGCCTTAATCGGTGGTTTAAATATGTTCGATATCCCGAAGATGTTGGTTTTCAACGGCGGACCCGGAAACGCAACTATGACGGCGAGCGTGTTCATCTATATCAAGGCGTTCACGGGAACCTATTTCTACAACGAAGCTTCCGCGGCAAGTATGCTGTTGTTCGTTATAATCGCTATTCTTTCTGTTGTCGTGTTCTTCCTTATGCGTGACAGAACGGACGAGAAGGTTAAGCAAAACGCAGCTCGCCGTAAAAAACAGGTTGCAAAACTCGAGAAGGAGGCTGCGAAATAATGAAAAAGAAAAATAAAGGCATAATGATTGTTATTTATGTCGTTTGCATACTTCTCGCGATTATGAGCATACTTCCCTTCTGGATAATGATTGTCAACTCCACAAGAAGCACATGGCAGATTCAACAGCACGCTATGTCCTTCATTCCTTCGTCGCACCTTATTGATAATATCAATGTTTTGAAGGGCAAGATATTCAATCCAATCATCGGCTTCAAAAACTCGGCAATAATCTCGGTTTGCGCTACAGCGGGTTCGATATATGTTTCGACACTCACTGCGTATGCGCTTGTCGCGTATAACTGGAAGCTCCGCAAGACGGTTAACGGCATAATTCTTGCTGTTATGATGATACCTCTTCAGGTTTACAGTATCGGTTCTTATCAGTTCATGTACAAAATTCATTTTACGAACAATCTTTTGGCGTTGATTCTCCCCGCGGTGGCGGCGCCGATGACGGTGTTCTTTATGAGACAGTATATGCTGCCGTCACTCAACCTTGATATCGTCAACTCGGCGCGTATCGACGGTGCGGGCGAATTCAGAACCTTTAACTCTATCGTGCTTCCGATAATGAAGCCCGCTATGGCGACGCAGGCGATTTTCACCTTCGTCAACACATGGAACGCGCTGTTTATGCCCTCTATTCTTCTTACGAACAAGGCGAACTACACCATGCCTATCATGGTTAGCCAGTTGAAGGGCGATATTTACAAGACCGAATACGGCGCGGTTTATCTTGGACTTACGCTTACGGTTATCCCGCTTTTCATTGTATACTTCCTTCTTTCCAAGTATATTGTCGCGGGCGTTGCCCTTGGCTCGGTAAAGGAATAAATGAAAGAAAAGTACAAGCTTTTAGGCAACCTTTCAGACCAATTAAAACGAGTATTAGGCTTAATAGCAGATTTAATTTCATTAAATCTGCTATTTCTCCT
>CAYWQL010000009.1:57628-60166 GCA_964460755.1 uncultured Oscillospiraceae bacterium | reverse complement strand
AACGACAGCGTCCCCTTTCGCCTTGAAAATACCGTCGAATAAAAACAAAGCATAACTTTAAAAAATAAAAGACCGAAGCGAACGCTTCGGTCTTTTGGCTTTTTAAAGCAGATTATTTCTTTAGGAAAGCTCTTAACGTTTCGGTGACCTTCGGAGTGGAAAGCCCGTAGAAATCGAGCACGTCCTTCCATGTTCCCGACTGTCCGAATCTGTCCTCGACGCCGATTTTCTTGAACCTGAAATCTCCCTGTCCGATAATCGCGTCGGCGACCGCGTCGCCGAGTCCGCCGTAAATGCTGTGCTCTTCAAGGGTGACGACCGTGCCGCACTTCTTGGAATATTCCAGCACAAGCTCCTTGTCAAGGGGCTTAATGGTGTGGACGTTTACGACCGCCGCGTCAATACCCTCCTTGGCGAGCTCCTCCGCCGCTTCAAGCGCGATATGAACCATAAAGCCGCAGGCAAAGAGAACCGCGTCCTTGCCCTCGCGAAGAACATTCGCCTTGCCTATGGTAAAGGGCTTTTCGGGAAGCTCCGGGCAGGCGGCGCGACCGAACCGAGCATAAACCGGTCCGTCAAGCTTCGCCATAGCGTTAACCGCCTTTTCTGCCTCGGGAGCGTCGGCGGGAACGATAACCGTAACGCCGGGGATTTCGCGCATAAGCGCAACGTCCTCTATCGCCTGATGGCTCGCGCCGTCTTCGCCGACCGTTACGCCCGCGTGGGTGCAGCAGAGCTTGACGTTGAAATGAGGATAGGCGACGCCGTTGCGGAAAATTTCATATGCGCGTCCTGCGCCGAACATGGCGAAGGTGCTGCAAAACGGGATAAAGCCCATTGTCGAAAGTCCTGCGCTCATGCCGACCAAGTTGCATTCCGCAATACCGCAATCGAAAAAGCGGTCGGGAAATTCTTTTTTAAAGTGTTTTGTCATTGTCGCTTCGGCGAGGTCGGCGTCAAGAACGACGACCTTGTCGTTAACTCTTCCGAGAGCCGCAAGGGCTTCGCCGTATGCCGCTCTGGTTGCTTTTGGCTCGCTCATATCTCTAACGCCTCCAATTCTGCGACTGCCGCCGCGCGCTGTTCATCGTTCGGAGCCTTTCCGTGCCAGCCGACCTGACCCTCCATAAAGGAAACGCCCTTGCCCTTTGTTGTGTGGGCGACGATACATTTCGGCTTGCCGTCAACGGGCGGCTGATTAAGCGCGGCGATAATTTGTTCGATGTCGTTTCCGTCGGCGACCTCGATTACGTTCCAGCCAAAGGCGCGGAATTTCGCGGGGATATCGCCAAGGCTCATAACCTGGTCGTTAGTGCCGTCGATTTGCATACCGTTGTTGTCCACGACAAGGGTAAGGTTGTCGAGCTTATAGTGAGCCGCCGCCATGGACGCCTCCCAAATAAGCCCCTCCTGAAGCTCTCCGTCGCCGCAGACCGCGTATACCTTGACGCCGCTCTTCGCGGTCTTTGCGCCAAGCGCCATGCCTGTGGCTATGCTGAGCCCCTGACCGAGCGAGCCTGTCGAGGCGTCAACGCCGGGTATTTTTTTCGCAACAGGGTGACCCTGAAGCATTGCGCCGAGCTTGCGAAGGGATTTAAGCTCCGCCCTGTCGAAGAAGCCGAGGTCGCAAAGCGTCGCGTAATAAACTGGAGCGCAATGACCCTTGCTCAGAACGAAACGGTCGCGCTTCGGGTCGGCGGGATTTTTCGGGTCAACCTTCATCTGCGTGTTAAAAATCGCGACGAAAATCTCGACCGACGAAAGGCTTCCGCCGGGATGTCCGCTCTTCGCGTCCGCGACCATATTGACGATATCAATACGGATTTTTCTGCATTTTTCTTTTAATTCGCGTGTATCCATAAAACACCTCCGTGTATTATTTTGCGATATCACTATTCTAACAGCTTTTTTTCAATATGTCGAGTTAGTTTTAGCAAGTATCTTTACAAAAGTTTCATACGAAATTAAGTTTATTATATTTATGCCCAAAATGCAATGTATTTTTATGCGTACAGCAGATATTTACTTCTTATTTACCTTACGAATTTGCATCTGTTCGACGAAAAATCAAGTAATTTGACATTAAATTAACACAAATGGGCGGGTTTTGTTGAGTTTTAATTTTTTATGCTGTATAATATTGACACACAACTGACGATAGCGCTTTTTAGTTTGTGCGAGGGTTAATTTGCTTAACGTCGCAAAGCGTTGGCGTTAATCTCTAATTCCACTAATTCGAAAGGGTGTATTTATGGCTAAAGATAAGGTCCTTGTCGTTGACGACAACAAAATCAATCGCGCGATGCTTAATCAAATTCTTCAGGCGAACTATTCCGTTGTCGAAGCGGATAACGGAAAAACCGCGCTCGACATTCTTTACAGCGATAACGACGTCGCCGCCGTGCTTCTCGACATTAAAATGCCGGTTATGAACGGGTACGAGTTTTTAAAGGTCGTTCGCGCCGTTCCCGCTTTCGCCAACCTTCCGGTGTTTGCGGTAACCGATGGCGAGGACGAGAGCAGCGAAAGCGAGGCCTT
>CAYWQL010000009.1:0-57528 GCA_964460755.1 uncultured Oscillospiraceae bacterium | reverse complement strand
TTCCGGTGTTTGCGGTAACCGATGGCGAGGACGAGAGCAGCGAAAGCGAGGCCTTTAAATGCGGAGCGACGGCTTATTTTGATAAAATCTACAAGCCGTCGATTATTCTCGACAGGCTCCGCGAAGCGATAAGCGCGCTTAAGCTTCTTCGCGACGCGCAGACCGATTCCCTTACGGGACTTATGGACCGCGACTCGGTAAGAGGGCTTATCGCGGCTTATGTCAAGCATATGGAGGGAACGAGCGAAAAGGCCGCCTTGGTTATTTTAAGCGTTGAAAATATGTCTGCTGTGACCGAGCATTATGCCAAGAACGCCGATGTTCTCACGCTTTTGTCCCAGATAGTCCAAAAGGAATGTAAGCCCGACACAATTCTTGGACGGCTTAGCGTTTTTGAATTCATATTTTTGTTTAAACAGCTTCAAAAGCCCTCGCTTGTTGAGGACACGGTTAAAAAATGTATCGCGCATTTTAAAGGAACGTCGGCAAGCGGCGGCGGCTTTGTTCCGAGCATAGCTGTCGGGGTGTGCCCCTTCTCGGGCGACGACACCGACATTGGCGCGCTTTATAAGCACGCCGACAAGGCGCTTAAGCAGGCGCGCGACAAGGGCGAAAACGAATATGTCATCTATCAGGGCGAGGACGGCCCCGCCGGAAGTAAGGCGGAAAAAGAAGCCCTGCGCGTGCTTGACGAAATCGGCTCCTACGTTTTCGTGTGCGACGCAAAAACCGACGAAATCCTCTTCCAAAACTCAAGGGTCAGAGCCCTTATCGACGAGTCTGACTAAAGCCGCCCGTGCGTTTGCAAGATGCTTGGGCTTTCCCGTGACGACTGCGCGTTCTGCGGCCGCGTTTCCTTTAAATCCGAAGAATTTGCCAAGGGGCGTGTTCGCTCCGAAGACGGCAGGCACAGCTATTTCTATCGCTTTAAGATTATAAACTGGTACGGAAACCTCGCAAAGCTTGCCATAATTACGGAAGAAAAGCTTATTTCGACCGAGGAGCTTATTTAGCAATTTTGCCCACAGGCGTTTTACACCAACACCCGAAGCCCGCGTTAAGCGGGCTTTTTTGTTTGGCCGTTATGCCATAAACCAAAAAGCCGTGCGCCGCACGGTCGTGACGGCTTTTCGTTCCTTATATATAAAACCTTACTATCTTAAAATTTGTCTTCGTGCTTCAAGCGAACTGTCACCTTATCGGCACAGTGTAACAAAAGAACAACACAAAAATGACCGAAAAACTGTTGCGTTTGACGAAAACGTGCATAAAACGGTTAAATATTCGTCAAAACGGGGAAAAAATAAGACGTTCACAAAAAAAACTTTAATTTTGCGGCGATTGAAGGATAATTATGGTGTAAGGGCCGTGCAGGTTTCCCGCCTGTCAATGTCCGAACAAAAATTTAAAAATGGGGAAAATGGAATTTCCTCATCAAAAAAAACATGGAGGTATTATCATGGGAATGGTAGTAAGAACAAACACTATGGCGATGAACGCCAACCGTCAGTTGGGAGTTAACAACTCTCAGGTAGCTAAGAGCCTTGAAAAATTATCTTCGGGCTTCCGCATTAACCGCGCAGGCGACGACGCTTCCGGTCTTGCGATAAGCGAAAAGATGAAAGCCCAGATTAAGGGACTTGAGCAGGCTTCTGCGAACTCGCAGGACGGCATCTCCCTTGTTCAGACGGCAGAAGGCGCGTTAACCGAAGTTCACAACATGCTTAACCGTATGGTTGAGCTTGCGACGAAGTCGGCGAACGGAACTATCCAGAATGCGGTTGACCGCGACGCCATACAGGCAGAGGTTGACTCACTCACGACAGAAATCACCCGTATTTCCCAGTCCACGAATTTCAACGGTATTAACCTTCTCAACGGTACGCTCGGCGGCTACGCAGGTACTCAGGCTGACACTACGAGCGGAATCGCCGCAAACAGCATTGCGATTTCCGGCGGAAACCTTGACGCAAGCACAGTGTTTACGCTGACAACAACAGCCACTGGAAACGTAACAGTCGGTGCGACGGGTTCTGATTTCGGCACAGGCGTTTCGTTCGAAGGACTCACAACTGCAAACACAGGCACGAGCTACACCCTTAGAGCTATTGTTGCTGACGGTACAGCCAACAACATCGCTGAAAAGTGGGAAGGCGTAACAATCAGCTTCACAACCGCAGGCACAAAGGCAGCAGGAAATTCGACTTATACAACGTCTGGAGCGGCCAAGGGACTTACCCTTCAAGTCGGCGACACTGCTGACAGCTTCAACAAGGTAACAGTTAATGTTGATGACCTTAGCGCGAGTGGTCTTGGTATTAACGGAATCCGCGTTGATACACAGACCGCGGCGGGCAACTCTATCCAGACAATTAAGGACGCCATCAACAAGGTTTCCACGAACCGTGCTAACTTGGGCGCTCTCCAGAATCGTCTTGAGTACACAATCAACAACCTCGACACTACCGCAGAGAACATGACGTCAGCTAACAGCCGTATCCGCGATACAGATATGGCGAAAGAGATGATGCAGTACACGAAGATGAACATCCTTACACAGGCGGCGCAGGCTATGCTCGCTCAGGCGAATCAGCAGCCGCAGCAAATCCTCCAGCTCCTCCAGTAAGAATAATTTATCTTCAGCAGCGTTTAAGCATCTACTGCTTCACAGGTTGACGCTTAATTTCCCAAAGAACAAAAAAGCCGTCCGATATGTCGGGCGGCTTTTTACTGCCGTTTTTTCATTCAGCCCTCCGCCCCGCAAGCACGGCGCCCCAAGCCGAACCCCCACCTGTTGTTGGGTATATTTCGCCCCACACAATGCATATTGTATAGTGCCGCCATATTAAATTATTGTTTATTTTAGCAAACGACCTATTTTAATCCTAAATTACTATTGTAAACTGAAAAAATATGCTATAATATATTCAAACTATTGTGTGAAATTATGTACATTTCACAAAAAGGGGAACGGTTAAATGGAAGAAACGCTAAAAAACTATATGAACGCCGTATGTGAAGTTAAAAATATGAACAACGAGCTGTTTTTTCAAGGACGGCTGAAGGCGGTCAGCCGCATTAACAACACCGACAGATTTGAAGAGGACAGTCTTGCTATCGACATTTATCCCGTTGAGGGTATGCGTCTTCCGATTTTTGATTATGATATCCCCCTGAAAATTAATATACTCAACACAAAGCTCGGAACCCTTACCGTCGGCGGACGGGTCTATATCGCGAACAACGATTTTTGGCGCATAAGCAGTATCACGGCGTATAACAATTTTGAACGCAGAAGCTTCTTCCGCGTGAATTTGAGTATCGAGGGAACGGTCGAGCGCGAAGCCGACGAAAACGGCTTTAAGGACGTCGTCGACGGCGTTGACGCATATCCCGTCAAAATGATTGATATAAGTCTTTCGGGCGTTTTCTTCGCGGCAAACGCGCCGTTCAGTCTTGGCGACAAGGTTAAGCTTTCGTCGATTTATCTTGTCAATTCCGAGCCGCCCTTTAATTTTGACTGTACAATTATCCGTATCGGCGGCGAGTCGCTCCACGGCATTCTTTTCGGCTGTGAGTTCGACGACCTCGGTCAAAAGGAAAGCGACAGACTTTGCCGCGCGGTTTTCGCGCTTCAGCGCGAGGCGGTTAAGAAAAGAAAAACCCGACTTTAACCAACTTATCCGAAGGGAGGGATTTTTGTGCCGTTGTTGCATAAATCGGCGGGTCACGAGCGTAAAAAAGCCGAAAAAACAGAAAACGTCGAAGTGACAAAGGAAGCCGAAAAAGAGGCGGAAAAAGAGGTCGCCCCTGAAAAAGAAGCGCCGAAATTAAAGCTTAGTCCAATCGTCGCGCTTGCCAAGCAGGCGGGCGTTTCCCTTTCGGGCGACGGAACTATCGCAAGCTTTCTTATGCCCGAAAGCGATATTCCCGAAGAGGTTCAGCTTCGCTTTCTTGACGTCGTCGAAACACATTCAGGTCAAATTCTTTCGGAAATCGAGCTTGCGAAAAGCCTGATTGAGCGCCAAAAGCTTCGCAAGGCGCAAAAGGCAGAGGAGCGCGAGCGCGCCCTCGCCGCGGGCATTGAGCTTAAGCAGGAGCCCGAGGAGGATTCGCTTGAGGAATACCTTCGCGACGCGGAAATGTATCTTGGCTCGGCGAAATCGGAAACGATTGAGTTCGGCGTTTTGTTCCCGCCCATCGGCGAGGGAAAAAAGCTGACGCTCGACGAGCTTAACGCAATTTTTAAAGAAAAGGGCATAGTCTACGGACTGAACAATCAGGAAATAAACGCGGTTGTCAAGGGCGAACAATATTTTAAGCTGTTCGTCATTGCTCGCGGCTCTCTTTCGGTCGACGGGGTCGACGGAAAAATAGAAGACCTTTATTCGCGCGCGAAGGAGGTTCATTTCGTTTCCGACGCGGATGATATTGTCGATTATAAAAACCTCAACCTTATCCAAAAGGTTGAAATCGGCGGCGTTGTATGCCGCTTCGTTCCCCCTGTTCCCGCCAAGGACGGAATGACGGTAAAGGGTGACGTTATCAAGGGCAAGGAGGGCAGAGCACCCGCTGTGCCCGGAGGGCAGAACACAGAATTTAACAGTGCGACCAACGAGCTTGTCGCCACGGCGGACGGACACGTTTCTTATATCGGCGGCCTGTTCAACGTCTATAACGTTTATGAAATAAAAGAGGACGTCGACAACACGACGGGCAACATAGATATGAACGGCGACGTGCTCGTTAAGGGCAGTGTGCTCGAGGGCTTTGAAATCAAGGCGACGGGCGACGTCACGGTTTACGGAAATCTTGAGGGGGCGTACGTAACCGCAGGCGGAAGCATACATCTTCGCCACGGAATGAACGGCAACCTTAAAGGCAGGCTGAACGCAGGGGTCGATATCGAGGCGAAGTTCCTCGAAAACTGCACCGTTTTCGCCAAGGGTACGGTCACGGCGGGAAGCATAGTCAACTGCAAGGTCAACGCCGACGCCGTTGTCGCGCAAGGAAAGCCGGGCGCGATAATCGGCGGTGAAATCAACGTTTATAAGGATATAAAGGCGCGCATTGTCGGAAACGAATCGGCGCAGACAACAAGGCTTGCCGTCGGCACGGATATATCAATAATCGAAACGATAAAGACCCTGAAACGCGAAATCACCTCCCTTTCACGAAGCATTGAGGAAACGGACAAGAACGTCGCCTATCTTGAAAAGTCGGAGGTGGAGCTTTCCGAGGAATACAAAAACCTGCTCAAAAATCTCAAATACAAAACCTCCGCCGAAAAAATAAGGCTCGCCAAAAATAACAGCGAGCTCAAAAAAATTATGGAGGAACAGAACAACAACCGAAGCACCATAACCGTCGAAAAGCTATTCCCCATAGTCAAGGTCGAGATAACGGGGGCGCTTTTCACCATAACCGACAACCTCTACGGCTGTACCATATTCAAAGAGGACGGCGAAATCAAGGTCACGAGCAACTGACAAAATAAGCGCAAAAAAAGAGCCATTTCAAGCCTAACCGAAGGGTCAGTGTCTTGGATTGGCTCTTACTTGTATGACCGCCTTTATCAGGGCGTCCATAACGAGCTTGCTGGAAATTTCGTTTGAAATGCTGGCTATGTTCGCGGGGTCTGCGACGATATATTTCGGCGGAAGCAGATTCAGCGCATACGCCGCGATATCACATCGGCATTTGTCGCAGCTGCAGGAATTGAACTTCGAAATAACCGTATCAAGGTGCTGTAAAACCAAGCTTTCCATTACGTTAATCGTCGCGACCGACGAGGCGTCGCTTCCGCTTGAACGGGCGAAAAGCTTATCGCGAAGGGCGGACAGCGAGTTGTAGTCGGCATTAAAAGCTATATCAAGCTCGGATTGCTTAACGTTGTCGGAGGAGAAGGGGTTCTCGGCAAGAGCGGGCATAATCTTTTTAAACATCAGGTCCTTGTCGAGTTCTTTTTTGGATTTTGCCATAGCTTACTACAAAATCCCCCTTTCAAAAAGCTCGTCGACCAGCGCGACGTAGTCGAGCACGGCGTTGTTGGTCGGAGCGTAGTCGATGATGTCCTCCTGAAGGGAGGTCATCGCCGCGCTTATGACGTTGCTGTGACGTATGCGCGTGTCAAGAAGCGGAATGTTGAGATGCTCTGAAAGCATCTCCGCCGCGCCCGCCGTCGTTTTGCTCAAATCCTCGCGGGGATAGTACCGAATAAGGAACATTCCCCCGATAATGAGGTTGGGGTTAAACGACTGCTTTATGCGGCATATGGTTTCGTGAACCTGAATTATGCCCTGAAGGCTGTATCCGTCCGAAAGCCCGGGAATAAGCACGACGTTTGACGCGACGACCGCGTTCGCCGAAAGAAGCCCAAGCTCAGGCGGAGAGTCAATGACGATGTAATCGTAAAGCGGCATAACCGGCTTTAGGCATTCCTTGAGCATACGCTCGCTCCCCGGCGCGGTGAACTCGCGCTCGACGTTTCCAAGAAGGCTGTCGGCGGGAATAACATCTATAACGGGAGCCTGCTGAATGGCGTACTGGCATTTTATCATACGCTTTATGACGTGGTAAATCGTGCGGTCGGAGGGGTTCGCGCCGACGCTGAACGAAAGATAGCCCTGCGGGTCGAAGTCGACGCCGAGAACCTTGTAGCCCTTATGCTTTAAACAGACGGCGATAGCGTTCGTAGAAGCCGTTTTGCCCGCGCCGCCCTTTTGGTTTATAAGAGAAATGATTTTTGCCATAACAAATCCCCCTGCCTTTTAAGTATAATACATAAACCGATAAAATAAAACACTTTATTTCAATGTAAAAGGCAATAAATTTTAAAATATTAAAAAAAATTTAGGATTTGACTTTATTTTATCATAAATGAGCGGATAATTACAGTAGGAGTATTTGGTAAAGTCGTAAAGCTATGCCCAAAGACGAAAAAAACAGGCTCCGCTTTACTTAAAAAGGAGAAACATAATGGAAATCAAAGGAATTGGTGACGTTTACAAAACGCTGTTCCCGACGAGCGGCAGAAGTAAGACAGAAAAGGTCGACGACAGATTAGCGGCGACCGACGTCAATCGCGACGTAATCAAAATAAGCTCTGAGGCGTCCTTCCTTTCGAAGGTTGAGGGCGTGGGCAAAGCCTATGCCGCCGACCTCGACAAGGGGATTTCGTCGGAGCGCATGAGCGAGCTGAAGGCGCAGTATCAGGGCGACAGCGTTCCCGTATCGGGCACCGAGGTCGCAAAGGCGATGTTCGGACGGATTTTCGGAGAGACGGTCTAAAAAATCTTCTGAACGGGAGTCGGATTATGACGAAAGAAATACAGAGCCTTATTGAAGTCAGCAAAAAAAGCGTTGAACAGCTTCGGCAGATGCTCAGCCTCGAGGACGAAAAGAGGAGGGCGCTCGTCGCTTCGGATACCGAAAAAATCGAAACGATTCTGAAGCAGCAGCAGGCGGCGATTATGATGCTCGAAAATCTTGAAAAGCGGCGCATTGACGCGCAGAACGCGGCGGGCTACGGCGGCTTTACGGCGTCGCAGATTATCGAGCGGACGACCGACGCGGACGCAAAGCGCGAGCTTTCGGCGGCGCTTGACGAGATGACAAAGATAGTCGGCGAAATTAAGTCGCTCAACGACGCTTCAATGGAAATCGCTTCGTCAAACCTTCAGATGTACGAAACAATAATGAACGGCTCGAAGGCGGGTAAAACCCAAGCGACCTACGACACAAGGGGACACAAGGAAACGAATAGTACCAATTCCACCTTTGAAGAAAAAATATAGGAGAATAACAGATGCGTCCGACATTTATGGGCTTTGAAACCGCGAAAAGCGCGATTTTCACAAACCAAAAATCAATAGATATAGTTGGAAACAACCTTGCCAACACCGATACAAACGGCTATACAAGACAGCGGGTCGAGCGCACGTCGATTTCGCCGTCGGTATATACCACCAAGGTTTCGTCGAGCCGCGTTGGGCTTATCGGCCAGGGCGTGGATACCCTCGGAGTTTCCCAGACAAGGGACGCGTTTTTAGATAAATGCTTCCGCGACGAATATGCCAAAACAAGCTATCACGCGCAGGCGACCGATATACTCAGCGATATACAAAGCGCGCTCGGCGACGGCAGCGACGTCACCGACGAGGGCGGATTATACAGCGCGATATCGAAGATATTTGAAAGCATAAACGATTTTGTCCAGAATCCGACGATGGATACCGAGGCGAACCTCGTTATGTCGGCGTTCAAAAATATGACTCAGGTTATCAACCAGCTCGACGCCAAGCTCACGACGGTCGCGGACCGCCAGAAGGACGACCTTTCCATCAACATCAACCGCGTAAACGACGTTGCGGAGCAAATCGCCCACCTTAACAAGGTCATAAGCGAGGACGTTACCGTGTTGACGACCGATAACGAATATTTCCGTCCGAACGAGCTTATGGACGAGCGAAATCTTCTTCTCGACGAGCTTTCGCAGTACGGCGAAATAACGATTGAGTCGGTTCCGAACGGGGCGGTAAACGTCTCTATGGGCGGTCATAAAATGGTCGACGGAAACAACTTCAACACCCTTGGTATGAACGAGAACGCCGACGACACGGTTTCGCTTGTTTGGCGCTCGACGGGTGAAAATCTTGTTACTAAAAACGGAAGCCTGATGGCGAGCTTCAGCTATATAAACGGTCGGGGAAGAAACGTTACCTCAAGCAACGAAACGACCGAGCAGGGCATTCTTTATTACCGCGACAGACTCGATACCTTCGCGAATACCTTCGCGAAGCTTGTCAACAGCACCGTCCCCGTGCTCGATACGGCGACGAACAAGCCGATGATTGATTCCGCGACGGGAAGCACGGTTTATAAACAGCTTATCGGTGAAAAATCGGAAGCAACCGGCAAGACAAATTCCAAGGTTCCCGCGACCGCGGGCGGCATTTCAATAAGCGACGAATGGACTCAAAGCGGAGCGGGATATTTCATATACAGCCGCACCGAGAACGTCGAGGAATATGCCCAGAAGATAGCCTCTTACCTTACCGAAGAAAAGGTAAACTTCCAGTCGACCGGCGAAAGCTTTTCGGGTACCTTCGCCGATTACGAGGTCGATTTTATCGGAAAGCTCGGCGCGGACCTCGCCTTCCAGTCGGGCAGACAGGAAGCGACGGCGCTTGTGTCGGACGACTTTATGGCAAAGCGCGACGAGGTCGCGGGCGTTTCGCAGGACGAGGAAACGGCGGATATGCTTAAATATCAGCGTTCCTACGAGGCGGCGGCGCGTATAATGACGGTACTCGACGACCTTTTGGACGTGCTTATCAATCGAATGGGGCGCGTCGGACTCTAATTAATCAGGGAGGATAAAACACCATGAGGGTTGCTGACAGAACAACGGCAAGAAACTATCTCAAATATTTGAATAAAGCGAAAAACGACTTGGCGAAAACCACCGACAGAATAGCCTCGGGAAAAAGATTTACGAGCATTTCTGAGGACGTTTCGGCGGGAACGAAGGTTTTGAGAAGCCGTATGGACCTGTATAAGTCGCAAAAACAGCTTGACAACGTTGAGTCGATAAACGATGAGCTTACCACGACCGAAAGCACGCTCATGACGATAAACGATATCATCGGCGAGGTTCATTCGACCAAGATAGTCAAGGCGATGAGCGAGAACACCGGCGAGGCGGGACGTCTTGCCATAGCCAACGAAATAAGCGCGCTGAAGGATCAGGTGTTGAGCCTTGCGAACACAAAGTACGGCAAGAAATACATCTTCGGCGGCACAAACGCCAGCTATAAAGAGCCCTTCACGCTTGATAACGACGGCAAGCTGCTTTACAACGGGATTGACGTAAGCGCGATACAGAAAAAAAGCGACGGCTCGTATTTCTATACGGACGGCGGCGAGGAAAAGCCAATTCCCATGGACAGCGTTGTGTATACCGACATCGGACTTGGAATTAAGATGGACGGCAACGATATGAACCCCAACACGGGCTTCAAGGTTTCCTATTCGGGGCTTGACATTTTGGGCTTCGGCGTCGACGCCGACGGAAATTCCAACAACATCTACACCGTGCTTTCCGACCTTGAGGCAAGCCTTAGAAACTACGACAAGGACAAGCTTGGAAGCTACGACACAAAGCTTGTGAATTTAACCGATTCCTATCGCGCAAGCATTACCGACATAGGCGCAAAGACAAGCTTCCTCGACATAATGAAAACCCGTCTTGAAAACGACGTCGACGGATATAAGACAAGGATAGACCGTCTTATGGGGACCGACGACGCAGAAGAGGCGACAAACCAGACTATGAATGATTACGTATTAAAAGCGGTTCTTCAAATGGGGGCAAACATCTTGCCGCGCTCCCTTATGGATTACATAAGCTAATTGACGGTCAGTTCTAACGAAAGAGGGCATACAATATGCAACTGTTGAAAATTACAACAACTCCCTTACAATATGAACTTCAGGTTGAACACGCAAGGCTTGAGTATAGTCCTCAGGCCCTGCCGAAGGCTGACGTTCAAACGACCTCTCCGGAGTTGCAAATTAACAGCACGAACACAAGCGTTAAGATTGACACCTATCAGGCGAGAAAGTCGCTCGGTATGCCGAACACACGGGACAGCGTAACGATAAGGGCGAACGAGGCGAACCAGTCAATCGACCAGGTTACACGCTCTTACGTCGAAATGGGCAAGCAGATGTCGAATGTGGCGGACGGCGTGACTATCGGCAAGATAGTCAACCAAAAGATGCTCGAGCAGCCCCAGATGTATACGGCGTTCCTTCCGAGCGCGGCGGCGGAAATATCGTGGGAGCCAAGCCAGCTTAGAATGAGCTTCACCCCGAGCAAGTCGAGCTACGACTGGAAGCTGACGCAAAACGAGTTCAGCTACACCCCGGGAAGCGTTAAGATGAAGATACTTGAAAACGCGAGCGTAGACATCGAATATATCGGCGGCCCGCTGTATATTCCCCGTTCGGCAGACCCGAACTACGTTGAGCCGCAGGCATAGAGCACAAACGAAAAGACGGTCAAAAAACGGCTCGAAAGGGTCGATAGGAGAATTAAATGAACTACAAAACAAGAGACTTCGGTGAAGTGGAAATAGAGGAATTAAAGGTTATAGAGATGGTTCAGCCGATATTCGGCTTCGACGAGTACAAGAAATACACCCTTTTGCACGACGAGGAAATGGGCACGGACATAACTTGGCTTCAGTCGCTCGAGGAGCAGTCGCTTTGCTTTATCCTTCTCGACCCCGCCTCCTTCGCGCCCGACTATGCGCCTGCAATTCCGGACGCGGTCGCGAAAATGCTCGGCGACGGCGCGCTCGATTGCCGCGTTATTGCGGCGATACCCCGTGATTTCAAAAAAACAACCGTAAATATGAAAAGCCCCATCGTGATTAATGTTGACACACGAAAGGGCGCACAGATTATACTTGAACAGGATTATCCTGTTCGCTGTCCTCTTATGAAGGATGGTGAGTAGCGAAAAATGCTGGTAATTACACGAAAGCTCAACGATTCAATAATAATCGAAATGGAGAGCGGCGAGACGATTGAGGTTAAGGTGACCGATATCGGAAGTCAGGTTCGCCTTGGAATTACCGCCCCGAAGGGCTGTAATATCTGGCGGAACGAGCTGTATCAGACCATTCAGGAAAACAAACAGGCGGCAAGCGAAACGACAATCACCAACGTCCGCGATTTCGCAAGCACCATAAAAAAAGCGTCAGAATAGCTTGTTGTGCGCGGCGTTGTATTCGACAAGATATGTCTTAAGCCGTTCGCGCTTTTCCCCGTCGAGGTCGACGAAGCGGCAGCGGTAAGCCGCCGAAAGCCCAAAGAGAAGCGGCTCTGTGATTTGAACGGTTAGCCCGCAAAGCTCGGGCAGCTCGCTTGCTTGAATATAATACCGGCTTCCGACTTCGAGCGAGCGGCGTATATCGAAAAGAAAGATAAGCTCTTTTTCGCTTATTTCCGACACCTGAACGTCGAAAGGCTTTTTGGAAAGGAACGCGCCGAAAAATCCCCGTTCCTTTGCCGCCGCCGAGCCCTCAAGCAAGGTGACGTTAAGGTGAAAGTTGTCGCAATAGACGTTCTCCGAGCCGGAAAGAAGCTCGTCGTCAACCGACGTCAAGCGGAGCAGCCGTTTGTCGGAAATATACACCTTTCCGCGAAAGCGGTGAATTTCTTCGCCGTTTTCAATTCGGACAATTTCAAGCGGAGTGCCAAGGGTAAACAAAGGAACGAAATCGCCGGCAAAGTTGACGGCACGTTCTTCAACGACGATGCTTCCCCGCCCTTCGGCGGCTACAACGCCGTCCGCGGTTTTCAAAAGCGCCTTAAACCACGGTCTGTTTTTTGAAAACATTCCGACGACTCCTTTCAAGTTAATTTAAGAAATAATTATTATCATTGTACCATAAAACGCTTTTATGTAAAGCGCGAAGGGGAAACAAAATGACCGATTACACAAGGCTTTGCGAGCTTTTGAACAAAAAGAAAAAGCTGTTTTTTGAGCTCGAGGCGGTGACCGACGGAATGGTCGGCGCGTCGGTTGAGGAAATCGAAGCGGCAATGGAAAAGCGCGCAGACATTTTTTCCGCCATCGAAGCGACCGACAAGGAAATTTCGAACGCCGTCAAAAACGACGTCGAGGCGAAGGCGGCGATAGACAGCAAGGGGAGCGGCGAAGGACTTTCAGCCCCGCTTGCGGCGGTTTACAACGGGTCGCTTGCGGTTAAGGCAGTTGCGAACAGAATACTTCAAAATGAGGCAATGGTAAGAAAGCACATAGAAGCCCAGCTCGAAAAATTAAGGGAAACCATAGCGGAGCTTAACACAAGCGGAGAATCGACCGCCGAAAAATATCACCATACGGTCGTTGCGGGTCTTAACAAGCAGCTTGAGCAAGACAAAGAAAAGCTTATATAATCGTCGATTTATACTATTGAAAAAAGCCCTGAAACGGGCGATAAATATAGTAGAAATATAGATAACGAATAACGAAAATACGGCAACCTAACAGGAGGTGCTCTTATGGATATCAGTTCTTCAACCTATTACAGCGTCACGGGCGCGACAAATTCCTATTCAAGCAAGGGTCTTGCGGGGCTTGCGTCGGGCATGGATACCGAAACGATGGTAAAGAAAATGCTTTCGGGAGTTCAGACCAAAATCGACAAGCAGACCGCGCTCCAGACACAGACCGGCTGGAAACAGGATTTGTACCGCGAGGTTATTTCTTCGATAAATACCTTCGGCAGCTCGTATATCGATACGTCGTATGATTCGACCCTTACGAACAACCTTTCGAGCGCGAAGCTTTTTAATTCCACCATTTCCAAGGTGACAAGCGGAAGCTCGGTCAAGGTCGTGAGCAGCAGTCAGGCGGCGATGGAGGATATGAGCATCGTCGTAAATCAGCTTGCTTCGGCGGCTTCGTTTGCCGCGACAAGCACCATGAGCGGAACGAGAACCATAACGGGCGCGGCGCTCGACGAGACAAAGCTTAATGAATTGAGCGCGGCGTTCAGCGAGAACGACGGAAAGCTTGAGCTTACGCTTAACGTCGACGGTGTTGAAAAGGGCATTACAGTCGAAGCGATTGACGACGGAAACGGCAACGTTACCGCGCAGTCTGTCAAGGAAGGCTTTGAGGCGGCGGTCAAAAAAGCCTTCGGCGAAAACGTTTCGGTCAGCCTTGACGGCGACAACAAGCTCAATATAGCATATAAGACAAACGAGGCGGCGCATCAGGTCACAGTTTCTGGCGCTGACTCAGCCTATTTCGGCATTAATCCCGGCGCGACAACCGCGTTTTCTACGGCGACAAAGCTTAGCGATTTGGCTGGCGTAACGGCAACCGACGGGAAGGTAGTGTTTTCGATTAACGGAACCAACTTCGAGTTCGACGAAACCGACGACGTTGCCACGGTTATAAATAAGGTCAACAACAGCGACTCGGGCGTAAAGCTTGCCTATTCGACGATATCCGACAAATTCACGATATCCTCCACAAACACGGGTGCGAGCTACGGTATAAACGTCAACGACCAAACGGGGCTGTTCAACAAGATGTTCGGCGAGAACACGGTTGACGCCAACGGCGAGCTGAGCGTGAATAACGGAACCGACGCCCTGTTCGAAATTAACGGCGTTTCGACCTCAAGAACCTCAAACACATTCTCAATGAACGGCGTCACCCTTCAGCTCACTAATGTTAGCGAGGAAGCGACGGTTATCGGAACGGCGAAGGACACCGACAAAATAGTAAACGCGATAAAGAGCTTCGTAAACGACTACAACACCCTGATTAAAAAGCTAAACGAATATGTTGACGAGGACCCGAACTACCGCAAATACGCGCCCCTTACCGATGCGCAGAAGGACGAAATGTCCGACAGCGAGATAAAGCTTTGGGAGGAGAAAACGAAACAGGGTCTTCTCTATCGCGACACCTATGTCGAAAGCTTCCTTTCTCAAATGCGCTCAACGTTATACACCAAGCCGACCGGTTCAAGCTACGCGCTGTACGATATCGGAATTGAAACGGCGACGTGGTCAAGCGGCGGCGAAAGCAAGGGACAGCTCGTTATCGATGAAGCGGCGCTTCGCACCGCGCTTGAAACCGACCCCGAATCGGTACAGACCCTCTTCACAGACAAGAGCGAGGGACTTGCCGTAAAGATAAAGGCTATCGTAGACGAAACCGCCTCGACAAGCTCTTCAAAACCGGGACTTATGGTAAGCGCGGCGGGCGTTAAGGGCAGCGCGACGGAAAAGAACAACACGATGTACGACACCCTTAAGAGCATAGCGAGCAAGATAAGCGACCTTAAGGACAAATACGACAGAGATAAAGAGAAGTATTGGAGCCAGTTCAGCTCGATGGAAACCATTCTTTCCAACTACAACTCACAAAGCTCGATGATTTCAAATATGTTCAGCACAACCTAAAAAATAACACAAGTTAAGCAGGTGAAAGCTCAATGAATAATCCGTATGAAACGTATAAACAGCAATCGGTCAAAACGATGACGGCGGCAGAAATGCTCCTTATGCTATACGACGGGCTGCTCAAGGAGCTTAACCTTGGCTTGGCGGCGTTCGAAACCAAGGATTTCGGCGAAATTAACCGCGCCCTGCAAAAATCACAGAAAATCGTGAATTACCTTATAGCCTCGCTCGATTTCAAGTACGAAATCGCAAATAATCTTGAGGCATTGTATGATTATTTCAACAGTGTTATAATAGAGGCGAACGTAAAGAAGGTTTCCGACCACCTGTCGGACGTTATTGATATGATTGCGGAGCTTCGCGACGCGTACGCGCAGGCGGCGAAAACCGTGAAGATTGAGGAAGCGTCAAGAGAATAAGGAGCGGTTAAATGTTTTTTGACTCGAAGGATTTTAAGGTTATGGAGGCGGGCGTCCAGCTTACTTGGGCGTCGCAAAATCTTCATATGCAAAACCTCGCGAACATAGAAACGCCGGGCTATAAAACCAAGAGCGTCCAGTTTGATAAGGTTTTACGGGACGCGCAGGAGGCGAGCGGCGGAGACGCAAGCCGTCTTCCCGACACCATTTCCGCAGATATAATCACGTCGACCACCTCGCTTTTGCCCGACGGAAACAATGTCGACCTCGAGTATGAGAACATTCAATTATACAAGGATTACGCGCAGTACAGTATGCTGCTCGACAAAATTAAAAGCCAGTTTGACCAGTACAGCTATGTTTTAAATAGCGATATGAAGTAAGGAGTAGGCAATGGGTTTCTTAGGTTCACTCGATATCGTCGGTTCGGCGCTTACCGCGGAGCGGTATCGTACAGACATCATCATGCAGAACATATCAAACCAGGGTACGGTTGCAAAAACCGAAGAAGACGTTTATCAAAGACAGCAGGTGATTTTCGAGGAGCGTCCGTTGACGTTTAAGGACGAACTCGACAAGGCGTCGGGCGGCGTTCGCGTCGCTGAGGTTGTCGAAAATGACCGTGAGCCTAAAAGGGTCTACGACCCGACCCACCCTTACGCCGACGAGGACGGATATGTGCTTTATCCGAACGTCGATTCCACAGAGGAAATGGTGGACCTGCTTGCCGCGTCGAACGCCTATGACGCAAACCTCACGGTGTTGAATGTTTTGAAGGCGATGATAAGCAAAACACTTGAAATGGGTCAATAAATTTAAAAATATTTATGTAGCATGAGCGGACGCGAACACCCTATTTTCCGAAGCGTTCTGTTACTTAGGACTTGGTGGACAAAAGCTATGCAGGTGAACAACCATCCCGACCCGGGGGCTGACAACACGGCGAATAATATGGTTTGCTACGTCGAGTACAACGTTACAAAAAATAAGTACAAGTCTTCCCCGTCGCTTGATAGCTTTGTTGAGGGGGAGTATTCCGGTCGCGACATAATAACCGAATTGGTTGACAATAAGACCGTACATAAGGACGACGTCAAAGAACTGATTGACTGTTTTGAAACAGTCAAAAAAGGAAACTTGTTTAACCGTCATCTTCATGTACGGCTTAAAATTATCGAAAAAAAGCAATACGAGCTTTTTTTGCTTAACTTTTGCCGTATTGATACCCGCGCGGGTGACGACGCCGAAATCCTTATTTTCTTTTACGAGGTGCAAAAGGAATACGGCTCGCTCATAAATGAAACGGAACGCGCTTCGGACAGAGCGCCGACGGCGCTTAATAATCCGGCGGCCTTCGACGACGTGGTTGACAAGCTGCTCGTGGGCGAAACCGACGTCAATCAGCTTCAGACGGTAAACGAGCTTTTTGGACTTGAGCAGGGCAGCGGCCTTCAGCGCCTGAATTATTATAATTCGAACAGGCGCACGTCGATACGCCGACTGCAGGTTATCGTAAGCGAGATGGAGAAGGCAATTTCCAAGGGGCAGTTCGACATTTATTTTCAGCCGAAGTGTCTTCTTGAAACGGGCGAAATAATCGGAGCAGAGGCTCTTGTTCGCTGGTTTCACCCCGAGCGCGGTATGGTAAGCCCGATAGATTTTGTGCCCGTGTTCGAAAAATGCGGACTAATTTATAAGCTTGACTCTTTCGTTTGGAAGCGGACGTGCGAAACGCTTCGGGATTTGATTGAGAACGATTATCCCGTGGTTCCCATTTCCATGAACGTTTCACGTCTTGATTTGGCGCAGCCCGACGTATACGGAACGCTGACCGAAAGCATGGAGCGTTATAATATCCCGACTCAGCTTTTGAGCCTTGAAATCACCGAGAGCGCGTATAATCAGCGAACCGAAGACGAAAAGGCGGCATTAAAGAATCTTCAAAGCTACGGCTTCAAATTAGAGCTCGACGATTTCGGAAGCGCCTACGCTTCGCTTAATTTCCTTTGCGAAACAAACATCGACGTTTTAAAGCTCGACCTTCGCTCGATTGACGGCTTCTCCGAAAACGACGAAAGACAAAAGAAAATTATTTCCTCAATCGGATTTCTCGCCAACCAAATGGAAATTCCGACGGTGGTCGAGGGCATTGAAACAGGGCAGCAAAAGGATTTTTTGAAGGATTCGGGCTTTGCCTACGGACAGGGGTATTATTTCTATAAGCCAATGCCGATTAATGAGTTTGTCGACACGCTGCTTGAAAACGCCAAGAGATTTTCGAATTAGATAAAAATAGGGGTGTGAGTATGGAAAACACAAAAAGCACGGAAAATCGTTACATAGATGAGAACGATGGGCTTCAGCTGATGATTTTCACTATCAACAACGAGTTTTTCGCCGTGAACGTCGCCGACGTCCGTGAAATAATGAAGGCTATGCCCATAACGCCGATGAAGAACGCCCAAAAGAATATTGAGGGTGTATATAAGCCGCGCGATACCGTTATCACAGTTATCGACCTCGCGAAATATTTTTCCTATCCCCCCTCCGAAGACCCCGAGCACGACATTTTTATCATCACCGATTGCGACGACCAGCTTTTTTCCTTCCACGTTCATTCGGTCGTCGGTATGGAGTATGTCGACGCGGCGTCTATAAAGGTTACCGACTCAATAGTCTACGGTGGTTCGGGTGTTGCGACAGGTATTGTCGAGGTTTATGACAAGCTTGTCACTATTCTTGATTTCAAAAAGATTTTGACCGAAATTGATGTAAAAGAGCCGAAAAAGAGCCAATAAATCGGCGTTTTGCAAAAAACTTCCAAAATGTGAAATGTGACATATAAAAATCAACAAATTGTTTAATTTGAAAAAAATTACTCAATATGTTGATTTTTTTTCATTTTAGCTGTAAACTACTAATCACATAGAACTTTTTTTGAGCCGATTATCCATATTTAATGAAAAAAAGTGAATTTTCGATATAAGGTTTTTACAAAACGACAACAAATTCGTCAAATTGTATAGGTCTTGCCTTTACATTATAGGCTAATTATGATATTATTTAATCAACCTATATCCTTGTGTCAATATACCTTGCGACGAAAAAAAGAACGAAAAAAGGCGCGTATTTGACAACGCGGCGAAAAAGGGGAGAAAGGGTGGCATTATGAGTAATTTCATCACGCCTATCCAGCCGATAGGAGGCATTGAGCTTGGGAAGACGAATCCGGTTTCGACAATTAACGAAAGCGGTTCAGCCTTTGACAGCATAATGCAGGCGGCGGTTAAAAACATTGAGCAGGTTCAAGCGCTTTCCGCCTCCGACGGGGTTAACCTCGCCTTGGGGGACGTAAACGATATAGCGGCGGTTCAGATAAACACGCTTAAAGCGGAAAGTATGATTCAAACTACTGTGCAGTTAACCTCAAGAGTAGTCAACGCCTACAAGGAAATAATGCAAATGCAGGTTTGAGCGAAATAACTTGGTAATGGCGTAGAAGGTGGGTGCCGGTGAATTTTCTAGAGGAAATTAAAAAAGCGTTCAAAAAAATAAAAGATTATTTCGTCAATATGCCAAAAGACAAACGAAAAAAATTGGCTATAATTGGCGGAATAGTCGTCGTTTTTGTTGTTGTTTTAACGCTTGTAATTAACCTTAACGGCTCCGCGTACAGGGTGCTTTACACCAACATTGAAGCCTCTGAAGCAAACAATATATACCAATCGCTCATCGACGCGGGAATAAAAGCGAAGATGAACGAAAACGGCGAGGTAACCGTTCCGCGAAGCGAGTACAACACGAGCCTTATTAAAATGGCGTCAGAGGGATACCCGAATTCATCCCTTCCGTACAGCATTTTTGCGAGCCATTCGGGGCTTACCTCGACCGAATCGGAAAACAAGCAATGGCTGATTTATCAGCTTCAAGACCGAATACAGGACACGCTGAAAAGCATGGACGGTATTTTGGGAGCGACGGTAACCATCTCCATTGACGAATCAAGCGACTATGTCTGGCAGCAGACGACCGATACCAACGGAACAACCGCGGGAGTTTTGCTGACCTTTAAAAACGGCACCTACATAACCGAGGAGCAGGTCGCCGCGATAAAAAATCTTGTTGCGTCGAGCGTTCCTCAGCTGGACGCCTCAAGGGTGACCGTTGTAAACGCGAGCACTCGCGAGGAGCTTGGCGGGGATGTGAGCGGAACGTCGGCGTCGGGCTTTGTGTCGCAGACGCAAAATCTTGAGTTCGAAGCGATGGTAAGAAAGCAAATCGAATCGAACATAGTTAAAGTGTTATCTCCTCGTTACGGTTCAAACGGCGTAGTCGCCACCGCGACCGTCACGATTAACTACGACAAAATGATAACCGAAAGCGTTGAGCTCGTTCCGAAGAACACCGACGGCGACGGCTATACAACTCATTTTGAGGAAAACTGGAGTCTGAATCAGGGTACCGTTGCGGGGGATATTGTCGGGGAAGAAAACAACACCGATATACCCACATATGCGTATAATGACGGTGAGAACGGTTCTCCGATGACCGATTATTCGAGCAGCGGGGATTACGATTACAGCACAATAAAAAAGCAGATTGAGAAGGGCAATGCGGTTCTGGAAAAGGCGACGGTTGCCGTTCTTGTCGACGAAAAAAATCTTACCGAGGCGCGAAGACTTGAGCTTATAGACATTATATCCGCGAGCGCGGATATTGCGCCGGAGCTTATTTCGGTGGCGTCGTTCTACACAACAAACGAGATAGCTCCCGAGGAAACGCTGCCCGCGTGGATGACGCTTCCGACGTGGATATATATCGCTGTCGGCGCCGGACTGTTCTTGATAATAATAGTTATTATTATCGTTTCGTCGGCGGCTAAAAAGGCGAAAAAGAGAAAAAAAGTCAGAAAAGAAGCGGTTGAAATGGGCTATGACCCCAACGCGTCCGCGGAAGAAATCGAGAGTTATAAACGGGAGCTTGCGAACGCCGCAATGGCGGGAGTTGACCCGAAGGACGACGCGATTTTGGACGAGGTGCGCGATTTTGCAAGGGATAACCCCGAAATTACCGCTAACCTTTTGAGGTCATGGCTTAAGGAAGGAGAGTAGTAAAGAGTGTCGACGAGCAAATCATCGCGAAAGATGAGCCCGACGGCGAGAGCCGCCGCGGTTGTTGTCGCGCTTGGTGCAAATCAGGCGTCGATGGTTTACAAGCACCTTCACGAGGAAGAAGTTGAAAAGCTTTCGATGGAAGTCGCAAGGCTTGAAAAGCTGACCTCAGAAGAGATGCAGAATATTGTCGACGATTTTTACGGACTCTGCGTAACCCAGAAGGTTATCTCCGAGGGCGGCGTTTTATATGCTCGCGACGTTCTCGAAAAGGCGTTCGGCGCACAGCTTGCCGCGTCGTATATGGAGCGTATTTCCATGGCTATGCAGACCATGGCGTTCGAGTTTGTCCGCAAGGCGAACTACAAGAACATCATGATGATGATACAAAACGAGTATCCGCAGACGATTGCTTTTGTGCTTTCCTATGCCAAGGCGGAGCAGGCGTCGAAGATTATTTCCGAGCTTCCGACCTCCCTTCAGCTTGACGTAATCAAGCGTATTGCGACACTTGAAAGCGTTTCGCCGGAAATAGTGGGGATTGTTGAAAGCACCCTTGAGCGTCGGTTCTCGTCGGTCGTATCGGTCGATATGACGGAAATCGGCGGCGTAAACTACGTCGCGGACATTATCAACCACACCGACCGCACAACCGAAAAACGCATCTTCGACGAGCTCAATAAGACCGACCCCGCGCTTTCGGAGAATATCCGCAAGCTGATGTTCGTTTTCGAGGATATCATAAATCTCGACGACATCACTATCCAACGCGTTCTGCGCGAGGTCGAAACCCAAGACCTTGCTATCGCTATAAAGGGCTCAAACGAGGACGTGAAGAACGTGCTTTTAAACAACATTTCCGCAAGAGCCAAGGAGAATATCCTTTCCGATATCGAGTACCTTCGAAATGTCCGCCTAAGAGACGTCGAGGAGGCGCAGCAGAAGATAGTAAACGTTATCCGCCATCTGGAAGAAACGGGAGAGATTGTCATTTCCAGAGGAGGAGGGGACGAGATAATTGCCTGATATTTTTAGAGGCGCTCAATTTATCCTTTCGGACGACAAGGTTCAGATTCCCGACGTGAACTGGGACGAAATTTTGCCGCAGGACGCGTCTGAGGAGCAAAACGACGAGATAAGGCCCTTCGTTCCCGAGCAGTTCGGTTCTGTCGAGGACGCGGAAAAAGCCTATATTGACAGTGCCGAAACGGTCGAGCCGGAGCAGACGGTCGAGCAATATGCGCCCGTCGAGGAGCCGCAGACGGTTTTCGATGAGGAAATTGTAACGGCACAGGAGCCCCAAATCGTCGAGCCCGAGCCGGAGCCGATTTCCGAGGAGGAAATCGAGGAAATGATTCGGTTTACCCCCGAGGAGCTTGAGGAAATATACCGTCCTGAAATCGAGGCGTTGAAATCGGACGCCGCAAACAAAGCCTACTATGACGCTTTACGCAAAAAGAAAGCGGATATAGATAAATGCATCAAGAATGTTAACGAGCAGCTTGACCTTATGGTCGGTATGCAGGTCGACTATTTCGAGAAATATGAGCGCGAGCTGAAGTATCTTGCAATAGAAATAGCTCAGAAGATGATTATTTCGAGAATCGAAGAGGACGACCTTACCCTCAACCGTCTTGTTATGCAGACCGTCAACGCGTCAAAGGGTTCAGCTTGGTTAAAGGTTGAAATTTCCGAGCACCTTGTCGGACTTGTAGACACCCTCAAGGAGGAGCTGAAAAACGCCGACGATTATTGCCGTATGGAGGTCGTGCCGACGGCGAGCCCCGACGACACCGTTCGGGTGAGCGGCGAGCAGGGAACGGTTGACGCGTCGATTTCGACCCAAGCGGAAAATCTTCGCGTTGCGTTTGAAAGCGCCGAGGAAGAGGACGAATAGCGGTTATTAAGGAGTGAAGCGGACGATATGGTTAGTTTGGATATGTCCAAATATTACGACGTCCTTCGTATGTCCGACCTTCGCTCGCACGAAGGCAAAATCAGCAAGATAATCGGAATGACGATAGAAGCGACGGGTCTGATTTGCAGCATCGGCGACATCTGCAAGGTTTACCTTGCTGACGGTGCGACGGTGACCGCCGAGGTTGTCGGCATTTCTGAAAATAAAGCCTATCTTATGCCCTATCAGGAAATTGACGGAATAGGATACGGCTGCGCGGTCATCAATACGGGGGAAAAGCTTACGATTTCGGTAAGCGACGAGCTTGTCGGGCGGACGGTAAACGCGCTCGGAAACCCGATTGACAACGGACCGAAAATAAAAGAGACCACGCAGATTTCCATTAATGGAAACCCTGTTAATCCTATGGAGCGCCCCCCTATATCCGAGGTTATGACCCTTGGAATTAAGCCAATCGACGGGCTTCTTACGGTTGGAAAAGGGCAGAGAATGGGGATTTTCGCGGGAAGCGGCGTGGGCAAAAGCACCCTTATGGGCATGATAGCGCGAAACGTTATTGCGGATGTAAACGTCATCGCGCTTGTCGGCGAACGTGGACGCGAGGTTGTCGAATTTATAAACAAGGATTTGGGCGTCGAGGGGAGAAAACGCTCGGTGCTTGTGGTCGCGACCTCAGACCAGCCCGCGATTATGCGTCTTAAATGCGCGCAGACCGCGACGGCAATCGCGGAATATTTTCAAGAGCAGGGCAAGGACGTTCTTCTTATGATGGACTCGCTTACCCGTTTCGCCATAGCACAGCGCGAGGTCGGCTTAAGCACAGGTGAAGCCCCTATCGCGCGCGGCTATACCCCCTCCATTTATTCGGCGCTCCCAAAGCTTCTTGAGCGGTCGGGCAACTTCGAAAAGGGCTCGATAACGGGCATATATACGGTTCTCGTCGAGGGTGACGACACCAACGAGCCGATTTCGGATACCGTGCGAAGTATCATCGACGGACATATCGTTTTGTCGCGAAAAATCGCGGCGAAAAATCACTATCCTGCCATAGATATACTTGCCAGCGTAAGCCGTCTTATGAACGACATCGTCACCGACGACCAAAAGGCGGCGGCGAATGGACTGAGAAATATGATGTCGGTGTATAAGGATAACGAGGACCTTATTTCGATTGGCGCCTATAAGCGAGGAGGAAACGCGACGCTTGACAACGCCGTCGACCATATGGATAGGATAAACCGTTTTCTAACCCAAAAGGTGGGCGAAGCGTTTTATTTTGACGAGACGAAGGAGCTGCTCAAACAAACGATTGTCTGACGGCTCGCGTAAGGAGAAATTAGGCTATGTCCAAGGCTTTTGTTTTTTCTTTGGACAGGATGAGGGGTTACAAAACCCAAGTCCTCAACACAGAAAAAAATACATTATACAATTTACAAATAATAAGAGACAATATAGAAAAAAAAATACAAGAATTAAGGGAATTTCGAGAAGGAAAAAATCGCGTATTTCTTGCCAAAGCAACGATAAGCCCCGCGGAGCTCCAGAGCCACAACTTTTACATGGAGAACACCGCGAAACAGCTTGAAGAGCTAAATATAGAGCTAAAAAAAGCCGAAGAGGAGGTTCAAAAACAAAGAGAAATCGTAATAAGCGCATCCCAAGAAGTTTCGGGACTTGATAAGTTGGAAGAAAAACAGCTTGAGGAATATCGGCACGAGGTAAACAAGGAGAACGAAACCGAAATAAACGAGCAGATAACCTCAAAGCTGGTTCGCAAGGACAGCGACGCAGCCGCCACCTAAAGGAGCTCTCAACAGGGCGAAAGCCCGATGAGATATAACTTCATCGTGAAGGGAGGTGAAAGAAAGTGGAGGCAGTAACAAAACTTGCGGTTGAAAACGTATCACAGCTTCAGAGCGGGCGTTCGGTAAGCAAGGCATTGTCGCAGCAGGGCTCGGGTGACATCTTTTTGATGCTCATACAAAACCTGATTGACGGCGTTTCCGAAAATACCGAAGGACTCGAGGGTATGCTTCTTGGCAACGGCTCAACGAAGGAAGAGGACACAAACCTTATGCAGAGCTTTGCCGGAATGATGCTCCAAAACCCCGAAATACTTCCTGTTGATATAATGCAGCTGCTTGGAAAGGAGCAGGACGGCGAGCAGAGCACGGTCGACCTAATTTCCTCGATAATTAAAGACACGGGCGGACAGCAGGGCGGAATTGATATTTTAGCTCTTCTGAAAAACCTTCCGAAGGAAACGGTTACGAGCGAGCTTGCAAGTCAGCTTACAGACTTAGCGACGGCGACAAAAACAACCGCACAGCCCAACGAGAGCATAAACGACAAATTCTCGATTCCCATACTCAAAGCCGAGTATACCGAAAGCGCGCAAAGCAAAAGCGACGGCGAAATAAACGCACTTTTAGCGGAGCGTCAGTTCAGAACGACGATTGACGAGGTCAAGCAGAATCTTGACGCGCGGCCGAAGGAAGAAATTGAAACGCTCGGCGGCGGCGAGAAAAAGCAGGAGACAAAAACCGAGGTCTTAGCGGATACGTCGACAGGCAAGACGGAAGCTGACGTCTTCCCCAAGGAGCTTAAGGCGACGAGCGAAGCGAAGAGCGCGGCTAATCCAAAGCCTGCGGAGCAGGTCAAGGACGGCATTGAAGAAAACCTTGCGCTTGGCAAAAAGGAATTCGTTATGAAGCTTAAACCCGAGTCGCTTGGCGAAATCACCGTTCGAATGATTGAAAAGGACGGAAAGACCGTGCTTGACATCGTGACCGAAAGCGCGTCAACGGCGAAGAAGATAAACGACGACATCTCAATGCTTCGCGAGGCGGTAAAGCCAATGCAGGTCGAGGTTCACGAGGCAACCCACAGAACCGAGGCGGCAAGTCAGTCGGAATTGAGCCAGCAGTTCAATATGTTCTCACAGCAACAGCAGTTTGAAAATCAACAGCGCGCATTTTATTCACAGCACGGCGGCACGGCAAGGTCGTTTAACCTCAACGGAGAATTAATCGACAGCTTGGTCGCAGGACAACAGGAAGCACGGGTATCGCTCGCAAGGGAACTTGATACCTACGTCTGATGAAAGGAGGAAACAAAATGAGTTCATCAGTAGACCGCGTTTTAGGGCAATCCAATCAATACGACGTGGTTTTTACCGACAAAACGGACAACGCGACAATGGACCAGTCGGATTTCATTAATCTGATGATTAAGGAGCTTCAAAATCAGGATTTCACAAATCCCGTTGACAACAGCGAGATGATATCTCAGATGGCGACCTTTGCAAATCTTCAGGCTATGCAGGATATGGCGTCCTATTCGAAAACGTTATATGCCGCGGGTCTTGTCGGAAAAACAGTAACAGCGTCAAGGTACAACGTAAGCGGTGGTCTTGATACCACAACGGGCACGGTTCAGAAGATTTCGCTCGTCGACGACGAATATGTTCTTTACATCGGCGGAAAGACCTACACCCTCGACCAAATTATGCAGATTGGCGCGGGAACGGGCGCCGGTTCGTCGGCTTCGACAGTAGACCCGAAGAACTTTAATCTGTCGGCGGCAAGCAAAACAGCTGACAGCGTATCGCTTACATGGGAGGTTCCTACAGAGGACACGGCGGAACAGGCGGGACTTAAATACTCGGTTTATTATTCAACCGACAGCTCCTTCGATACGGTCGAAAAGGTTACGGGCGGAACGCTCGCGGGTTATTCGAACCAGACGGGAGTTACGGCGCAAACGGTGTCGGGACTTGAAGCAAACACGAGCTATTATTTCAACGTCGTTGTTACCGACGCAAACGGAAACCAATCGGTATTCAACCCGGTTAAAGCAACCACAACATTTTAAGAAAAGGAGCGATTATCATGGATGATATGCGCCTAAAGTTCTTTTCCCCGGTCGTTACGGGAAACGTTCGTGAAGCTAACGTTCCTTCGGTAAACACGAACGAAAAGGAAAGCGGAAACGAGAAAAGCTCGTTTAAGGCGATACTTGAGGAGAAAATTGAAAAGACAAGCGACGTCAATTTCTCGCAGCACGCCGTAAAACGCGCCGTCGACCACAATATTGAGCTTACAGACGAAAGTCTTGAAAGACTTAATAAAGGGGTTAAGCTCGCGGAGGAAAAAAATCTTGAAGAGCCGCTAATCCTTATCGGACAAACCGCATTTCTCGTGAACGTGAAGAACAACACGGTTATCACGACCGTTGACAGCAACGACCTTTCGGGAAAGGTTTTCACAAACATTGACGGAACTGTGATAGTATAGGCCGGACCTTATGAGGAGGCTTTTTCGCGCCCCGACTGATTGAAGGGCGCGAGCGCAGTTCAAAAATCATAAGGAGTAATTATGAACAGAGCTATGTTTTCAGGCGTGGCGGGTCTAAAAGCCCACCAGACCAAGATGGACGTTATCGGAAACAACATCGCTAACGTCAACACCTATGGTTACAAGTCTCAGCGTGCAATTTTCAGCGATATCTATTACCAAACGGTAAAGAGCGCGTCGGGCGGCACGGCAAGCCGAGGCGGTACGAACCCCTCCGCGGTCGGCTACGGCTCGTCTCTTTCGGCGGTTCAAACCCAGATGACCCAGTCGAGTATGCAGAACACGGGCTTCGGGCTTGACGTCGCCATAACGGGCGAGGGCTTTTTACAGGTCATGGACCCCGACGGCAACATCTTTTACACCAAAGCGGGCTTGCTCGATTACGACTCCAACGGATACCTCGTCGATATAAACGGTAACTTCGTTTTAGGTACGACGAGCGCCGACGGAACGCCGAGCACCCAAAAAATTCGCCTTGACAACGTCAGCGCGGTCGACCCGAGAACCTCGTCGACCACAGAGGCGATTAACGGAATTAATTACACGATTTCCACCTCGAACCCGACAAAGTACGGCAACGTCTCGCTCTCAATCGGCTCAAGCTCGGCGCTTCCCGCTGGACTTAAAGCGACGGCGACCATAGCCACAACGGGCGCGATAACAGTCGTTCTTAACGACAGCGAGCAGTTCAACTCGATGACCGAGCTCAACAAGGTTATCAACCAGGCTATCCGCGAAGCCAACAACGGCGTTGAAACGGCGGCGGGAACCTTCACCATAACCGCGACCGAAAACAAGTTCGGCGTTGAAGCGAGCAACGGAACCTTCACAGGCTCCGGCGACGCGGTTAAGCCGTCGCTTACGGTCGGCGACCCGTCAACCTTCTTCGGCGGAAAGTTAGAGCTTGGTAATTTTGACCCCTCCAACACAATAACCGCTGACGCGGCGTTCAACTTCACCACGACAGTTGACGCGGCGGATTCAACAATGTACGACATCTCCGCGACGGTTGAAGGCGTTACCTATACCGGCAAGGTCAGCAAAAACGCTGCGGCGGGCAGCTCGGTCGTATTAAAGAACGCGGCGGAAACCGGCTCGATTACCCTCAATGTTAAAGACACGGGACTTGACACGGTGCTTGCAGCCGCTGTTACTACCCCCCAGACAGCGACGGTCAATCACGGTCAGTTCTTCCTCGGCGGAGTTAAAATCACGGGTATGAGCGAAACCTTCCCCTCCTCGGGCAATATGACCTTTACCGTCGGCGCTATGTCAACCGACGGAACAGGCTTCGGGCTCACCGTCGCGGTAGGCGGAAAGAACTATACCGGCACGCTTACCTACAACGGAACGTCCACCCTCACGGGTCCCGACGGCTCTACAATAAGCCTGGAGGTCCCCGACAAGGCAACAATAAAGAAGAACCTTTGCTTAGCCGATACTGCGACCGATACTGAAATACATACCGCGCTTGACTCAAGCAAGGGCTGGCACACATACAGCGCAATCGCCTATCAGGCCGCGCAGACAACTCCCCTTACAGGCGCGCAGATAACGGGAACAAACTTCGGAACAATAACCGGTTCAATAACGGGCATGGACGACGGCGTTTTCGGCGGCGGCATGACCTTTATGAAAACGAGCAGCGACTTTTCGGGAAGCGGCACGGTGGCAAGCAGTGACTTTACCGCGAAATATACCGCCGACGCGACCAACCCCTACTGGACGATAAACCTCTCGGTGGGCGGTAAGGACTACACAGGTCAAATCTATTCGACAACCACCTCAAACTCGGTGCTCTTAAAGAGCGACGACGGAGATTATATTCAGGTTACAAACCCCGGGTTTGCGGCCATGAACGAAGAGTATCAAACCCAGCATCCCGGCTTGACGCTTGACAGCACAAGCTCAATGACTGCCATGACGGGAACGGAAACCCTTACGGTTACCCCTTCGGAGAAATCAAGGGAAATGGGTCTTTCGAGCGTTTCGTTCGGTCTTACGGGCGGTACGGCGGGCGGCGCTGTTACACTCGACGAGCTTACGAACATCGCCTTGGGAGCCGACGGTACGGTTTCGGTTACCCACGCTGAAAAGGGCACAATCGTCGTCGGTAAGATTTCTCTTGCAAGCTTCGCGAACCCCGCGGGACTTCAGCTCAACGGAACCAACTACTACTCCATGAGCCAGAACTCGGGCGAGCCCAAGCTTTGCGACCCGGGCAGCGACGGAACAGGCTCATTAAAGAGCAGCGCCCTTGAAATGTCGAACGTCGACCTTTCGTCGGAGTTTGCCGAAATGATTACCACCCAGCGCGGCTATCAGGCCAACGCCCGTATTATTACGGTGTCGGACACAATGCTTGAAGAGCTTATAAACCTTAAGAGATAATTAATTCTGCGGGGCGGCTCTCGCCGCCCCCGCAGGAAAGCGGAAAAAGCGTTTTCCGTTTTCCTGCGGAATAAGCCCAAAAAAGACGGAGGTGGAAAACTTGATTATTTTAAAGAAATTAAGCGGAGCGGAATTTGCCCTCAATTCGGATTTAATCGAAACCATGGAAGAAACACCCGACACCACTATACGTCTTGTCAACAAGAACATATACATCGTTCAAGAGCCGATGACCGAGGTCATAAGACTTATTCAGGAATATCGAAAGGCGACGAAGGACGTCGTAAAGGTCGTTACCCGCGACAAATATGAAGAAGGGCAGAGTTAAGGAATGAAACGAAAAATTGACCTTATGACAATTTTGGGCTTGACGCTTGCCGTTGCGCTTATGTTCGTCGGTATAATTCTTTCGAAGGATATCAACACGGGCGAATATTCTATCGGCTTTGTTAACCTCAAAAACTTCTGGGACCCGACGAGTGTCGCGATAGTTATCGGCGGTACCTTCGGCGCCCTTATGATAATGTTTCCCGCGTCGCAGTTTACCAAGATAGGTAAGCATATGTCGATTCTGTTTATGCCTAAGCAGTACGACCCGAAAAAATATATCGACAAGCTTATCGAGCTTGCGAAAAAGGCGAGAATCAACGGTCTTCTTTCTCTTGAAGAGGACGCCGCCGAAATAGACGACGCATTTATGAAAAACAGTATCCAGATGATTGTCGACTCGGTCGACCCCGAAAAGGTCAAAATCCAAATGGAATCATGGCTCGACGATATGGACGAGCGACACTATCAGGAGCGAACCTTCTACGACAACGGCGCGGCGCTTGGACCAGCATTCGGTATGATAGGAACCCTTATCGGACTTATCAATATGATGAAAAGCCTTTCCGACGTTGAGTCGGTCGGACCGAATATGGCGGTCGCGCTGATTACCACCTTTTACGGCTCGCTTCTCGCGAATCTAATCTTTTCCCCGATTTCGAACAAGCTTCGCGTGCGGCACGATGAGGAGTTTCTTTGCAAGAGGATAATAAGCGAGGGCGTTCAAGCCATTCAATCGGGCGAAAACCCCAACCTTATTCGCGACAGGCTTATGAATATGCTCCCCGAGTACAAGAAAAAGCGTTACAGCGCAAAGGATAAACGTGCGGGCGCCGAGGGCGAGGGTGCCGAAGCCGAAGGCGGCGGCAAGCCCGAGAAGGGCGGCAAGAAATAAAAATCAGCGGCATTAGCTGAAGGGAGGGCGAAGACGTGGGTTCAAAGCGAAGAGCAAGCATGGGTTCGGGCACTTGGCTTAACACATACGCGGATATGGTTACGCTTTTGCTGACCTTCTTTGCCGTGCTTATCAGTATGTCGAGCGTCGACCAGGATAAGTTCAACGCCTTCATTCGTTACTTTTCAAATCTTTCGCCCGAATTAATCGAACAGATAATAAACGGCGGCGCGTCTGTTGAGGGCTCGGAAATCGGCTCGAACACACCGGAGCAGCAGACCGCAATGGAAAACCTTTACGAGTATCTGAAAACCTACGTCGAGGAAAACAATCAGCAGGGAATGGTTGAGCTTTCGACGGCGGACGATATAGTTTATATAAGATTTAATTCCTCGCTTTTGTTTTATCCCGATTCCTACGTTATGACGCCCGAAAGCTACCCGACACTTTCCTTTATCGGGGATATGCTCAAGGAGTACGAGGACAAAATAAGAACGGTCAACATAACAGGACACACCGCCGACCCCGAAAACGGCGAGCTTCGCTCGTCGGGCTGGATGCTTTCCGGCGAGCGGGCGTCGCAGGTGGCGGGATATTTCGAATACGACAAGGGCTTCGAGCCGACAAAAATGGTTATCCTCGGCTACGGCAAGCACTATCCGGTCGCAAGCAACGACGATATTGAAGCGAAAAAGCTTAACCGAAGGGTCGAGCTTATCATAGTCGGAATGAACAGCTCCGCGAACTTCGACCTTTACGATTCCCTTGGCAAGGCGTACAATGCAGCGGGGGTTCCCGAGGATACGGCGGGAATGGATTTGTTCGACAACAACGGAGACGGTCAAGGATACGAGCTTCCAAAAGCCGACGAGCTCGTCGAGGGCGAAGGAACGAATTAGACGAAAATAACCAAGCCAACAAGAAAGCTTTTTCGGAAAGGAGCTGAAAACGAATGTCGGAAGCGCTGTCGCAAAAACAGATAGACGAGCTGCTCAACAAAATGAAATCCGGTAAAATCCAAGAGAAGGAAGAAGAGCAGAAGGGCAAAATAAAGGAATACGACTTCGCTTCGCCGAAGAAGTTTACGAAAGACCAAATACGGTCGCTGAGCAACCTTTACGAAAACTTTTCACGCGTTATCTCTTCGTATTTCACGAGCGTGCTGAGAACCGTGACGGAGGTCACTATAAGTGAAATTGAGGAGCAGCGATATTACGAGTTCAGCAATTCTCTTCCCGACAACATTCTGGTCGGTATGGTTTCCTTCAAGCCCGAGGAAAAGAAGTTTTCCGAAACCTCGGTTGTTATCGAGCTTGCGACGCGGTTCGGCTTCCTGCTGATTGACAGGCTGCTCGGAGGAAACGACGTGGTTGACGCTCCGGACAGAGGCTACACCGCCATTGAGCTTGAGCTTCTTCAATATGTTCTCAAGAACGTCGTCAAGTATTTTCAGGAGGTCTGGTCGAACTACATCGACCTTACGAGCTCCCTTACGGGCATAGAAACCAATGGGCGATTGCTTCAGGCCTTTTCTCCGCAGGACACAGTCGTTATCGTTTCTCTTGAAATAAAGGACGAGCATCATTCCGCAACGGCAAACATTTGTATGCCCGCGGAAAACCTCGAGGAGATAATCAACAGCTTCAGCATAAAGTACACCCATTCGAGCAAACAGCAGGACCCCGAAAAGGAAAAGCTAAAACGAGAGGTCATAATGGATAATCTGAAGTTCAGCGACCTTGAAATTGAGGCGATTTTGGATAATTGCAGAATGAGCGTAAGTGAAATCGCAAATCTTCAAGTGAACGACGTTATAGCGTTGAACAAGCGTATCGACGGCGACATATATGTTAACCTTGACGGCGTTCCGTGGTACACCGCGCGGCTTGGCGAGGTTGATAGGAAAAAGGCGGTCAAGCTTGTCGAGGCGTTAGGTAAATCAAAAGGAAAAGGGGGGATAACGGGTGGCTAATGAAAACATTGTGTTAAATACCGAACAGTTAGACACAATAGGCGAGGTTATGAATATCGGCATGGGCTCTGCGGCGACGGCCGTTTCGTCGATGCTTGAAAAACAGGTCACGATAACAACGCCGAAAATTGAACAAGACAAGTTCAGCAACATAAATTGTTCAAAGTTTGAACCCGCAATTATCGTACGAATTAAATATATCGAGGGTATCGAGGGCACGAACGTTATAATGCTTCGCGAGAGGGATATGAAAATAATCCTCGACCTGCTGATGGGCAACGACACGACGACCGAAGAGGGCGACGAGTTCGAGTTCGACGAAATGAGCATGAGCGCGTCGTGCGAGGTTATGAACCAGATGATGGGCGCGTCGTCCACGGCGCTTTCCGAGGTGTTGAACCGAACGATAAGCATTTCAACGCCCGAGGCGGTCACGGTTAAGTCGACCGAAAGCGCGGAAACAACGTTTTTCGCAGATATAAAGGACAGCGACAACGTTGTGGCGATTTCCTTTAAAATGGTTATTGACGGCATTCTCGATACCACCTTTTGCAGCTTCCTTACAAGCGAGCTTGCAAGCAATATCGTGAGCTACGTCAACGAACCGCCAAAGAAGGAAGACCTTTCGGCAACGCCCGAGGGCGCGCAGGTCGCTCAAATAATTAATAAGGACCCCTATGCGGAGGCCAAGGCGAGAATGGACAGTGAGTCTGCGCCGGTTTCTCAGCCGACACCGCCGCCGCAGCCGATGCCAACGCCGCCGCAGCCCGCGGCATCCGTCGCGCCGACGCCGCCGATACCGACACCGCCGCCGGTGCAGCAATCTGCGCCGCCCGCGCAGTACCCGTCGCGTCCCGCCGAGGTGACCTATGTCGCCGAGCAGCCGGGAGTAAGACAACAGCAGGGACCCGTGAGCATAAAGAACGCGAATTTCCCCGAGTTCTCTCAAGGGACGGTGCATCCCCAGACAGAAACCAATATGGAGCTTCTTATGGGGGTTCAGCTCGATGTGTCGGTCGTAATCGGAAAGACTAAGCGCAAGATAAGAGATATAGCGGATTTTGGTCAGGGCTCCGTTTTAGAACTCAACAAGCAGACGGGCGCGCCCGCCGATATAGTGGTTAACGGCCAGCTTATCGCACACGGCGACGTAATAGTCGTCGGCGACAGCTTCGGAGTCAGAATAACCGACATAGTCGGAACAAAGGAACTAATGGATTCGCTTGAATCAAATATGTAATTTTACTGAAAGTCAGTTTAGGAGGGTTTCACAGCATGTATAAAATTTTAGTGGTTGACGACGCGGGATTTATGAGAAAAATGGTTCAGACCCAGCTCAGTCAGGCAGGATACGACGATTTCGTTGAAGCCGAGGACGGACAGGCAGCCGTGGAGCTATATCAGGTCCACAAGCCCGACCTTGTAATTATGGATATCACCATGCCGAATATGGACGGAATTGAAGCGCTTCGCAAGATAAAGGATATCGACGCGAACGCGAGAATAGTCATGTGCTCGGCAATGGGTCAGGAATCAATGGTTATGGAAGCTATCAAGCTCGGAGCGCTCGACTTTATCGTCAAGCCCTTTAAGCAGGATAGAATTATTCAGACGGTTTCGAAGCTTCTTCCCCTTTAAGCCGACCGTCGGAAGGGTAACCCCCAAATGATTAAAGAAATATTGCAGATTGTAGGTATGGTTCTGCTGATGTGCGGAATCTTCGCGGCGGCGTATTACACCTCGAAGCTTGTCGGAAGGCAGTATCAGGGCAAGCAGGGCAGACAGGAACGGGTCAAGGTAATTGACAGGGCGTATATAGGAAAAAATCAGGCTATTCTCGTGACGAGGGCGGGCGATAAGGTCTTTCTCCTCGGCGCGACGCCCCAAAGTATTACGCTTATAAGCGAGCTTCCAGCCGAGCAGTTTTGTGAAGACGAAGCCGTTTCGAACGAAAGGGTGACGGACTTTATTACCTACCTTAAGGACGCGAAAAAATCCAGGAGCGAAAAGAAATTAGACGGTAGTATTGATGGAAAAGACGGCAGTTCAAAATAAAAAGAATAAAGCCGAGCAGTCGACGAAAATCCGCAGGGTGATTATGCTCGCCTCGGCGGTATTGGTTTTCGTGGTTGTTTTTTTCGCTATGGCGCTGAAGGCCGGAGCCGCGTCAATCAATATTGACGTGAGCGGCGACGAAAACGGCGGCATAGGAACGCTTGAGCTTTTGTTCACCTTCGCGCTTATCGCTCTTGCTCCGACGATACTTATTATGATGACGAGCTTTACGCGAATCGTAATCGTGCTTTCGCTCGTAAGAAACGCAATCGGGCTTCAACAAACTCCGCCGAATCAGGTTATTATTGGACTCGCGCTCTTTTTATCTTTGTTCATAATGACGCCTGTCGGTATGGAGATAAAGGAAACGAGCATTGACCCTTATAAGAACGGCGAGATAACCCAAGAGGTCGCGCTTAAGGAAATGCAGTACCCCATAAAAGAATTTATGCTCAAGCAGACAAAGTCGTCCGACCTCAATATGTTTCTTTCCCTTGCGGGAAAGGACGGCGATGTTTCTGTCGCTCCAAGCGACACGGAAGCGTTGAAGAACATCGGCATAGAGGTCATAATTCCCGCCTTTCTGACAAGCGAAATATCGCGGGCGTTTACAATAGGCTTCTTCCTGTTTCTTCCGTTCCTTGTAATTGATATGATTGTGGCGAGCACCTTGATGTCGGTCGGTATGGTTATGCTGCCGCCATCGACGATTTCGCTCCCGTTTAAGATAATGCTCTTTGTCGTAGTTGACGGTTGGCGGCTGATTATGGAGATGCTCATAACGAGCTTCTACTGATGCGTTTCACAAGTAATAGGGGAGGAGAACAAAAACAATGAACGAAAGCGTGCTCCTTGCATTTCGTGAAACGGTGTGGATTATCCTCAAGCTTTCAACCCCGCTATTGTTGATAAGTATGATTATCGGTCTTGTCATCGCGATATTTCAAGCGGCGACGCAGATACATGAGCAGACCATAACCTTCGTACCGAAGATAATCGCTATTGCGCTCCTTCTGGTGGTGCTTGGAACTTGGATGCTGACAAACCTTTCTGATTTCTTCAGCGCGGTTATGACCTACGCTACGAGGGCGTAGCGGCGATGCAGTTTACATACGTTTTTGACGCTATTCAGACCTATTTGCTGGTCTTTTGCCGAGTGGGCGGAATGATATTTTTCAATCCTCTGCTTGCAAGAAGGAACGTTCCCTCTCAGGTGAGAGCGGCTCTCGTTTTCTTCGCTTCGCTCATCATCGTTCCCAATATGGGAATTGAAGCGGTGAGCAAAATGGACACCTTCGCGCTTATGTCTTCGATGATAACGGAGCTTCTCATCGGCGTGGCGTGCGGAATACTCTTTCAGATATATTACTATCTTCTTTTTATGGTCGGCGACATAATTGATATGGGCTTCGGACTTTCCATGGCGAAATCCTTTGACCCCTCGACCAACCTTCAAATTTCCCTTTCGGGCAACCTTTTTCAGTTTCTCTTTATTATGTATTTTTTTGCCTCGGACAGCCATTTGATTTTTGTTCGGCTGATTGCGGCGTCTTACGATATAGTCGGGGTTGGCGCGGTCACCTTCGGCGAAAACGTCGGCTCGTTTATGCTGACGATGTTTGTTTCGGCTTTTTCTCTTGCTATGCATCTCGCCGTACCGTTTATGGCGGCGTCCTTCGTGCTTGAGATGTCAATGGGCTTGCTGATGAAGCTTATTCCTCAAATAAGCATCTTTACGATACATTTCCAACTAAAAATGCTGTTCGGGTTTACGCTGCTTTTTATCTTCGCGTCGCCCGTGTCGGAGTTTTTAGACAAATACATAAACTCGCTTTTGGTCAGTATGCAAGGACTGCTTCAAGCGGCGGCATAGCAAAGAAAAGTCGGCGTTAAAGGGGGGATTTGATGGCGGGCGAAAAGACCGAGAAGGCTACCCCGAAACGGCGACAGGACGAACGAAAAAAGGGCAACGTGCTTTTAAGTCAGGAGATAGTGACGGCGTTCACCCTATTGGCGTCCTTCTACTCGCTGCAAATCCTTTCGAGCTTTGATTTCACGACGCTTAAAGAAACGCTCGGCAAATACCTCGTTATGGGCGCGAAGGATACGTCGATAAACACTGCCACCCTCAAGCAGATTTTTATTGATTTATGCGTGGTTTACGCGAAGGTCGGGCTTCCGATACTTGCGATAACCTGTCTTGTGGCGGTCGCCGTTACGATGCTTCAAACGAGAATGCTTTTTTCGGCAAAGGCGTTCGAATTTAAGGGAGACAGGATTAATCCGCTCAACGGCTTCAAAAAAATGTTTTCGCTGAGAAGCCTTGTCGAAATAGTAAAATCAATCATTAAAATTGCCGTTTTAATTTACGTCATCTACTCTGTCGTAAGGGACGTAATTAATCTTATACCGCGGTATATGGAGCTTCCTTTTTTGCAGGTGCTTTCTGAAACGGGCAGGCTCATTATGAGTATCGTCACCAAGGCGGGCATTGCCTTCGTTTTCCTTTCCGCGGCGGATTATCTCTATCAGTGGTACGAGTACGAGAAAAACCTGAAGATGACCAAGCAGGAGATAAAGGACGAATACAAGCAGGTTGAGGGCGACCCTCAGATAAAGGGACGCATACGGAATATGCAGCAGCAGCGGGCGCAGCGGCGTATGATACAGGAGGTCCCCAACGCCGACGTCATCATAAGGAACCCGACCCACTACGCTGTGGCGATTAAATATGACCAGCAGAAGAACCGCGCGCCTGTCGTTATTGCGAAGGGCGCAAACGAGATGGCGCTTAGAATAATCAAGGTCGCAGAGGATAACGGCGTATATATAACCGAGGACAGACCCCTTGCGCGCGCACTTTTTGAGGCGGTTGATATCGACCGCGAAATACCCGAGAAGTTCTATGCGCCCATAGCGCAGGTGCTCGCATTCGTGTACAGTCTAAAGAAAAAAGGAAAGAGTAAATGAGCAAAAATTTCTTCAGTAATGGTATTGCTATTTTTGTTATCGTAATTGTCGCGTTGCTCATAGTTCCGCTCGGAACGGGTTTGCTCGACTTTATGTTTATACTGAACCTTGCCATTTCGCTGATTATTCTGCTTATGAGCATGTACATAAAGGAGCCGCTTGAATTTTCGATTTTCCCCTCTCTTTTGCTTATTACGACGATATTTCGTCTTGGACTTAACGTTTCGTCCACCCGTTCAATTCTTCGAAATTCCGGCTATGCGGGCGAGGTTGTTAAAACCTTCGGAACCTTCGTCATTCAGGGAAACGTCGTTATCGGACTTGTTATTTTCCTTATTATCGTTCTTGTTCAGTTTATCGTTATCACAAAGGGCGCCGAGCGCGTCGCTGAGGTTTCGGCAAGATTTACCTTGGACGCTATGCCGGGAAAGCAAATGGCGATTGACGCCGACCTAAGCTCAGGGCTTATCAACGAGGAGCAGGCGCGTGACAGACGAAGCAAAATTCAGCGCGAGGCCGACTTTTTCGGCTCTATGGACGGTGCTTCGAAGTTCGTCAAGGGCGACGCGATAATTTCCATTGTCGTCACGCTAATCAACCTTATCGGCGGAATTGTCGTCGGTATGATTAACGGCGAGGGCGACTTCGGGACGATAATAAGCATATACGCGGTTTCGACCGTCGGCGACGGACTGATGAGCCAGATACCCGCGCTTTTGATTTCGGTTGCCACAGGTATGATTGTTACCCGTTCGGCTTCGGAAACCAACCTCAATATGGACGTCATCAAGCAGTTTGCGTCCCAGCCGCGCGTGCTTCTTATCGCGGGCTGTGCGCTTCCGCTTTTAATCCTTATCGGCTTTCCCGCGCTTCAGGTTATTATCCTTTCGGCGATACTTATTACGCTCGGCGCGGCACTTTCGCGGCAAAGCGCGAAGTCAATGGCGATTGTCGGCGACGTCGCCGCCCCGGTGGTCGAGGAGATAACCAACGAGGTGAGCTACTATAAAAATATGGACAATGTCTATGGGCTTCTCAACGTCGACCCGATTGGCGTGGAGGTCGGGTACAGTCTGTTGCCGCTCGTTGACGAAAACAGCGGCGGAAACTTCCTTGACCGAATAATAATGCTCCGAAAACAGTTTGCCGACGATATGGGAATGGTTATTCCCGCCGTAAGGCTGAAGGATTCGAGCCAGCTAAACCCAAACCAATATGAAATCAAGCTTAAGAGCCAGTCGATAGCCGTGGGCGAGGTGCTCGTTGATCACTATCTTGGATTGGCGCCGATGGATATCGCCCCCGAAAAGAGGGTCGACGGAATTGAAACCGTAGAGCCCGCGTTCGGAATGCCCGCCGTTTGGATAAGCGAGGACAAGAAGATGAAGGCGGAGATAGCGGGATATACCCTTATAGACCCGACGTCGGTTATAATAACCCACCTTTCGGAAATCATTCGTATACACGCCTATGAGCTGTTGAGCCGTCAGGAGGTAAAGAAGATACTTGACAACCTGAAGCGAAACAGCGACAGCAGCATAGTCGACGACACCATTCCCTCTGTCATAACGGTAAGCGAGCTTCAAAGAGTGCTTCGCAACCTTCTTCGCGAGGGAGTTCCGATTCTGGATATGGAAACGATACTCGAAACCCTTGCGGACTACGCCCCGGCGGTTAAGGACAACGATATGCTTACCGAATATGTGCGGCAGGGACTTAAGCGAACGATAACCCAGCGCTTTTCCGAGGCGGGGCAGCTTAAGGTGCTCGGACTCGACAGCGCCATAGAGGACAGGGTTATAAAGAGCGTAAAAAAGACCGACGGAGGCTCATATCTTGCGCTTGAGCCCGATACAATACAAAAAATCGTCGCCAGCACGACCGAGCAGATAAACAAGGTTAAAAAGCTTGTCCAGGAGCCCATAGTGCTCACCTCGCCGATTGTGCGAATATATTTCAAAAAGCTTTTGGACCAGTTTTATCCGAATGTGACGGTGCTTTCCTTTAACGACATTGATTCGAGCGTTCAAATCCAGTCGCTCGGTAATATAACAATATAGGAAACGTTATTTCTCAGGGAGGAGGAAAACGAAATTGACTTACGGCAAACAACCTATCAAAGATACGCCCGTAAACGACCCCGAAGGATTGATGCGGAAATACAAGCAGACGGGCGACATCGAGATAAGAAACCAGCTTGTCATGCATTATATTCAACGAGTAAACATCGCTATTTATAATATGCGGTCGATTTTGCTTTCAAACATTCCCTTTGACGATTTCTTTAATCAAGGGGTTATCGCCCTTATAGATTGCATTGAGCGGTATGACCCCGACAGGGGCGCGAGTTTCGACACATACAGCTATACAGTTATTCGCGGCGCGATTTTAAAATATCTTCGCAAACAGAACTGGCTTCCCAACCGCGTGTGGGAGGCAAGGAAACGCATAAAAAAGGGACGCTCGGAGCTTGAACAAAAGCTTATGCGCGAGCCGACCGACGGGGAGCTTGCCGACTATCTCGGAATGAGCGAAAAAACCCTGAATCAGCTTATGGTCGAAATGTCGGTGGTCGACACCTTCTCGTTCGAGGAGCTTTTGGAGGAAACCTACGGCAACGCGGTGGAAAAATCGAACAACATTATCGAGGATAATGTCGACAAGAACCTTATGGAGGAGGAAATGCGTCTTACTCTCGCCCGCGCGATAGATGCGCTTCCCGCAAAGCAAAAACAGGTCGTAACACTTTATTTTTATGAAAACCTCAATATGAAGGAAATCGGAGAGGTTCTCGACATTTCGCTTCAAAGAGTTTCGCAAATCAGGAAGAAGGCGCTCGATACGCTCAACGAAGCGATGAGCCGCTATCAATCCGGACAGTAACCGCCAACGAAGGAGGGCACGCAAATGTTAGCTGGATATTACACTATATCGTCGGGAATGATGACAAGCCAAAAGCAGATAGACGCCATCGGCAACAACCTCGTCAACGTTCTGACCCCGGGGTATAAAGCCGAAAGGGTGCTGACGTCGGCGTTTGAAAAGGAGCTTCTTGTCCGTCAGGAGAAGAACAACTCACAGGTGCTCGGCGACGGAACGGGCTCGGTTATGAACTATGTTACCGACGTCGCTACCGTGTTTTCCATGGGCAATCTTCAATCGACCGACCGCGAGGGCGACGTCGCTATCGGTGGCTCTGGGTTTTTCAACATACAAGGCGCGAACGGTCAAACCTATCTTACGAGAAACGGAAGCTTTACTATCGACAAGGAGGGCTATTTAGAGCTTAGCGGCTTCGGACGGGTGCTTGGCGAAAACGGCTCGCCCATACAGGTTAAGCAGTCGGGCTTCACCGTTATGTCGAACGGAGAGATAATCGACAAGGACGGCAACGTTCAGGCAAAGTTTATGATAACCCTTCCGAACGAAAACGCGACAATGGAGCGGCTCGATAACGGTATGTTCCGCGTAACGGCAGGCGGAACGATGAACGCCGACGGAAACTACTCGCTTGTCGACAAATGCCTTGAGCTCGCGAACGTCGAGTACAACCAAGAAATGACGACGCTTATTCAAGCGCAGCGCGCCTTCCAGTCGTGCAGCTCGGCGCTTCAGATAATGGATTCGATGAACACAAAGGCCGCGACGAAAATCGGCACGGTATAACGGCGAAGGGAGTAAATAGATGAAACCTGCATTTTTTTCGGGACAGACGGGACTAATGGCGTATCAGGAACGGCTCAACAACATCGGCAACAACATCGCGAATATGAGTACGGCGGGCTTTAAGGAAAACACAATGTCCTTCAACAACCTGCTCTACGGCGAGATGTACGTCAACACCGCCGCCGACCCTCTTACGGGCTATGGCGTCAAGGCGGTTCCTACGGGTATAAACTTCACACAAGGCGCGATTCAATCGAGCAATACGCCGCTTGATTTCGCGATAATCGGCGACGGACTTTTCGCAGTTCAGAATCAGACCGGCACCGCGTACACAAGAAACGGTCAGTTCGCGCTTGGCATAGTCGGCGACAGCGTTTATCTTGTTTCGTCGAGCGGCGACTTTGTGCTTGACGGTAAGGGACAAAAAATTACCGTCGACACCTCGAAGGGCATCGACGGTATTGACTTCGGTAATATAATAGACAGTATAGGGATATACAGGTTCGACAATCCTAACGCGCTGACTCCGCTTGAAGATAACACCTATCTTCCGAGCGCGACGTCGGGCGCACCGATACTAATGGCGCAGGGAACCTACGAGCTTCGCAACAGCTGCTTCGAGCAGTCGGGAACAAACCTCACCGATGCTATGTCGAATATGATTTCCGCCCAGCGCGCATATCAGATGAGCGCGCGTGTGCTACAAACGGCGGACGAGAACGAACAAACGATAAATAACCTTAGGAAGTAGAGAAACTTATGGTAATCAATAATTACGAAGACTTAAACGAGATGCAGCTTGACGCCCTTTGCGAAATCGGAAACATCGGTTCGGGCAACGCGGCGTCGTCCCTTTCAAATATGCTCGGGCGTCCTGTCGATATCGCGGTGCCGAGCGTAAAGTTTCTTGATTATGATACTGTCGTCAACAAGCTCGGCGGACCGGAGCAGCTTCTGGTAGGACTTCTTCTTTCCCTCAGCGGCGACGTGACGGGAATGATTATGTTCCTGTTGCAAAAGGAATTTGCGGCGATGGTTATAAACACGCTTATGGGCACAGAAATAAACGAGAATTTCGAAATCGACGAAATGAGCGGCTCCGCCATTCAAGAGGTCGGAAACATTATGGCGGCGTCCTATGCGGGCGCGATTAACGCGCTTACGGGGCTTGAAATTAATATATCGGTGCCGAGCCTTTCGGTCGATATGGCGGGCTCGATTTTGAGCGTTCCCGCGATTTTCTACGCCGACATAAGCGACAAGATACTTTTTATTGAAGACGAACTTGACCCTGAGGCGGGAAAGGTGGCGCCAAGCCATGTTCTTTTAATTCCGGAGGTTGAGTCACTGCAAAAAATAATGGATAGTCTGGGGTTAAATGAATGAGTCAAGTTATCGTAGTGGGCATATCCGACCTGAATGTCGCAAAAAACGGCGACGTTCTTGTTACCTATGCTCTTGGGTCCTGCGTGGGTATATGTCTTTACGATAGGGTGACGAAGATAGCGGGACTTTCACATATTATGCTTCCGTCGAGCAAGGATTTCAAGGCGGCGGGAACACAGCTTTATAAATTTGCCGACACCGCCGTAGAGCTGCTTATCCTCAAAATGGAGGAGGCAGGAGCGAAAAGAATGTTCTTAAAGGCAAAAATCGCGGGCGGAGCGCAGATGTTTGCGGGCGTAAATAATTCAGCGCTCGCCTGTATAGGCGAGCGCAACACAGAAGCGGTTAAGGCGGAGCTTACGCGCTTTCATATTCCAATAATAGCCGAGGACACGGGCAAGAACTACGGTCGCACCCAATACCTTTATTCTGAGGATGGGAAAATGGTCATCAAGTCCGCGAACCGAGGCGAATGGGAGTACTAACGCCGCTTTAAGCCTTATTTTTCGACATTGTCTGAAGACGATAGAGTATTTCGTCGCTGATGCTGTCAAGGGGAAGCTGGCGGACTACGCCACCCATTTTGTATGCCTCCATAGGCATTCCGTAGACCACACAGCTATCTTTATCCTGACCTATCGTGTATGCGCCGTTTTGGCGCATTTTTGTTAATCCGCGTGCGCCGTCCGCGCCCATACCGGTGAGTATTATGCCGATTGCGTTCTTGCCCGCCTTTTCGGCGACAGAATCAAAAAGAACATCAACCGACGGGCAATGACCGCTTACGCGCTCGCCCATTTTGCTGTTAATATAATATCCGCTTGCGTCCTTGTTGAGCGTAAGATGATAGCTTCCGGCGGCGACGATTATTTGACCCGTTACAACGCGGTCACGGTCCGCCGCTTCTTTTGCGCTCATTTTACAAATTCGGTTAAGCCGCTCGGCATACATCGTCGTGAAGTTTTCGGGCATATGCTGAACGATTACGATGCCCGGCGTTGTTTCGGGAAGGTCTTTGACGACCGAAATTATCGCCTCGGTTCCGCCTGTTGAAGCGCCTATCGCGATTATCGCGTCGGTTTGCGATATTGCGACGGTCGAGGAAAGCCGCGAGGCAAGCGAGGTTGTGCTTTGAACGATGGGGGCTTTGACGCGGGCGCGCGAGGCGACTTTTATTGTTGTTTTAAGCTTTTCAGTAAAATGGTCGGTTGATTGAGGGTCTGTGCCGGGCTTTTTGACGAAATCAACCGCGCCGAACCTTAAAGCGTCAAGGGCGTTAATGGGAAGCGAGGTCACTACAACGACGGGAATAGGGTATTTCGGAATGAGCTCTTTTAGGAAGTCTATACCGCTCATCTTCGGCATTTCCACATCAAGGGTGACGACGTCGGGGCTTAATTCCAATATTCTTTGAAGCGCTTCTTCGGAATTGGACGCGCAGGCGACGACCTGTATATCCTTGTCCGCCGAAAGACTGATTTGAAGCTTGGTTCTGAAAAAAACCGAATCGTCTACTACGAGAACACGAATCGCCATAAAAGTAAATTACACTTTCTTAGTTATCTTTTGATAAACCGCGGGGCGCACATATTTATATTCTGTCGATTTTTTGTCGATTGATTCAGAATGACCTATAAACAGGTAGCCGCCCTCGGCTGTCGCATTATAAAACTTTTCAACAAGCCGTCTTGTTGTGTCGGCGTCGAAATAAATCATAACGTTGCGGCAGAAGATGATGTCAAACTGCTTTTTGTAGACAAAGCTGTCCATAAGATTAAAAATGCGGAAAACAACCTCGTTGCGTATCTTTTCCTTGACCTGAAATCGCCCGTCGCCAAGATTGTCAAAATAGGCGGTTCTCCAATGCGGGGGAATGCCCTTTATGTTGTCCTCGGGATATATGCCCGCTTTCGCCTGTTCAAGGACGCTCATAGAAATATCTGTAGCGAGGATAGTCGCGTCCCATTCGCTTTTGCGATAACCGAAAAACTGGTCTATGGCCATCGCCATATTGTACGCCTCCTGCCCCGCAGAGCAGCCCGCGCTCCATATGCGCAAATCACCGTGGCGTGTGCCCACAAGCTCGGGAAGTACCGTGCTTGCAAGGTAATCGAAATGCTCGTTCTCACGCGAGAAATAGGAGTAGTTCGTCGTAATCTTGTTTAAAAAGTTCGTAAGCTCTGTGCCCGTCTTGTCCGATTCCAAAAGCGCGAGATATTCCGAAAAGCTTGAAAAGCCGTGCGACTTAAGGGTGCTGTGAAGCCGTCCCTCAATAAGCTGCTTTTTCTTACTTAAGTCAATGCCGTATTTTTTATATACAAAGGAAATAAGGGTCTGAAATTCCGTGTCGGTGAGCGCGATAATCTTCGCGTTGATGGGAAGGCCTTCCATAGTAACCTCGCAAATTAATTTTTAGAGAATATCGTCGGCAAGGAATTTTTCCAAGCTGAGATTAAGCGCGACGTGGTCGCCGAAATCGGTTATTGAATCGAGGAAAAGGGTGTCCTTGTCGCCGGTTGTAGGCGGCGCGGTTATATGCTCGGGGTCGACGGTAACGACCTCGGAAACGCCGTCGACGATGATGCCGATTCGTATATCATTGATGTCCGAAATAATTATGCTCGTTTTGTCGTCGTAAGGACGCTCCTCCATTTTGAGCTTAAGGCGCATATCAAGCACGGGTATTATTTTTCCGCGAAGGTTAATTACGCCTTTGACATAGTTCGCGGTGTTCGGTATTTTGGTGATGTGCTGAATGTTCATTATTTCAAGCACGAGGGAGAGCGGAACTCCATAGAGCGTATCCGCAATATAGAACAGAAGATATCTTCCGTCAAGCTCCTCGTTCATTTCAGTGGGCGTATAATCGTTACTCATAACAAAACTCCTATTGCTGATTGATAAGATTGTTTGTGTCGACAATAAGCGTCACGCTGCCGTCGCCAAGGACGCTGCAGCCCGAAAGACCGTGCTCCTTTGGCTCATACTGGTTGAAGAAGTTGGGGAACGGCTTGACGACAACCTGATATTCTCCAAGAAGCTGGTCGGCGAAAAGACAGGCGCAGGAGGACGCCCCCTCAACAAGAATGACGATGCCCTCGGTTATGTCGGTGACGTCGGTGTCGAGGTTAAAAACCTTGTGCAAGCGAAGCACGGGATAGCATTCCCCGCGGAGCATAATCATTTCGCTTCCGTTTGTGTTATGTATAATCTGCTCGGCGTCAGCAACCTTAAAGGACTGACGTATAGAGGTTATCGGAATTGTGAAAAGGGTTTTTCCGACCGAAATATTCATTCCGTCGACGATAGCGAGGGTAAGCGGAATTTTAATCGTGAAGGTCGAGCCCTTGCCCTTGACGCTTGTTATGGCAACCACGCCGCCGACCTTTTCGAGGTTCTTGCGAACGACGTCCATTCCCACGCCGCGCCCCGAATACTCGGTGACCTCGGTGTTTGTGGAAAATCCGGGAAGCATAATAAGATTAAGCGCTTCTCTGTCGGTATAGTCGGCTGCGGGCTTTGTTAAAATGCCTTTTTTGCCCGCCTTTTCAAGAAGCACCTTCGGGTCCATTCCGCTTCCGTCGTCGGAGATGTCAAAGAAGATTTCGCCGCCGGAATTGCGCGCTCTAAGGGTTACCTTTCCAACCTCAGGCTTACCCGCGGCTATACGCTCCTCGGCGGATTCTATTCCGTGGTCCATAGAGTTTCTTATCATATGCATAAACGGGTCGACGATAGCGTCGTTGATGGTTTTGTCCACCTCGGTGTCGCCGCCCTCAAGAACAAGGTCAACCTTTTTGTTGAGCTTTTTGCTCATATCGCGAACGATGCGCTCCATCTTGTGAAAGGTGCTGTAAAGCGGAACCATTCTCGTGGACATAACGACGTCCTGAAGGTCGTCGGTGAGCTTGCGAAGCTCGCGTATAGATTTGCTGAAGTTGTCAAGCCGAAGCCCCGCAAGGTCGGGGTTGCGCACTACCATAGATTCCGCTGTCACGATTTCTCCGACAAGGTCCATAAGCATATCAAGCTTGCTTTGGTTTACGCTTATGAGCCGCTGGGTAGAGCCGCCGCTTGCGGTGTCCTGCGATTTTGCGGCGTCCTGCGGCTTTTGCTGCTCCTGCGCCGACGCAGTTTCGCCCGCGGCTGCTTCCTTCGCCTTTGGCTCTTCTTTAATCAGCTCGTAGCTTTTTATATTCAGCGCCGAACCGACGACCGAGGTGACCTCGTCCGCCGAGCGGCTGGGACGGCATATAATCAAAAAGCCGTTTTTAATTATTTCGGCGCATAGGTTTCCGTCGTTCTCGGGGTTTTTCGGAACCGAATCGAGGGTGTTGCAGCAGCTTCGAAGCTGGGTCATAAGCATATATGCCCTCATATTTTCCATTTGGCAGTCGTCATCAAAGAAAACGCGGATTTTGATTTCGCCTGATTTTACGGCAGGCTCGGTAGAGTCCACCACCTGAACGTCGGTTATCTCAGCGTCGGTCGTCGGTTTTTCGTCGGTCTTCGCCGGCGCCTCCTCGGACGCGCCGTTGAGTATGCCCGCTTGCTCCTCAAGCGCGGCGATAAGGTGGTCGGAGCTGTTTTCGACATAGTCGGCGTCTTGGATAAGCTCAAGCTCGTGCTTTAAGAAATCCGACGTTTGGAAAACAAGGTCGAAAATCGAATCGAATATAAGAGCAAGCTTTTCGGGGTGCTCCCTTATGATATAGAAAACGTCCTCCACGGAATGAGAAAGCTTCGATACGCTTGTGAAGCCCATCATTGCCGCCGAGCTTTTTATGGTATGGGTAATTCTAAAAATACTGTTGATATTCTCAACATTGATATTTTTAGCGCGCTCGGACTCCATAAGAATTTCGTCGAGCTGTTCGAGCATGGTATCTGTTTCATGAATGAAAGTATCAAGCATAGCTTCCATTCCCGGCTCCATAGCACTCATTTTTTCACCCGCCTAAACACAAATTTGAATTTATATGTTATAATTATGCTACATTTTGAACAAAAAAGAAAGAGTTAAACCGAATTATTTTTAATAATAATAAATATATACTTTATTTTAGGGGAAATCGGACGATAAATATATAAAGAGCTAAAATGTCGGATTGGGCGAATTTTTAATTTTATCACAGGAGGGTTTTCGGTTGTCGGACATACTTAGAGTTACAACGCCTATATTACCGCAGAACACGCCCATACAGCCGAACGCGAACGCCGAGGCGGCGGGTATGTTCAACATACTCGACCCCACCAAGGTTATTCGCACCCACAATCAAAGCGAGCTGCTTCAGCAGAACACGGGGCTTTTGAACGGGGACACGCCGACGGTTCTTATGAACCTGCTCAAGGACCCCGCCGTCGCGATTTCGTATTTAAAGACGATTTCGACCATGGAGGAGATTTTTAAGCTTCTTCCCGCGAACAACAAGACTGTTACTCAGGAAATCGAGCAGATGTTCAACGCCCTGCTTATTCCTTCGAGCGCAGTAGAGGGTGAGTTTGAAGCGCAGGAAAATCAATCCACGATGTTCAAGGGCGAGCTGTTCGACTTTCTGCGTCAGGTGAGCGGCGAAAACAGCGGACGGGCCAACGTCCAGATTTCCATCGCGACCCTGTTGAAAGCGATAAACAGCTATTCAAACAAGGACGACATTCTCGACGCAATCGCCAACAGTCTTGACTATCTTGGCGAAAGTATGGCGCCGAGCAAAAATATAGCGGCGAATATCGTAAAATTAGCCGAAGCCTTTCGAAAGGACGACGCGGCGGCGAATTTTCAACAGCTAAAGGAGGGCGTTCTTGCTATGGCGAAGAACGTGTCCGAAAGCATCCTGCTTTCCCCGAAGCTGAGCAAAATATTATCTATTACAATTTATAACCTTTCGCGGTATAATGACAGCGAGGAGTTTTTGAGCGAATCGATATATAAGCTTCGCCAATTTCTTCCCGAAGCCGAACAGAAGAAATTTACAGAGCTGATAAAGGCGTTTATATTCAAGACCGGCGGGGAAAGAACGCTCGAGGGTCCGAAGTCTGAGGTTATGGAAAACCTAACCAAGCTTATCGTAAAATCCACTAACGCCGAAAAGGGAAGCACAAGCGCGGAAAAGACAGATACTATTTTGCACAGTCTTTTGTCCTCGCCGTGCAACTTCACGCCGCTTTTGCATTTTATTATTCCGATGAAATACGAGGGGCTTAACGCCTTTTCGGAAATATGGATAAATCCCGAGGGTGAAAGCGGGGACGCCTCCGCTGACGGAACAAAGGGAACCCATCTGCTGATGGTGGTCGACGTCGAAAGCGTCGGACGCTTCGAGGCGGAGTTTTTCGTACATAAAAATATTCTCGATTTTGCGCTTTTCTGCCCCGAGGGGGTTGAGGAAAAGTATGCCGAGATGAAACAGATTGTGCCAAGAATTTTGGCTAACACAAGCTATAAGGCGGGCACGATGAGGGTCGAACCTCTTGTTCGCTCCCGTTCGCTTATGGAGGTCTTCAAATCCTTGCCGTATAAGAGGGTGGGCGTTGATGTCAAAATCTGATGAAAAGGCGGTAGCCTTAAAATACAACCTTGAGCAGGATACAGCGCCCGTTATTATTGCGTCGGGCTACGGCGACATAGCCAAGCGCATTATCGACGTCGCGGAAAAGCGCGGCATACCCGTTTATCGCGACGACAGCGCGGCGTCGATGCTTTGTATGCTTGACGTCGGGGCAAATATTCCGCGGGAGCTTTATGAGGTGGTCGCGGCGATTTATTGCCAGATACTTACAACGGCGTCGAAGAGCGACGACGAAAAGAAAGAAAACAAGTAACGCAGTTTCATCAATTTTTTACAGAGGTGGAAGTATTGAACAAGAAGCTCACAAACGGTGAAAATTTAATATTTGCCCTTGATATAGGAACGAGGAGTGTTATAGGAATTGTCGGCTATATGTCCGACGGGATATTCCACGTGCTTTATACCGAAAGGGAGGAATATAAAACCCGCGCCGTCGTTGACGGACAGATTGAGGATATTTCCGAAACCGCGAAGATAGCCGTGCTCGTAAAGGAGCGATTGGAAAAGCGGATTGGGAAAAGTCTTGAAAACGTGTATATCGCCGCGGCGGGCCGCGTGCTTCGTACCATCGACAGCGAGGGGGAAATTCCGCTTCCCGAGGGCAAGGAGGTCGACGGCGCGGTTGTTTCGTCGCTTGAGCGAAGCGCAGTTCAAAGCGCTTACGAAATTCTTGCCAAAGAGCAGGATTCCGACGACAACTATTTCAGCGTCGGCTATGCCGTAAAAAAATACGCCATTGACGGCTATGAATTTTCAAACATTATCGGACACAAGGGCAACGTCGCGAGCGTTTCGCTTATTGTGACCTTTTTGCCTAAAGAGGTTATCGACAGCCTTTACGCGACGATGAACCGAATAAATCTTACCGTTTCGGGTCTTACCCTTGAGCCGATTGCGGCAATGAACGCGATAATTCCGCCCGACCTGCGAAAGCTTAACCTTGCGCTTTGCGATATCGGAGCCGGCACGTCGGATATCGCCGTATGTGACAAGGGGAGCGTTTCGGCATATACCGTCGCAACGGTTGCTGGCGACGAAATCACCGAGGCGGTTATGCAGGCGTGTCTTGTCGATTTCAACACCGCCGAGCGGGTGAAAAAAGAGGTGTCAAGGGATTTTGACGCTCTGATACAATATGACAATATTCTCGGCGTGCCGAAGGAGGAAAAGGGCGCGCAGATATACGAGAGAATTGAGCCGACAATAAAAAGTCTCGCCGAGTTAATATGCGAGCGTATTCTTCAGGTCAACGGAAAGGTGCCCTCGGCGGTATTTCTCGTCGGAGGCGGAAGCCAGACCCCCGGGCTGCGCACTATGGTTGCGGAAGCGCTTAAAATAAACGAAAATATGGTCGCCGTCGGCGGCAACGTATACATAAAAAGAATGTTTGAATCAAGCGAGGATATCCTTTGCCCCGATTACGCCACGCCGCTTGGAATAGCCCTGACGGCGGTTATGCAAAACGAGGCGGATACCTTCTCGGTCACGATTAACGACAAGCGTCTGCATCTGTTTAACATTTGGGATAATTCGGCGCTCGGCGTCCTTCAAATGGGCGGCTACCGATACAGTCAGATTATCGGAAGAAACGGAAAAGCGATAACGTATGAGCTCAACGGACAGAGAAAGACGGTTTACGGCGGACTTCCGACCCCCGCGTCGATTGAGATAAACGGCAAGGAATCCTCCTTGTCATCGGTCGTAAAGCCGGGAGATATAATTAATTTTAATCCGTCGAAGCACGGAAAAAACGCCGAGGTCAAGCTTTGCGACGTCGTCGGACACCCCGAAGCCTTTGAGGTTGTGCTCGACGGAGTGAACGTAACCGTCGGCGAAACAGTTCGGGTTAACGGCATAGAAAAGGATATGGACTATTCCCTCGTCGGCGGCGAAAGGATAACCGTTGAGGCGATAAAAACCCTTGAGGACTTGTGCCGATACGCGTCTTTCAGCGGTAAAAAATATGAGCTTTTCGTCAACGATGAAAAGAAGGACACAAGCTATATCCTCGAGAACGGCGACGAAATCACGGTATTATTAAAAAAAGAAGAAAAAAAACCTACCAAAATTGAAGAAAAAAAGGTTATAATAGAAAAAACGGACAGAAAAGACCTTGTTATTCAAGAAAGTTTTGAGCAGATTATCAATAAAAGCGAGAAAAATGAAGATATTTATGTTATACTGAACGGAAGGGAAATTGAACTTCCTCCTCGCCCTGACGATATGGGATATCAGTTTTTTGACCTCCTCGCCTTTACCGATATCGACACGAAAAAAACCAACGGAAAAATCGTGCAGCTTTTAAACGGAAAGAACGCGTCATATACGCAGACATTAAGGAATGGAGACAGGGCGGATATTTATTGGTCGGACGAAAATAAATAGCTTGCTTGATGGGGAGAAATCAATGGACACCTATATTGCTCGGCAACCGATTTTAAACAAGGACAGTAAAGTTGAGGCCTATGAGCTGATTTACTATCAAGGCGGAAGAACCTACTATAATCAGAACGACTCGCGGGTCGCGAACACGATAGTTTCCTTCTTCAACCAAGTAGACGGCGCGAGCTTCCTTGGAAACAAGGATTGCTTCTTAACCTTTACGCCAAATCTTCTAATGCAAAACATACCGCGGGTTTTCGACGAGAAGAAGCTTGTTATCCAGTTTGAGGACAACGTGCTCGTTAATCCCGCATCCAAGATAATTTTGGACAGATACAAAAAGCAGGGCTATCGCCTTGCCTTTTCGGGTTTTGATTTTAACAATCGTCATCTTGACATTCTTCCGTCGGTCGACATCATAAAGGTTGACTTCTCGAAGTTTGACAAGGACGAAACCGAAAAGATAGTCAGTATAGCGAAAAAGCTCAACAAAAAGCTTGCGGCGTATAATGTTGACAACGAGCAGGCGAGAAATCTCGCAAAGGAATACGATTTCGACTACATACAAGGACAGGCTATCGCAGAGCTTGAGTCGTCAAAAATAAAGAAGCTCGACCATCTCCAGTCGACCTTCTTTCGGCTTATGGTCGCCGTCACGAAGGAGGAGCCCGATTTCGACGAAATCGCCCAACTCATTTCGCTCGACGTTTCGCTTACCTTTTCGCTTATCAAAATGGTTAACTCCGCGTACTTCTCCATACCCAACAAGATAAAGGACGTCAAGCAGGCGCTTACGGTTATCGGCTTGGGACAGCTTAAGCAGTGGATTTACCTCTTGGGCTTTGTGCCCAACGGCGGAATGACCGACGAGCTTATAAAAACGTCCTTCCTTCGCGCGGTATTTTGCCAACAGCTTTCAAAATACGTTAAGGACTTTAAATCGACCGAAACCGAGGCGTACCTGCTCGGAATGTTCTCGACCCTCGACGCGCTGCTTGGCGTAACGCTTGAGGACGCGGTCAAGGAGCTTCCCATTTCCGACGACATAAAGGAAGGACTTGTCCAGCGGACTGGCCCGTGCGGAGAGCTTCTTAATATGTGCATATGCTATGAAAACGGCGAATGGAGCAAGGCGGAAAAATGCGCGGTCGCTATTGATATTCCCGTCAACATTATCGCCCAGACCTATGTGAACGCGGTCAAGTACGTTAACGAAACTATGGAAGAGCTTATGAAGCCTTTCGTAGAACAGAATAAATAACCCCCTTCAGCGCCTTTCCCGAGGCGGACGCCAAAACCCGAAACGTTTTCCGTTTCCTTTGTCGTAATCGGGCGGGTCCATAAAAAGGAACAAAGTTTAGTAGGTAGGAGATTACTGAAATGGGTGAAACAAGGATTGAGAGCAAACTCGAAGAAAGAAAAAAAGAAATAGCGGAAAAGAAGGAAGACGTTAAGGAGCAGGCGGCTTTAATGAAACAAAGCCGTATGAAGAACGGTCTTCGAATCAAATTGTGCGTCTCTATTATCATCATCATTTGGCTCGCGTTGACCGCGGTTATCACGCTGAGCCTCAGCGCGTCGAGAAAGGACGCGCTTGATATCGTCAGTGACAATCTTTTGGTCGTAACAGAGGCCGAGGCGAACCGCGTTGCAAATTTCATTCAGTACAACAAGAGCGTGGTTAAGGAAATCGGCTGTAATCCCGACCTTGCCGACAAGCGAGTGTCGGTTGAGGAAAAGCAGCAAATAATCGACCAGAAGATAGCAAGCTACGGATATCTTCGCGGCCGTATAGTCGGAACAGACGGTCTTGGTTTGTTTGACGACGTCGATTACAGCAAAAGCGATTTTTACCTTGAAAGCATGAAGGGCAACGTTTGGGCTTCCGAGCCAGCTTCCGGCGAGGTAGCGGGAAGACTTACTATCATACTCTCCGCGCCGCTTTGGAAAGACGGAGTCGACACCGGAAAGGCAGAGGACATCATCGGCGTGGTCGCCTTTGTTCCGGACGAGAACTTCCTAAACGATATTATGGTTGCGGCAAAAATTTCAGACAGCACCATTTCGTCGATTATCAACAAGGACGGAAAGATTATTTCCAGCGCGAAGAACGACTATGTAGTCAATCAGGTTAACGTAAAGAGCCTTGAAACGAAGAACCAGAAATATATAGAGTTTGTCGACAATACGCTTTCGACGGCGAACGACGCAAGCCTTGATACCGCCGAAGCGACGGTTAAGATTGGAAAAACCAATTATCTTGTTTCTGCAAGCGACATTCGCGACACCGAGGGTTGGATGGTCGTCACGATGACGAAGCAAAGCGACTATAACAACACCTTCGTGCTTTTAGGATGGATTGTTATCGCGGTTTCCTTTGTTTTGGCGAGTTTAGTAACCCTCTGGGTATATAAGAAAATCGACGGGGTCGTAAGACCGATTGAAGAATGCACAAAGCGGCTTTCGCTGCTTGCCGCGGGCGACCTTCATTCACCCGTCAAGATGTATAAAACTAACGACGAGCTTGAGGTGCTTTGCCGTTCCACCGAGCAAATAGCCACAAATGTCCGTTACATAATAGAAGATATGGATTCCTGCTTCGAAGGAATAGCGCAGGGCGTTCTTGATATCCACGTCAATCACAGAAATATTTATGTCAAGGATTACGAGCCGCTGCTCGTCGGGCTTCGCAAGCTTAAATTCAACCTAAACGATATAATGGTTCAGATAAACACAGCCTCCGAGCAGGTCAACAGCGGCGCGGAGCAGGTCAGCTCGGGCGCGCAGGCGTTGAGTCAGGGCGCGACGGAGCAGGCTTCGTCGGTTCAGGAGCTTTCGGCAACGGTGACCCTTATCGCCGAGCAGATAAGAGACAACGCCGAGCACGCGCAGCAGGCGAAAGAGCTTTCGCAACAGTCGGGCGACGCCATGCAGGACAGCTCCAAGCAAATGGAGAGTATGATTGACGCCATGGGCGAAATCAACGACACCTCCTCGCAGATTGAAAAGATAGTTAAGACAATTGACGATATCGCCTTCCAGACCAATATTCTCGCGCTTAACGCGGCGGTTGAAGCGGCGCGTGCGGGTGCGGCGGGTAAGGGCTTTGCCGTCGTCGCGGACGAGGTAAGAAACCTCGCCCAAAAGTCGTCCGAAGCGGTGAACACCACCACCAACCTTATTGAAAGAACAATCGCGGCTGTAAAGAACGGTTCGGAAATTGCCGACACAACGGCAAAATCCATATTCTCGGTCGCGGATTATGCCGTTCAGGTCGCAGAACTTGTTACCAACATAGCCTCGGCGAGTGAGGAGCAGGCGACGGCGGTTGCGCAGGTCAACACGGGAATGGAGCAGGTTTCGGCGGTTGTTCAGACCAACTCCGCAACCGCAGAGGAGAGCGCGGCGGCGAGCGAGGAGCTCAGCGGTCAGTCGCAAATACTTAAAAACCTTGTTGATAATTTCTCCCTTATCGACTCGCAGGTGGTTGACAAGTGGCGTTCAAAGGACGACACCTACAAGTCAAAGGTCAAGGAAATTAAAGAGGAAAAGCCCACAAGCAAATATTAAAAGTAATCTCTTCAAGAGCCCGCCGCGAAAGCGACGGACTCTTTTGTTTTTACCCTGATTATCTTATTCAAAAAAGGTGAGATTAAACCGGGAGACGCGGTTGTTGTATTCACTAAGCTCACACAAAAAACGCTCTCGTTATAATACGAGAGCGTTTTAATGTTCGCATTTAAACCTTGTGCCTGTCGCAAAAATCGAAAGCCTCGTCGAGCCAGACGGACTCCGGCATACCAGCCGCGCCGCCCAAACCGTGCGCTCCGTTCGCAAATCGACGAAAGACAAAGGAAACGCCGCTTTTCTTCAGCGCGTCGGCTAAAAGCTCGCTGTTTGATATCGGTACGCTTTCGTCCTTTTCGCAGTGCCAAACGTAGGTCGGCGGAAAAGACGACGTTATGAGCCGCTCGACCGAATAGCTTGCGATATCCTCGCTTGTCGCACTTCGCCCTAAAAAATACGAGCGGCTTTCCTTGTGCGTATCCTGTGAGAATGTGACGACGGGATATGACAAAACGAGTGCGCGGGGAATAGGGCGGTCGGCGGGAAGGCTTTGTGCGGCGCAGTAGTACCCGCAAAGATGACCGGCAGCCGAGCTTCCGAAAAGAAAAATATTGTTTCTGTCAACGCCCAATTCATCAGAACAATCACAAAGGACGCTCAGCGCGCGTTTAAGGTCTTCAACGGGTCTAAGGGAGTTTGCGTATTCCGCAACGCGATAGACGAGCACGGCGCTGTTATACCCCCTTGCGGACGCCGCCGCCGCGACCGGAAAGCCCTCGTTCATAACCGATACGAAGCGATAGGCTCCGCCGGGTACAAGAAGGGCAACGGGCGCGCCCTTGTGTCTTATATTGACATAGAGAACGACGTCGCGCTTTGAAGGGTCGGACTTTCGTTCTTCCTCGTTATACAAAAAAAGACGAACCGTTTCGCCCGCCTCCTTGCGCTTGGCAAGGTCTGAAAAGCCATCGAAAAAGCTGTCAAGCTGCGCCTTTGACTTGCCGCGTCTATGAAGAATATACTGCCACATAAATTTCGGATATTTCGAATAAACAGAGCGATTAACAATATACCGCCACTCGTTTTTGAGCGACGGACGTTTTAAAATATTAAAATAACGGTCAAGCTCCTTTTTCATTTTGCGCTATTCCTTTTCAATGTCAAAAACGTGGGTGCGTTTTTTCTCAAGCTTGGCTTCGTACATATTGTTATCCGCTTCGCTGACGAGAGTGTCTATTGTGCCGTTGCTGTGGGGAATCCAAAGCGAATAACCCATACTGAGCGAGAGATAAAACTCGACTGAGCCTTTGTCGTTAAAGCGCTTGACGTTGTCGTTAATTGTTTCAATGAGCCGCTCGATTTCGTTGACGGTGTCGGAAATACAAACAATGGTGAACTCGTCGCCGCCGTAGCGCGACAGGAAGGTGTTTGTGTTTACGCAGGATTTTTTCAATATTTCCGCAACGCATACGAGGGCGTCGTCGCCTGTCAGATGACCGTAATGGTCATTAATGGCCTTAAAGCTGTCGACGTCAATCATAATAAGCGAAAGGAACTCGCCGTCCTTAAAATCCTTCGTTTTAAACGAAAGAAAGCGGTCAAGCTGATGACGGTTATTGAGTCCCGTGAGCGGGTCGGTTGAAATTTGGCGGTTTTGGATATTAACGAAGATAACAAGAAGGGAAATAACGGCGCAAATGCCGACGAGAGAAACGCCGTAAAATAAGGTCTGAACTATCGTTCCCACTACAAACGGAAGCGCAAAGGCGACCATAAGGCGACATTGCCGCTTTTCGCTTTCAAGGGTTGATTTGCTGATTTTTGACAGCGCAAGTATTGAGGCGTATACAAAATAAATAAACGCCACAATCGACGGAAGAAAGAAGAGCGGTCCGCGAACATATACGTTGCTTTCGTCAAGGCGGAAAATCCAACCGCTCCAAATATTTGCGATAAGTAAAAGGAAGACCGCCGCGACAGGCACAGTATATAAAACCGAGCAACGGCGAAGACGCTCGACGTTGTTATAAACCGCACATTCGCAGTATTCAAGCCAGAAAAACGCAACGCAGGCGGGTAGAAAATAATACAAGCTTGACGATAAAAGGCTTAGCTCACGGGCATATAAAAAGCTTTTTCCGTCAACAAACCAACCGACGGAATCGGCTACGAGCAAAAGCATAATCGAAACGGTGAGCAGATTGAAAAAGCGCTGCTGCGTCGTTATTCCGACAAGACGGTTTTGATTGCTTAGAATTATTGTAAGAACAACTAATCCGATAACATTGATTTCAACATATAAAAAGGTTTCCATATAACACCTCGCTTAACAAAAGTATTTTATCATAATCAATTAAAAATGTCACTTCAGAATGGAAAAAACCGTTTATTTGCGAAAAGTCGCAATAAACGGTTTTTGGTGCGCCCGACAGAATTCGAATCTGCGACCTTTGGAGTCGGAGTCCAACGCTCTATCCAGCTGAGCTACGGACGCATATGTTATGCAGTTGTGACGGAGGATTAATTGTCGCTTTGCGACAAACGCTCT
>CAYWQL010000008.1:0-64533 GCA_964460755.1 uncultured Oscillospiraceae bacterium | reverse complement strand
TAAAGTAAGGAGGAAAGAATGAACGAAAATTTAATACTTAGTTCCGACCTCGCCAACAAGGGGGTCATCGGGCTTGACGACTGTCCGTCGCTTACGACGAATGAGATGCAAAAAAAGTTCGACGAGCTTGTTATCGACGTCGTCGTTCCAAAGCACAACGCGGTTGTAAACGAGCTTTCAAACGACTATGCGGATAAGCAATACGTAGCCGAGCAGGTCCTTTTAACCGGTGCGGCGGATATGACAAAGGCGGTTTACGACAGCGACCTTAACGGAGTCGTCGACGACGCCGAACGGCTTGGGGGAGAAATACCAAGCTATTACGCGACTAAGGCGCAGGCGAACGACAACACGGCTAACGCATTTTCAACCTACACTTATTCGCACAAAAGCTTTCTTTCAGCGGCGATTGGGACGACCTATTACAACAGTCTCGACAATCTTGCTGACACAGGTACGCTTGCGGCTGCGGTAAACACGACGGAAATATTAAGCGAGAACGAGGTTTCGGGCAACGTGTATTTTGAGGTGGAAAACGGTGGAAACAGTGTGTATTTTCTTTCGAGCGACGTAACAGCTGTGGGTGAGCACGCCCTCGACCTTCTTGGCGGCGGCAGTAACATCAAATTTGTCGCGACGACGGATTATGCCGAAGGCGACGCAATAATCGTCAACGGCGTAACGGTAACGACAAGAATACAGGGCAGCGAAGATTCACTTCCTGACGTCTTCTGGCGTTCGGGTGATGTTATTTCGTGTTTTCTTAACGGTACGACGCTAAATTTTAAGAGGGGTTCTGTTATATCTCCGATGCTTAGCTTCACATATAGCGGAACCTTCACCCAGCTTGACGACAGCGTGACGGCGACAACTACCGTTTCTCTCGGCACGGTATCGGTCACGGCTTCGACGTTTAAAGCACAAATTTCGGCAAAGGGAACCTACACGTTCACGCACAATGGCACTAACTGGACGTACGGTGGCAACACGGTCACGCTTTCAGACTACGGAATTAATTTATCCGAAGGAACTCCCGCGAGCGGAAACACAATAACAGTCGTAAGCGGCGACGCTCACACGCGAGTTAAATTCCTCACGAGCGGAACGCTTCGTTTTACAAAAAAACCTCCCTTGCTCGACGTGTTTATGGTTGGCGGCGGGGGCAACGGAGGTGCTGTTAGTCAAGGCGGCGGAGGTGGCGGCGGCTACACGCTCACAGCGCTCCAAGTCCAACTCCAAAGGGATACAGATTATTCTATTGTTGTCGGGGGCGCGGCTGGAAATACCACAGGGTTTGGATATACCGCCGTTCACGGAAACAGCGGCGCTGCAAGCGGTATGGCGAATAATCTAAACACTTATCCGGGCGGTTCAGGCGGTTCAGGCGGTGGCGCCGGGTGTTACGGTGGCGCCGGGTATTACGGTGGGAGCGATTACGGTGGCTCAAACGGCGGCGATGGCGGCAACGGTGGTTCAGGCGGTGCAGGCGGAGGACAAGGACAAGGTACTACCACCTACGAATTTGCCGAGATTGGAACAACGCTTTATAGCGGCGGCGGCAGCGGACATACCTCCCACGGTGACAATACTCAAGCCTACGGCGGAAAGGGCGGCGGCGGTTCGCTTGCGACCGGCGCCGTAAATGGAGTGAACGGTCTTGGCGGCGGCGGTGCGGGTTATCTTGGTAGCGGCGGTTCAGGCGTAGTCATAATCCGTGACGCGAGGGGGGCTTAAAAAATGAATTACGCAATGATAGAAAACGGAACGGTAAGCAATATCATTTTTCTGCTCAATAACTTGGATTTTCCCGAAGCGATACCCACGAACGATTTGCCTGTTGAAATCGGAGATACGTTCAACCCAGTGGACGGGCGGTTTTATCGGAACGGCGAAAAGCTTTTGACGTCGCTTGAAGCAAAAAAAGAAGAGCTCGCGGACGCGTTAAGCACTATTGACGACCTTTGCGACTATATAGCCGAAACGGAGGAATAGAAAATATGCTTATTGAACGATTACAACTAAGATTTAGAAACGGCGCGATTAACGAGGCATATGTCGACCGACTTGTCGGGAAAATTATTACCGCTGAGCAAGCTGTCTTAATCAAGGGGGCGGTTGACGGTGAGTGAGTTTTTTTCAATGGCGCTTGGCATAATTCAAACCCTTGCGGTGTCGATCGCGCTTCTTTTCTTTGAGCAAAGGCTTAAACGCTCGGACGGAGCGCGAAAAAGCGTAGCGGCAGCGAGAAAAGAGGAGGCGCTTTTGCTTATTGATATGCAGCTTGCCAATCTCGCTTATACCGAGGCGGTCGCGGTCGCAGTACAGGAAAAGCGCTTTAACGGCGAGCTTAAAAACGCAAAAGCCCTTTGCGACAGGGCGCGAAGCAACTATCGTCAGTTTACGGAAAAACAAACGAGAGAGTATTTGGAAGGAGAATAAAAAATGAAAAAGATAACCATCAACAAAGAAACCATACAGGCAATTAAGCCCGACACACTTGTGAGGACGGCGGTGCTTGTGCTTGCGCTTATCAACCAGATACTGGAGGTGTTCGGAAAAAGTCCGCTTGCGGTTGAGGACGAGACGGTATCACAGCTTATCAACGCGGCTTTTACGGTTGTGGCGGCGGTTGCGGCGTACTGGAAAAACAACAGCGTTTCCGCCGAGGCTATTGAAGCCGACGAGTACCTTGCGGCGCTTAGAAGCGGCGAGGCGACAAGGGGGGAGATGTAGGTGCTTTCATACCCTATGCACAGGACGGGCGTGACCGCCTCGTTCGGAATGTACAGTCCGTTCGGAACTCCGAATATGCACTATGCGCTCGACATATCGCGAACCCAGCCAAAGAGCTTCAATGTCTTCGCCGCGCACGACGGCGATGTGTTGGTGTCAGCCTTCGATTACTCGGGCGGGAACATAATTGTAATAAAGGGTGAGTATAACGACAAAAAGGACGTTATAACACGGTACTGTCATCTTAAAAGCCGCAGGGTAAAAAAGTGGGACAGGGTGAAGCGGGGCGAGATTATCGGCGTTCAAGGGAACACGGGAACGGCTTCGACGGCGCAGCACCTTCATTTTGAAACGTGGCTTGTCCCGAAGGATTACACCTATAATTTTGCAGACAGGGCAGTTTATGCCGTCGACCCGCTTTCGGTCTGCGAGCTTATGCCTGAGCAGGATTTTTTCTGCGACAAATATACCTTCGGCTTTCAGGCGATACCTTATCCGGAGCCGCGTCCCGCAGAGCTTCAAGCGGTTGAAGCTCGGGTTACAGCGTGCGGCGGCGAGCAGTTATCACTTGTTCCGTCGAAAAAATACTCACCCCTCGTCGCGGGATACAACCGCACCAAAAGCACCGTTTCGGATTTTTTGAACGAGAGGTCTTTTGAGGCGGTTTACCGCTGTGAAAACGAGGGAAAAAGCTTTGCCGGGATAATAACCGAGTTTGGGCTTTTGTGGATTATGCTCGGCGAGGGAACTGTATATGAGCAGAAAAGTCAGCCTAACGAGCAGGAGCGGCGGCTCGAAAAATGCGAGCGAATACTCGGCTCGATAAAAAACCTTATGAAAGAAATTTAGGAGGAAAGAATATGGATTATACATCGCTTTTGCGACAGGCGCATATAGCAAAGCTTAAACAAAAATATCTTGATATTATGGAGCAGGCGCGAAAGGAAAAGGAAGAAAAGGAAAAACAGTATTTTGCCGACGCGCAAAGTGCCTATATAGAAAAAGAAAAGCAAAAAGACGAGAAGCCCCAGCAGCTTCGCGCGGCGGGAATAAGCGGCGGCGCAAACGAGGAGGAAATAAGAGACGTCGATTTTGATTACGAAAAAACCATAGAAAGTCTCAAGCGCAAGAGGAAGGAGCATATAGACGAATATCTCAACATAATTGAGCGGCAGACGAGACTTATGGAAAACGAAATCAACGAATACAATGCGAGAATTGCCCTTGAGGACAGCGCGGCGGCGGAAAAGGCGGCGGCGAGCGCGGCAAAAACGTCAACTGGTACAAGGAGCAAAACCACAAATGACGACGAGACCGTGAGCAGCGAGGGTAGTTCCGCAGGCAGCGGACGCGTCTATGCCGGCGAAAGCTTTCGAAAAAGAGTATAGACAAAGCAAAAGGGCGCTCGACATTAAGTCGGGCGCCCTTTTGGCATAGGGGATATGAAAAGGGGGTTGAAGGCAGAATTTATGATTGTTCGCCATAGAAGGCGTAGCGGTTTTTGCCGAGCTTTTTTGCGGTATACAGCGCCTCGTCGGCCTTTTTGCTGAGGGTTTTGTAGTCCTTGCCGTCGCGACGAAAAATGGCGACGCCCGCGCTGCAGGTAAAGTGAATTTTTAAGCTTTTTGAAAGGTTTTCGCTGACGGTTACGCGCATACGCTCGACGCGGTTTCGAAGCGCCTCGTCGCTTTCGACGTCCTTGAGAAAGACGACAAATTCGTCACCGCCCACCCTACCTACAATATCGTACGAACGGAAAATGCGTTTTAATTCGTTGGAGAGCTCAACTATCGCGCGGTCGCCCTCGGCGTGCCCAAGATTGTCGTTTATAGATTTGAAGTTATCGATGTCCATAAACAGGAGGGCGTGCATATCGGTTTTGTCAGAGTCCGCAATGATTTCCCCGATAAGGTTCTTTGTCATACTCACATTGTAAACGCCGGTAAGGGGGTCGAGCTCGGCTTTCTTTTGAAGGGAGGTCATAACGCTCTTTTGCTCGTCGATATTCGTAAGCTTTCCGATAAAGCCGAAGGGCTTGTTTTTTTCGCCGTACTGAAGAAAATATTCAACCCTTGTCCAGTTGTAGTTATTCGCAGAGTCAATTACGCGAATATCGGCGTGGGCGGTTCTTTTTTCGGCGATAACCTTTCCGATAAGCTTAACGAAGCTTGACACGTCGTCGGGGTGAAGAAAATCGGACACTGCGGAATCGTCCGAGATATTGACAAGATTGAGGTTCGGCGGAGTTCGACCGAACATATTGGTGTAGTTTTTGTTAAAATGAATTTCGCCCGATTCAAAATCGCCCTCGAATATAACGCTTTTTGTAAGCTGGTCGAGCAGCTGAAAGCGCTCCTCGCTTCGAAGAAGAAGCTCCTTTTCGCGCACCAGCTCGCGACGCTGGCTTCTGCCGCGAAGGGTGAAGTAAACAAAAACAAGGGCAAAAATAGCAAACAGGGTTATGGAAATATAGATAAACTGCTGGGGAAGAAATTTGTAGGCGTCGGATACGGCGTGCTCAGGGACGCCGCTGAAAATATACCAGTCGCCGATGTTAAGAGGCATAAAGGTCCCATACTTTGCGTCGTCGCCGAGATAATATATAAACGAGCTGGTTTTGCCATTCATTAAATCGTCAAAAACTTCGTCGGTGGTTACTCCGTCGCGATAGTTAATAAACTCGGAAAAGGTTTTCGCGTTGGCAACATAGCGGCAGGTTGGGAAATAGTTGCACACGTTGCCCTTTGCGACTATCGTGCCGTCGCTGTCACAGATAAAGCTGCATTCAAGCCCATCAAAGCTGTCCGAGGAAATGAGCGCGTCAAGTACGTCGGAATAATAGCTTCCGACGAGAACGCCGACGACGTCTTCATTGCGATAAACAGGAACCGAAAGAAGAATAACGGTACGGCTCGGCGCGTTCTCAAAGCTTTTTGAATATTCGATGCCCCTTTTGCCCGCGATGCTTTCATTAAAACAGTCGAAGCCGTAATAGCAGACGGCTTTGTTTGAATTGTCAAAGCCGTTGCCGTCCAAGCCGACATATGAAATCGTTTCGTACTCGCCGGTGCCTACGATGGAGTTCATATTATCCGTAAGCGAGGGAACGTCCTCGGGATTTGAGGGCGAGATAAAGCGAGCGAATGAGGAAAGAACGTAAAACTGACCGTCAAGGCGAGCTTTCAGCGTTCCGCCGCGGGCGTTTGCTTCGTTGGACAAAAGAGAATACGCCTGCTTTTCAAGAATGTGCTGAAAGGATACATTGAAGGCAAACAGCGCCGTTATAAGAAGGCAAATTGTCAAAATGACAATAAGAATATCGGAAAGAATCAGCTTTTGTTTTTTCATTTTCAGTAAGGTCCTTAGATAATAAAAAAGGTTTTGCGCATAACGGCAAAACCTCAAACTCGCAGCTGGCTGGCATATCGTAAACGATTTAGCCCCTTTAGCTTTGCGTCACTGTTTTTCAACAGGTTTGCCGTTATTATGTTTGTTATTATACAGCACTTTACCGTATAATTCAACAATTTAATTATTTTTTTATAATTCCGTAACCGAGCTCGTTCAGGGCTTTTGCAAGGAAATGAAGGCGCTCGCTCAAAAGCTCGTCGTCGCGGCTTAAAGCGTCGCGGAAAAGCTTAATGTCCTCGTCGATATATTCGTTTTCGGTGCAGACCTTCGCCGTAAAGGCGTCGCCCTGAAGCCCGATGCGCGCGATATCGACGTTGTTTTCGTCATAAAGCTTTTCGTAGCGGTATGACTCGCGAAAATAGCCGAGCGTCTTTGTGACCAGAATGGCAAGGTCGATAACGCGGTGGATAGGAAGCTCCTCGGATTGGCGTGACCAGCGGTCGCCAGTATAGCGCCAGACCTTAGCGGAAATATCGACCCGCCCGCGCTCGTTCCATTGCGCAAGACCAAGCGAAAGGGCTTTTGCGTCGGATTTATATGCCGTGCGCCCGTCGACCTTTTCGTAGTCCTCGACGGCGATAACGGGCTTGTGTTTTAGTGTGGTTGGTATGTTCATTTTTGTTTCTCCTTTATAATACGTTAAGTGCTTTTAGCGTATGCTTAGCGGAAGAGCATAGCTTAAAAGCATTTAGTAAATTAGTAAATAAGTAATTTACTAAAATCGAGTATAGCAGGAGGAGCCGGAGAAGTCAAGGGGAAATAAAAAAGAAACCCCACAGTCGATTATCAAGAACGGTTACGCCAATAAAGACTTAGCCGTTGCGACTGTTGGATTTCCTAATTAAAGTATAATGCCATTGATAAGTTACAGCGAGAAGCAAAGCTATCTTGCAGACAAAGCGAGGTCAATCGAGATGTGGCGTCAGTTGAACTTGCCCGACCTTAATATGTTTTCGAGTTCCGCATTAGAAAGCACACGGGCGTTAAACATCTCGTCGCAAAGCAACGGCGAACGCGCAGGCACCCAACGCCCCGAAACAAACTCAAGAACATCAACATTAGAGGTATCGAGCAATCTTCCTGTTTCTGTTAAACAGATTTCCGATGAACGCGCCACAATATCAGCTCCTTTCGCTAATAGTATATCTGATAGCAGCAATAATATCAACACTCCGCAACCAACTTCAAGGCGACGCGGTTCTAATCCCTTGCAAATCGCTAACGAAGAGAACTCGGCCGGGCTTCCGCAAGCAGTTCCAAAATACACTCAAAAAGTGGGCGACAAGCAAAGCTTTCCGAGGGCGGAGAGGAAGGATTATCATCGCTACTCAATGGCATTGTTGACTATGCGTTTGAACATAAGCACGAAAGTGTTACGATACCCGACTTTTTGAAAGAGTTTGACTGGAATGATTTCGGAACGTCTATACTTGGCGGTGCTCTTTCGGGCGGACTTATGGGAGCGGGTGGCTCGTTCATAGGAAACGTCGCGAACGGCAAAAATGCCTTAACAGGGCAGTACACCGACAGCACGATAAACGACACAGTTTCCAACGGTACACAGGGCAACGGTTATGCAACCTATGGAAGCTCGAACGCAAACACATCACAGCAGAATACCGTTGATAAAATCGAGAACGCCGCACGGGCTGACAATGTCACCGTTCATTTTACTACTGACGGGAATAAACTCACGGCAACGCTTTCCAACGGAAGAGTGCTTACGTTAGACCGAAACGGCAATATAACCGACGTATTTCAAACTCCGTTTTCAAACGAAAGCAAGTATATTCCTAAAGTAAACTCACAGAATGTTGCTACAACGGCTAATTTGAGCGTACAGCAAGACATTAACGAAGCTACGTCAAATTCCCCACTTACGGGAGAAGCCTTGCAGAGCGTCATACGCACGACAGTACGCCGTGCAACATCGGTAGGAGTACCGATTGATGAAGCAGGGAATATCGCAAAGCTTAGTAATATGGCAAGAGTTCCCGTTTATTTCGATACGAACCTTTCGGCGGAGGGAAGCTGCGGAGCTAACGGAATAACAATAAATCCGTCCACTACAACGAATGAACGGACAGCACAGCTTATTGCTATTCACGAGATTACGCATATCGCAGAGGGTTCTTCTGCTTATACACGCTTACAGTCTGAAATACTCAACAGCCAACTCTTCAACGAATGGGCTACAAGTAATTACGGCTCGGTAAATGGATTTAAGGACGCAATAAGCAAAGTATATACGGAGAACGGAAAAGCATTTAACGCCGAACAGGAAATGACTGCAAAGTTTGCTGAAAAGTTCCTTAACGACCAAGCTACAATAGACCGCCTCGCACAGACGGACAGAAACCTCTTTACCCGCATTAGAAACTTTATATCCGATTTGGCGGTACGGCTCAAAGGCACGGCACAGGAAAGGGAGCTTCTTCGCATACGCAATATGTACGACAAGGCGTTACGGTCGGCGAATAGCAATGCACAGGGAATGCAGTATAGCGTAAATCCCAGTTTTTCAAGCGAGTATGACGCTTGGGATAAAAAGAGTACGGGCGGTTATTTCAATATCGGTACCACGTCGCAAGCGTTACAGAGTATCGGAGTTGACCCTGCACAAATATACTGGGATAAGAGCAAAATAGCAGTAATTATTAGAAGTCACCCAGAAATGACGGACGCTGTAATTAAACAAGTCCCCAACATTCTTGAGAACCCAGTAATAGTAATGCAGTCGCAGACGAGAGCAAATCGCATCGTGGCGTTTGGAGAAGCATATGATTCCGCAGGAAATCCGGTACTTTGTGCACTCGTATTACGTCCAAACGGTAGCATTGATAATTTTGTTAAAATTGCGAGTGCTTATGGTAAAGAGGGCACCCAAAAGCTCTTAGATACAAGCGATATCCTCTATGTTGACCCAAATAAAAATAGAACCAACAGTTGGCTTCAGACCCTGAGGCTCCAATTGCCGGCGGGCGTAACCAACTACGGTTCTATTGGTACTGTAACATATTATGCTCCAAATGTCAACAATGATACCAATATTTCTAAATCCTCTATGCAAAAAGCTTTCGACAAAGCTCTTGCAAAGAAAGAAGCCGACAATAGCCAGTATTCGTTTAATACGGAGAGTGAAGTTGAAAAATATGGCGGCAATGGGTATAATCTAAATGGATGGGGTTTAAGTGCAAAAATGGGGCACGACCTCGATTCAAGAGTAGCCCAAATATTAAACGGTGACTATACTTACAGCAACAGAGCCGCAAGCGGAGATTACACATTCCAGCTCGGAGATGGAAAACACGCAGAAAATACCTTGGTCTTTATGGATAGTAGCTTATCCAATATAAAACAGGTAATTGACATTAACCTTGATTATGAAACACTTGTAGAGGAGATAAGAGATGACATCATTAAAGAAGCAAGACACGGCAACGGCACGAGAGCTTTTGACTACTATGTCAGCGAAAAAATTGCAACAGAACACACGAGACCAGATAATATACAAAGCGGGAGCGGTAGAAGGAGAGACACGAGCTATAATGCACAAAAAGCTTATCACTTTGATACAGACGAGCAAAACGGAAGCGGAAATATTGGAGAAACTGAAAGCGTTATAAATCAAGCGACCACCGTCAACGACGGTGGTTTTTCTATGCCCGAAAAGTATTCGCTCGACACAAAGCCACTTAACCCGGAAACAGATAACGCCAAAGAAGAAGTACAGATTAAGCCCTCAAAGGCAAAGAAAGAATTTATCAATACGGTTGTTGATGAATTCGGGATTGAAACAGGGAAAAGAGCGTCAGCGAGAACAAATCTTTCCGCGTTGGCAGACGAGTTATTTTCCAACGGGAGTGTTTCTTCCGATACGGTCGAGAACCTTTTTAATACCCTTTATGACGCAGGAACGCTAACCGTAAAGGGAAATGAGGAGTTAGTCGATTACATCAAGGGAACACGCTTTTATGTGCCGTCAGAGGTTCGGAGAGATATAGCTGCAAAGTACGACCAGTTTTCAAACTTTGCAAAGAAAATGACAGGGAATATATATTTTTCAGAAAACACAAACGACACAAGAATAGACCAGTTCTATGAATATCTCGGTAAATCATACGGGAATGAGTTGTTCCCGGCAACATCAAGCCGTGCCGAAATGCTTGAAAGAATAGTAGACGTTTACAACGACAGCAAGAACAAGACTATTTCTCTTCAGAAGTCAGCAAATATCAACGCAGATAATTTCGGAGTTGAAATTGAGGACAGTATAAACCGGTATTCCGAAATTCTTAATAGTGCAATGGGAAAGTTTGCCGACAAGTCTAATTTTGAAGTCGAGTTGAAAACAGAAGCACAGAGCAAGCTTAATAACGCCATTAATATGAAGCTTATAAAACATACGGCACGGAAAAAGCCCGCATACAGCACATTGTAGACGCAGGCTTTTCAAGGGCGTGGGCTGAATGGTTTTATAAGCAAATGCAAAAGAAAGTCGGAGTAAGAAACGACGGAAGCTATTATCTTTATGAGAAGTAATAATTTAAGTGGCGTGTGGTAGCCGTTTTTGTACCCCGTTTTTACCCCACTTTTCGCAAAAAAACAACACAAAACAACATATTTCGCCACTTTGCAAAAACAAAACAGGCAAAACAAAAACCCTCGAAAGCACCGTAAATAGGCTGTTTTCGGGGGTTTTTTGTTGGTGGACGATACAGAACTCGAATCTGTGACCCTTCGCACGTCAAGCGAATGCTCTACCAGCTGAGCTAATCGTCCATACGCTTTCAGTAAGCAAGAAATATTATATTATAATTCGAAATTTATTGCAAGACCTAAAACGTATTTTTTTAAAATTGATAATAATTATGATATTTGCGCTTGACAGAAATATGAAGCTTTAAAGGCGTAATTGCGACAAACATCGTTGCGTTATGTAATATTATTTATAAATTGAACAAAGGTAATAAATATGATATAATAACTCAATTAAGGTGGTGAGTTGTGTCCGATGATAATTATAGGCATCGACCCCGGCTACGCGATAGTCGGCTTCGGAGCGGTGGAATATCGCAACAACTCGTTTAAGCTTATCGAATACGGCGCGGTAACGACCAAGGCGGGCGAGCCGTTTGACCAAAGACTTCTTAAAATCGACCGGGAGATAACCGACTTTTACAAGCGGATAAAGCCGGAGGCAATGGCGATAGAAAAGCTTTTTTTCAACTCCAACCAAAAGACGGCGATTGACGTCGCGCAGGCGCGCGGAGTGCTTGTTCTTAACGCGATAAAGGCGGGAATACCCGTTTTTGAATATACGCCGCTTCAGGTCAAGATGTCGGTCGTCGGATACGGTCGGGCGGAAAAGCATCAGGTAATGGAGATGACGCGCATTATGCTTGGGCTTGAAAAGGTTCCGAAGCCCGACGACGCCGCCGACGCCCTTGCCATAGCGATATGCCACGCGCACAGCGCGGTTTCGCGAATGGGCAGCGCGATACTGAATAACAGGAGATAGAAAATGATACACTGTTTAAACGGTCTTTTGCTTTCTAAAAGCGCGAACTGCGCGGTTATTTCCTGCGGAGGAATCGGCTTTTATGTGATGATACCGACAAGCGTTTACGCCGAGCTTCCCGAGGTAAACCAGGAAGCGTTTTTATATACTTATTTGAACGTCAAAGAGGACGGAATGGAGCTTTACGGCTTCGCGAACGAGAAGCAGCAGGCGACCTTTAAGCTTTTGACCTCTGTTTCGGGGGTTGGCCCGAAGGTTGGACTCGCGATACTGTCGATATATGACTCCGACAGAATAGCGCTTCTTATTGCGTCGGGCGACTTTAAGGGCTTCACCGCCTGTTCGGGGGTCGGTCCGAAGCTTGCGCAGCGGCTTGTGCTTGAGCTTAAGGATAAGCTTGGGGACCTCGGAAACGCCGAGACGGAAATGATAATCAACACGGGCGCGTCGACAAAGGGCTCGGGTTCGGACGCGATAGCGGCGCTTGTTTCGCTCGGCTTTTCAACGAGCGAGGCGGCGGCGGCAGTATCAAAGCTTCCGCAGGAGCTTTCGGCGGAGGATATGATTGGGGCGGCGCTGAAGTCGCTCGCTTCGAGGTAACAAAATATGTATGACGACAACAACGAATATGAATTTGAAAGCCGCCTTGTAGAAAAGGAAACCCTTGCCGAGGACGTCGAAAACGAAAATTCCCTTCGGCCGAAAACCCTTGCGGAATATGTGGGACAAGAGCAGGTTAAGGGAAATCTTTCGGTCTATATGCAAGCGGCGATTGGGCGCGGCGAACCCCTTGACCACCTGTTGCTTTACGGTCCTCCGGGACTTGGAAAAACGACCCTTGCACAGATTGTGGCGCACGAGATGGGGGTCAATATAAGGGTGACGAGCGGCCCCGCTATTGAAAAGCCGGGCGACCTTGCGGCGCTTCTTACTAACCTTGCGCCGGGGGACATATTATTTATTGATGAAATCCACCGTCTTTCGCGAAGCGTTGAGGAGGTGCTTTATCCTGCGCTTGAGGATTACGCGCTCGATATTATTATTGGGAAGGGCCCTTCGGCGCGCTCGATAAGGATTAATCTTCCGCATTTCACTCTAATCGGCGCGACGACGAGGGCGGGACAGCTTACGTCGCCCCTTCGCGACCGTTTCGGGGTAATATTAAAGCTTGAGCTTTACAATGTAGACGAGATAGCGACCATTGTCAATCGCTCGGCGGAAATTTTGAACGTAAAATGCGAGCCCGACGGTGCGTATGAAATCGCCAAGCGCTCGCGCGGAACTCCCCGAATAGCCAATAGGCTTTTGAAAAGGGTTCGAGATTACGCCGAGGTCTTGGGCGACGGCACGATAACGAAAAAAGACGCCGCCGACGCGCTTTCAAAAATGGATATCGACGAGCTTGGACTCGACAATATAGACAGACGCCTTATGAAGGCGATTATCGACAATTACGGCGGAGGCCCCGTTGGAATTGAAACCCTTGCGGCTATGCTCGGCGAGGAATCGGTCACGTTAGAGGACGTCTGCGAGCCCTATCTTATGCAGATAGGCTTCTTATCAAGAACTCAACGAGGACGGTGCGTCACGAAAGCGGCGTACGGTCATCTTGGGATAGATACCCCGCAAAAAAACGACAATCTACAACAAACTTTATTTAACGAGGAGAACAATTAACAATGGCCAGACTTTTCGGAACTGACGGCGTTCGCGGTATTGCGAACACCGAATTAAGCTGTGAGCTTGCTTTGAATATTGGGCGTGCGGCGGCGTATGTGCTGACGAGAAAATCGTCGCACAAGGCGAAAATCCTTATCGGAAAGGATACGAGAGCGTCTTCGGATATGCTTGAGAACGCGCTTGCCGCGGGCATTTGCTCGGTCGGCGCCGACGCGTTAATCGTGGGTGTTATTCCAACCCCCGCGGTTGCGTATTTGGTGAAGCTTTATAAGGCGGATGCCGGTATCGTTATTTCCGCCTCGCACAACCCTGTTGAATTTAACGGCATAAAGATTTTCAATTCTAAGGGCTATAAGCTTGCCGACGAAATTGAGGACGAAATTGAGGTTTATGTAAAAGACAGAAACGCGGAGATGGAGCGCAAGACCCACGGCGACGTCGGAAGCGTCAGCTATTGCACCACGGCGGTGAGGGATTACGCGGACAATATTATTTCGCACATCGACGGCGACCTAAAGGGCGTTAAGGTTGCCATTGACTGCGCCAACGGCGCGGCGAGCGAGCCGGCGAAGCTTATATTTAAGGAGCTTGGCGCGGAATGCTTCTTTACGGCGAACGAGCCTGACGGAAGAAACGTCAACGACGGCGTTGGCTCGACACACCTCGACAATCTTCGCAAGGCGGTAAAGAAAGCCGGCGCGGCTATCGGAGTAGCGTTCGACGGCGACGCCGACAGATGTCTTGCGGTTGACGAAAACGGCGAAGAAATTGATGGAGATAAGATAATCGCGATATTCGCGAAGTTCCTTAAGGCCAAAGGCAAGCTTAAAAAGGACACGGCGGTTGTAACCGTTATGACAAATCTCGGCTTTATGGATTACTGTAAGAAATACGGCGTTAACGCCATAAGAACGGCGGTCGGCGACAGATATGTTCTCGAGGAAATGCTCAAGAACGGCTACTGTCTCGGAGGCGAGCAGTCGGGACACATTCTTCTTTCCGACTACGGCACGACGGGCGACGGCGAGATGACGGCGGCGTTGCTTCTTTCAATACTTAAAGAGAGCGGCGCAAAGGCGAGCGAGCTTGGCACCGAGGTCGAAAAGTATCCCCAGACACTTATTAACGTCAAGACGACGGTTGAGGGCAAGCAGAAGTTTAAAGAGGACGACGAGCTCCAGGGACAAATTGAAGCCGCTCAGCAGGAGCTTTTCGACACAGGACGCGTTCTCGTTCGCGTATCGGGAACCGAGCCGCTTATCAGAATTATGGTTGAGGGCAAGGACGAGGCTTTAATAAACAAGGTCGCCAAAAAGCTTGAAACGAAGATTAACGAGAGGATAAACTAACGCAATGCGGGAAGCTTTAGGTTGGAGCGATTATGAATTGATTGATGCGAGCGACAAAAACCGCCTCGAAAGATGGGGCGGCTATGTTCTCGTGCGCCCCGACCCACAGATAATATGGAACACGCCGAAGAAGAACCCGAAATGGACAAGGGCCGACGCGATATACAAGCGTTCGAGCGCGGGCGGCGGCGAATGGGAAATGAAGAAAAAGCTTCCAAGCGAATGGCAGATATGCTGGAATGATAAAATAAAACTATACGTCACGCCGACGGGCTTTAAGCACACGGGAGTTTTTCCAGAGCAGGCGGCGAACTGGGCTGTCTACGACAGGCTTATCACTCAAGCGGGACGTCCGATTAGGGTGCTTAATCTCTTCGGCTATACCGGGGCGGCGACGGTCGCCTGTCTTCAGGCGGGCGCGGCGGTCTGCCACGTTGACGCGAGCAAGGGAATGGTCGCCGCGGCGAAAAGAAACGTCGAGCTCAACGGACTTACCTCAGCGGACGTTCGATATATCGTCGACGACTGCGTCAAGTTCGTCAACCGTGAAATAAAGCGTGGGGTTCGATACGACGGAATAATTATGGACCCGCCAAGCTACGGGCGCGGCCCGTCGGGAGAGATGTGGCGGCTTGAGGACAACATATATTCCCTCGTCGAAACCTGCAAAGGGGTGCTTTCGGATAAGCCTCTTTTCTTCACGGTTAATTCCTATACGGCGGGATTGTCCCCGTCGGTCACAAAATATATCGTCGCGAGCGTTCTGAAGGGATACGACGGAACGGTCATATGCGACGAAATCGGACTTCCCGTAACCGAAAGCGGTCTTCCGCTTCCCTGCGGGAACACGACAATGTTCATAAGCAGCGAGGTAACCCTTTAGTGGATAACTTTATCGAATTCAAAAATGTTTCGTTCGAATACAACCAAGGACAGCGTGTGCTTGACGACATAACCCTCTCGATTGAGAAGGGCGACTTTGTCGCGGTTGTCGGCGCGAACGGAAGCGGAAAATCGACCTTCGCTAAGCATATGAACGCGATACTTGCGCCGACGTCGGGCGATGTTTTCGTCAAGGAAATGAACACAGTTGACGAGGAAAAGGTGTATGACATACGCCGAACCGTCGGAATGGTTTTTCAAAACCCGGACAATCAGATAGTCGCGACGATAGTCGAGGAGGACGTGGCGTTCGCGCTCGAAAATCTTGGCGTGCCGCCGAGCGAAATACGCGAGCGGGTGGATGAGGCGATTGAGGCTGTTGGACTGACAAAATATAAGACGAGCGCTCCCCACAAGCTTTCGGGCGGACAGAAGCAGCGCGTCGCCATTGCGGGAATACTCGCCATGAGCCCAGAATGTATCGTGCTCGACGAGCCGACGGCTATGCTTGACCCAAAGGGCAAAAGAAGAATAATGGAAACGGTAAAACGGCTCAACGAGGAGCGGGGAATTACCGTTGTATTGATAACGCATTTTATGGACGAGGCGGCGATAGCCAAACGCATAGTCGCGCTTGACCACGGAAGAGTCGTTAAGGACGGAACGCCGCGCGAGGTTTTCGCCGACATAGAGGGTATGCGCTCTCTTGGGCTCGACGTGCCCGCGCCGACGAAGCTTTGCTCTATTCTGGCGAACAACGGCATAGATATAAAGACCGACGTTATTTCCATCGACGAATGCGTCGGGGAAATCGCCCGACTTTTGGAGGGCGCAAAATGAGTATAATTGAAACAAGAAATTTGACCTATGCCTATTCGAAGGGAATGCCCGACGAAAAGGTTGCCGTCGACAATATATCTATTCAAATTGAAAAGGGCGAGTTTATCGGAATTATCGGGCACACAGGCTCGGGTAAATCGACCTTTATTCAGCATCTCAACGGACTATTAAAGCCGACGTCGGGACAGGTGCTTCTTGATGGCGAGGACATTTGGGCAAACAAGGATAAAATGCGCGACTACCGTTTTAAGGTCGGGCTTGTTTTCCAGTACCCCGAATATCAGCTTTTTGAGGAAACGATATATAAAGATATCGCCTTCGGACCGAAAAATATGCGGCTTTCCGACGACGAGATAAACGACAGGGTGCTTAACGCCTGCGATTTTGTCGGTATTAAGCGCGAGGATTTGGAGCGCTCGCCCTTTGATTTATCGGGGGGACAAAAGCGCCGCGTCGCCATAGCGGGGGTGCTTGCTATGGAGCCTGAGGTATTAATTCTTGACGAGCCGACGGCAGGCTTAGACCCCGCTGGGCGTGAGGAAATACTAAGCGAAATTAAGGAATACCATAAAAAAAAGGATACGACGGTTATTCTCGTTTCCCACTCGATGGAGGATATCGCGAAGAACGCGTCGAAGGTTATGGTTATAAACGAGTCGCGGCTATACTGCTTCGACGATACGAGCACCGTTTTCGAGCGGGCGAGCGAGCTTGTCGGAATGGGGCTTGATATACCCGACATAACGGCGGTTATGTTAGAGCTTAGAAAACGAGGATATGACGTTCCGATGAACGTATATACCGCGAAATACGCCGCGAGCATATTACTTGATAAACTCCGAAAGGGGGCGAGGTAGTATGCTTAAGGATATAACCTTCGGTCAATATCTTTTTCAAAAGTCGGTGATACACCGTCTTGACCCGAGAGTTAAAATACTTCTGACCATTGCGCTTATCATAATGCTTTTTTCAACGAACAACTTTATCGGCATAGGCTTGACGATGCTGTTTTGCGTCGTGCTCTTTATTATTGCGAGGGTTCCCATTTTAATGGCGCTTCGCAGCATAAAGCCGATACTTCCCATTGTGATTTTCACATCGGTTTTAAATCTGTTTTTCGTTACTGGAGAGGTTATTTTTTCGTGGTGGATATTCACCATAACGCGAGAAGGAATTTACTTTTCGCTTATGATTTCCCTTCGCATAATCTGTCTTATCGCCGGCTCGTCGCTTCTTACCTACACGACCTCGCCCATTGAGCTTACCGACGCAATAGAAAGTCTTTTGAAGCCGCTTAAGCTTTTCAAGCTTCCCGTTCACGAGCTTGCAATGATGATGACGATTGCTTTACGGTTTATTCCGACGCTTATAGAGGAAACCGACAAGATTATGTCGGCGCAGAAGTCGCGCGGGGCGAACCTTGACACGGGAAGCTTTAAGGAAAGAATACGCGCCCTTACGCCCATACTCGTTCCGCTTTTTATTTCGTCTTTTAGGCGAGCCGACGAGCTCGCGCTGGCAATGGAATGCCGCTGTTATCGCGGCGGCGAGGGGAGGACAAGACTTAAAACCCTGAAATTTCATTTTGCAGACCTTGTCGCGACCCTTATTTTCGCCCTCGTTTTCGCTGCGGTCATACTTTCAAACCAATACTTTGTGGCGGTGATTTAGATAAACTATTTAGTAACGCTTTGCTTCGTCGGAACGAAATACGGCGGCTCACAGATACAAAAGAACGCGCCGACAATTCAAGAGGAGTTTCAAAAGGCGCTTGTCTCGGTATTAGGAGAACAGCCCGACGTCAAGTGCTGCTCCCGCACAGATTCGGGCGTCCACGCGAACAAATTTAATATTAGCTTCAAGTCCGACATTCAAATCGACCCGAACAAGCTTGCCCTTGCGCTGAACAGCCGTCTTCCGCGTGATATTGTCGCGAAAAGTGTGAGAACGGTGTCGGAAGATTTTCACGCGAGATATTCGAGTGTTTCAAAAAAGTACATATATAAGGTGTATAATTCCCATATTATGAACCCGTTTTACGAGGGCCTTGTTTATCGCTTTCCTGTAATAATTGACGAAGCGAAGCTCGACGAGGCGGCAAAGGCTTTCGTCGGAACGCACGACTTCGCGGCGTTCTGTTCGGTTAAGACCACGGTTGAGGACACGACGAGAACTGTTTACAGCTTCGACGTGACGAGGCAGGACGATATGGTAATCTTTTGCGTGAGTGCCAACGGCTTTCTTTACAATATGGTAAGGATAATGGTCGGAGCCCTTTTGAACGTCGCTCGGGGCAAGCTCACCAAAAAAGATATAGAAAGAATACTTGAGAGCAGGAAAAGAGATAATTATTGCATAACGGCGCCCGCCTGCGGGCTTTATCTTGACGATATAGTTTACGAGGAATATTGATGGACGACGAAATTACCCAAGCGCGGAAAAACAGAATAAAAAAGGTTCGTAAGAGAAGGCGGTCGTTTTTTTTCGTCGCGCTTGCGGTGGTGCTAATCGCGGTTGTCATAGCGAACACGGTAACGAAAACAACCTTTTTGGATATCGGAGATTTCTTTGGCTCGGTATTCTGCGCGTCGAAGAGCTACCCTGTGGCGCTGACGGGGGCTATGCCGACCGAGGTCGAGCAGCTTTCGATGGCATACGCGGTGTTAACCGATAAGGAGCTTTTGGTCTATTCCAACCGTGGAGCGAACCTTTTAAATTACACCCACGGCTTTATTTCCCCGCTTATGGCGGCGAACGGAAACCGAATTGCTCTTTATAATGTGGGCGGAAAGGACGTGAACGTCTTTAACCGCTCGAAGGAAATCGCCAAGCTTAAAACCGATTTTACGATTATCAGCGCGGATATTTCCGACGCGGGCACCCTCGCGGTGCTTACACGGAGCGATAAATACGTTTCCCAGCTTGAAGTGTATGAAAACGGCAAATACGATAAGCTTTTGACGTGGTACGGAAGCGAGGGCTTCCCGCTGTTTGTGAGAATGCAGCGGGGCGGCGCGCGCGCGGCAGTCGTCGCGGTCAGGAGCGAAAACGGCCGACTTGTAAGCGAGGTCACGGCGATAGACGCTTCATCGGCAAAGGTGCTCTTTTCGGCAAAGGTGAACGGCTTAGCGGAAAAGCTTTCGTACGATTCCAACGGATATATAACCCTTGTCACCGACGAGCAGACGTCGGTTATCACGACGAGCGGCGAGGTCAAGTATACATATTCTTACGGCGACGCTCCGCTTCTTTTCGCGGCGTGCGACGAGGGGCGCTCGATAGCCCTTTGCTTCGGCGACAACCACCAAGCGGGAATAAACAGGCTTGTCGTGTTATCGACGAGTTTAAAAGAGCAGTTCTTGGTCGAAACGGTCGGAGAGGTCGACGATATGTACATAAGCCGAAGCGGAGTTTATGTGCTCGGCAAGGGAGTTGTTTCGGAATACACAATGGCGGGTAAGCTTAAATACACATACGAGGCGAACGGCGGTTCGATAAGGATAGTTGAATGCGGCAAGCTTCTTACGGTGCTTCCCGACAGCATAGAAAAGGCAAAGAGAATAACAGAGGAATAATTTGTTTTGTTGGAGGAATAAATGATGTCAACGGCGTTAATTCTTGATATTACCGTGGTGGTAATACTAATCGTAAGCTTTTGTATCGGCTGGCGCAGGGGGCTTATAAGTTCGCTTTTGCAGCTTTTGGGCTTTGCTATTTCACTTATTGCGGCATGGATTTTCAGCCGCTCAATCACTACATATGTGTACGAGCGGTTTGTAAGAGACAAAATTGTCGACAATGTTTCGAATAAGCTTTCGTCGTCGGTTGACGGGGTCGTCGAGGCGACAAAGGGAATTTTCGGTAAGCTTGCCGACGTGGGTGCGGCGTTATTTGACTATTCGACGATAAGCGAGGATAAGGCGTCGGAGCTTGGCGAAAAGATAGTCGACCAAACCATCGCTTCCCCCGTCCAGGCGGTTCTTCGAGCTATAATATTTATCATTTTGTTCGCGATATTTATGCTTATTATTAAGCTTCTTTCGAGACTTTTCAAGGGAGTGAACAAGCTTCCCGTGCTCGGAACGGTCAACAAAATGGGCGGCGGCTTAATCGGTATCGTCGAAGGGCTTATTATGTGCTACTTGGTTGTTGTCGGGGTGTCGATTATCATTACACTTTCGGCGGATAAGCTTTTGTGGCTCAACAGCGATATAGTCGACCAGTCGCGGCTTTTCTCAATTCTTTTTGGATATAATCCGTTAAAGGCTATTCTTGACAGCGGTATTGTTTCCTAAAAGGGCAACACTAAAACTAACGGTAACAGGATAAAGGAAAAAAATTATGATTTGTACCCGATGCAAAAAAAGACCCGCCATAGTGTTTATGACGCGAATGGAGGGTGAAAAAACGATTAACGAGGGGCTCTGCCTTGTCTGCGCGAAGGAGCTTGGCTTAAAGCCGATTGACGACCTTATGAAACGCTTTGGCATTGGCGAGGAGGAGCTTGAAGCCTTCTCCGACCAGTTCATGATGCCCGGCGGCGAGGACGCGGGCGAAAATGAGGGCGAGGACGGAGATTTTGAGGCAGGCGGTTCACCGACCTTCCCAAACATTTTCGGCGGAATGTTCGACGGACAAAAGGGCGATGACGCCTCAAAGGACGACGTAAAAAAGAAAAAAACGCCCCGCGGCGAAAAAAAGCCGCCTGAAAACAACAAAAGAAAGTTTCTCGACACCTACTGCGAAAATCTTTCAAAGAAGGCGCGCGAGGGCAAGCTTGACCGCATAATCGGACGGGACAATGAGATATATCGTACAATTCAAATTCTATCTCGCCGTCAAAAAAACAACCCCTGTCTTATCGGAGAGGCGGGCGTTGGAAAGACGGCGATAGCCGAGGGCATCGCCCTTCGCATAGCGTCCGGAGATGTGCCCGCGCGGATGCTCGACAAGGAGGTTTATCTCCTTGATTTAACGGCGCTCGTCGCGGGGACCCAGTTCCGCGGACAGTTTGAGAGCCGCGTCAAGGGGCTCGTCGGCGAGGTAAAAGCCGAGGGGAATATAATTCTGTTTATAGACGAGGTTCACAACCTAACTGGAGCGGGAGACGCCGACGGCGCAATGAGCGCGGCGAACATATTAAAGCCCGCCCTTTCGCGCGGAGAAATTCAGGTTATCGGCGCGACGACCTTTGCGGAATACCGCAAATATATCGAAAAAGACCAGGCGCTCGAAAGACGTTTCCAGCCCGTTAAGGTTGAGGAGCCGTCGATAGCTGATACCGTCGAGATGCTGAAGGGTATAAAGGAATACTACGAGAACTACCACCACGTCAAGGTTTCCGACGCAACGGTGGAGCTTGTCGTGGCGCTATCCGAAAGATATATTTCCGACCGGTTTTTGCCTGACAAGGCGATTGACCTTCTCGACGAGGCGTCGGCGTGCTGCGCGCTAAGAAGCAAGGAGCTCGCCGAATACGAGGAGCTTTCAAAAAAGCTTGAAAAGGTGACGGCAAGGGAAAAGGAAATCGAAGAAAAAGCCGACGACGAGGTCGATTATGAAAAGGCGGCGACGCTGAAAAGCGAACGTCTTAAATACGAAAGCCGTCAGGCCGAGCTTCGCGACGAGGTTGAAAAGCTTGAGGTTTCGACCGACGATTTAAGCAAGGTAATCGAGCTTTGGACGGGTATTCCTGCGAATAAGATAAAGCAAAGCGAATATAAAAAGATTGACGGACTTGACGAGGCTATGAAAAAGCGTATTATCGGGCAGGACGAGGCGGTCGACGCCGTCGCGAACGCGATAAAGCGCACGAGGGTCGGGCTTTCTAAGCGCCGCCGCCCCGCGTCGTTTATCTTTGTGGGGCCGACGGGCGTAGGAAAAACAGAGCTCGTCAAGGTGCTTGCGACCGAGCTTTTCGACGGGGTCGAACCGCTGATTCGGCTTGATATGTCGGAATATATGGAGAAGCACGCCGTCGCCCGTTTAATCGGTTCACCCCCGGGATATGTTGGCTATGACGAGGCGGGACAGCTTACCGAAAAGGTGCGCCGCCGTCCGTACAGCGTCGTGCTATTCGATGAAATCGAAAAGGCACATCCTGACGTAATGAATATACTTCTTCAAATTCTTGACGAGGGCCGCGTGACCGACGGACAGGGTAGAACGGTCAATTTTGAAAACACCGTTATTTGTATGACAAGCAATGCGGGCTCTTCCGACAAGACGGGGCTTGCGGGCTTCGGAATGACGATAGGCGAAATGAGCTCTGAAAAGACGCTGAAATCCCTTTCGGATTTTCTTCGTCCAGAGTTTCTTTCCCGTGTCGACGAGGTGGTTGTATTTAAGCCGCTTTCGAGCGAAAGCATGAAGAAGATAGCTTCTCTTATGCTTGAGGAAATGCGCGAACCTCTTCTTGAGAAATTTATCACTCTTTCGTATGACGACGAGGCGCTTGAAGCGCTCACTAAGCTTTCCGAGGGCGGAAAGTACGGCGCGCGCGACCTTAGACGTGTTATTAGAAAGCAGGTTGAGGACAAGATAGCAAACCTTCTTGTCGAGCGGGCGGAAAACGCCCCGAAGGGAATAAATATAACGGCAAGGGACGACAAGCTTGTTGTTGAAGCAAAGGACTAAATAAAAACAAATCCCCCGACCAAACGTCGGGGGAAATTTTGTGTTTTATCTTTTTCGGGACATTTCAATAATCAGATATCAATGCCCAAAATACGTTTGGCGAGAAGTCCGATAACGAAGGAAAGCGCCGCGACCGAAAGGCTTATGCCAGCCATTTCAAAAAACCGTTTTTTGAAGTTCAGGTCTTTTGCGACCGAAAGGTAATAGTTAAACACAAGGATAATAAGCACGACTATGGCGAGCATAGTAAAAAGCGCGTAAAGAAACTTGTCGCTTGGAAAAAGAAGATAGGGCAAAATCATACAGGTGACGGCGAAGACGTACATAATACCCGTGTAGGTTGCTGATTTAAAGGGCTTTTCGTCGCCTGCCGCCTTCGAGGAAAGATATTCGCTCGAAGCCATTGAAAGGGTCGCGGATATGCCCGTAATAAGGCCCGAAAGGGCGATAAGCTTTGTGTTGCGAAGAGCAAGGGTAAGACCCGCAAGGGTTCCCGTAAGCTCGACAAGGGCATCGTTTAGACCCAAGACCATTGAGCCGACGTATTGGAGCCGCTCCTCGTCGAGCATATCAATAAGCTTGTGCTCGTGCTGCTCCTCGTCCTCGGCGATTTCCTTGGCGATAGCGACCTCGGCGGATATTTTCTCGTACACCTCTTCGGCGGTGCTTTCGCCGTTTTCCATAAGCTTTATAGCGAAGGTATAGCCGAGAATACGTGAGAGAAGTGTTATCCAAAGGATTTTCAGGCGCTTGGGTTTTACGTCCACCTTGGTGTACGCCTTCCATATGTCGTGATGCAGCAGTTCATCGTCGCCGATTTTTTCGAGGGTAGCCTTATCGGTCTGGTTCTTCACCTTTTTTGCTATATTGTGATAGATGTGGTATTCGGTAAGCTCGTTCGTCTGAAAAGCGACGAGCGTCTTTTGGGTTTCGTGTGAAAGCTCCATATTTTCTCCCTTTGTAACAGACATTTATTTTGTGAATACTATTATATATTAAATGTCAGCGATTTAAAAGGGCTTATCGTTTGTTGATATTGGGGTTGTAAAGATATATAATACTTAAGAATAATGCTATGGGAGAATTTTCACTATGACGGATAGGCTTTTAAAATACTACGACGAATTAAAGGGGAAAAAGGTCTTTTTTCTTGGGGCGGGGATAAGTCACAGACAGCTTATCAAAAGGTTCCTTGAAAAGGGCGCGGATGTTACCCTTTGTGATAAAAAGAGCTTTGAGGAGCTTTCGGATTACGGCGAGGAGATAAAGGCTCTTGGCGCGCAGTTCATTTTGGGAGAAGGGTATCTGTCGCGTCTTTGCGAGGCGGATTTCGTATTCAGAACGCCGGGAATTGATTATACAAAGCCCGAAATTCAAGCGGCGGTAAATAGCGGAGTTACCGTAACGTCGGAAATCGAGACCTTTTTCGATTTGTGCCCCGCAAGGATAATCGGAGTCACGGGAAGCGACGGAAAGACGACCTCGACGACCCTTATCGCGCGGTTTCTTGAGGCGGCGGGATATACGGTTCACCTTGGAGGAAATATAGGACGTCCCCTTCTTCCGATAATCGACCAGGTTAAACAAAGCGACGTTGCGGTTGTTGAGCTTTCATCCTTTCAGCTTATTTCAATGAAGAAAAGCCCTGATATTGCAGTTGTTACAAATATGACGCCCAACCACCTTGACCACCACAAGGATATGGACGAATACATAAATGCCAAGCGCAACATTCTTTTATACCAAAGCGAAACGGGCGTCGCTATACTAAACGCCGAAAACGAGATAACGAAAAAGATGAGCGGCGACGTAAAGGGCGAGCTTCGTTGGTTCAGCAGTAAAAACAGAGTGTCGAACGGCACATATATGGATAGGGATAAAAACCTTGTTAAGGTCAAAGACGGCAAAGAAACCATTATAATGAACCTTAACGACATAAAGCTTCGCGGCGAGCACAACAAGGAGAATGTCACGACGGCGGCGGCGGCTGTGCTGTCGCTTGTACCAGACGATATTATCAAAAAGACCGCGAGCGAGTTTTCGGGGGTTGAGCACCGTATTGAGTTTGTTCGAAGCAAGGACGGCGTGCTTTGGTACAACGACTCAATAGGTACGTCACCGACGAGGACGATAGCGGGGCTTCGCTCCTTCGACGAAAAGCTTATTTTAATCGCAGGCGGATATGACAAGAAGATATCCTATGCACCGCTTGCGCCGGAAATTATTAAGAGCGTTAAATTTATGATACTTTGCGGCCCGACAGCCGAGATAATTAAACGTGAGGTCGAGGCGCTTAACGAATATAAAACGAGCGGGCTTGTAATTGAGCTCGCCGCCGACGTCGCAAGCGCCGTCGGGCGCGCGAACGAAGTCGCGCGGGCGGGCGACGTGGTTTTGTTGTCGCCCGCGTCGGCGAGCTTTGACGCATACCCGAATTTTGAAGCAAGAGGAAATCACTTTAAGGAGTTAGTAAATAATCTATGAAAGACACATTTGAAACAATAAAAGCGCTTTGTGAAGCAAAGGGCGTTTCGGGCAGAGAAAGCTCCGCGGTAAACGTTCTTAAGAAAATACTAAAGGAATACAAATGCGAAACCGACCCTCTTGGCAACCTTATCGTGACGATAAGAGAAGCGGGCGAGGCAGAGAAGACGGTTTTGTTTGAAGCGCATATAGACCGCATCGGTCTTATGGTTAGCCATATAACTCAGGACGGTCTTTTGAATATGATTAAGGTCGGCGGCGTAGACGCCCATACCCTTATGGCGAGCGAGGTCGTAATTGACGGCAAAAAGGGCGAGGTCACGGGCGTTTTCGGGCTTCCGTTCCCTTATCCCGCAAAGCCCCACAACACCGTTGGTGACAGCGAACGCGAGATGCCCAAAATCGACGAAATGCTCGTTGATATCGGCTATGAAAAGCCGAACGATTATGTGCGGCTCGGCAACGAGGTCATAATGAAAAGCGAGGTTATTCGACTTCTCGGAACACGAATAGCCGCGCCCTGTCTTGACGACAGAGCCTGCTGCGCTGCGATAATCAAGGCGGCCGAGCTTTCGAAGGACGGGCTTAATTGCGGCTTAAAGCTTCTTTTCTCGACGAGGGAAGAAATAGGTGCCGTCGGTGCGAAGACGGGAGTTTTTTCGCTTAATGCGGATATGGCGATTGCCGTTGACGCAAATTTTGCCGTTTCTCCCGACGTGGAGGACGACGAGGGCACCGAGCTTGGCAAAGGGGTTCAAATCGACATCGCGAGCGTGCTCGACAACGAGCTTACGGAAAAGCTTATTGAAACGGCGAAGAGGGAAAAAATCGACTGTCAGCTCTTTGTCGACGGAAGAAGAACAGGCACAGACGCCGACGAAATCGCTGTTGTCGCAAGAGGCGTAAGAACGGCGCTTTTGTCGCTTCCGCTTAGATTTATGCACCACCCGACAGAGGTCATTGACCTTGAGGATGTGGAAAAGACGGCGGCGCTTATGGCGGCGTTCGTAAAGGAGATTAAATAATGTTTGAAACGATAAAAATTCTTTGCGATTTAAATGGCGTGTCGGGACGAGAGAGCGCCGTTGCCGACACAATCGAAGAGATTGTAAAGCCGTTTGCCGACAATATATACCGCGATGCGCTTGGAAACCTGATAGTATTCAAAAAGGGCAAGGCGACGCCCAAGGAGCCGATAATGTTAGCGGCGCATATGGACGAGGTCGGCTTTCTTGTGAGCCATATCACCGAAAAGGGATTAATAAAGCTTATCAATGCCGGCGGTATTTACGGGCAGTCGCTTTCAGGAAGAATACTTTTCTTTCCGCGAACCGGAATAAAGGGGGTTCTTGGAAAAGCCCCGCTTCATCTTCGCAAGGACGAGGACGAGAAGAAGGTTCCGAAGCTCGACGATATGTATGTTGATATCGGCGCGCTTACAAAAGAGGAAGCGGAAAAATATGTGCGTCTTGGCGACGTTGCGGCGTTCGATACAACCCTTCGGCGCTTCGGCGACAACGGGATTGTCGGCAAGGCGATAGACGACCGACTTGGCTGCGCGCTTTTAATCGAGCTGATTAAGAACGAGCTTCCCGTAGATTGTCACTTTGCCTTTACCGTTCAAGAAGAGCTTGGGCTTCGCGGAGCGGGCACGGCGGCGTTTGCGGTAAGACCGAAAACGGCGATAATAATCGACTGCTGCGGTGCGGGAGACAACGGCGGCTTTAAAGAAAACGACGTCATTGCCAAGAGCGGCGGCGGGGTTGTCATAAGCTACGCCGACCACGCGACCTTTTATGATTACGACCTGTTTGAAAAGGTTTGCGAAATCGCCGACATAAATAAGATAAAGTGGCAGACCAAGACCCGCATTTCGGGCGGAACCGACGCCGGCTCTATTCACCAGACGGCGGACGGCGCCAAGGTTATCGGGCTTTCGGTTGCGTCGCGAAATATTCATACGGCGGCGTCAACCGCTTCGCTTACAGACGCGAAAGACACGTTAAAGCTTACGAAATTAGTTTTGGAGTACCTTGCAAATGTTCAATGAGCTTTTTAATGTAAGCGACGAGCTATGCGCGCTTGACGAAAAAATAATGAAAAAATGCGCGCCCTATTTTGAAAGGGTTGACGCGAAACGCGATTTTAACCAGCTTAAGGTTTTGAAGGCGTTCACAGATAATAAGGTGGGCGCCCAACACCTCGTCGGTTCGACGGGGTACGGATACGGCGACATTGGAAGAGATACGCTTGACCGCGTTTTCGCTGATGCCGTCGGGGCAGAGGATGCCTTGTGCCGCGCCGCATTTATGAGCGGCACCCACGCGCTGACTGTCGCGCTTTTTGGTATTCTCAGGACGGGAGACCTCCTTTTGGCGGCGACGGGGACGCCTTATGATACCCTTGCTTCGGTTATCGGGAAAGAGGGCGAAAGCTATGGCTCTCTTAAGGAATTTGGTGTTAGGTACGACGAAATTCCCCTCGTCGAAGGGCAACCGAATTTTGCCGAAATCGAGAAAAGAGCAAAGGCGGCGAAGTTAGTCCATATCCAACGCTCGCGAGGCTACGGCGACCGAGAGGCCTTTTCGGTTGAAAAAATCGGGGAAATCGTTGCGGCGGTGAGACGCGGCAACCCGAAAGCCGTCGTTATGGTTGATAACTGCTACGGAGAGTTTACCGAAAAGACCGAGCCAATAGCCGTCGGCGCGGATTTAATCGTCGGCTCGCTTATAAAGAACGCAGGCGGAGGAATAGCCGAAACCGGCGGATACATAGCGGGCAAAAGGGATTTCGTGGAGCTATGCGCTCATCGTCTGACAGCGCCTGGGACGGGACGCGAAATCGGCTCGTTTCCGTCGGGACTTCGTCAGCTTTATTTAGGGCTTTATCTCGCACCGTCGATTACCGCCGAGGCGATAAAAAGCGGGATATACGCGTCGGCGATTTTTGAAAGCGAGGGCTTTTCTACGTCGCCAAAGGCGAATGAGCAAAGAAGCGACATAATAACGACGATTGAGCTTAAAAACAAAGCAAACCTCGTTAAATTTTGCGGCGCCATACAGGGCGCGTCGCCCGTCGACAGCTTCGCTGCGCCTGAAGCGTGGGAGATGCCGGGATATGAGGACAAAATTATAATGGCGGCGGGAGCGTTTACCTGCGGGTCGTCAATAGAGCTTTCCTGCGACGCGCCTATGCGTGAGCCGTATAGGGTCTACCTTCAGGGGGGGATTTCCCTTGCTTCGTCGAGATACGCTTTTTTGCGGGCGGTCGGAGATATGAGAAAACAAAAATAACAAACAAAAGGGCGGTCACGTGAGTGACCGCCTTAAGCTTATCTATTGAGCATTTATTTCTGCTTGCGCCTTTTTTGAAAAGCCTTTTAGCACCAAAAGATAGGATTTAATGATAAGCTCACGAACAAGCTCGTTGGGAACGTCGCCGTTAACTTTAATGGAAATCCAGTGCTCCTTGTTCATATAATATCCGGGAATTATGTCGCTGTATTGGGTTCGTAAGAACTCCGACTCGTTTGGCTCGCACTTAAGAGTAAGGTAAACGGGCTTGGTCCTGTCGCCGTTGTCGTAGCATACAGCGCCGAACATCTTTTCGTGAATAAGATATCGCGTCCAGCCCCATTCGGCCTTAAAATCCTTGCTTGCACCCTTTTGTGAAAGAAAGCACTCGTCGGTCCAGTCATATTTCATATTTCTTTTTCCTATTCGTTGTTGCGTATAATTCTTACGTCCTCGCCGTAGAAGGGAAGAAGGGAGCAGCAGCCGAGCAGGCGAGAGGTTATCTTTTCTCCGTAACGGGAAATAAGAGCGTCCTGCTTCAAAAAGTTAGTCGTAAAAATCGTCGGGCGATTTTCGATAACGCGGGTGTTTATAATGTTGTAAAGGGAGGATTTCACATAGGCGCTGTTGTATTCCGCGCCGATGTCGTCGAGCACCAAAAGAGAACAGGCGATAAGACTGTCAATAGTTTCGGTGCTTCGATGTTCCTCGAAATATTCGATTTCGATTTGCTTTAAAACCGATGACGCGCTGCAATAAATCACGTCATATCCCCGCTCGATAACGCGGCTTGCGATACTCAGCGCAAGGTGGGTTTTGCCCAGCCCCGCGTCGCCAAGGAGCAGAAGACTTTTTTTACAGTTTGGGAACTGTTCGGCGAACGCCTTGCATATTTTCAGGTTGGTTTCCATTTCAGCGCGCGGAGAGTTTCCGAATTCAGCGTCCTTTTTGGTCGAATAGTAGTCGAGCGAAAAGGCGTCGAAACGGGAAAGCGCAAGAGGGGAAACCTTTTTAATTTCGGCGAACGAATAGTCGCGAAGAAGCTTTTCGACGCATTCGCATAATCTGCCATCGGGGGTTGCACCCGTGTCACAGCATTTTTCACAGACGTGAACGGGTGCAAGAGCGTCGGGGGTAAAGCCGTTTTTTTTAAGTATAGCGACCTGCTTTGCTTTAAGCTCGTCAAGCTGTGACGAGAGAGCTTTTTTTATGTCGTCGTTAGATTCGGTTATCATAGCCCTCGCGGCGGAAACGCCGATTGACGCGATTTCGTATTCGAGCGCTTGAAGCTCGGGAATTTCCTTTAAAAGGCGTGCCTTTTTTTCGGCGCTTTTTTCGGCGGAGGATATTCGGCGCTGTTCGACTGTGTCGAACGCATACTGCCGAGCTTTTTCGCTGTAGGCCATTAGTTTAACCCTCCGTATCCGTTTCTTTTCGTTTTGTTAAGGCGCGTTTTATGAGCGAGTTTTCGCCGCGCTCGCGGGTCTTTGAAACGGGCGCATCGGCGTTGCTTATTTCGGCTTGGGTGTCCTTTAACGTGCGATAGCCGTTGTTGTACCAGCTTTTTAATATGGCGCTGATATAAGGCACGCTGTTGTTTCCCGTGCGAAGATAGGCTTCCTTTACAAACGCGACGTCATAGCCGTATTCCTCGTACCAGCGGGCAATATGCGTTTTCGCCGAGCGGGAAAAGCTCTTGTCAGTAAGCAGAAGAGCTGCTGCGACCTCATTTTCGCGTTTTTCGCGAAGCTCTAAAAGACGAATATGCGAGTTCACAAGCTCGATTGTGTTTATACCAAGCTCGTTGAGCTCCTCCGCAAGGCGTGAGGCGTTCGCGATGATTTTTCTCGTGCTTTTAGCCCGCGGAGCGCAGTATGCAACGAGGGTTAAAATGACGTCAACGGGAAGGCGGTCGTACTCGAATATTTCGAGAAGAAGACGGCTTTCGTTCGAGTCGAGCGTGCGGCCCATAAGGCTTTGGCTTTCACGGACAAGCACCGAAACGTCGGGATTTCTTAGTGAAATCTCACTTATTTCGTCAAGCGAAAGGGGCGGACGGTCGACGTATGATAGAGGCTTTTGACTTGCCGCGAGCGGCTTTTTTTCCAAAGAGCTTTCCTTACTTGAAAGCTCTTTAACAAGACCCTCTTTTATCCAAAAAGCAAGAGAACGCGACACGACCTCGGCAGGCATCGAAAGAGCTGACGAAATTTCCGCTTGGGAAACGCTTGCGTTAGCGCACAGCAAAAAGAGCGCGACCTTAAGCGCGGGTCCGTCGGCGACGCGATATCTTTCGCGAAGAGCCTTCGGAAGGCTTTCGCCGTTAACTTGTTCACAAAGACCGTACAATCGGTTAGCCTCAATTCTTTTAATGGGAAGTATATTTATAGTATTATGTTTTGCTTCCCGTGTCAATGTGCTTTAAGAAGAAAAGCTAAATTCGCGTTGACAACATTATGTCAGCAGGGTATAATTTATTTTACCGCTAAGCGCGGGTGTAGTTCAATGGCAGAACACCAGCTTCCCAAGCTGGATACGGGGGTTCGATTCCCCTCACCCGCTCCAAATCGCCGCAAGCTTTTTTTGCTTGCGGCGATTTTTTGCGATAATAATTATCTCTCTCGTTTTGTGCTATTCTCCCTTTTGAGTCAAAGCGGTCCCTTCGTTTTTTATGTTGATAAGCGCGTATTTTGAGAAGAGAAGCGAGACGACTACGGTTATAATGATTTCGGGAATCATATAGCTTGCGTTATAAACGACGCTGTAAAGAAGCGGGAAAAGGTTGCCGTGGACGTTCGCGATTATCGTTTGTCCAAGCTCCCCCATCTGCTCAAAGAACCACTCGGCGTATTCGCCCCAGACAAAGAAACCCGAAATGATGTGGGAAAGAAGTCTTAAAAGAAGCACGGCAAGACTTCCGAGGGCGAGCTCCTTGCCGACGTTGTTGAATTTCCCCTTAAACATACCGCCGAAGCCGAGCACCGTGAAGGCGGCAAGATAGTCGAAAATCACAATCATAAACACAGAGAAAAGGTTAATTCCCGCCGCGGAAAAGCCCGTCAGCATTTGAAAAATCGCGAAGACAAGACCGCTCAAAAGCCCCCACTTTATTCCGCGACGATAGGAAATGAGGATAATGGGAAGCATACTGCAAAAGGTAATTGAGCCGCCGTAGGCGAGAAACTTAAACTTCGGGAAGATGGAAAGCACGCAGGAAAGGGCGACGAGCATAGCGCATTCGGTCAAAACCTTGAGATTGATTTTCTTTTTTTGTTCCATAATTGAACTCCTTTTGTTTTTGTAAAAAAACAAAACGCCCGTTATCCGTGAAGGACAAAGGACGTAAAAAGCAAAAATAATATTTTTACACTTCCTACGCCGGCATTATCCGGTTCAGGTTCAAAGGGACCTGACGAAGCTCTTCGCCAATCTCAGCCCGCTATGGGCGCCCCCGTGTTTTGTTTTTTTACAATATACTACCCTTGGCGGGAAAAGTCAAACGAAACGTAAGCGGCGGCGCTCGCAACGTCGTACTTCGACTTGATTTTCTCCACCTGTTTTCCTATCGTCGCGAAATAGTACACGGTGTAGCCAAGAAAGGCGAGTGCCGCGACTATCGCGAATATTTTGATGAAGGTTGTGAGAAAAGCACGTTTTTTGTCGTTCATAAAAACTATATCCTTCTTTGGCAAATGTCATTTAAACAGCACTCGGCGCATTTTGGCGAACGGGCGGTACACACCGCGCGCCCGTGAAGAACGAGACGGTGACAAAAATCGTTGCTTTTGTCGGGTGGCAGAATTAAGCGAAGCTGACGCTCAACCTTGTCGGGCACGGTCGAGCCGTCGGTCAGCCCCATGCGGGCGGTAAGGCGAATGCAGTGGGTGTCGCAGACGACGGCGGGCTTTTGAAAAACGTCGCCGACGACGAGGTTCGCCGATTTTCGCCCAACTCCGCGAAGCTTTAGAAGCCCGTCGATTGTGTCCGGTACGACCCCGTTGTATTCGTAAACGAGTTGGCACATACATTCGCTTATGTCGCGCGCTTTGGTGGCGCCAAGACCGCAGGGCTTTACAATTTGCTCAATGTCCGAAACGTCGGCGTCGGCGAGAGCCTTCGCCGAGGGAAAGCGAACAAAAAGCTCTTTTGTTACGATATTAACCCGTGCGTCGGTGCATTGAGCCGCAAGCCGAACCGACACCAAAAGCTGCCACGCGGACGAGTAGTCGAGCGAGCAGGCGACGAGGGGATATTCTTTTTCAAGCGTCGATATCATCAGCTCGGCGCGTTCTTTTTTGGTCATATTTTTCACCCAAGCACATTCTATCAAAAAATGCTTGAAAAAGAAACAAATAAGTTGTTAAAATGAAGCGCTTAATAAGCTAAAAGGTAAAAAATAATTTAGCAACGGCACATTCTATTGACTGTTCGGCACAATCTATATTAATATATAGGTTGTATTGGATATAAAAACATATAAGAAGGATGGGAAGGAATTATGTATAACGATTATCTTGATTCAATAGGGCTCGTCGGAAAGTACGACAAGGACGTAGCTGACGCCATGGGCCGCGAGTTCAATCGCCAGCACGACAACATCGAGCTTATAGCGTCGGAGAACATCGTTTCCCCCGCGGTTATGGCGGCTATGGGAAGCGTGCTTACGAACAAGTACGCCGAGGGCTATCCCGGTCATCGTTATTACGGCGGCTGCGCCTATGTCGACGAGGTCGAGAACTTCGCAATCGAACGCGCTAAGGAGCTTTTCGGAGCCGACCATGTCAACGTCCAACCCCATTCAGGCGCGCAGGCAAACCTTGCGGCATATATGGCGGTGCTTGAGCCGGGCGACACGGTGCTCGGTATGAGCCTTGCCCACGGCGGACACCTTACCCACGGTTCACCTGTAAACGCGTCGGGCAAGCTTTATGATTTCTGCCATTACGGCGTAGATATTGAAACGGGAAGAATAAACTACGACGCACTCGAAAAAACGGCGAAGGAAATGCATCCCAAGCTTATCGTCGCGGGCGCGAGCGCGTATCCGAGAATAATAGATTTTGAGAGAATTTCCGCCATAGCCAAGAGCGTCGAAGCGCTGTTTATGGTCGATATGGCTCATATCGCCGGACTTGTCGCAACGGGGCTTCATCCCTCGCCCGTGCCCTATGCCGACATCGTTACCACCACAACGCATAAGACCCTTCGCGGACCTCGCGGCGGTATGATTATGTGTAAGGAAGAGCTCGCCAAGGCGGTCAATAAGGCGATTTTCCCGGGAACGCAGGGCGGTCCGCTTATGCACGTTATCGCGGCGAAGGCGGTATGCTTCAAGGAGGCTTTACAGCCCGAGTTTAAGGAATATCAGCAGCAGATTGTTAAGAATGCCGCCGCTCTTGCAAACGGTCTTACAAAAAGGGGAATTAAGCTCGTTTCCGACGGAACCGACAATCACCTTATGCTTCTCAATCTTACCGACATGGGCGTTACGGGCAAGGAGCTTGAGGAGCGCCTTGATATGGTCAACATCACGACAAACAAGAACGCCATTCCCGGCGATTGCCAAAAGCCGACCGTTACGAGCGGTATTCGCGTAGGCACACCCGCCGTCACAACGAGGGGCTTCAAGGAAGCGGAAATGGAAAAGATAGCCGAGTTTATTTACCTTGCCGCAACCGATTTCGACGCCAACCGTGATAAGATAAAAGCCGAGGTCAAGACGATGTGCGACTCCTTCCCCGTTTACAGATAAACTAAGCTTAATATAATTTGAAAGGTGGTTATGACTATGAACAGGACGCCGCTTGCGCAGCTGATACGTCCGACGTCGCTCGACGATATGTTCGGTCAAAGCCACCTTATTAAAAAGGACCGTGTTTTTCGCCGCACGATAGAGTCCGGCACGATACCGAATATGATTTTCTTTGGTCCGTCGGGCGTGGGAAAAACGACCGCCGCGAGGATAATTGCGGAAAAAAGCAATATGCAGCTTTATAAGCTCAACGGTACTTCGGCGTCGACGAGCGACATAAAGGAAATTATTTCGAGCGTCAACACTCTTTCGGGAATGAACGGAATATTGCTGTATCTTGACGAGATACAGTATTTCAATAAGAAGCAGCAGCAGTCGCTTCTTGAAACGGTCGAGGACGGCTCGATAACTCTTATTGCCTCGACGACCGAAAACCCGTATTTCTATGTATACAGCGCGCTTCTTTCGCGCTGTACGGTGTTTGAGTTTAAGCCCCTTGAATGGCGCGACGTCCGCGAGGCGGTCGACCGTGCCGTCGTCCTTTTAGAGCAGGGCGAAGGGGTTAAGTATAACGTGGACGAGAATACCCGCGACCTTCTCGCGAAGACGGCGGGCGGCGACGTGAGAAAGGCGCTTAACGCGCTCGATTTTCTTTCCGCCGCGGCAAAAAGCGAAGAGCGCGAAAAGACGATAAGCGAGGAAATGGTAAAGCAGGTTACGAGCCGCTCCGCCTCGCGTTACGACAAATCGGACGACGTTCACTACGATATTCTTTCCGCGCTTCAAAAATCTGTTCGCGGAAGCGACCCTGACGCGGCGCTTCACTATGTCGGCCGACTTGTTGAGGCGGGGGATATTATTTCACCCTGCCGGCGGCTTTTGGTAATGGCGAGCGAGGACATAGGGCTTGCCTATCCGCAGGCGGTCGCAATCGTCAAGGCTTGCGTCGACAGCGCGCTTCAGCTTGGGCTTCCCGAGGCGAAAATACCCCTTGCCGAGGCGGCGGTTTTCCTTGCGACCTGCCCGAAAAGCAATTCGGCGGTTGAGGGAATCGACGCGGCGATTGAGGACATAAAAAGGGGCGACGTAAGCGAAATTCCCGCATATCTGAGAAGCAGCGGGTATTCTGGCGCGGCGAAGCTTGGGCGGGCGATAGGCTATAAGTACCCCCACGCATTTCCTAATCATTATGTCGAGCAGCAGTATCTTCCGGACAGCCTTGTCGGTCACAGGTATTATGAATACGGCGAAAACAAGACCGAGCAGGCGGCAAAGGCATATTGGGATATAATAAAAGGAAAAAAATAAATTACACGGAAATATTTTTTGCAAAAACGGCTCTCGTCAAAAGACGAGAGCCGTTTTTTAAAGCTTGTTTTCCTCGTTCCAGTCGCGCATAATCTCGACGTCATCGTCGCTTACGCCGTTGATAAGCTCTTCGTGCGAGGTGATTATACCGGGCGGGACGATTTCGGTTTCGGGAAGAGGCGGCAGCTCGGGGATGTCCTCATATTCTTTGTTTCTTTTAAAAATAGACATAGAAAAACCTCCTTTTAGAATTATTATTCCATAAGGAGGTTTTAATATACTTTCTTGCGGCTAAAAGGTTATTTGACCTCTTGGTCTGCGGCTTTTTCGGTTTTGAAGTATTTGCGGCCGACAAGAAGGGTGATGCCGCCGGCGAGGAAGAGGATAAGCACGCTTAAAATTCCAAGCGACGAGCGGTCGGTAAGGGAGTAAACGAGGGCGTAGAGCGCGGGCCCGATAACGCAGGAAAACTTGCCGAAGATATCGAGAAAGCCGTAATACTCGTTCGAGCGCTCGGGAGGAATGAGCTGACCGAAGTAGGAGCGGGAAAGAGCCTGTATGCCACCCTGAACCGTTCCGACAAGAGCCGCCAAAATCCAGAAGAGAACCGATGAAAGCTTAATCGCCGCTTCAATATCGCCGCCGTTAAGCTGTGCCTGTTCGATGTTGAAACCCATAAAGAAGCCCAGTATCGTTATGACGAAATAAACGCCGACCGCGATGGAAATCATTTTAATTGCGCCGACCTTTTTAGAAAGGTTGCCGAAAAGAATAGAGAAGGGAACGGCGACCAGCTGAGTTACGAGCAACGCCAAAATCATACCGATTGAGCCGAGCTTTAGGGTTGTGCCGTACTGTGTGGCAAGGCTGATTATTGTGTCGACGCCGTCGATATAAAAGAAGTAGGCAATAATGAAAATAAGAATCTTTTTGTCCTTTATGATATCCTTAAGAGTTTTCCACGCGTTTGAAAACGCCGCTTTCGCAAGGTCCTTGGGAGGGTCGTCTACGCAGTGAACCTGCTTTACGTTCTTAAGGAACGGGATACTAAAGAGCGCCCACCAAACCACAACGATTAAAATCGCGATTTTGTAGGAAAGAATGCTTTGTCCCATAAGGAGCATAACCGCAATGGATATAATAAAGGGTATGGTGCTTCCGCCTATGTAGCCCATAGCGTAGCCCCAAGAGGAAACCTTGTCCATACGGTCGGGGGTGGTGACGTCGGTAAGGAACGAGTCGTAGAAAAGACAGCTTCCCGAGAAGCCGATTCGCGAAATAATGAAACCGACGAGCATAAGCTGCCAGCTTCCGAAAATCGCCATGGTCGCCGTAAAAACAACGCCGACAATAAGGAACGCCGAAAACAGTTTTTTCTTCATGCCCCTGAAGTCGCCGATTGCGCCCAAGAGCGGCGCGATAATCGCGACGACGAGGTTAGCGATGGAAACAGCGAAGCCATAGACCTTGTTGCCAGTTTCGGTGGCGACAAGCGCGAAGTAGATTGGAAAAATCGCCGCCATAATGTTCGTTGCGTATATGGAGTTCGCCCAGTCGTACATTATCCAGCTTTTTTCGATTTTAGTAAACCGTTTTTCCTTAGCCATAAAAGTATAGTCCTTTCATTATTTTAAAAGTTATATTCATTTTCGCAGAAATAAAATATGCTGTCAACACGTTTGACTATTTATAATAAAAAATATATTATATACCTTAGAACAATCAGTAAAGGAGTGAGCAAAATGACAAAAAAAGCGATTGCTTTTTTATGCACTATTTTGTGCGCCTTTATTTTTACCTCTTGTATGGAGCTTTCGGTTGAGGATATGCTTTCCGCGCCCTCTCTTACGACCGACCAAATTTCGATAATCAACGCCCTTGAAGCGCAGGGCGAGAAGTTTACCCTTCTTTATCCTTCTTCGGGCGACAGGCGAACGCCAATACAGTTCATTGACCTTGACGGTGATAATGTGTATGAGGCGACGGTGTTTTATAACGTCGAAGCGAACGGCGAAACGACGGCGCGGTTTGCCGTGCTTGAAAAGACGACCGAGGAGTGGCGGGTCGTGAGCGTAGTCGACGGAGCGGGAACCGATGTGGAAAGCATAAGCGTGCTTCGCATAACGAATTCCGCGAAAAGAACAATGCTTGTCGAATGGGCGCTCGCGAACGCCGACGAGCACAAGCTCACGGCATATCGCTATGCCGATGACGCTATCGACGTGGCGTTCGAGGATTTTTGCACCGATATGGTGGTATATGATATCGACGACGACGCCTTTTCTGAATTTATTTATATCAAGGCTACAACGGCGTATGAGCCGTATATCATTAGCTGCGTCAAAATCGAGGAGGACAATTTCCTGTCCTATGGGCGGCATATGCTGACCGAAGATGTTATGGAGTGTCTCAACTTCGTTGGCGGAAAGCTTGGCGATGGGCGCAAGGCCGTGTTCGTCGACGAAAACCTTGGAAACGGGTTTAAGGTGACAGAGGTATTTGTGCTTTCGGACAAAAAGCTCATCAAGCTTACTATTAATGAGAACGAGACATTTACACTCGACGAGATTTCAAGCCGTTCGGTCAATTTGCTTGAAGCGAGAAGGCTTTTTGACGACGAAGTAATTTATATTCCCTCGGCGGTAAAGCCGACGTCGACGGTGCTTCAGCCGGACGCTTGGACCTTTTGGTACACCGTAAACGGCGACGCTCTTGAATATTCCTTCGCCACCTATATCGAAAGCGGCTACAAGCTTGCGCTTACCGTGCCTGATGAATGGCTATCCGCCGTCACCATTCGCAGAAGCGAAAATGAGCCGCGGCTTATCGAGATAACGCGGGAGGAAACGGGCGAGGTTATTTTCAGCCTAAAGGTGCTGACCGTCGGAGAGGACAGCGATTATTATACCGCAAGGGGCTTTGATTTTGTTAAACAGTCGGGTTCATATAGGTATTATGCCCTTGTGAACTGTACCGACGAGGAATATCAGTTTATAAGAAGTAATTTTATAATCTTGTAGAAGAATATTTTGGAGGATTACAAATGAAAAAGGTTTTGGTTGTGGACGACGAATATGCCATTCGCGATATGATAGTGCTCAATCTCCGCATGGCGGGATATGACGCCATCGGCGTCGAGAGTGCGGAAAAGGCGATTGACGTATATCGTGAGGACCCCGACGGCTTTGACGTCGCGCTTCTCGATATTATGCTTCCCGGGGTGAGCGGGCTCGCGCTTTGCGAAATGATACGAAAAGACAATTCGAAAATCGGAATAATTATGCTCACCGCTAAAACGCAGGAGCAGGACAAAATAGAGGGGCTTTCTATCGGCGCGGACGACTATGTTACCAAGCCCTTCAGCACCGCCGAGCTCGTCGCGCGGGTCGACGCGATTTATCGCCGCACGGCAAGAAACAAGGAGGGCGAAAAGGGCGGCAACGCACAAAAGAAGCTTGTATGCGGAGATTACGTTCTCGACACAAGCTCCCGCGTGCTCACTAAAAAGGGCGCGCCCATAGATATAACTCAGGTTGAATTTCAGCTTATGGAGCTTTTCCTCAAAAACGTAGGCGTCGCGCTTGACCGCGACCGCATACTCAAGACCGTTTGGGGCGAAAGCTATTTCGGAGATATAAAAATAGTCGACGTCAACATATGTCGGCTTCGGAACAAAATTGAGGACGACACGAACAATCCCGCGCATATTCTCACAGTTTGGGGTTTTGGCTACCGCTTCGTTGAATAAAGGGAAAGGGCAAGAAAGTTGAGCGTACCGCACAATTCGGGAATAACGAAAAGATGGGTTTTGGCAAGCCTTATGTCGACCATTCTTATTTTGATAGTGGCGTCGGTCGCTATCATTCTTTCGATGCGCTCAAGTTACCTTACCGCCGCGCGTCAGGCGCTTGAAAACAAGGCGCGGCTTCTTGTCAGCGCCATACCCTATTCTTCGGCGACGGGCGACGACAAGGTGTCGCAGACGGTCGGACTTGTTGAGAATTTTGACGAGAAGGACAAGTATGAGCTTATGCTAATCGACACGAACGGCAACATCATTGTCACCTCGTCGGGCTTCGCTTACAATTCGTCCGAGCCGCTCAACGACTATTTTTTGGCGAAAACCGACGTGAACGGTCAAGGTTACTACGTCGGCCGCTCGTCCAACAATGAGCATATAATCGCCGTGACGCAAATTATCGTCGGCTCGTCTGGCGACATAGAGGCGCTTCGCCTTGTAAGCTCCCTTCAAAAGGTCGACAAGCAGCTTTATAAAAATCTTGTTTTGGTCGTCGCGGTCTGCCTTGTTATTGTCGGATTTACTATCTTTTCGGGGCTCTATTTCGTGCGCTCAATCGTTATACCTATAAAGGACGTCGGCAACACGGCGCGGCGGATTTCAAACGGGGATTTCGACGTTCGTATCGAAACCGAATACGGCGACGAGATTGGCGACCTTTGCAAGATAATCAACGATATGGCGGTTGGACTTCAAAAAACCGACAAGATGAAAAATGAATTTATTTCGAGTATTTCCCACGAGCTTCGAACCCCGCTTACCTCAATAAAGGGTTGGGGCGAAACCCTTATGGCAATCGGCACAAGGGATGAGGAAAACTTCCAAAAGGGAATGAAAATAATCATCAACGAAACCGACAGGCTCGCCTATCTTGTCGAAGATTTGCTTGATTTTTCTCGGCTTCAAACGGGCACTATCACGCTCAGCCGAAATATAATCGACCTTCGCGCTGAAATGTACGACGCTATCGCCACGATTGAGCAGCGCGCTCTTCGCTCGGGCATCGTCTTTAAGGTGACCTCGCCCGACACGAAGGTTATCATATCCGCCGACAAGAACCGCCTCAAGCAGGTTTTTGCGAACATACTCGACAACGCCGTCAAGTATTCTAACCCCGGCGACTACGTCACGGTTGAACTCGACGTAATCGACGATGAAGCGTTCGTCACGGTGTCCGACAACGGCGCGGGTATCCCGAAGGAAGAGCTTCCCAATATAACCAACCGCTTTTATAAAGCTACCAACTCCGTGACCGGCTCGGGTATAGGGCTCGCGGTCGTCAAGGAAATTATGACGCTTCACGGCGGTACGCTTAATATAGTGAGTGAAATCGGAAAGGGCACGACGGTAACGCTCGGCTTTCCGTTTAAAAATTAAGGAGAAAAAATGAGCAAAGAAAACTTTAAGACCTCAATCGGCGGACAGGCGATAATCGAAGGCATCGTAATGAAGGGACCGGAGAAAACCTGTATCGCCGTGCGGCAGCCCGACGGCGAAATACATATCGAAACAACAAAGACAAGAAAAAATCCTTTTAGGAAAATCCCCATTCTTCGCGGCGCGGTCGCGATGATAATCAGCCTTATTGAAGGGTATAAGAACATAACAAAGGCGGCGGAATACGCCTATCCCGAGGGGGAAGACGAGGACAAATTCGACGAGTTTTTAAAGGATAAGTTCGGCGACAAGGCAGGGACGACGATGGGCATTGTTTCTGCGGTGCTCGGCTCGCTTCTTTCTATCGCGCTTTTTATCGTTCTTCCGACCATTGTGACGGGCGGGCTTGCGAAGCTGTTTGTTATGTCGAACGGATTAAAGTCTCTCTGCGAGGGCGTGCTTAAAATAGTCATTTTCATTGCCTATCTTTTCTTTGTGACAAGGATAAAGGACATTCACAGAGTGTTCGAATATCATGGCGCGGAGCACAAGTCAATCGCCTGCTATGAGCACGGCGAGGAATTGACCGTGGAGAACGTCAAAAGGTTTTCCCGCTTTCACCCGCGCTGTTCGACGAGCTTTCTTTTTATTGTGATTATCATTAGCATAATTGTCTTTTCCTTCGTACCCGTTTGGGACAACGTGCTTTTGCGCGTGGGCTTAAAGCTGTTGGCGCTTCCGCTTATAATGGGCATAGCCTTCGAGATACTCAAATTCTCCGGCTCGCACGACAACTTTTTTTGCAAGGCTCTTGCCTTTCCGGGACTTTTAGTACAGCGCCTTACAGCGTTCGAGCCCGACGACGGGCAAATGGAGGTCGCAATAGCGTCGCTTAAGCAGGTTCTTCCCGACAAAGCGGAGCAGGCGAAATGGTAAGCCTAAGGCAGGTTTACGCAGACGCGAAGAAAAGGCTTTGTGCGGCTGGGCTTTCCAATCAAAACGAAATTAACGTCCTTTTTAAATCGGCATTCGGCAAAAGCTATCCGGAGCTTCTTTTGAGTGATAATATCGACGAGAAGGACGCGGCGCGGTTCGAAGAAAATGTAGCTCGCAGAATTGGCGGCGAACCGCTTCAGTATATCGCGGGAAGATGGGTATTCCTCGATTTCGAATTGTCGGTCGGCGAGGGAGTGCTTATTCCGCGAGACGAGACCGAAACGGTCGCCATCGAGGCGATAAGGCTTTCAAAGCAAATCGAAAACCCCGTTGTCGTCGATTTGTGCGCAGGCACAGGCTGTATTGCCTTTGCGATAAAACGCGCCGTTCCCGAAGCAAGGGTCACGGCGGTTGAACTATATGACAAGGCGTTCGAATATCTTGCTAAAAACAAAAATGAGCTTAAACTCGACGTTAATTTATTAAAAGCCGATGTTTTTGTGCTTGAGTCCGATTTATCGGACAGTTGGGCAGATATAATAGTAGCTAATCCCCCTTATGTCACGAACGAGGAATATGAACAAAACAAAGAGGAGTTGGCGCATGAGCCCGCGCAGGCTTTAACGGACGGTGGCGACGGACTGAGCTTTTATCGTCACATCATTTCGGCTTACAAGCCGAAGCTCAAAGAATCCGGTTATATTCTTTTCGAAACGGGAAGCACTCAGACCGAAGAGGTTGAACGGCTTCTTGTTGAAGCAGGGTATAGACAAACGGAAATTCTTGAGGATATGTACGGAAAAAAGCGAGCGGTGCGGGCAAAAAAATAAGGGCTTGTAATGGATTGAAATTTAGTGTATAATCGGAAAAGAACATAAGTTCTTTTCACAAAAAACGATAGGAGAACGAATATGGCGGACAAACAGGCGGCGCTTGAAACCGCATTGGCTCAAATCGAAAAGCAGTATGGCAAGGGCGCGGTAATGAAGCTCGGACAGAACACGACGATGAACGTCGAGGCAATATCGACTGGCTCGCTTTCTTTGGACATTGCGCTTGGAATCGGCGGTCTGCCAAGAGGAAGAATAATCGAAATCTTCGGACCTGAAAGCTCGGGTAAAACCACGGTTGCGCTTCACGTTGTCGCCGAAGCTCAAAAGAGCGGCGGAAACGCGGCGTTTATCGACGTTGAGCACGCGCTTGACCCTATTTATGCGGCCGCGCTTGGGGTTAATATTGACGACCTGCTTGTTTCTCAGCCCGACACCGGTGAGCAGGCGCTCGAAATCACCGAGGCGCTCGTGCGTTCGGGAGCTATCGACGTAATAGTCATTGACTCGGTCGCGGCGATGGTAACTCGCGCGGAAATCGAGGGAGAAATGGGCGACGCGCACGTTGGAACGCAGGCGAGATTAATGTCGCAGGCTCTTCGTAAATTGACCAGCGTAATAGGAAAATCCAACTGCGTCGCGATATTCATCAACCAGCTTCGCGAAAAAATTGGCGTTATGTACGGCAACCCCGAAACAACGCCCGGCGGACGCGCGCTTAAGTTTTATTCCTCTGTTCGCCTTGACATAAGAAGGGTTGAAGCCCTTAAATCGGGAACCGAGGTTATCGGAAACCGAACGAAGGCGAAGGTCGTAAAGAACAAGGTTGCACCCCCGTTCAAGGAGGGCGAGTTTGACATAATGTATGGCAAGGGAATATCGAAGGACGGCGAAATCCTCGACCTTGCGGTAAAGCTCGACATAATCCAAAAATCCGGCGCGTGGTTCAACTATGGTGAGACGCGGCTTGGACAAGGGCGTGACAACGTCAAGAAGTATATAGCCGAAAATCCCGAGTTTGCGGCGGATATTGAAAAGCAGGTTCGCGCAAACGCCGACAAGCTTATGCACCCGACGGCGGGGGCGGGCAAGGCGTCCGCAAAGACTTCAGCGGGTTCTGCGACGCCCGTCATAATTTCCGATGACGACCGACCGTCGATTGATATCGAGGTCGAATAAAAGGGACACAATGGGCGACGTTTATAAAATCGACAATATAACCGTTACAAAAAAGGGCAGGTATGCCCTTTTTTGTGGCGGCGAATTTTTGTTTTCTCTTGACGAGGAAACCTATTTAAAGCATCATATAAAGGTAGGAAGCGAGTTTTCCGGCGAGGAGCTTGAGTCGCTTCGCGCCGCGAGCGATTATTTTGCCGCGAAGAATAAGGCGTTGCTGCTGCTCGGCTATCGCGACCACTCGAAAAAGGAGCTTATTGATAAGCTTAAAAGGAAATTCGACGAAAAGACGTCCGAGCTTGCGGTTGAAAAAATGTGCGAGCTGTCGCTCGTTGACGACGCGGAATTTGCGAAAAAGCTTTGCCGCGAGATGATTGAACAAAAGGGCGCGAGCAAGCGGGCGGCAGAGCAGAAGCTTTATGAGAAGGGCGTTGCGCGTGATATAATTGAAACGACGCTTTCGCTCTATAAGGACGATGAATGCGACGCGATAAGAATGATAGTCGAAAAGAAGTATCTTTTAAAGCTTCGCGATAGGGAAAAGCGCGCGCTCGTTTTTGCGGCGCTTGCTCGAAAGGGCTTCAAAGCCTCCGACATAAAAACGGTGCTTTGCGAATACAGCGAAAATGACGGTGAGGAATTTAATGGCTAACATATTTTTCATTTCGCTCGGCTGCGATAAAAACCGAATAGACAGCGAGATAATGCTGAAAAAGCTTTCGGACGGAGGCCACAGCATAGTCGGTGAAATTGAGCAGGCGGACTGCGCTGTCGTCAACACCTGCGGTTTCATTGAAAGCGCCAAGGCCGAGGCGATTGAGGCTATTTTTGATATGGTGAATGCCAAAAAGTCTGGAGCGATTAAGTCGGTCGTCGTAACGGGGTGTCTTGCTCAAAGGTATCAGCAGGAGCTTCATACACTCATTCCCGAGGTTGACGCCGTTATCGGGCTTTGCGGCAACGCGGATATACTCAACGTAGTCAACCGCTCGCTTGAGGGAAAAAGCACCCTTTGCTTCGGCGCGCCCGAGGAGCTTATCGTCTGCGCAGAGCGACTTCTTTCGACCCCGCCGCATTATGCCTACATTAAAATAGCCGAGGGCTGCTCGAATCATTGTACCTATTGCGCCATTCCGTCTATACGCGGCTCGTACCGCTCCAGACCGACCGACGAGATAGTAGGCGAGGCGCGAGGGCTTGTTCGCGACGGCGTTCGCGAGCTTATCGTTATCGCGCAGGACACGACCTCTTATGGAAAGGATTTAAGCAACGGCGAAAGCTTGTCGTCGCTCTTAAAAGAGCTTTCGAAAATCGACGGTATTTTTAAAATTCGCGTTCTTTATGCCTATCCCGACAGAATCACGGACGAGCTTATCGACACGATAGCGCGAGAGGACAAAATCGCAAAATACCTTGATATTCCGTTTCAGCACGCAAATAAAGAGGTTCTTAAGCGAATGGGGCGGTTTGGCGACAGGGAAGTCCTTCTTTCGCTTATAGATAAGATAAGGCAAAGAATACCCGACATTACCCTTCGCTCGACCTTTATCGTCGGTTTTCCCGGCGAGACGCAGGAGCAATTCGCAGAGCTTGTCGACTTCATAAAAGCCGCGCGGCTTGACCGTGCGGGCTGCTTCGAATTTTCACCCGAGGAGGGAACGGCGGCCGTCAAGCTTTCACCCGAAATCGACGACGAAACCAAAGCGAAAAGAGCGGACGATTTTCGGTTCACTCAAACGGAAATTATGCTCGCTAAGAACGAGGAGAAGGTTGAACGCACTTTGACGGTTATCTGCGACGGCTTCGACGAGGAGCGCGGAATGTTTGCCTGCCGCGGAGAATGGGACGCGCCCGACGTCGATTCGCTTATCTTTGTTCCGCTCGAAAGCGACCTTTGCGTCGGCGAGATATACGAAATAAAAATAACCGGCGTAGACGAATTTGACCTTTTGGGCGAAGTTGTCGATTAGCGCTGTACTTTTAAAAAGATATAATTTATAATACAAGGTAAAGTTTGATTGAGAGGGAGGCTGAATATGAATTTACCCAATAAGCTTACACTTTTGCGCGCGGTGCTTGTGCCCGTGTTTCTTGTTTTTCTTTTAATTCCGACGATACCTTATAATTATCTTTTTGCCTTTGTGGTTTTCGTCATTGCGTCGCTGACAGATTATTTTGACGGAAAAATCGCAAGAAAAAGAAATATGGTGACCTCGTTTGGGAAATTTATGGACCCTCTTGCCGACAAGGTTCTTGTAACAAGCGCGCTTATCGCTTTTTGCTATTTGGGCTTCGCTCATCCCGTGGCGGTAATCATTATTGTCGCGCGTGACTTTATGGTGTCCGCTATAAGGCTTGCGGCGGTGTCGAGTGAGGGACACGTTATAGCGGCGAATATATGGGGAAAGATAAAAACCGCCTTCCAAATGGTCGCCATTTGCGGTATAATGCTGGCATTGCACTTTACGACAATATATCAGCAAATTATACCTGATGTAAAATATTATAGCAATATTACGATGTGGATATTGACGGCGATTACCGCGATATCGGGCGGAATTTATCTGAAACAGAACTATAAATTGATTAATACATTTGAATAAGAGGGATTTATGTTTATATACAACACGCTTTCGAGAAAAAAAGAGGAGCTAAAGCCGATAAAAAGCGGCGAGGTTGGAATATATGTCTGTGGTCCGACGGTTTACAACTTCTTTCATATCGGCAACGCCCGTCCGCTTTGCGTTTTCGACACGTTAAGACGGTATCTTGAATATGTCGGCTATAAGGTCAACTATGTTCAGAATTTTACCGACGTTGACGACAAGCTTATTAAAAAGGCGAACGAAGAGGGCATAACCGTCGGCGAGGTTGCAAAGCGGTATATCGAGGAATATTGGAAGGACGCCGACGCGCTTAACGTTCGACGTGCGACCAACCACCCCCGCGCGACCGAGAATATGGACAGGATACTCGAAATCGTGAATGGGCTTGTTGAAAACGGACACGCCTACGCGACTGACGACGGCGACGTATATTTTCGCGCGAGAAGCTTCGCGGGATACGGAAAGCTTTCGCACCAACCGCTTGACGAGCTGGAGGCGGGCGCGAGAATCGGCGTCGGAGAAAAGAAGGAAGACCCTATGGACTTTGCTCTTTGGAAGGCGGCAAAGCCCGGCGAGCCGAGTTGGGAAAGTCCGTACGGACAGGGTCGCCCCGGTTGGCATATCGAGTGCTCTGCGATGTCACGCCGTTATCTTGGCGATACGTTTGATATCCATTGCGGAGGTCAGGACTTAATTTTTCCGCATCACGAAAACGAAATCGCCCAAAGCGAATGCTTCACGGGCAAGGATTTCGCCCATTATTGGATGCACAACGGATATTTAAATATAAACAACCGAAAGATGAGCAAGTCGCTCGGAAACTTTTTTACGGCGCGTGAAATAGGCGAAAAGTACGGATATGAGCCCATACGTTATTTGATGTTAAGCGCACAGTACAGAACTCAGATTAATTTCTCGGGCGAGATTATGGAGCAGTGCGCCGCGTCGCTTGAAAGAATGTATACCTGTCGCGACAATCTTGATTTCGCTATTGAAAATGCCGCGGGAGCTGGCGACGGTCTTCGCCGCCTTTGCGACAAGCGCCGTGAGGAGTTTAAAGCCGCTATGGACGACGACCTTAACACGGCGGACGCGATTTCAGCGGTCTTTGAGCTTGTTCGCGACATAAACAGCGCGGAAGACCAAAGCAAGGAGGCGCTTCAATATGCGGCGACGGTTTTCGACGAGCTTACGGGTGTGTTGGGGCTTGTGTACAACCGTAAAAAAAGCGACGTTCCCGACGAGATAATAGAAATGGCTAACAGGCGCATAGAGGCGAGAAAGAACAAGAATTTCGCCGAAGCCGACGCTCTTCGCGATAGGATAGCCGAGCTTGGTTTCCTTCTTGAGGACACCGCGCAGGGACCGAAAATCACAAAAAAATAGCAGTAAAAAAGGCGCTCCTTCGAGCGCCTTTTTAGTATGCGTTTACTTCAGCGTGGCGAAATCATTTCATTTCGACCTTGACGGTATATTCCTCGGAAACCGATTTTACTATCGGCTCGAAAATCGACTTGACCGATTCAATGGCGGAGGCGTTCGCTTCATCAAAGCAGGACGGAGTGTTAAGCGCGCTTTTTATCGATTCGCTTATGCCCGTTTCAAATTCAGTCTGCTCCTCGGGCGAAAGCTTTATATCCCCGAAGGTGAGAAATCCGTTTTCGGTATCCTCGTATTCGGTTTTGGCGACGTCGTAATTGGCGACGTAGAGATACGCTTTTGGAATTTTAATCGTGACTGTTTTTAATTCCTCGTCGGCGGTTACGTCCTCGGGCGCGATAGAAAGCATATCAATGGCGTAGCTTCCCGTACCGTGCGAGCGTATTTTTTGGGTTTTGGTGAAAACGTCGAGATTTAACAGCGACTGGGAAAGCTGACTCTCAACCGCAACGTCCTTTTCAAAAACGACGAGGGTTTGCTGTTTGCGCGATTCGCCGAGCACGGCGTTTTGAAAATCAACCTCGTGCACAACCACGCCGCCCGTCAGCTCGTACATATATTCCTCCGCTTTCGAAACAAGGTCAAGGCTTGTCAGCTTGTCGACAAGAAGAACGAGCGCGACGATAATGACTAAAATACTTATAAGACCGAGAAGAAATCTGAAAAAGCGAAACTTTCTTTTGATTCCTTTTTTCTTTTCTTTTTTATCAGACGCATGGTCTATTACGCGGTCGTCCGCGAAAAAGCTGTCCTCAACCGGCACGCGCTTTTCAACGGGAGAGGAATAGGACGAACGTCGTTCCTCCAGCAAAGCCATTGCGCTTTGCGAATAGCCTCCGCTTTGGCGCGGCGCGCTCGTCGGTTCGGCTCGGTTGGAACGAAAAACCCTCGCGCCGCCTTCGGTTTCCATATAGGAGTATTTCGGCTCCTCGTTGTTCTTTTTGGCTGGCGTATAGGACGAGCTGCTTTTGTGCTCGCTGTTAAAGGAGGGGTCTAAAAAAAGACTGTCGGCAAGAGCTCTTGCACGGCGCAGACGTTCCTCTCTGTCCTGTTCGTTATATTCGCTCATGTCGCACACCTCCCATAAGAATATTATAAGTATACAATTTTCAACTTTTTTTTACAATATCAAATATTTTTCTTTTTTTGTATGAAATTAAGCAATTATAAAAAAGCAAAAAAATCGGCGCAACCTTTCGGTTACGCCGATTTTAAATGTGTTTAATTAGTCGTTTACGTACGGAAGAAGCGCTACCTGACGTGCTCTTTTAATCGCCGTTGTAAGCTCGCGCTGATGCTTCGCACAGGTTCCCGTTACGCGGCGGGGAACTATCTTTGCACGCTCGGACATAAACTTGCGAAGATGTGCGACGTCCTTGTAGTCGATGTTGCTAAGGGCTCTGTCGACGCAGAACTGGCATACCTTTTTGCGGCGGGGACGAGGTCCGTTGCCGCGCTCGCCACGGTCGCCATTGTTATAGTTGCGAGGACCGCGGTCGGAACGCTCGGTTCTTTCGGCGGGCTCTCTTGTTTCTGTATGTTCCATTATGTTACTCCTTAATTTTAAAGAATATTAGAAGGGAAGGTCCTCGTCGTTGTCGATAACGGCGAAATCGTCGTTGTCGCCCGCAGAAAAGCTTTCCTCGGCAATCGGCAGGTCGGCGCGCTGTTCAAAGCTTCCCGACGGAGCCGAACCGGGGTTTTTGCTCTCGGTGAAATAGACGTTGTTCGCAAGGATTTCAAAAGCCTTGCGGTTTTTTCCTTCTTTATCGGTGTAGGTTCTCGTTTGGATAGAACCCTCTACCGCCATCATCTGACCTTTTTTGAAGTAGCGGCAGATAAAATCGGCAGTATTGCGCCAAGCGACGATATCAATAAAGTCGGTCTGGCGTTCCGCGCCCTGTTTGACATAGGAGCGGTTTACGGCTAACGTAAAGGTCGTTACCGCAATATCGGACGGAGTATGACGCAGCTCGGGGTCTGCTGTAAGACGCCCCATAAGCGCTACTTGATTTAACATTTTATCGTCCTCCTGCTTTTGTGACTACGCGGACTTACGAACAATAATCGAACGAAGTACGCCGTCGGTAATTTTGTAGATACGGTCAAGCTCTTTTATGAACTCGCCTTCGCTTGTGAAATTGACAAGGACATAGTAACCTTCGGTTTCGTCCATAATCTCATAAGCTAATCTCTTCTTACCCCACTCGTCAACCGATTCAACTTTTCCGTTCGCGTCGATAAGGCTTGTGAACTTCTCGATAAGAGCCTTTGTCGCGTCCTCGTCAAGCTTCGTGTTGAGCACCATAATGGTTTCGTAACTTTCAGACATTATTTTGCACCTCCTTTTGGACTTAAGGCCCGCTTTCGCGGGCAAGGATTTGTGCCTTCAGCGGCACAAAGCTTATACATTATATCAGTATAACTTTATAATGTCAAATTAAAAAATGCCGCGAGTTCCTTATAAAAAATGACCGCTATCACCGAAAGAAGAAGGAAAAAAATCTGAACGGCGATAAGGCTTGGACCTGCCTTTTTCGCAAGCTTTTCGTGAAAATCCTCGTCGCTTGAGGAGGACGTTTTAATTCTTTGTATCTGCCGTTTGGCGGATTGTCTGTAAATATATATCGCGAAGAATCCGCACAGCGCGCGAAACAAAAAGAGCGCGCCCGAACAGACGAGCGAGATGTTGTCGACAAGTATGCTTGAAAACCCAAGAGAAACAAGATAATCTGCCGCGAAGGCAGGGGCGTTAAGAAGTATCTGAACGACAAAGGAAACCGCCGCGAGCCACCAGACCTTTCTGTATAGAAAATAGACCGGGGGAAAGAGCATTGCGCTTATCGTGAAGGCATACTTTCTTCCCGTTTCAAGCTGCATTTTAAAATAAAAGAGATAGTAGTTCGCGCTCGGGCCTATATAGGTCGCCCAGTCCTTTACGACCACGTCGTCAATCGTGTCGGTAGACTTTATGGGCTCTGCACCGTCGTTTTCAATGCGGAAAAGCTTGTCGCCGAGGCTTTCGTCCTGCTCGCCGACGCTCGCGTTGTATTCATATCCGCAGTAGTTGCAGAATTTTCCCTCGGCGTTGGTTTCACGCCCGCAGCGCGGACAGACAGCCGAAGCTTCCTCGTGAGATACCGACATTTTGTCCGGCACCCATTCGAAGCCCTCCGCGTGCTTGGCGGTGTTGGCGCATTCCTTATGCTCAAGGTAGCATTCGCGGTGGTGGGGCGTACCGCAATCGGGGCAAACGGCGATTGTATCGGTTTCGTGCAATTCTTTTTTACAATACGGACAAACCGTTCCTTCGTATCTAAACATAACAATCCTTTCGGAAAATAAGTCGATTTATATTGCATTTAATCTATATTATAGCATAAATGTTACAAAAACAAAAACAAATAACTTTGATTTTTTTAACGGCATTGTGTATAATAATCGGTACACAAAACTGATAGGAAATGAAAAATGATTATAGTTGACGAATATAACCAAAGAATAGACGCGGCGCGCACAGAGATTGAGGAAATTATAAAAGCTTTTAATATCGAGAGCGTAAATAAGGAACTCGCCGAAATAGAGGAATTAACATCTTCTACGGAATTTTGGAACGCTCCCGAAAAGACCAAGGACGTCCTTTCGCGGCAAAGCGCGCTGAAGGCAAAGCTTGCCGACGCAAAGGAGCTGAAATCGAAGCTTGACGATGCGCAGACGCTCGTTGAAATCGCCGTTGAAGCCGATGACGAAACGATGACGGAAGAAATCGAAGCCGAGATAAAAAGCCTTGAAATCCTTGTCGAGAAGCAAAAGCTTGCCACCCTTCTTACAGGGGAATACGACAAGAACAACGCCATACTCACCTTTCATGCGGGCGCGGGCGGAACCGAGGCGCAGGACTGGGCGGAGATGCTCTATCGTATGTATTGCCGCTACGGAGCCTCACACGGCTTTAAGGTCAAGACGCTCGACTACCTTGACGGCGAGGAGGCGGGCTTAAAGAGCGCGTCGGTGCTTATCGAGGGTCATAATGCCTATGGATATTTAAAGGCGGAAAACGGCGTTCATCGCCTTGTGCGCGTGTCTCCCTTCGACGCTTCAGGTCGGCGGCACACCTCCTTCGCGTCCCTTGAGGTTATGCCCGAAATCGGTGACGATATTGACATAGACATACGCGACGAGGACCTTAAGGTCGACACCTATCGCTCAAGCGGAGCGGGGGGACAGCACGTAAACAAGACCGAATCCGCTATTCGTATAACCCATATTCCAACGGGAATCGTCGTGCAGTGTCAAAACGAACGAAGCCAGTTCCAAAACCGCGACGTCGCTATGAAGATGCTAAAATCAAAGCTTATGAAAATCAAGGAGCAGGAGCACCTTGATAAGATAGACGACATAAAGGGCAACCAGATGGAAATCGGCTGGGGCTCACAGATAAGAAGCTATGTCTTTATGCCGTATACCCTTGTCAAAGACCACCGCTCCGGCTTTGAAATGGGCAACGTCAACGCCGTTATGGACGGCGACCTCGACGGCTTTATTAACGCCTATCTTGTAATGAAAAGCAGGGAAAGCAACGAGTAATGAGAGATAAACGCATTAAACGAATGGCGGCGACGGCAATTATCGCCGCGACCTACACCGCCGTGAGTCTCGCCCTCGCGCCGATATCCTTCGGTCAGGTGCAAGTGCGGGTCGCGGAAACGCTCACTATGCTTTGCGTTTTTAATCCCTGCGCCATTTGGGGAGTTACGCTCGGATGTTTTCTTACAAACCTTATCGGAATGTCAATGGGGGCGAATGTGCTCGGTATAGCCGATGTTGTTATCGGAACGGGGGCGACGCTTTTTGCGGCGATTGCGACGGCGTGGCTCGGTCGGGTTCGCTGGGCGGGCTTGGCTATACCCTCAAGCATACCGCCCGTAATTATCAACGGACTGTTCATCGGCTTCGAGCTTTTCTTTTTTACTATGCCCGAACATTCGAGTTTTATCGTTTTTCTCGGTATGGCGGGGGCTGTCGCCCTCGGTGAAGCGATAAGCTGCATGATATTGGGAGTTTTGCTCGTCAAAACCCTCGAAAGAACCAAGGTGTCCAAAATATTGGAAGAAATATGATAAAACCCCTTTCGCCCGTCAAAAACGGGCGTTTTTTCGTATATCATAATATATAAATTTTTCGCGGTGCCGCATACGGTTATTTATTGATGTTTTACAAAACAAAACGCCAAGAAAAAAATGAGCATTTTAAAGAAAACGCAAGCGTTTGAAAGCATAAGTGAGCATTGATGTAATTGAGCCCGACAGGTTGGGGCAAATTGAGAAATATTCGAAATAATAAAAGAATTTAATATATGTTGACAAAACACTAAAAGGAATATATATTATTGATATTGTCGTAAAACTTCGACAAGAAACCCGATAATCACGAGAGCCGCTGAAGCCGAGATATTCTTGGTGTAACAAACCTTTTGCGGGGTGGCTTTGAGTCGTTATCGCTCGTCTAAAGGCGAGAGCAAAAATAACCGCAAAGGGGTGTGTTTTCGATATGGAAAACAATGTGCTTGTTAGAATTGACGGTTGCTCCGTCGCGTTCGACGGAGAAACGGTGCTCGACAATTTAAGCCTTGACATTCACGACGAGGAGTTCGTTACTCTTCTCGGACCGTCGGGCTGTGGAAAGACGACAACTCTGCGCATAATTGGAGGCTTTTTAACCCCCGATAGCGGCAGGGTGTTTTTTGATGGAAAGGATATTACCGCGCTTCCGCCATATAAGCGGGAGGTTAATACCGTTTTCCAGAGATACGCGCTGTTTCCGCATCTCAACGTTTTCGAAAACGTCGCATTTGGTTTAAGACTAAAAAAGGTGCCGGAAAACGAAATCAAAATGAAGGTAGCGGAGATGATTGAGCTCGTCAACCTTCGCGGGTTTGAATCCCGCAATATCGCCGCCATGTCTGGCGGTCAGCAGCAGCGCGTCGCTATCGCAAGGGCGCTTGTCAACGAGCCGCGCATACTTCTTCTCGACGAGCCGCTCGGCGCGCTCGACTTGAAGCTTCGCAAGGATATGCAGGTCGAATTAAAGCGTATCCAGCAAAGCCTTGACATTACTTTCATTTATGTTACCCACGACCAAGAAGAGGCGCTTACTATGTCGGATACCGTCGTTGTAATGAACGGCGGAATCATACAGCAAATCGGCTCGCCTCAGGATATTTACAACGAACCCAAAAACGCCTTTGTCGCCGACTTTATCGGCGAAAGCAACATTATCGACGGAATTATGCATAAGGATTTTGACGTCACCTTTGCGGGAGAGAGGTTTGAGTGCGTCGATGAGGGCTTCCGTAAAAACGAGATAGTCCAAGTCGTCGTTCGTCCCGAGGATATCGAAATCGTGTCGCCCGCGCGCGGACAGCTTTCGGGTATAGTTAAGAGCGTTGTTTTCAAGGGTGTGCATTTTGAGATGATAGTCGAACAGGCAGGCTTTAATTGGAAAATCCATTCCACCAGGAGCGCCGAACCCGGTCAGCTTATTGGAATGAAAATCGGCCCTGAGGAAATCCATATAATGAAAAAGATGGAGGACTGAAGCGATGTTTAAAACAAAGGTCGCAAGCGTTCCTTATCTTGTATGGATGGTCGTGTTTATTGTCGCGCCCCTTTTGCTTGTCGGCTACTATGCCTTTACCGACAAGAGCGGCGCGTCTACAACCGAGAACCTTTCGGGCATCGGTCAGTATACGACGGTCTTTTTACGTTCGATTTGGCTGGCGATTATCGCGACGCTTATCTGTCTTATCCTTGCGCTTCCGCTATCCTATTTTATTTCGCGTCTCAGCGGCTCGCGCCAGACCCTTATGCTGATGCTGATTATGCTTCCCATGTGGATGAATTTTTTGCTTCGAACCTACGCGTGGATGTCGCTTTTGGAAAACAACGGCTTAATCAACCGCTTTTTGGGGCTGTTCGGTCTTGGACCGTTTCAGATGATAAATACCCAGGGCGCGGTAGTGCTCGGAATGGTATATAATTATCTTCCCTTTATGATTTTGCCGCTGTATTCGGTTATGACAAAGATAGATAATTCGGTTATCGAGGCGGCGCAGGATTTGGGTGCGAATATGTGGAAGGTCACGTCAAAGGTTATTCTTCCGCTTTCGGTTCCGGGAATTATGACGGGAATAACGATGGTTTTCGTGCCGTCGATAAGTACCTTTATCATTTCAAGAATGCTCGGCGGCGGAAACAATATTCTTATCGGTGACCTCATCGAAATGCAGTTCCTCGGAAATTCCTATAACCCGCATTTGGGCTCGGCAATGGCGCTCGTGCTTATGGTAATCGTGCTTTTGTGTATGAGTATTGCCAACCGCTTTGACGACGAGGAAATGGAGGGTATGCTGGTATGACTTTAAAACAGGGTGCTCTGTCAAAGATATATACGGGGCTTATGTTCGCATTCCTTTATATCCCGATAGTTGTCTTAATAGTATTTTCCTTTAATGAATCAAAAAGCCGCAACGTTTTTACGGGCTTTACTTTAAAGTGGTACGGCGAGCTTTTCAAAAACGAAATGGTGCTGAAGGCGCTTTTAGTGACCCTTGTCGTGGCGGCGATTTCTTCGGTTGTCGCGACGGTGCTCGGTACGGCGGCGGCGGTGGGCATTTCGGCAATGAAAAAATGGCCCCGCTTCGTTGTTATGAACACGACCTATATTCCTGTCGTCAATCCCGAAATTGTGACCGGTGTTTCGATGCTTCTTCTGTTCGTCGTAATAAGGACCTTCCTTTCAACGATTGGCATAGAAACCGATATGGGAATAGGAACCCTTATCTTGGCGCATATCACCTTCAATTTGCCTTATGTTATCCTTTCAGTCAGTCCAAAGCTTCGTCAGATGGATAAGCATATTTATGAGGCGGCGCTTGACCTCGGCTGCAACAGGTATCAAGCCTTCTTTAAGGTTGTTATTCCCGAAATTATGCCGGGAATTATGACCGGCTTTCTTATGGCGCTGACCTATTCTATCGACGACTTCGTCATAAGCTACTTTACGTCGGGGACGGCGCAGACGCTGCCGATTGCGATTTTCTCAATGACGCGAAGAAAGGTAAGTCCCGAAATCAACGCTCTTTCAACCCTTCTGTTCGTTGTTGTGCTGCTGCTTCTTATTGTGACAAACTATCACGATATAAAAAGTGAAAATAAATTAGAAAAGGAAAAAAGAGTTTAATGAAAAGAATTGTTAGTTTAGTTTTATGCTTGCTTCTGGTTGCGGTTATGTGCCTTCCGATTTGTGCGGGGAGCCTAACCGATTTTAAGTCGAGCGGCTACGACCGTTTCAAGGACGCCGGAATAACCCTTAACGTCTATAACTGGGGCGAATATATTTCCGACGGCTCGGAGGACTCGGTCGATACAATTAAGGAGTTCGAGGAGCTGACGGGTATTGCCGTTCACTACACGACCTTTGCCTCAAACGAGGAGATGTACGCCAAAATCAAGAGCGGCGGCGCGCAGTACGACGTAATTATTCCGTCGGACTATATGATAGCGAGAATGATTAACGAGGGAATGGTCGAAAAGCTCGACTATAACAATATTCCAAACGCCTCGCTTGTCGACGCAAAATATAAGGGGCTTGATTACGACCCCGCCGACGAATATTCCGTTCCCTACACTTGGGGCATAGTCGGACTTATTTATAACACAACCATTGTCGATGGCGAAGTCGATTCTTGGGACGCCCTTTGGGACTCAAAATACAGCGGTAATATTCTTATGTTCAGCAATTCGCGCGATGCCTTCGGCATAGCGCTTCAGCGCCTTGGATATTCGCTCAACACGACCAATGAGGACGAGCTTCGCGCGGCGGCAAACGAGCTAATGAAGCAAAAGGAGCTTGTTCAAGCCTACGTTATGGACGAAATATTCAATAAAATGGAGGGCGGCGAGGCGGCTATTGCGCCCTACTATGTCGGCGACGCTGTTACAATGATGAGCGAAAACCCCGACCTTGCCTTCGCGGTTCCCAAAGAAGGCACGAACTATTTTGTCGATGCGATGGTTATCCCGACGGGCTGTGAAAACAAGGAAGCCGCCGAAATGTTTATTAACTTTATGTGCGAGCCGGTGGTATCCGCCGCAAACGTTACTTATATAGGCTATGCGACGCCGATTTCGGCGGCAAAGGAGCTTTTGGATATTGACGAAGAAGTTGAAAATATGGTTTATGTGGACGATGAGGTGCTTGCTAAAACCGAGGTATTTAAGCATCTTCCCGACAAAACGAACACCCTTATCGACGAGCTTTGGACCGAAATATTAAGCTACAACAAGGGCGCGAGCAACTATATCGTTCCGATTTTCTTAGGACTTGCGATAGTCGGCGCGATTGCGATTTTGGTCGTTCGTGCGAAGAAGAAAAACAAGCCGAATTATTAATAAAAAACGCAAATAAAAACAGAGCTTCCGATTTCGGAAGCTCGTTTTTTTGTTCAGTTTATTTTATTAGCGGCTGACAATGCGGGCAATAGTAGACCGAGCCGCCGAGATACGCTTCCTTTGTGATTTCGCCGCCGCAGACGGGACAGCCCGCCGCAAGGGTATTCTTCGACATTTTGGTTAAATAGCCGCCCTTTGCGCCAAACAGGTCTTTTTCGGTGTCGCGACCTCCCAACTCAGTCATATCTCTGAGGGTGGAAACGGCGCAGCCGAGAAGGTTGTCGCGCTCCGATGAGTTTAGTGTTGAAATTTTGCGTTTGGGGTGAAGCTTAGACGAAAACAATATGTCCTGCAAAACGCCGTTGCCAATGCCGGGAAAACGCTGTTCGGTCGCAAGAAAAGCCTTGGCGCTAAGAGCCGGCTTGGCGTTTTCAAGGGTGGCGTAGTAGTGCTTTGAAAATTCGTGGTCGAAGGGAGAAAGAGCACCGCGGCTTTTTAGGTAGTATTCGTTGTCATAGGTTCCGTCGTGCAAAATAATTCCGCCGTACATCGCGACGGTGAAGACAAGAGCAGTACCGTCGGACAGCTCTATAAGAAGCTGATAATCTTTTGGGGCTTCGGCGCGCGGAATAAGACGCAGGTTAATTCCGTCGTTCACACAAAGCTTTATTCCGCCCTCGAAAACAAGCTCGGAATATATTCCGAAGCCCTCGGCGGAGATTATGGCGCGACCCTTTATCTTGGCGTCGTAGTCGCTCGCTTCGCCGTTAAACCAGCAGAATTTATGGAGCTTAGTTGCAGGCAAAACGCGTTCGATGGCTTTGCCTTTTACGGTGTCGTTAAGCTGTTTTGCAAGCGTCAGCGCTTCGGGCAGTTCTATCATATTGAAGTCCTTTCGGTTAGCTATATTTTAAGCGAAAATCTCATCTCGGTGCCGCAGCCCAAAATACTGTCGCATTCAATCGTTCCGCCGTGCTGCTCGACGATATATTTCACTATGGAAAGACCGAGCCCCGAGCCGGGGATTTTTTGTGTTCGCGCCTTGTCGCCGCGGAAAAAGCGATTGAACACAAAGGGGAGGTCTTCGGGGGAAATGCCCTGACCGTTGTCCTTGACCGTGACGAAAAGCAGTTTGGGCGTTTGTGAAAAGGAAATGTTGATTTCGCCGCCCTCGATGCCGTACTTGAAGGAGTTTCCGACGAGGTTTTCGAGCACCTGCGCTATCCTCGTTTGGTCAAGACTTATTATTACGTTTGGAATATCGCCCGTTGTAAGTGTGAAGCCCCTGCTTTTTGCGTCAAAGGAAAGAAGGGTTGTAAGCTCGCCGAAAAATTCAGCGGAATATACCTCTTTTTTTTCAATAGACAGCTGACGAAGCTCGGCCTTTGAATGCTCCAAGATGTCGTTTGTCATTTTTCCGAGAAGCACGGTTTTGTCGAGGGCGTTTTTGCAGTATCGCTTGACGTCCTGCTCGTCGGTCACCACGCCAAGGCAGATGCTTTCAAGGTATCCGCTGACGGTGGCGAGCGGGGTTTTCAGGTCGTGACTGATGCTTGCCATAAGCAGCTTTTCGTTATCCTTAAGTCGCTTTTCGCGGCGAAGTCCGTCGGAAAGCTCGGTTCGCATAAGCTCAAAATCGTGGCAAAGGGTTCCGATTTCTCCGTCATAGTCATATCGAACGGGCTTGTCGAGCCGACCGTAAAGTATGTCGCAGGTTGAGGAATGAAGCTGACTTATGGGCTCGAAAACGTCGTTTTTTATTGTGGAAAGAAGCGAACCGCCCGCAAAAAGAGAAAAGGCGAGGGCGGCAAGAAAAACGCCCGACCATAGGACGACGGGCGCGGTATTTTTTTCGCAGAAATACGGTTGAAGCTCGACGTATACAAAACCCGCCATTTCACCGTCCTGTTCGAAGGGAACGAGAAGGTACTCGGATGTGGGAGCTCCAAGGGAATGAAGATTGACTTTTCGATTGAGCCGAATGCCCTTGCTGTAAGCGACGGTTCCGTCCAAATTTATGACGGCGTAGTGATAGTTAGTGTAAAAAATATATCCGTTCGACTCCTCAAGCTGTGAAACGAGAAGGCTGACCTCGGTTTGGGCGGCGTTTATGTTCGGGGTGGCTAGTGCTTTTTTTATTCCGCTTGCACACAACAAAGCAGTCACAAGCAAAAGTATGCTCAGGACTGCAATTATACTCATATAAAGCTTTCGCCGGATTATATCTCCCATTTATAGCCGACTCCCCATACCGTTTTGATATAGCATTTTCCGTCGAGGGCAAGCTTTTCGCGAAGGCGACCGACGTAGACGGTTATGGTGTTAAGGTCGATATATTCCGAATATCCCCAGACGCTGTCGATAAGCTGTTCCTTTGAGAAGACCTGCGACGGATGAAGGGTGAAAAAGTCCAGAAGCTTAAACTCCTTAGAGGTGAGCTCGACCTCTTTTCCGCGTACCGTGACTCTATGGCAGGCGACGTCAATAGTGATTTCTCCGTAGCTCCTCACGCCCTCGCCGTTGTCCTTCGGGGCGGTTTCGCTGCCAAGAGTTGTGAAGCGCCGAAGATGGGAACGCACCCGTGCGCCAAGCTCAATAAGCGAAAAGGGCTTTGTGAGGTAATCGTCGGCACCAATGCCTAAAAGCAAAAGCTTGTCGGTGTCCTCGCTTTTTGCCGAGATAATCATAATCGGCACGTTGGAAACGGTTCTAATCGTCCGAAGAACCTCAATTCCGTCCACCTTTGGGAGCATAATGTCGAGAATAATGAGCTGTGGGGAAAACGCCTTCGCAGCCTGTATGCCTGCTTCGCCGTTCGTCGCCGAGCGTGTGACATAGTTGTCGCTTTTCAGAAAGTTAACCATTATTTCAACAAGCTCTTCGTTGTCCTCAATGATGAGTATTTTTTCGTTTGCCATCGCCGCCACGCCCCCTCATAATGTCGATTTTTATACTTTTATTGTACATTTAATGCTTTGCTTTGTAAAGCAGAGATTACCAGTTGTGCTCGTTGAGAAATTCGAAAATTCGCTGTTCGCGCTGACGCTTGTTTTCCTCTGTGTATTTCCCGAGATTGAGCTCGCCGTTTATTTTTCCGTCGGAAAGATAAAGAAGGCGTGTCGCCCTCGCTGCCGCCTTGATGTCGTGGGTTACCATAACTATCGACTGACCGTCGTTGTTGAGCGAGGTAAATATATCAAGCACCTGATTTCCCATGGAGGAATTGAGGGCGCCTGTCGGTTCGTCGCCGAAGATTATTTTAGCTCCGCCGATTAGCGCCCTCCCGATGGCAATACGCTGTTGTTGTCCGCCCGAAAGCTCGGAGGGGTATTTTTGCCGTGAGTCGGTGAGCTCGAGCATTTTCAAAAGCTCTTCTGTTTTTTTGTTGATGTTCGCCTTGCTGTTTGTGCCGTAGCCGCAGTAGGCGATGTTTTCAAAGGCGTTGAGCTCGGTTAAAAGGTTCATACTTTGGAAAACGAAGGATATTTCTTTTTTTCGCACGCTCGCGATTTCCTTCGGACTGAGTTCATAAAGATTGTGACCAAGAAGATTTACCGTTCCGCTTGTGGGCTTGTCCATAGTTGAAATGGAATACAAAAGGGTGGATTTTCCGCTTCCCGAGCTTCCCATTATAATGGTGAAGTCGCCCTCGTATATTTCAAGGTCGATGTTGCGAAGCACGTTATTAGAGGTCTTTCCCGCGACGAAGCTTTTACAAAGCCTGTCGGTTTTGATGATAATGTTTTTCATAGCTTTTATCCTTTCTAAAGCGGCTTCGCCGTTATTCCTCCATAAGCTCGGTTGGGGATATCTTACGCAGCGGGAGGGTGAACATCGCCGTTGTAAGAATAATGATTGCGAAGAGAACCGCCGTGACGAGCGCGGTGAGCTTGGAATTAAGGATTAGCCCGTACACATGTATTATTGCGAAGAACAGCTGCTCAGACAAAACAGAATGTATTAGCACTGCGAGCGCGGCGGAAAGCACCGCAAGAAGCGCGATTCGCAAAAGATTTTTTAAGCAGATATATCCGTTGGTGAAGCCCATCGCTTTAAGCACGCCGTATTGTCGGCGGTTTTCGATATTGTTCATAATAAGAAGATTTATAATATTCAAAATACTGAAAAGCGAAAAAATGACGGCAAAAAGGGTGGTCAGCGGCTTTGAAATGCTGTTAATTGAGCTTTTTGAGCCCTCCAAGAACGCCTCTGTGCGAGAAATTGACACGTTTGTAAAACGACTTTTAATAATTTGCTCAAGCGTGCTGTACGAAACGTTGTCGTTCGCGAAGATGAGAAGCGAGCTGTATCGGTCGGGCTTCCCGAAGTTGGAAAATTCCTCGCCGTCGATAATTATGCTGAGTCCGCCGTTGAACATAGTTGAATAAATGCCGGTTATGAGATAGTCGTTTGAATAGGTATCGTTTTCAAGGCTAAACCAGTCTCCGACCGTCAGACCGAGCTTTTTTGAAAGGTCGTAGGACATAAGGATTTCCTCGTCGCTTGCGGGATGTCTGCCCTTGACGAGGGGAAGCCCAAGAGCCTCCTTGGAGCAGTCGGAAAACATATTGGCGTAGACGCTGTTCATATCAATATCATATTTTGAGCGTATGCCCGAAAGATGAACGTCGGTGTTGTTGTAGACGTGCTTTTTCACAACCTCGGAATTCTCAAAGAACTCGTCCATTGCGGGATTTTGACCGTCGACGGCGACAATAGCCGAATACTGCGGGAAGCAAAACCATTCGCCTGTCATGGTATCCATGCGCTGCAGAGAATAGTTCAGCGACAAAAACAGAATGGACATATAAAACGAAACGGTAAGCACGGCGATGGTAATAAGGGTGGTGCTTTTTGTTCGGGTGATATCGTTTATTGCGACAGAGAGGGGAGAGTAGGCGTTTTTTATAAGAGATTTTCCGATTTTCTTTTTTGAAGAACCGCTGTTTATCGAAAAAGCCTCGACAGGTGTGACTTTTTTAATTCTGTTAAGCGCTATAAGAACGCCGAGAATAAGCACAACACAAAGCAGAGCCATTACGCCGAGAGTTGTGATAATCGAAAGGTGCGTTAGCTTAAAGGTTCCAAGATGACGAATGACCATATTGCAAAGATAATGCGAAATTGGAAAGCTAATAAGTCCGCCAAGCAATATTCCCGCCGCGCCGGCCGCCGCGAAGCTTTTTAAATAGAAGCCGACAATTTCTTTTTCTGTGAAGCCAAGCGCCTTGTAGGTTCCGATTTCGACGTATTCCCGCGCAAGGGTAGAAATAATAATGAAACGAATGACGACAAGGGAAACGACGAAAACTATGAGCGCTGCGAGAATGCCGACGCCGCCGAATATTGTCGCGAGATACGAAATGCTTTGTTCTATCGAGTCGGCTCCGAGCGCATAAATGCCGTCCACAAAAAATCTGTCGGGAACAAGCTCCTTATATTCCGACGCGGGCATCTCGCTGTTTGAGAAAAAGGAGAAGCCGGTGACAGGGAAGCCGCTTAATAGCTTTGCGGTTTCGGAATTCACATAGTAGGGAAGAAGCCCCATATAGGGCGACGGGCAAACGGGCGTCGCCACAATTCCGCTCACGCGGAAGGATTTGCACTTTCCCTCGCCAAGGCGAACAAAGTCATTAAGCTTTATGCCGTAGGTGTCCGCGGTAACCGAGTTAATCCAAACTTCGCCGAAGCCTGGAGCGGAGCCTTTTCCCTCAAGCAGCTTTAGATTATGCATAAAGCTGTCGATATCGTCGACGTGATACGCGAGGTTAATGTAGGATTTCATTTGCTTATCGCCGAACCAAAGGGATTTTTCGAAAATCGTTGCGTCGCATCGCTCAATGCGGTCGGTTTTTTCCATAAGACTTGGAAAAAAAGAAAAGTAATCGTCGGAATATTCCTTTGCCGTTACCGTGACGAGTCTTGGGCAATTTTCAAAGGATACATATTTTTTTGTGTAGGCGGTCGTTTCGGCAACGAAGCTTATGCACGCCGCAAAGATAATGGTTGCGAAGCCGAGCATAAGCGCGATAAGGAGAAATTGATATTTTTTCTTAATTAGTTTTTTTAGCCACATAAACCGTTTTTCCCTCGACGTTTGATTTTATAGCTTAACTATACAAGGACAATATAACTATAGCACAACAAAAAGATAAATAAAATCTTACATTTTGTTTTTAAAGCGACGAAAAACAACGCAAAATTTAACTTTCGGCTTTACCGTTTTTTAAACGAAAAAGCCTTTATTTTAGGCGTGAATTTTGATTTCTTACCCCAGCGCCACGTCGAGTACCATCATTAGCGCAAAGCCGAGGGCGACGCCGATTGTTCCCGTGCTTGCGTCTTCTCCGGCTTGAGCCTCGGGGATAAGCTCCGCTACGACGACGTACATCATAGCTCCGGCCGCAAAGGAAAGAATGTACGGAAGCACAGGTGTGATGATGCCCGTTAAAAAAATGGTTATAGCCGCGCCAATCGGCTCGACAATTCCCGATAGAGTACCGTATTGAAACGCCCGACGATTGCTCATTCCTTCGCCGAGAAGCGGCATAGAGATAACCGCGCCCTCGGGAATATTTTGAATGGCAATGCCGACAGCGAGTGCGAAAGCGCCCGCAAGGGAAATGCCCGTGTCGCCCGAAAGCGCGCCCGCGAAAACTACCCCGACCGCCATTCCCTCGGGAATGTTGTGAAGGGTTACGGCGAGCACGAGCATCGCCGATTTTCCGAATGTCGATTTTATCCCCCGCGGCTTGTCGGTTTCCATATCTAAATGCGGAATAGCTCGGTCGGGAAGAAGCAAAAAGCCCATACCGACAAAAAAGCCAACCGACGGGGGAATCCACGCGATTCTGCCCTGCGTCTGCGACATCTCAATGGCGGGTATAAGGAGCGACCAAACCGACGCCGCTATCATAACGCCCGACGCGAAGCCGAGCAACAGCTTTTGAATAGAAGGGTTAATTTCTTTTTTTACAAGGAAAACCATTGCCGCGCCGAGCGACGTGCCGACGAAGGGAATGAGAATA
>CAYWQL010000007.1:0-78263 GCA_964460755.1 uncultured Oscillospiraceae bacterium | reverse complement strand
TATGCTTCTATACGGAAGCGTTGTAACGCCCGTTTTCGAGGAAATACTTTTTCGAGGCGTTATCTGGAACAAGCTGAACGGCGTTTTTTCAAAGGAGCTTGTCACTTATATTGTCGTCACGCTGCTGTTCGCGCTATGGCACATAGGCTATGCGGTCGGTATCTATTTATGGACGGGCGGAAGCCTTGTCAGCTGTATCGTTATGAAGGTTTTGGTCGGCGGCGTGTATGGCGTGATTACGGGAGCGATTAGATACAAAACGAAAAACTGCTATGTCGGAATTCTCGTACACGGCGTATTAAATTCGTTAGGATAAAAACCGCGCGGATTAAGAGCAGACCGAGAAAAACACCCGTGTCGCTCCGTCCGATTGCCGCGCTTTCCCCGATTAAGTATTTTATGACAAGACCGTTTATTGCGGCAACAGCTTTTTTATTTTCTAAAAGGATAAGAATGAAAGGAAACGTATGCAAAAACTGGGAATTGTCGGAGGCATAGGACCCGCCTCGACCCTCGATTATTACAGCGGCGTCATCAACGGCGCAGTTGAAAAAACGGGAGAATATCCGCCCCTTGTAATCGACAGCATAGATATGAATGAGATGTGCGGCTATTTCGAGCGGGGCGAATATGACGCCGTCGCGGAAATGCTTCTTGACACAATTAACAATCTCAAAAACGCGGGTGCGACCCTCGCTGTTATGGCGTCGAACACTCCGCATATTGTTTTTGACAAAATTAAGGCAAGCTCGCCCCTTCCGCTGATAAGCATAATTGAGGCGACCTGCGGCTTCGCGCTTGAAATGGAATATAAAAAGGTTCTTATTCTGGGAACGGCGTTCACCATGAAAAGCGGACTTTATACGAAGCCGCTAAACGAAAAGGGAATTGAGGCGCTCGTGCCGAGCGACGAGGATATCAAGGCTGTTCACGGCATCATTTTTCCGAACCTTGAGCGGGGGATAATTGTTCCGAAGGACAAAGAGAAAATGATAGCGATTGCCGAGCGGTATATAAGTGAAAACGCCGTCGACGCGGTTGTTTTGGGGTGTACGGAAATTCCCCTTATGATTAAGGACGGTGACCTTTCGGTTCCGGCGATTAACACGACGAGGGTTCACGTTGAAGCGATACTTAAACAGCTTGAAAAATAGGCAATACATTTGTAATTTGAAAAAACGGGTATTATAGGGTATACTTTCTTCGAGGTGATGACAATGGAAAGATACATACCCTATGAAAAGCTTTCGAAAAAGAAAAAGCGCGAGAGCGACAAAAAGCGTCGCGGCGGCTGGGGCGAAATTAACCCGATTACCCGCAAAAGCGAAAACAAGAAGGCATATAACCGAAAAAAAACCGAGTTTCGTGAGGATACCTCAGTGAACGTCGGTTTTTATTTTTATAGGTTTGCCGCATAGCGGCAGAAAAAAGAAAAGAGGAAACAGAAATGAATTTAACAATAAGACTCGAAAATACCGATGACTATCGCGCTGTCGAGGAGCTTACCCGCGAGGCGTTTTGGAACGTTAACGTTCCGGGCTGCGGCGAGCACCTTTTGGCGCATAATCTTCGGCTTTATAAGAATTTTGTAAAGGAGCTTGATTTTGTCGCCGAGGCTGACGGAGAGATAGTCGGAAATATTATGTACGTCAGGGCGTCGGTCGTTGACGACGACGGCACTTCACACGAGGTTCTTTCCTTCGGACCGATAAGTGTTCTTCCAAAGTTTCAGCGTCAGGGTGTCGGTTCGGCGCTTATTGCCCATTCGACCATTATCGCGCGGGCAATGGGCTTTGGCGCGACGCTTATTTACGGAAGCCCGAAATACTATCCCCGCTTCGGCTTTCGCCCTGCAAAGGAGTTCGGAATTATGAGCGAGGACGGTTACTATGCCGCCGCGCTTCAGGCGCTTGAGCTTAGGCAGGGTGCGCTCGACGGAATAAAGGGGCGGTTTGTTGAGGGTGATGTTTTTGAACTGAGCGACGACGCGCTTGAGGAATTTGAAAAGGCGTTTGAACCCAAGGAAAAGAAGGAAACCGAAAGTCAGAAGGAATTTATGAAAACCGTAATGATGAGGGAAAAGGCGTGACAAAGAGCGAGTTTATCGAATACTGTCTTACCTTTCCCGACGCCGTTGCCGACTGCCCGTTTGAGCTTGACGACGACACGGTGGTCGTGCGGCATTCGTCCAACCGAAAATGGTTCGCGCTCGTCTTTAAGCTTAACGGAAGACAGTGCGTCAACCTAAAGAGCGAACCGCAAAAGGCGGACTTTTTAAGGAGCGCATACGAGGACGTTAGTGCGGCGTGGCATATGAACCATACGCTTTGGAGTATGCTTAACCTCGACGGCTCGCTTCCGTTTGGCATTATTGAAGAGATGGTTCACGACAGCTATGAGATGACCAAGCCAAAGAAAAGAATTAATAAAACGACGAAAAAAACCGCAGACAGCCTTTAACTGTCTGCGGTCGGTTTTTATTAAATTAAAATAACGCGGGTTTAAACCGTTACGTCAAGAAGGTGTCCGAACGAGGGGGTTTGGGGCATCATTTGGTCGATTAAATTCGTCATCTGGGTTTCTTGACTATCAAGAACCTTTTTTGTAAGCGAGATGTCAACCGCCTGCTGGACCTTCATTAATTTCATATCAGTACTGACGGACGCTATTGCTGAAATATCCATTGGCGTATACCTCCTTGCGCTTATAATATACCACAAAACAAGCGTTTTTGCAACGATAAGGGAATTTTCGTGAGATGTCACAAGCTTTTGCCAAAATAATAATAAATGTGCTATACTTTCTAAAAAAGAAGAAAGAAAAAAGGGGCGGACTTTTATGGACGTTTTAAATCTGATTTTTGAGCTTTTAATCGGTTGTTTTGCGCTCGTCGCGCTCTATATTCACACGGGAACGCTGTCCAACGGCGCAAGGCGCGGAACCCTTGTTTATTACACCACGCTCAGCAATCTTCTTATCGGTTTGTTTTTCGTCATTCGCTCCTTCGGACGGGTTTTTATGTGGAACGGCGACTTTTTCTGCGCTGTTTTTCTTTCTCCCTTCTCGTGGTTCGCCGCGACGATTATGATATTCGTCACCTACTTAATCTACAACTTCCTTTTGCTTCCCGCCATAAAAAAAGACCCGGAGCTTTACGGCGAGGCGGGGAATTACAAAACCTTCGGCAACATTTCCGTTCACTATCTTGTGCCGTTGCTGTCCTTTGCGAACTGGCTATTGTTTGCCAACAAGGGGCTTGCGCAGTGGTCGTATGCCGTGTTTTGGATAGCGATACCGCTTCTTTACGCTGTCGTCATTTTTATACGCGGGGAGTTCGGGAAAAACATTCCGGGAAGCGACGGTAAATATCCGTATGAATTTATGTCGCCAGACAAAATCGGCTGGAAAACGGTGTGGATGAATATGGGGATTCTTGTAGCTGCGTTTTTGGTGCTCGGCTTTGTCGTTATAGGACTCGGAAAGCTTTTAAATCTGATTTTTTAATAAAAGAAGTGAAAACCTATGCTGAATATTTTTCTTTTGGGGCTTGTTAGCTTTTTTTCCGACCTCAGCTCGGAAATGGTTTATCCGCTTATTCCGCTCTATCTTACAAGCGCGTTCGGCGCGACTCCCGTGCTCGTCGGCGTTATCGAGGGTATTGCTGAAAGTGTCGCGAGCCTTTTAAAGGTTTTTAGCGGCTATATCACCGACAGGTATAAGAGAAAAAAGCCGATAGCCTTTATGGGCTACGCGACGGGACTTATTTATAAGCTTGCGCTAATTCTCGCTTCGTCGTGGGCGGGTATACTTGTTTCGCGCGTGATTGACAGAATAGGCAAGGGGATAAGAACCGCGCCACGTGACGTGCTTGTGAGCGAAAGCGCCGACAAGGATAAGGCGGGCTTGGCCTTCGGGCTTCACAAGGCTCTCGATATGGCGGGAAGCGCGGCGGGTATTCTGTGTGCTTACCTTCTTATTAGCGGGCTTCACGACGGCATTGATTACAAAAAAATATTTCTTATTTCCGCGCTTCCGATGATAGCGGCTCTCGTCTGCTTCTTTTTCATAAAGGATAAACACGAAACGAGAAAACCCCAAACGGCGCGCGAGCCGTTTTGGAAAAACCTAAAGCTTGTCAGCGGAAACCTTCGGTTATATCTTCTTGTCAGCTTTATTTTTACGCTTGGCAATTCGTCAAACACCTTTCTTTTGCTTCGCGCGAGGGACGTAGGCTTTTCCGACACCAACGTCGTGCTTCTCTATCTTGTGTATAACCTTACGGCGGCGGTTCTTTCTGTTCCGTTCGGCCGCATATCCGACAAAATCGGACGTAAAGCGGTGCTCGTTGCGGGCTACTTAATTTTTTCGCTCGTCTATTTCGGCTTTGCGTTTGTTCAGTCGAGCGCACTTCTTGTCGTCACCTTTGTCGTCTATGGCTTTTATACCGCGCTGGTGACCGGCGCCGAGCGGGCGATGATAAGCGAAATATCCCCCAAGGAATTAAAGGGAACTATGCTCGGGCTTCAGTCGACGATTGTCGGTCTCGCGCTTCTTCCCGCAAGCGTTATCGCGGGGATTTTATGGGACAAGGTTGGCGCCGCCGCGCCGTTTGTGTTCGGCGCGTGTCTTTCGCTTGTTGCGGCGATTATGCTGATAGCTTTTTTAGGAAAAACGGCGCCGGGCAAGGAGACGCAAAATGAAACGATATAATCCATATGAAGAGGAACGTCAGCAGGAGGACAACGCGCCGAAAAAGGGCATATTTGCCCTCGGTATCGGTCGCGCGCTGATAATAGTGTTTTTTATTCTCGTGTGTCTTGCCGCTATTGATAAGGGGCGGTTCGACAAGGGGAAAGACCCCGTTTTCGCACGGGAATACGAAGGCACGAAATATACCTACTATCTTGGTATCGGATACAGAATAATGGAAAGCAAGGACCAAACGGACAAGCCGACCTTCGACTGGTTTTGGGAGTATTGAGGGGGATAATATGGATAGGAAAAAAGGTGTAGCCTATTGCGGACTCGCCTGCGCGGTGTGCGGTGAAAACGCCGACTGCGCGGGATGCCGCAAGGACGGTTGTAAGAACAAGGAATGGTGCAAAAACTTTAACTGCGCACGGGAAAAAGGACTCGATGGTTGCTTTAGCTGTGAGAAATTCTCCGAGCGCTGCGGAATGCTTGAAAAACCGAGAATTCACGCATTCGCGAGGTTCGTAAAGGAGTACGGCGAGGATAAGCTTCTTGATTGTCTTGAGCAAAACGAGAAGAAGGGCGTCGTATATCACGAAAAAGGCAAGCTTACGGGAGACTACGACAATTTCAAAACAGAGGACGAAATAATCGCTTTCATACTTTCGGGCGATAAGACAAATTAAAACAAAACGAAACGAGCCCCGACCGATGTCGGGGCTCGAACTGTATTAGTCGTAAAAATTATACTGCATAAAGTTAGCGTTTTTGTGAAATCCAAAATCGGAGTAAAGAAGAACGCCCATATCTGACGCCGTGACGTGAACCGTGCCGCAACCGTGCGCCTTCGCTTCGTTTACGACGAGCAAAAGAAGCTTTTTCGCTATACCCTTGCGCCGGTATTCTTTAAGAGTATACATATTTGAAAGCAGACCGATTTTGCCCGACGGGTTTTGGTAATAGGGAGGCTTCTCCGTAAAGCTCATTCCGCTTGTTGCGACAATTTTGTCGCCGTCGAGGGCGAGCCACGAAACAAAGGAGCCGTCCGCGACGTGACGGGAATAAAAATCCGTAAGCGACGGGGTTAAATCAAGGGTTTCCGCCGCGCCCTCCTCCTTAAGCTGGCACATACGAAGCCGGACAGCGGCGGGAATGTCCGAAGCACAAAGCTTTCTGTACGATAATTCCGACATTGTTTTTCTCCCAAAATCAGTTTTTCAGCGAATGAATGGGGGCGGGAATACGTCCTCCGCGGTCGACAAACTCCTTCGACGAGAAGGGGTGAACGGGCATAATGGGCGCCGAGCCGAAAAGCCCGCCGTACTCTATGCTTTCGCCAACCGTTTTTCCTATGGCGGGAATTATTCTTACGGCGGTGGTCTTGCAGTTGACCATACCGATAGCCGCTTCGTCCGCGATAATCGCGGAAATGGTCGACGCTGGGGTGTCGCCGGGAACGGCGACCATATCTATGCCGACGGAGCAAACGCAGGTCATCGCTTCAAGCTTGTCGAGCGAAAGACTTCCGCGATTGACGGCGTTTATCATACCGGCGTCCTCGCTTACGGGAATAAAGGCTCCCGAAAGTCCGCCGACGTGGGAGGACGCCATAACGCCACCCTTTTTAACCGCGTCGTTTAATAGGGCGAGGGCGGCGGTCGTTCCGTGAGTGCCGCAGCTTTCAAGCCCCATAAGCTCAAGTATTTCAGCGACGCTGTCGCCTCGTGCTGGGGTCGGCGCAAGCGAGAGGTCGACGACGCCGAAGGGAACGCCAAGCCGTTTTGACGCCTCAAGCGCGACGAGCTGACCCATACGGGTTATGCGAAAGGCGGTGCGCTTTATTTTTTCCGCGACGTCGTCGAAGGGCTTGCCCTTACAGGATTTTAGGGCGTGGGCGACGACGCCGGGGCCCGAAACGCCAACGTTGATAACGCAATCGGGCTCGCCGATTCCGTGGAACGCCCCCGCCATAAAGGGGTTGTCCTCGACGGCGTTGGCGAATACGACGAGCTTGCTGCACGCGACCGAATCGCGCTCTGCGGTAAGCTCGGCGCACTTTACAACAATTTCGCCCATAAGCTTAACGGCGTCCATATTTATGCCCGCCTTGGTTGTTGCGACGTTGACCGAAGCGCAAACCCGCTCGGTTTCGGTAAGAGCGCGGGGAATGGAATTGATAAGATTAAGGTCGCCTGTCGTCATACCCTTGTGGACGAGAGCAGAAAAGCCGCCGATGAAATTGACTCCGACCTCCTTCGCGGCGCGGTCGAGAGCCTTGGCGATTGGCGTATAATCGCTCGCGTCGCAGCTTTCGGCGACGAGGGAAATAGGGGTTACGGAAATTCGCTTGTTTACAATAGGAACGCCGAACTCCTTTTCGATGTCCTCCCCCGTTTTAACGAGGTCGCGCGCGGCGGTGGTTACGCGGCTATATATCTTTTCACAGCATTTGTCTATGTCGCTGTCGGCACAACCGCGAAGGGAAATGCCCATCGTTATTGTGCGAACATCGAGGTGCTGATGGTCGAACATCTCGAGTGTTTTAAGTATGTCTTTCGAATTAATCATTTTATATCCTCGCCTATATGCGGTACATCGCGTTAAAGATGTCCTCGCGCTGAATGCGAATAACAAGGTTCTTTTCCTCGCCCTTAGAGCGAAGAAAATCACGAAGTGCGTCGAAGTCGGTGCTTTCCGACGGGATTTCCACAAGCATAATCATTGTGAAATATTCCTGCATAAGGGTTTGGCTCAAATCGACTATATTCACGTTTCTTTCGGCAAGAAGAGTGCTCACATAGGAGATAATCCCAACGGAGTCCTTCGCCATAACCGTAACAATCGCTTTCATAAGTTTCTCCTTTATTTAAATACGTTTTATCAATCTTACCACAACGCCGCTTTACGGACAAGTGCAAAAAAGAGTATAATTAGCCTATTAACGAAACGAAGGGGACAAGGGCGATGCATACAAAGGAAGTCAGCGGAATACTTTCGGCAAGCTGCGGAATAAACGTATACCGCGGGTGTACCCACGGGTGCATCTATTGCGACGCGCGAAGCAGATGCTACGCCATGACCCACGAGTTTGAGGACGTAGAAATCAAAATAAACGCTCCCGAGGTTCTCGACGACGCGCTTCGGCGAAAACGAAAGCCCTGTATGGTCGGAACCGGCTCGATGAGCGACCCGTACAATCACTATGAGGAAGAATTTAAGATAACGAGAAAATGCCTTGAGGTTATCGAACAAAACGGATGCGGCGTCGCGCTTCAGACAAAGTCGTCAAGAATACTTCGCGACCTTGATATATTAAAACAGATAAACGAAAAAACAAAATGCGTCGTCGAAATGACGCTTACCACCTTTGACGAGGAGCTTTGCAGGATAATCGAGCCCAACGTTTCTTCAACAAAGGAGCGTTTCGATACGCTTGAAATTATGCGGGATAACGGCATACCGACCGTCGTGTGGTTCGACCCGGTTTTACCCTTCATAAACGACACCGAGGAAAACCTGCGGGGAATAATGGACTACTGCATAAGGGCGAGGGTCAAGGGAATAATCTGCGGCGGAATGGGGGTCACTCTTCGCGAGGGTGACCGCGAATATTTCTATGAGGCGCTTGACAGAAGCTTTCCGAAAATGAAGGAGCGGTATATCAAAACCTACGCAAACGACTATGAGGTAATGAGCCCGAACAACGGCGCGCTTATGAAAATCTTTCGTTCTCTGTGTAAGGAAAACGGCATAATGAGCGATATGTACGAGGTATTTTCCTATATGCGCGAATTTGAGGATAAGATGAGCGAAGCGCAAACAAGCCTGTTTTAAAAGAAAAGCCTTGCTGGAAAGCAAGGCTTAATTTATTATTTTTGCTCGTTGCTCTTTGATTCGCAGTAGGCGCAGCGATAGACCCGCTCCTTTTCGTCGGAAAGCAAAAACACATGGTCAAGCTCCTGCTCGGTTGAGGTTATACAGCGCGGGTTTTTGCATTTTATGACGTTGACTATTCTTTTCGGCAGGCAAAGCGGACGCTTTTCAATGAGCTTTCCGTCGCGAATGACGTTGACGGTTATGTTCGGGTCGATGTAGCCCAGCACGTCGAGGTCAAGCTCAATGGGCGAATCAATTTTAATTATGTCCTTTTTTCCAAGGCGGTTGCTTTTAACGTTTTTGATTATCGCAACCGAACAGGGGAGGTCGTCAAGTGCAAGGTACTTGTATATCTCCATACTTTTGCCTGCCTTGATGTGGTCGATAACAAAGCCGTTGTTAATGCTGTCTATGTTCATACAGTTACCTCCAAGAGCTTTAGGATAAGCGCCATTCGCATATATTTTCCGTTCTCAACCTGCTTGAAGTAGCAGGCGCGCCTGTCGTCGTCCACCGCGACCGATATTTCGTTCACGCGGGGGAGCGGGTGCATAATCGAAAGGTCGCTTTTCGCAAATTCAAGCTTTTTAAGGTCGAGTATATAGCTGTCCTTTAAGCGAACGTAATCCGCCTCGTTAAAAAAGCGCTCGCGCTGAACGCGGGTCATATAGAGTATATCAAGGCTTGTGACAACCTCCTCTATGCGCTCGGCTTCGGTATAGGGAATGTTGTTCGCCTTGAGAACCCCTTCTTTAATGTAATCGGGAACCTTCAGCTCCTTCGGAGAAATGAAGATAAAATTTATCCCCTTGTTTCGCGAAAGGGCGTTTATGAGCGAATGCACGGTGCGGCCGAATTTAAGGTCGCCGCAAAAGCCTATCGTCAGGTCATCAAGCCGACCCTTTTCACGGTGAATGGTAAGAAGGTCGGCGAGGGTCTGGGTCGGGTGGTTGTGTCCTCCGTCTCCCGCGTTAATTATAGGCACGGTCGTGCGCCGAATTGCTGCCGTCGGTGCGCCCTCCTTTGGGTGGCGCATAGCAATTATGTCGGCGTAACAGCCGACGGTTCTTACGGTGTCGGTTACGCTCTCGCCCTTTGCCGCCGACGAGCTGTCGGCAGTCGAAAAGCCAAGCACGCTTCCGCCAAGCTCAAGCATAGCCGCCTCAAAGGAAAGACGGGTTCTTGTGCTGGGCTCAAAAAAAAGGGTAGCGAGCTTTTTTCTCTTGCAGGCGTCCTGATACCTTTCGGGCTTTTCGATGATGTCCTCAGCAACGGCAATAAGCTCGTCTATTTCCTTAACGGACAGGTCGACGATGTCAATTAAATGGCGCATACTTCCTCCTTATTTTATCCAGCTTTCATCGCTCGGGTTATCCCGAAACGCCTTAAGCCGCGCAATATCCTCTTGTTTAATTATGCCCCTTTCGACGGCGACAAGGCAGACCGCGTCGAGATTGGTAAGGGATATGTTTTTAACCTTCGCTTCGGCAAGGCGGTCGAGTCCCTTTTTCATTCCGTAGGTGAATATGCTCACCACGCCGAGCACCTCAGCGCCCGCGTCGCGAAGAACGTTCACGACCTCAATTACGCTGCCGCCCGTTGAAATGAGGTCTTCGACAACAACGACCTTTTGCCCTTTTTCAAGCCTGCCCTCGATTTGGTTGGCGCGTCCGTGGTCTTTCGCGCCCGAGCGAACGTAGCCCATAGGAAGCTTTAACAGATGTCCGCATATTGCGGCGTGCGCGATGCCCGCCGTGCTTGTTCCCATAAGAACCTCGACGTTGGGATAGTTTTGGCTAATAGCTTCGCAAAGTCCGTTTTCAACCTCGTCGCGAACGTCGGGCGCGGTGAGGGTTAGGCGGTTGTCGCAATATATCGGGCTTTTAATTCCGCTTGCCCATGTAAAGGGCTCGTCGGGACGAAGAAATACCGCCCCGATAGATAAAAGCGCAGACGCAATTTTCTTTTCCATTCTTTTCTCCTTATCCCAAAAACTCTTTTACGCATCTCTTATAGGCGGCGACGGGGTCGTCCGCTTTCGTTATCGGACGCCCGACGACGATATAGTCGCAGCCCGCGTCCTTCGCTTTTTCGGGCGTCATAATTCTTTTTTGGTCGCCAACCTCGCCGTCGGCAAAGCGTATGCCGGGCGTTACGGTAAGAAACCTGCCGCCGCAGAACTGCTTGACCTTAGCCGCTTCAAGCGGGGAGCATACAACCCCGTCGAGCCCTGAAAGTGCGGCGTTCTTGGCGTATTTCATAACCGTTTCGTCCATCGGCGCATTAATTAACAGCTCGTTTTTAAGCGCCGCGCTGTCGGTGGAGGTGAGCTGTGTGACGGCGATAAGAAGCGGACGGCTCCCGTCCTCGCGCGTTAGTCCCTCAAGCGCCGCCTTCATCATTTCGCTTGCTCCCGCTGCGTGGAGATTGCACATATCGACGTCGAGCTTCGAGAGAACCGCCATAGCGCGCTTTACGGTGTTGGGTATATCGTGAAGCTTCAAGTCGAGAAAAATTTTGTGACCCCGCGCCTTTATTTCGCGGACGATATCGGGGCCCTCTGCGTAGAAAAGCTCCATACCGATTTTCACGAAGGGCTTTTCGGCCTCAAAACGGTCTAAAAAGCCGAGGGTTTCCTGCTTCGACGGAAAGTCGAGGGCGATAATAACGTCTTTGTTCATTTAGTGTGCGCCTCCTGTTATGTCGCTTAGTTTTGAAATTTTAAGTTTATCGCAAAGCGTCGGAAGAGCCTCGATAATTTCCTTGCAGATAAAGGGGTTTCGAAGATTTTCCGCGCCGATTTCAACGGCACTGGCTCCCGCGAGCATTATTTCGATTACGTCCTCAGCCGACGAAACGCCTCCCATTCCGATGAGCGGAATTTTAACGGCGTTATATACGTCGTATATCATACGAACAGCGAGGGGAAAAATTGCCCTGCCCGAAAGCCCGCCCGTCCTGTTCGCGAGGAGCGGCGCCCTTTTTTTTATATCGATTCTCATTCCGAGAAGTGTATTTATGAGCGAAAGACCGTCGGCGCCCGCGTCCTCGCACGCCTTCGCGATTTCGCAAATATCCGAAACGTTCGGCGAAAGCTTCATATATACGGGCTTAGTCGTGACTCGCTTAACCGCGCGAGTAATTTGCGCCGCCCCCGCCGCCGTTGTACCGAAGGCCATTCCGCCGCCGTGAACATTAGGACAGCTTATGTTGACCTCGATTATGCCGACGCTGTCGCATTTATCAATTTTTTCACAGCACTCGACATATTCGTCGAGCGAAAAGCCGCTGATGTTGGCGATAACCGGCTTGTGAAAGATGTTTTTTATGTTGGGAATTTCCTTTTCTATGACCGCGTCAATGCCGGGGTTTTGAAGCCCGACGGCATTTAGCATACCCGACGGGGTTTCGGCAATTCGCGGCGGCTCGTTACCGAAGCGAGGCTCTCTTGTCGTGCCCTTAAAGGAAAAGCTTCCGAGAATATTTATGTCATATATTTCGGCGAACTCCCGTCCGAAGCCGAAGGTTCCGCTTGCGGGGATAACGGGGTTGTCTAACGTTAAACCGCTCAACGCTACGGATAGGTCTACCATATTATCTCCTCCTTTTTAAGAACCGGGCCGTCGACGCAGATGCGCTTGCTGCCGTATTTCGTCTTGCAGGTGCAGCCCATACACGCCCCAAAGCCGCAGCCCATTCTCGCCTCAAAGCTAAACTGACCGCCGGCGATAAAGGGAAGGTCGTATACCGCCTTGAGCATCGGCTCCGGACCGCAGCAGAAAGCGTAGTCGGGAAGCGGCGCGATTTGTTTTATCGCGTCGGTGACAAAGCCCTTTGTGCCAGCCGAGCCGTCGACTGTTGAAAGGAAAACCGAAAGCCCGAGTGCGCGAAACTCGTCAACATAGAATATGTCGCTTTTATCGTTAAAGCCGAGCGCGACCGTTGGCGAAATTCCCGCGCCGAGAAGCCTTTTCGCAAGGTAGTAAAGCGGCGGAACGCCAACGCCGCCGCCGACGAGGACGGGGGCTTTTCCGCCTGTTTCTGCGGTATAGCCGTTGCCGAGACCGGTAAGAGCGTCGAAGCGAGTGCCGATTTCGCTGAGCACGAGCTCCTTTGTGCCCGCGCCGACAACCCGAACGATAAGAGTAAGGACGTTTTCGTTTATGTCGCAAACGGAAATCGGGCGACGAAGATAGAGCCCTGAAAGGGCGAGGTTGACGAACTGACCCGCGGCGGTAAACGCCGAAAGGTCGCCCGAAAGCTTAAGCTCAAATATGTCCTGCGTGAGCGCTCTTTTTTCTATGAGGGCAAGGTCGGTTTTTTTCATATTTCACCTATTCCGAATCAATCGTTGAAATGCCTATGGTTATTTCTTCAAGCACGTCGAGCAGGACGTCGACCGTTTCAAGCGCGGTAAACATCGTGACGTTGTTTTCCACCGAGCAGCGGCGAATTTCGTATCCGTCCGAGTCCTGACTTTCGCTGTCGATATCCTTTGTGTTTATGACGTAGCTGACATAGCCGCGACGCAGGGAATCAAGTATTTCCTCGCTTCCCTCGCTGAGCTTTTTCTTAATTCTTGTTTTTATGTTGTGGCTTTTTAGGAATTCCGCCGTTCCTCGCGTCGCCTCAATATTGAAGCCGAGGTTGTAAAAACGGCGAATCAGCGGAAGGGCGCGCTCCTTGTCCTTGTCGGCTATGGTGACGAGAATTGTGCCGTAGTTTGACACGTTCATGCCCGACGAACGCAGTGCTTTATATAAAGCGCGGTTAAGGGATTTGTCGTAGCCGATAGCCTCGCCCGTCGATTTCATTTCGGGCGAAAGATAGGCGTCGGCGCCGCGAAGCTTCGAAAAGGAGAAGGCGGGAGCTTTTACGAACCACTTGTCCTTCTGCTTTGGGAAGACAAGACCATAGCCTTGACTTTTAAGCGATTGTCCGAGCATAACCCTTGTGGCTATGTCGGCGAGGGAATAGCCTGAGGATTTCGAAATAAACGGAACGGTTCGCGACGAGCGGGGGTTGACCTCTATGACATATACGTCCTCGTTCGGGTCGACGATAAACTGAATGTTGTAAAGCCCGTTTATTCCTATTCCAAGCCCTAATTTAACGGTATAGCCGATAATTGTTTCCTTTACCTTTTCGCTTATGCTGAAGGTGGGGTAAACGCTTATGCTGTCGCCCGAATGTATGCCGGTGCGCTCAACGTGCTGCATAATACCGGGGATAAACACGTCACGTTTATCGCAAACGGCGTCAACCTCAAGCTCTTTTCCGATAATGTATTTGTCGACGAGGACGGGGCGGCTTTCGTCCACCTCGACCGCCGTTTGAAGATATCTGCGAAGAGATTTTTCGCAGTTAACTATCTGCATAGCGCGACCGCCTAAAACGTAGCTTGGACGGACTAAAACGGGATATCCGATTTCCTTCGCCGCCCTTACGCCGGCTTCGATATCGGTTACGGCCTGCCCGTTCGGCTGGGGTATTTTAAGCTCGTTCATTATCTTTTCAAAGGAGTCGCGGTTTTCCGCTCGGTCAATAGCAGCATTGCCCGTGCCGATAATCGGCACGCCAAGACGGTCGAGGGGCTCGCAAAGGTTAATTGCCGTCTGCCCGCCAAGCGAAACAATAACACCCTTTGGCTTTTCAAGACTGATTATGTTCATCACGTCCTCTATGGCAAGCGGCTCAAAATACAGCTTGTCCGACGTGGTGTAGTCGGTCGAAACGGTTTCGGGGTTGTTGTTTATGACGATAGCCTCATAGCCAAGCTCGCGTATCGTCCACACCGCATGAACCGTCGAGTAGTCGAACTCGACACCCTGACCTATCCTTATCGGGCCGCTTCCGAGTACTATTATCTTTTCCTTGTCGCTGACCACCGATTCGTTTTCGGTTTCATAGGTGGAATAAAAGTAGGGAACATAGGACGAAAATTCGCTCGCGCAGGTGTCTATCATTTTGTAAACGGGGAAGACGTTAAGCTTTTGTCGAAGCCTGAACATATCAAGCTCGCTTATGCCCCAGCATTCGCCGATGTATTTGTCCGAGAAGCCCATTCGCTTCGCGTCGCGAAGTACGGCTTCGCTCTTTTTGTTCTTCTTAATTTCTGCTTCAAAACGAACGATGTTCTTAATTTTATAAAGAAAGAACATATCTATTTTTGTCGCGTTGTTTATAAGTCCGAGGTCGACGTTGCGACGAATAAGCTCGGATATGGCGAAAATGCGGTCGTCGGTGCCTATGGCGATATAGTCCATAAGCTCGTCGGTTGTCTTTTCGTCAAATTTCCTCATATATAGGTGGCATACGCCGATTTCAAGTGACCGCACCGCCTTCAGAAGACTTTCCTCAAAGGTTCGCCCTATGCTCATAACCTCGCCCGTCGCCTTCATCTGGGTTGAAAGCCTGTTTGAAGCCGAGGTGAACTTATCAAAGGGGAAGCGGGCGATTTTCGTCACGACGTAGTCGAGGGTGGGCTCAAACGAAGCGGGGGTGTTTGCGATTTCGATTTCGTCAAGCAGAAGCCCCGTCGCAACCTTCGCCGAAACGCGGGCTATGGGGTATCCGCTCGCCTTGCTCGCGAGCGCCGACGAACGGGATACTCGGGGATTAACCTCGATTAAATAATAGTTAAAGGAATAGGGGTCGAGCGCGAACTGAACGTTGCAGCCACCCTCGATTTTAAGGGCGCGAATTATCTTAAGGGCGCTGTCGCGAAGCATATGATATTCCTTGTTGGTAAGGGTCTGGCTTGGCGCGACGACAACAGAGTCGCCCGTGTGTATTCCCACGGGGTCGAGGTTTTCCATATTGCAAATAGTTATCGCGGTGTCGTTCGCGTCGCGGATAACCTCGTATTCTATCTCCTTATATCCCTTAATGCTTTTTTCAACAAGCACCTGCCCGACGGGCGAAAGCTTAAGGGCGTTTTTCATTATTTCGCGAAGCTCGTTTTCGTCGTCAGCGAAGCCGCCGCCCGTTCCTCCGAGAGTAAAGGCGGGACGCAGGACGACAGGATAGGTTATCTCGTTCGCGGCGGCGATTGCCTCGTCGACCGAGTGGGCGATTTTTGACGGAAGGACAGGCTCGCCAAGCTCCTCGCAAAGCTCCTTAAATCTCTCGCGGTCTTCGGCGCGGTCAATGCTGTCAAAGCTTGTGCCGAGTATTTCAACGCCGCATTCGTGAAGCACCCCTTTTCGGTAAAGCGAGGCGGCGAGGTTAAGCCCCGTCTGACCGCCAAGCCCGGGAAGAATTGCGTCGGGGCGTTCAAAGCGAAGTATCTTCGCGACGTATTCAAGGGTCAGCGGCTCCATATATATTTTGTCGGCGATATGGGTGTCGGTCATTATCGTCGCGGGGTTCGAGTTCACAAGTATAACGGAATAGCCCTCTTCTTTAAGGGCGAGACAGGCCTGTGTGCCCGCATAGTCAAACTCGGCGGCCTGACCGATAATGATAGGTCCGGAGCCGATTACAAGTATTTTTTTTATGTCGGTGCGTTTTGGCATTAGGCCTTGCCTCCTTTGTCCATAAGTGCGAGAAACTCGTCGAAAAGATATGCGCTGTCCTGCGGACCCGGGGCGCTTTCGGGGTGATACTGAACCGAGAACATTGTCCCGTCCTTTGATTTTACCCCCTCGACGGTTTTGTCAAGAAGATTAATGTGGGTTGCCGTAAGCTCGGTTTTTTCAAGCGATTTTTGGTCTACGGCATAGGAATGGTTTTGGCTTGTTATTTCAATTTTGCCTGTCGCGAGGTTTTTTACGGGATGATTCCCTCCGCGGTGGCCGAATTTCATTTTATAGGTTGAAGCGCCGCAGGCAAGGGAAATCATCTGATGACCAAGGCAGATGCCGAATATCGGAAGCGTGCCTTTAAGAGCCTTTACCGTCGCGATAACCTCTTTTACGTCCTCGGGATTTCCCGGTCCGTTTGAAAGAAAAAGTCCGTCGGGGCAAAGGGAAACTATTTCTTCGGGCGAGGTGCTGAAGGGAACTATCGTCACGTTACAGCCCCGCTTATTTAACGAGCGGATAATGTTGTGCTTTATGCCGCAGTCGATAGCGACGACGTTGTATTTGAAATTTGCCGTGCGGGAGTACCAGCGCTTTTTACAGCTTACCCGCGCGACGGCGTCGGTTGGAACGGGGGTCGCGTTTATTTTTGCGATAGCCTCTGCCTTTGCCGTTTCGGGCGAGCAGATTATTCCGCGCATTGTGCCCTCGTCACGGATTATTCTCGTCAGCATACGGGTGTCAACACCCTCTATGCCGACTATGCCGTATTCCTCAAGGGTTTCGCTTAGCGTTCGCGTATATCGAAAATTGCTCGGCAAGTCGTTGTATTCCCGAACGATAAGTCCGCTTATCGATGGGGTTCTCGTTTCGTAATCATCGTCCGCCATACCGTAGTTTCCGATAAGGGGGTACGTCATAACGACGGCTTGGTCGGTGTAGGAGGGGTCGGAGATAATTTCCTGATATCCGACCATCGAGGTGTTGAAGACGATTTCGCAGACCGCCTCCTTTGTCGAGCCAAAGGCGTAGCCGTAAAACTCGTGCCCTTTTTCGGTGACTATCTTTTTTGTGAATTTTTGTCCCATACTGTCCTCCCGCCGTATATAGTTCTTACGATTTCGCCCGAAACCTCCATTCCGTCAAAGGGACTCGATTTACCCTTTGAAAGGAAGGCGCTGCTGTCGATTTTGTATTGTGAGTTCGTGTCAATAATTGCGAAGTCCGCCCGAAAGCCGACCGTGATTTCGCTCGGAATATTCAAAAGCTCCCTTGGCTTAACCGAAAGCTTTTCGATTAGCTTTTCAAAAGACATAACGCCGGTTGTAACGAGGACTGTATAAAGAACCGGAAAGGCGGTTTCAAGCCCCGTTATTCCCATAAGACTTTCTCGAAGCCCACGCGATTTTTCCTCGGCGGAATGGGGCGCGTGGTCGGTCGCGATAACATCTATCGTGCCGTCCGTTATCCCCTCAATAAGCGCGGCACGGTCGAGCGCCGAACGAAGCGGCGGGTTCATCTTAAAGCGCCCGTCGTCGATTAGGTCGTTATCGCAAAGAGCGAGGTAATGAGGCGCGGTTTCGCTTGTCACGGGCAGTCCACGCTTTTTTGCTTCTCGTATAAGCCCGACGCTTTGCTTGGTCGATATGTGGCAGGCGTGGTACCGCACGCCGGTTTTTTCAACAAGCCGCAGGTCGCGCTTAAGCTGTTTCCATTCGCTCTGAGACGATATCCCGACGAGTCCGTGCGCCTTGGCGTACGCACATTCATTCACGCATCCGCCCTTTTTAAGCAGACTGTTGTCCTCGCAGTGGGCGACTATCGGCTTATTAAGGCTTTTTGCCTTTTTCATAGCGGCGAGCATTATTTCTTCGCTTTGAACCCCGCGCCCGTCGTCGGAGAAGCCCGCGACAAAGTCGGAAAGCGCTTCCATATCCGAAAGCCGTTCGCCGTTTTGCCCAGCCGTTATCGTGCCATATGGGTAAACCGCAACAACCGCGTCGCGCGTTATCGCGTCAAGCTCCGCAGAAAGATTTGTCAGGCAGTCGGGTGCGGGGGAAAGGTTCGGCATAGCGCAAACACCTGTATATCCGCCGCGAGCCGCCGCAAGAGTTCCCGAATGCACGGTTTCCTTATAACAAAAACCGGGTTCTCTTAGATGTACGTGAACATCTAAAAAACCCGGTACAATAAATAAATTATTACAGTCGATAACAGAGTCAAAACCGCTTTTATCAATAAAAGGGGAAAAGGAAACAACTTGACCGTCGTCAATAGAAATATCTAAGCGCTTAAACGAGGACTTAGAATATACAAGACCGCCCGACAGCAACAAGCTCATCGCTTTACCTCCGTTATAATTTCAACCTTGTATATATTAGATTAAAACGAAACTAATGTCAAATAAAAAATTCTTATCTTTCCTTGCAGGATTATATTCATTTTAACGAACAGAAAAAATTTGCGCTCTTTGCGCGTCAATATAGTATAATAAAAAAAACAAAGGAGGCGACGCAAATGCAGAGCAACTGCGAAAGCTGCAACAATTATCAGTACGACGACGAGGCGGAAAGCTACTTCTGCGAGCAGAACCTCGACGAGGACGAAATGAGCCGGTTTATGGCGGGGCGATACGACGAATGTCCCTATTACAGCTCGGACGACGACTATAAGATAGTTAAAAAACAAAACTGACACGAAAACGCCCCGATTATTCGGGGCGTTTTTTTGTGTGATTATTTCTGTCTTAACAGCTCCGCCGTTTTCGGCAGGTCAAGCGTCGTTATCGAAATAACGACCGCCTTGATTTCGTCGTCGGTCATTTTGTCGGGGGTGAAAAGCGAGAAGGTCACGGGCGAAAGAGACCAGGAGCAAAGCCGTCCGTCCTCGTCGGTCGTCTTGATTTCAATCGTCGAGGCATATTCGCCCTCGCCGACATTAAGGGAAATGACGTCGGTTTTAAAGGTTCCGTACACGCCCGAAATATCGGTAAGTGAGGTCGACGCGCGATAGGTGTATTCGTGCCCCTGATAGGTGAACTTAACCTGCGCTATGGAGTAGTCGTCGATATAGTGACAAACTATATCGGTCGAGCCCTCGGGCGGGGTTATGGCAAAGCCGCCAAGCTGAAAGGTTTTCGGCGAATCAACCTCGGTCATCGGATTGACTACGCCGGTGTCCCCGTCGTCCGTGGGCGCGACGATTTCGGGTTCCGGCTCGGGCTCTTCCTTTTTAAGCTTACAGCTTGAAAGAACGAACATAAGTGAAACAAGGCATAAAACCAAAGCAATTACTTTTTTCATAATAACAATCTCCTTTTAAAAGAAATACCGACTTTCATCTATAAGGTGGCAAAAAGCTTGCGATGTGTTGCACTGCTTGTCAGTATGGCGTAATTATACCATACGAAGCAAACCAAAAGCAAAAAACAAGTTTTCTTCAATATATAAAACAAAAGCCCTCCGCAAAGCGGAGGGCTTAATCGTATGGCTGTGCAAGACGTTAGCTTACGCCGCGTCCTGAAGCTTGGCTTCCGCGCCGCCCGCGCAGAAATCGCAGGGGTCGGTTCTTCCGGCTTCAAAAGCTTCTTCAAGCGTGCCCGCGAAGAAGTTTTCGGACTTTGTATTTTGGAGCGTCTGGCACTCATCGTTAAAGTGATAGGACTTTCCGAAGCGGGTCCAATAGACCTCGCCGGAGAAATCGCTGCTCTTGGTCGCTTCCGCCTGCATATCCTCAAGAGATACCGGGTTGAAGTCAATCGAGCAGACCGCCGCGATAACGATTGCGACAGCCGCTATAACTGTGACGATTTTCTTTGTCTTGCCGTCAAGATTCTTGTCTTTAAGAAGAAGAATGATGAGCGGGAGGAAAGCGATTATCGCCGCAATAACGCCCATGTTGTTCCAAAGAACGAATTTAACCTTATTTTTTTCCGAAACAGGGTCCTTGTGGTTTGCCGCTTTCCAAAGCTGCGAGCCGATTACGACCAAAACGAGGTCGGCGACGATAGCAATGATAAGGGGCGTCGTGATGCTTGTGAATACTGTTCCGAGGAACTCTTGGAACGCGGGAATGTTGCCGTTAAGGATAAGGATTGCGAGAACCTCAAAGCCGACAGCAAGCAACCAAAGGATAACCGCGAAAATGCGAAGCCCCTTAGCGCTGCCCTTGTCCGTCTTGGTTGCGACGGGAGCCTCAACCTTTGCCGCGGGCTTCTTTGCGGGCGTGGCTTTTGCCGTTGTTTTCTTTTCTGCCATTGTTTATCTCCTCATAAAAGTAGTATTTTAGGGTATCTTTAAAGCTTAGACATAATATATCAAATTTTTATCTTTTTTGCAAATTAAACATATAAAAAATTCACACAAACAAAATAATGCGTCAACATTTTGCTGATAAACTGAAAACGGAAAAGAGGAAGTGTTTAGCAATGGAAGATTTATATATTATAACGGGAGCCGCGGGACACGTTGGCAACACGATAGCGAGAACGCTGACGAAGGCAAAAAAACAGGTTCGGGCGTTTGTCCTTCCCTCCGACCGAACGACGGGGGTTTTCGACCCGTCGGTTGAAATCATAAGGGGCGACATACGCATAAAAAAGAGTATGGAGCCACTGTTTGAGGGAACGAAGGACAAACGCATTTACTTCATACACGCCGCGGGAATAGTCACGATTTCGTCGAAATTTATCCAAAGCGTCTATGACGTCAACGTGACGGGCACGAAGAACGTCGTTGAGCTTTGCGAAAAGCATAACGTCGAAAAGCTGGTTTATATAAGCTCGGTTCACGCCATACCAGAAAAGAAAAAGGGCGAGGTTATAAGTGAAACCGACGACTTTAAAAGCTCAAAGCTCGTCGGACTTTACGCCAACACAAAAGCCAAGGCGACCGACATAGTTCTCGAGGCGGCGAAGCGTGGGCTCAACGCAAGCGTTATTCATCCGTCGGGCATAATCGGACCCTATGATTTCGGAAGCGGTCACACGACACAACTTTTTATTGATTATGTCAGCGGAAGCCTTACCGCCGCCATAAAGGGCGGTTATGATTTCGTCGACGTGCGCGACGTGGCAAACGGCATTATCGCCTGCTGCGAAAAAGGAAAAAAGGGCGAATGCTACATTCTTTCCAACCGCTATGTTCCAGTGAGCGAAATACTCAACACCCTTCACGACATAACGCACAAGAAAAAAATTACCCTTTATTTAAAGATTTGGTTCGTCAAGGCGGTCGCGCCGCTGTGCGAGGTGTATTATAAGCTTTTGCGCCAGACCCCGCTTTTCACGGCGTATTCTATTTATACCCTTGGAAGCAACTCGCTTTTCTCCAACGAGAAGGCGAAGCGAGAGCTTGGCTTTACGACCCGCCCCGTCGAGCAGAGTATCCGTGACGGCGTTGAATGGCTCCGTTCGCAAGGGCGCATAACCTACGACGTAAAAGAGGAAAAGACTGTGATAGCGGCGAAAAAAGCGCTTCAATGATTTATATTTATGAGCAGAAGAAAAGGACGATTACTCATCGTCCTTTTTGTTTTGCGTGATTGCTCAATAGTATATTTTGACGGCGCGGACGGCTTAAAGGCTGTTCACGATTTCGCCATAGCGCGCGAGGGCGTCTGCCGAAAGCCGCTCAAAGCTGTCGTAATCGTCGGCGCTAAGCACCGAGTTGTAGAATGCCTCGCGGTAGGGCCGCTTTATGTGCCAGCGCACCTCGAAGTCGTTCCGCGTCAGGTTGTACCTTGTGTCGAGAAGCAATTTGACGACGCCGCTCTTGTCGAAGATAACCGAAAAAAGGAGGGGAAGCCGTGAAACGGCAAGGAACAAATGCGAAGCGTTGACGGTCGGAAGCCCCGCGCTTTTCGCTATCTCGCTGACCTCTTGGGATACGATGCTGCATTGGAGCGGGTTTTTCGGAAGGTCGTTTTTGAAGTTGAATCGGCGCGGAGATATATTGCGGCGAAGATAAAGCTGTTTTGCTTCGACAAGGCTTTCGAGCATAACGTGGGCGCAGTCGGCCGAAACGCCAAGCGCCGCAGAAAGCTCGTCCGCCCGCTTATAAACATAAGGATGCACCGCCTCATCAAGGCACATATGCGCAAGATATCCATACAGATATGCAAGCTCGGTCTTATTCGTTCGACAAAGCGAAAGCTTTCTTTTAATGACGTCGATTACCGTGTTTATGTTTATGCCGTGAAGCTCATTCGCGCGCTCGGTAAAACGGTCGCCCCGTTTAAGATATGCGGCATAATAAAGCAGGTCTGCCCCCTGCGAGCCAAGCCGAAAAATGTTGGCATAGTCGCCGCATAATTGCCTGTCGCGAAATTGAAGCTTGTGCAAAATATCGTCCGCGAAAATGGAGTGTGAAATAAAATCCGGCATAGAATTCACCGCCCTTTCTTATAGTAAGTATGCCCGACAAGGCAGTCGGGCATAACTTTTGTCTTTATTAATATCCGAGGTAGCTAAGGTTCATATCAACCTTTCCGTTTATGCCGTTAACCGTGCCCGACGATGAGTATTGCCAAAGCTCGTACCGCCCGCTGTAGCTCGATTTGCCCGATGTGTAATGAGCCAGCCAAATGACGTATCCGTTTGCTTCGAGGGTGGAGGTATAAAGCTTTGTTTCAAGATAGTTCTTGTTGGCGTAAACCGCGGGTGTATAGCCCGCGTTCTTTATCGTTTCGCAGAATGCCGTGACGACCTTGGTTCGCTGCGCAGTCGTAAGGCTGTTTGCCCGCCCGGCCGAGCCGCCGATTTCCTCGACGTCGATAACGATAGGATAGTTAACGTTGTAGCCCTTTATGTACTGAAGGCACATGCTTGCCTCTTCGACAGCCTCCGCTTCGGTTATGGCTTGGGTGAAGAAATATACGCCCACCTTTAAGCCGGCGCCCGTTGCGCCCGCGATGTTGCGTTTAAAGTGACTGTCGAGAATAAGCGAGCCCTTCGTATAGCCGCGGTAACCGACGCGAATAAACGCGAAATCAATCCCCGCCGCCTTGACCTTTGCCCAATCTATGGTTTCCTGATAGGTCGAAACGTCTATGCCGAGGTTTCCGTTCGAGCCGCCTCCGCGTGCTCCGTCAGCATCGAAGAAGTAGTTTACCCCGTCGATTATCTGCCAGCCGGTAACCTTGTTTCCGTTCTTGTCGTAATAGTAGCTTTTTCCGCTGAAGGTCTGCCAGCCGTAGTAAACCGTCGTCGTTTCGACTGTTACGGTGACCTGCGGCACGGCGACGAGCTTATAAAGCGACAGGTTCGAAATTACCTCACTTGTCACGTCGGTAAGAGTAGGCTCGGCGACGACGACCTCCGCGGGCGGCTCCTCAGCGGCCGCTGAAGGCTCAACCTCACCGCCGACGTCAAGACGCTCCGCCTTTAAAAGATATCCGTCGGCGTCAAGGGTGACCGATATTGTGCTTGCCGCGCCCGACGCCAAAAGAAGATATCCGTCCGCCGATACGGAGGGCTTGTACTTTATTATTTGGTTTCCGCTTTCGTCCGTAACGGGGGTTTCGGTTTTGTTTTCCTTTACGGTTGAGGACGAGGCGACATATTCGACCGTGTTTGCGATGGTCGGCGTCGTCGTTGTTGCGCCCGAGTTGCCCGTTCCGCTGTATTGCTTATCCTCTTCGGCAACGTTGACGTCCTTTTCCGTGACGACCTTTTTGGAAACGTCCAGCTGAACGTAGCTGACCTTCGGCTGAACCTCGACTGTCGTCGAAACAGGAGAAGCCACGCCCGCCGCTGCAAGCAGCTCGACGTTATAGGCCCCCTCGGCAAGACCGGTTATGTATACTTGTCCGTCCATATCGTCGTCGACCGCGGTTATGGAGTTTGACGAGTTGTTGCTTTGGGTTATCTTAAATTCAAACGGTATTCCCGTCACTACGGCGTTTTCGGAGTTGGTGACGGTTATGGCGAGGTCAAGCTCAACCGAAAGCGCTGAAAGACAGAGAACCGAAGCGCCGAGCGCCGCGGCGGTTCTTCGCATTGACGGGTTGTAGTTTAGAACCTCGTATTCTCCTGTTGACGGAGATTGGCTTATCGCCATGCTGTCGTTAAGACTCCACGCCGAAAAGGTGGAGCAGACGATTAGCGCTAAAACAAGTCCGAGCGAAACAGAACCCTCGATGATTTGTTTTTTCGATGTTTTTATTTTTTCAATTATTCTGTTGACGGTTTCTTTAAGTTTAAACTTCATAAGCCCTCCGTGGTTAAAAAAGCAGTTCTTACCTTAATAAATACCGAAATATATACCGATACAGCATGATTATACAACAAAGAGTATTTTTTTTCAACAAAAAAGGCTTCGTTTTTCAACGAAGCCTTGACAATTAAACAAATTGTATATAGAAAGTGCTTATTTTACGACCTTATCCGCGAACATCGAGATAAACACGCCCGCCGCAACGGCAGAACCGATAACGCCGGAAACGTTCGGGCCCATAGCGTGCATAAGAAGATAGTTGTTGGGGTTCTCTTTAAGTCCGACGGTTTGAGAAACGCGAGCCGCCATAGGAACGGCGGAAACGCCTGCCGAGCCGATAAGGGGGTTGACCTTGCCCTTGGTGAGGACGCACATAAGCTTTCCGAAGAGAACGCCGCCCGCCGTTGAGAAGCAAAACGCGACGAGTCCCATAAGGATAATCTTAAGCGTGCTTGCGGAGAGGAAGTTTTCGGCTGTCGCCGTCGCGCCGACGGTTACGCCGAGGAAAATAGTGATAATATTGATAAGCTCGTTCGAAGCAGTTTTAACAAGTCTGTCCGCAACGCCCGATTCCTTCAAAAGGTTTCCGAGCATTAAGCAGCCGACAAGGGTGCCCGCCGCGGGAACGATAAGCGAAACAACGAGGGTAACGACGACGGGGAAGACGACCTTCTCTATCTTCGATACAGGACGGAGCTGGTCCATAACAACGGCGCGCTCCTTCTTTGTTGTAAGAGCCTTCATTATCGGGGGCTGGATAAACGGAACGAGCGCCATATAGGAATACGCCGCGATAGCGATAGCAGGCAGAAGGTGAGGCGCGAGGGTCTTTGTGACGTAAATCGCCGTCGGTCCGTCGGCTCCGCCGATGATACCGATGGAAGACGCCTCAAGTGCGTTGAAGCCCAAAAGAATGCTTCCCGCGAAGGTGACGAAGATACCGACCTGCGCCGCCGCGCCGAGGAACAGTGTCTTCGGGTTGGCTATAAGGGGCGAAAAATCGGTCATCGCGCCGATGCCGAGGAAGATAAGCGGCGGATAAATGCCAAGCTTTACGCCGAGGTAAAGAATATCAAGAAGACCGCCGTCGTGGAGTATCTGACCGAAGTTGATGTCCGTGACGTTAAAGAACTCCATGTGCATAAGCTCGGCGCCGGGAAGATTGGTAAGAAGCATACCGAACGCAATGGGCAGGAGAAGGAGCGGCTCGAACTTCTTTACAACCGCGAGGTAAACGAGCACGCCGACGATAACGTACATAACAAGCGTCTGCCAGTCGCATTTCTGTAAAAGAATGGCGACGCCTGTGGTGTCAATAAAGCTTTTTATGGTTTCTAACATTTTTTTGTTCCCCCTTATTCAACCGTGAAGAGCGTCGCGCCCGACTTAACGTGGTCGCCCGCTTTAACGGAAAATTTAATCTCGCCTTTTTCGGGGGAGAAGATTTGGTTCATCGCGCCCTTATCGGTGACGGCGGTAAGAACCGCTTCGCCGACGTTTACGCTCGTGAGAGACGCGACGCTTTCAATCGTGGCGTTAAACGGAGAAACGACCGTCTTCACCTTGGCGGCGGGTTTCTTTACGCTGAAGATACGCTCCATGATTGTAAGGCAAACGAAGATGATTGCGAGAACTGCAAAGACGATGAGCATACCGACAACAACCGTAATTCCAACGTCAGATGCGGTGAAGTTGTCTACGTCCGAGAGGGATAACATAACTGGCATAAAATTCACTTCCTTAAATAAATCCTGCCCCTTTTGAGACAAGCTGTAATACCGATATCAGGTAAATGATACTCTAAACACCGCTCGAATGTCAATATAAAATACAACACCCAAAATTATTTATTTTAATTTTACAAAAACTCTTCCATTGCGACGAAAAATACCTTATAATATACCCAATTTGGGCATTATTATAGGTGATAGTGCAAACGAAAAAGGGAAAGAGAGGAAATACTATGTTAAAAAAAGACGGCATCTATGACGCTCCTTCGCAGCTTGGCTGGAGTAAAACCATTGTTCTTGGCATACAACACATTTTCGCGATGTTCGGCGCGACAGTTTTGGTTCCAATTCTCACAGGTTTAAGCGTTCAAGTAACACTTATCTGTGCAGGTGTTGGAACCTTAATTTTTCACCTTGTAACCAAGAGAAAGGTTCCTGCCTTCCTTGGCTCGTCCTTCGCGTTCCTTGCGGGCTACGGCGCGATAACGGCGTTTTCCGACGGCAAGTTCGCCACAATGGAAATGGCGGAAAAGCTTCAGTACGCCGGCGGCGGCGTAATTTGCGCGGGCGCGGTATATCTGATTATGGCGGGACTTATTAAGCTCGTCGGAATAAAGAAGATAATAAGATTTATTCCCCCTGTCGTAACCGGACCGATTATAATCCTTATCGGACTTAACCTTGCGGCGACGGCGGTCAACAACGCCCGCACAAACTGGGTTATCGCGATTATCGCTATCGCAACGGTTGTGGTTTGCAATATTTGGGGCAAAAAGATGATAAAGATTATACCTATTCTTATGGGTATTCTCGTTCCTTATGTGTTCTGCCTTATCTGCTCAGGACTTAAGGCGTGGGTTATCCCCGCCGACGCACAGGGCTTCCTCGGCTTCATAAACGGCTGCGCGATTGACTTCAGCGGTCTTGCGGGCGAAAAGATTATCGGACTTCCCCCCTTCGCGCTTCCGAAGTTTGACATAAGCGCAATTCTCATTATGGTTCCCATTTCCCTCGCGACAATGATGGAGCATATAGGCGACATCAGTGCCATCAGCGCAACGACGGGCAAGAACTTCACCGAAGACCCCGGTCTTCACAGAACTCTTCTCGGCGACGGTCTTGCGACAATGCTCGCTGGTGCGGTCGGCGGCCCTGCCAACACGACCTACGGCGAAAACACAAGTGTTCTTACCCTTTCAAAGGTTTATGACCCGAAGGTCGTCAGAATAGCGGCAGTCGGCGCGATAATCCTTTCTCTTTCCCCCGTGTTCGACGGAATAGTTAACTCCATTCCCGTGGCAATCGTCGGAGGCGTTTCCTTCGTGCTTTACGGAATGATTTCGGCTATCGGCGTCCGCAATATGGTTGAAAACAAAATTGACCTCACGAAATCCCGCAACCTTCTTATCGCGGCGGTTATTCTCGTAAGCGGTCTTGGCTTCCAGACCTACCCCATTAAGTTCGCAATCGGCAGCGCAAACTTCGAGTTCGGCGGTCTTGCCTGCGCGGCTATCTTCGGTATTGTTCTCAATGCCATTCTTCCCAACAAGAGGGACGAATATGACGAAACACAAGCCCCCGACACCTCGATAACAGTTTCCGAAAGAGCCATTGAGGAAGCGCAGAAGTCAGAAGAAAAAGCCCCCGGGAAGAAAGCTCCCGCAAAGAAAGCGACAGCGGCAAAGAAAGCTCCCGCAAAGAAAGCGGCGGCGAAGAAGTAGCACAAAACCTTTTTACAAACAACAAACGGACGCACAGCTGTGCGTCCGTTTTTCTTGATGTTTTGACTATTTCTTTTCTCCCTCAAGCTCCCTAACCCTTTTTTCCATTCGCCTAAGCTCCTTTTCAAGCCGCGATATTTCCTGAGCTATCGGGTCGGGAATATTGACCTGGTCGAGTGTTTCGCAAACCCGTTCGTTGCAGATTTTAACGACTCGTGCGGGAACACCGACAGCCGTTGCGTGCTCGGGTATGTCGCTGAGCACGACCGCGCCCGCCGCCACCTTCGAATGGCTTCCGATTTTAACGGGGCCCAAAACCTTCGCGCCCGCGCCGATAAGCACGTCGTCGCCGAGGGTCGGGTGACGTTTTCCCGTATCCTTGCCTGTTCCGCCGAGGGTAACCGCTTGATATATTGTGCAGTTGTCGCCGATTTCGGTCGTTTCGCCGATTACGACCGCCGCGCCGTGGTCGATAAAAAATCCGCGCCCGATTTTAGCTCCGGGGTGAATTTCTATGCCCGTAAAAAAGCGGGAGGTCTGGGAGATAAGCCGCGCGATAAAATAGAATTTAATTTTGTAAAAAAAGTGAGCTACGCGATAGTCGAAAATCGCGCGGAAGCCCGCATAAAGGAGGATACCCTCGAAGTAGCTTCGGCAGGCAGGGTCTCTTTTTTTAATAGCCCTTATGTCGTCGATAAGCTTCATTTTTTCTATTCCTCCGTCTTAAAGAGCAGGGGGGTGGAAAGATATCTCTCACCCGTGTCGGGAAGAAGGGCAACTATCGTTTTGCCCTTGTTTTCGGGGCGCGCCGCAAGCTCGCTCGCCGCAAAGACAGCCGCTCCGCTTGAGATACCCACGAGCACGCCGTCGAGCCGCGGAAGCTCCCGCGTCGTTTTATATGCGTCCTCGTTAGAAACGGTTATAACCTCGTCGATGATTTTTCCGTTATAGTTTTTCGGAATAAAGTTCGCTCCGATACCCTGTATTTTATGCGGACCTGCCTCGCCCTTTGAAATAAGGGGTGAGGCGGAGGGCTCGACTGCGATGATTTTTATGTTCGGATTTTTTGATTTGAGGTATTCTCCCGTTCCCGTTATCGTTCCGCCCGTTCCGACGCAGGCGACGAAGATGTCGACCTTGCCGTCGGTGTCGTCAAAAATCTCCTTGCCTGTGCTGTGACGGTGGGCGTCGGGGTTGGCGTCGTTGTCGAACTGGCTTGGAATGTACGCGCTTTCATAAGAAGCGGCAAGCTCCCTTGCCTTATCGACCGCGCCCTTCATTCCGTCCTTACCGCTTGTGAGAACGATTTCGGCGCCGTATGCCGCGAGAAGAAGTCTCCGTTCAAGGCTCATAGTATCGGGCATAGTGAGTATTACCTTATATCCCCTCGTTGCGGCGACGGCGGCAAGTCCGATACCCGTGTTTCCGCTTGTGGGCTCGATTATAACGGTGTCTTTTTTTATAAGCCCGCGCTTTTCGCCGTCGACAATAAGCGAAAGCGCCGCGCGGTCTTTTACGCTCGCGGCAGGGTTGAAGTATTCAAGCTTTGCCAAAATAGGCGAAGCCAGCTTTTTTTCTTTGCTGTAATTTGTGAGCTTCATAAGCGGCGTGCCGCCGATAAGCTCGGTAATATCGTTATATATTTTCATTTGTCTGTTTTTCTTTTGTCAACGAAGCTTTCCCTCGACCGCTTTAAGGTCCTCAAGCTGTCCGATGTCGACAAAACACTCCTCTTCTATTACATATACGTTTACGCGAAGTCCGTCCGCCCGACATCGCTCAATCGTTTCGGTAATAGGTGTAAAGGTGTCTTTAGGAATACGGCTTATAAATTCGGGCGACACGATATAAAACCCGGTGTTTGTCAGGTATTCGAAGCTTGGCTTTTCCGAAAGCCCCGACATTGCGCCTTCCTCGTCGGTTTCTACCACGCCGTAGGGGATAGTGACCGTCTTTTTCGCGCAGACCATTGTAAGCGCGCTTTTTGTGTCAAGGTGGCTTTCGAGTATTTTTGTGTAGTCCGCCTCGATGACAGAATCGCAGTTGGTGACAAAGGCGGGTCCCGTAAGCTTCCCGTCAAAAAAGCTTAATCCGCCGCCTGTGCCAAGGGGCTTGTCCTCGTCGACGAAGGTTAGCTTCGCGTTTATATCGACCTCGGAAAAATATGATTTAATAAGATTCTTTTTATGGTTGACGACAAGGGTGAAATCGTCGCAGCCGAACTTTTTAAAGCGGTTTAAGATGTGCTCGGTTATCGTTATGCTTCCGACGGGAATGAGCGGCTTCGGAAGAATTTCGGTATAGGGCTTAAGCCTTGTTCCAAGCCCGCCTGCCATAATGATAACGGGAAGAGAAATCGCCGAGCGCTCGCGGTGTACGGTGAAGTCGCGAAAAACGAGCGCGTGAATAAGCCCGTCCTCGTCCACCATCGGGCAGCAGGTTATGTCCTTTTCCTCGACAACATTTCTCGCGAGCTCCTCGTGATATCCCGCCGTGAAAACGGGATTCGGCTTTGCGGCGCACATAACGCCGACATTAAGGTCGCGGTTGCTCAAAATATACCGGCGGATATCCCCGTCGGTTACGACAGCCTCAAGCCTGTTGCTCGGAGCGACAAAGAGAATCCTTTGTCCCTTCGCCTGAAGCTTTTCCATAGCGTCGGCGACCGTAGCCGTTTTTTCAATTATAAAATCTTCGTAGTTCATATAACTCGCCTTTCGGAAAAGTTATTTTATGATGTCCTTCATTTCCTTCGCGACCCGCTTTACGTCGGCGTCGGTGAGGTTTGTGCTGCACGGAAGGTTTACGACGTTGTCGTGGTAATAGACAGCTTTCTCGATTTTGTATGCGCGACAGTTTTTATACGGCTTGAGGTTATGCATCAGCTCCCAAATCGGGCGGGTCTGTATGCCGCGGTTGTCAAGCTCGGCGATAAGCTCGTCGCGCTGCCCGTTTGAAACAAAGGTATAAAACCAATAGTTGGTCTTAATGTCGCTTCTGAAGGGAAGAAGGGGTATTCCGCATTTGTTGTAAAGCTCAAAATTGTGCTTTTTTGTTTCAAGAAAGGTTCCCATCTGCTCAAGCTGGGCAATTCCGAGCGCCGCTTGGACGTTGGTTAAGCGATAGTTAAAGCCGATCTCGTCGTGGACGAAGCGAAGGGCGTCGTTCTTTGACTGGGTGGAAAGATAACGCATATGGTCAAGCCTTTTTTTGTCGCGGGCAATTATCATTCCGCCGCCGCCCGTCGTCATTATCTTGTTTCCGTTAAAGGAAAACACGCCGATTTCGCCGATGGTTCCCGCGTGCCTGCCCTTATAGCGCCCTTCAAGAAAGACCGAGCCAAGGGCTTCGCAAGCGTCCTCGATAAGGAAAAGGTTAAACTGCTCGGCAATATCAATCAGCTGTTCCATATCGCAAAGGTTTCCGAAAACGTGAACGACCATCAGGGCGCGAACCCGCTTTTTGCTCTTTTTTTCATAAAGAGCGCCCTTTTTCATAACGCACTCTTTTTCACAGTATTCACGAACCTTTGCGGGGTCAATGCACAGCGTGTCGTCGCAGTCCATAAAGACGGGCTCGCCGCCCGCGTAGTGTATCGGGTTTGTCGTAGCGATAAAGGTAAGGTCGGGAGTTATAACGATATCTCCGCGCTCAATACCCGATTCAAGAAGGGCAAGGTGAAGCCCCGCTGTGCCGCTTTGGCAGGCGACCGCCTCAAAGGCTCCGACAAAATCTGCGATACCTTTTTCAAATTCGCCGATATAGGGACCCGCGGTAGAAACCCATTCGGATTTTACGGCCTCGGTTAAATATTCAAGCTCCTTCCCCTTGAGGTTCGGAATTGAAAGCGGAATATATTTCTTTGCCATTTAAAAGTCATCTCCTCAGATGTTGTATATGCCCGTCTTGTAATTTGACATATTGTTTTTTATCCAAGCTATAGTTTCGGCAAGCCCGCGCGAAAGGTCGTATTCGGGCGACCAGTCGGTTAGGGATTTAATTTTCGTATTGTCGCCGAGAAGGCGGTTGACCTCGCTCTTTTCGGGGCGAAGGCGCTGCTCGTCACAGACAATTTTCGCGTTCGGGTTAATCTGCGCAATAAGCTCGCTTGCAAGCTCCCCGATAGAAATTTCAATCCCCGTCGCGATATTGACCTCCTCGCCGACAGCCTTTTCGCAGCCGGCAAGAGCCATAAAGCCGTGGGCGGTGTCCTTGACGTAGTTAAAGTCGCGTGTCGGGGTCAGCGAGCCGAGCTTTATTTCGGTTTTGCCGTCAAGAAGCTGGGAAATAATCGTTGGAATAACGGCGCGCGCCGATTGACGCGGCCCATAGGTGTTGAAGGGACGAACGATGGTTACCGGGGTTTTGAAGCTTCTGAAAAAGCTTTCGGCTATTCGGTCGGCGCCGATTTTCGTCGCGGAGTAGGGGGACTGCCCCTGAAACGGGTGCTTTTCGTCAATAGGAACGTAAAGCGCCGTTCCGTAGACCTCGCTTGTCGACGTCACGAGCACGCGGCGGGTGGAAAGGGCGTTCGCCGCCTGAAGCACGTTGAGGGTTCCCTTTATATTTGTGTCGACATAGCTGTCGGGCGAATGATAGCTGAAGGGTATGGCGATAAGCGCCGCGAGGTGAAACACCGTGTCGATATCCTTCATTGCCTCGCGAACCCCGTTAGGGTCGCGAATGTCGCCGCAAAACACGTCGATTTCGTTTTTAATGTTGTCGGGCAGGCTGTCGAGCCAGCCCCAAGAGTTAAAAGAATTATAGTAACAAAACGCTCTTACCTTCTTGCCGGACTTGACAAGTTCCTCGGTAAGATGGCTTCCGATAAAGCCGTCCGCCCCTGTTACCAATACCGTTTCATTCATAAAAAACACCTCATTTAATTATAAGTGTACACTTTATAATAATATAATCGCGTTTAAATTACAATAAAAAGATTGAGCCGCCGCTTCATTAGTGGTATTATTAAACTGAAAATTTGTGTTCTAAGACAAATAAACGGAAAACGGAGTTGGCGTTATGACAAAGCTTCCGACGGTTGCGGTCGTTACGGGAACGAGGGCGGAATTTGGGCTTCTTCTTCCTGTGATAAAAAGAATAAACGAGGACAAGGACCTTAAGCTTTCGCTTATCGTGACGGGCGCGCATCTTTTGCCAAGCCTTGGCGACACAATAAAGGAAATCGAAAAATCGGGCGTACCGATTGATAAAAAAATAGATATTTTAACCGACGGCGAAAACACGCGCGCGACCGAAGCGACGGCTAACGCCCTTCGCGACTTTTCGCGTTACTTCAGCGAAAACCGCCCCGATATGGTCGTCGTCTTGGGCGACCGATATGAAATCTTCGCGGCGGCGACGGCGGCGGCGATGTGCGATATTCCGATAGCGCACATAAGCGGCGGCGAAACGACCGAAGGCGCGAAGGACGAGTTCTTCCGCCACTGTATCACTAAAATGAGCGCCCTTCATTTCGCCGCAACCGAAAGCTACCGCAAGCGAATTATTCAGCTTGGCGAACAGCCCGAAAGAGTTTTTTTTGCCGGCTCGCTCGGCGCGGAAAATATAACTACCCTTCCCGTTATTCCCAAGGACGACCTGTCGAGGGATATCGGCTTCAGTATGAGCGAGGATTTTATTCTTGCTACCTATCACCCCGAAACCCTCGGCGGCGGAAGCCCGCGCGAGGGTGTTCGAGCCCTGCTTGCGGCGATTGACGAGCTTAAAATACCCTGTCTTTTCACCGCCGCGAACGCCGACGAGGGCGGCGCGGAAATCAATGACGAGATAAAGAGGTTTTGCGAGAAGAACGACCGGGTGAAGCTGGTAAGCAGTCTTGGCGTCGTTCGCTACCTTTCGGTTATGCGCTACTGCCGCGCCGTCGTGGGAAATTCGTCGAGCGCGATTGTCGAAAGCCCGACGTTAAAGAAGCCTGCCGTCAATATCGGTGAGCGCCAGACGGGGCGGATAATGGGGGACAATAACATAAACTGCGCGGCCGACAAGGAGTCGATAAAAGCCGCGATAAGAAAAGCGACGTCGGACGAGTTTAGGGCGAGCATAGAGAATATGACAAGTCCCTACGGGCGTGGCGGCGCAAGCAAGGTTATTGTTGAAACAATCAAGGAAAAGCTTCCGACTCTTTCGACAAAAAAGACTTTTTACGATATTGATTTTGAGGTGAAATAATGAGAGGACTTGTTGTTGGACTTGGTTCTATGGGCAAACGCCGCATACGCCTTATGAAGGGCTTTTTTGAAGGGGTTGAGCTTTGCGGCGTGGATTCGAACGAGCAAAGAAGAACACAGGCGAACGAGCTTTTCTCGCTGCCCTGTTTTTCGTCCATAAAGGAGGCGGTCGCCGAGTTTAAGCCCGAAACGGCTTTCGTCTGCACAAGCCCCCTTTCGCATTCCGCGATTATCGAGGAGCTTTTATCCTATTCGCTCAACGTGTTTACCGAAATAAATCTCGTTACCGACGGATATGAAAAGAATCAAAGCACCGCGAAGGAGAAGGGGGTCGTTCTCTTTCTTTCATCGACCCCGCTCTATCGCAGGGAAACCCAGTTTATTGAAAAAACAGTAAAGCAGACAAGCGGCGCGCTTTGCTATCGCTACCATGTCGGACAGTATCTCCCCGATTGGCATCCGTGGGAGAATTACAAGGACTTTTTCGTCGGCGACAAGAGGACGAACGGCTGCCGCGAGATTTTTGCCATACAGCTTCCGTGGCTTGTTTCGTCGTTTGGAAAAATCGTTAAGGCCGAGGCGGTGCCTATGAAGCAGACCTCCTTAAAAATTGATTACCCCGACAGCTTTTTCGTCACCCTTTATCACGAGGGCGGAACGGTGGGACAGTTCGACGTGAACGTCGTTTCAAGAAAAGCGGTGACCGACCTTGAGGTCATCGGCGAGAATTTGTATTTGAAATGGAACGGAACGCCCAAGGGTCTTTCGGTCTACGATTACGACAAAAAAGAGGACAGGGCGATTGACACCTACGAAAGCGTGACAAAGGACAGCCGCTACGCTGAAAACATAATCGAAAACGCCTATGTCGACGAGCTTTCGGCATTTTTTGACGCACTAAAAGGAAAAGCCGTTCGCCGACACAGCTTTGAGAACGACGCGGAGATACTGAAAATAATCGACGGAATAGAGGGAATAGAATGAAAATTCTTTTCTGTGGTCTTGGCTCGATAGGAAGCCGCCACATAAAAAACCTGTCCTTGGTTTTAAACGAGCGGGGGATTGAATACAGCATAGACGCGCTGCGAAGCTCGAACAAATCCCTTTCGCCCGAGGTCGCGAGCCTTTTGAGAAAAAGCTATTCCTCCTTTGAGGAGCTGCCGAGCGACTATGACGTTGCGTTTATAACAAATCCAACGTCGCTTCACGAAGCGACCATAACGGCGCTTGCCGACAAGACGAGAGATATGTTTATTGAAAAGCCTGTATTCTCTGGGGATTATGTCAATCTTGACGCCATACCCTTAAAGCAGGAAAACGTCTATTATGTCGCCTGCCCGCTTCGGCACACACCTGTCGTCAAGAGGCTTCATGAGCTTTGCCAAAAGGAGAAGCCCATCGCCGTTCGCTCAATATGCTCGTCTTATCTTCCCGAATGGCGCAAGGATACCGATTATCGCGAGTGCTACAGCGCAAGCAGGGAAAAGGGCGGCGGAGTTGTGCTCGATTTAATTCACGAATGGGATTACCTGACTTATCTTTTGGATTTCCCGTATGCCGTCAAGATGTTTTCTGGTCAGCGCTCGAGGCTTGAGATAACAAGCGACGACGTCGCCGTCTATATCGCGAACTTCTCCCGCACCCTTCTTTCGCTTCAGCTCGACTATGTCGGACGGGTTCCGCTTAGAACCTGTGAGCTTTATTTTGACGATGAGGTCGTGGTCGGGGACATTTTAAACCGTTCGGTTGTCTATAAAAAGGCGGGGAAGACCGAAAGCTTTGACAACGAGGATTTTTATATCAATGAAATGAACTACTTTATCGACTGTGTCCTTGAGCGCAGGGCAGATAATATGAATACGGTAGAAAACGCCGTTAAGGTGCTGAAAATCGCAAGCTGTAAGGAGTAAGGGAAGAATGAATATTTTAGTTACGATATGTGCCCGCGCGGGCTCAAAGGGCGTTAAGTCGAAGAATATGCGCGACTATCTCGGAACGCCGATTTGCTACTATACTATTTCGGGCTACGAGCTGTTTTTGAAGCGGTTCGGCGACCGATACGGCGAGTTTACACTTGCGTGTAACACCGACGCGCCCGAGCTTTTCGCTCAGCTTGATAAAACGAAAACGCCCTATCTGAGGGTGCCGAGAAAGGCGGAGCTTGCGACCGATACCGCCTCAAAAATTGACGTTATCCGCGACACCCTTCGCGAGGCGGAGAAAACGACCGGAAAGAAATACGACGTAGTTGTGGATATGGATTTGACGAGCCCACTTCGCCGCGTTGAGGATATAAAGAACATTATTGATTCGCTCGTAAACAGTGAAGGTGCCGAGGTCGCCCTTTCGGTGACCGAGGCGAGAAGAAACCCCTATTTCAATCAGCTTATTAAAAAAGAGGACGGCTTTCTTCGCACGGCAATAGTCAGCGATTTCGTCGCCCGTCAGCAGGCGCCGGAGGTGTATGACGCCAACGCCTCGCTTTACGCCTATCGCCCCGCCTTTCTTCTCGGAACAAATACAATCATCAATAAAGCCAAGCTTGTTCCGTCGATTATGCCCGACACCGCCGTGCTGGATATCGACAGCGAGCGGGATTTTGAGCTTATATCCTTGCTGGGAAAATACTTTTTTGAAAGCGATAAAGCCTACGGCGAAATTAAGGACAACATACCGAGCATATTAAAATAAGGAAACGGTGAAGCGTCTTGGGACTTGATTTTTTATTTCTTTATGAGCATATAGTTCGCGAGCTCGAGAACGACTGCCTTATTATGGCGGAGCTTGAACGGCGCGGATATTCCTGCGAGCTGTTTCAGCTAATGGACAGAAAAAAGCTTAAGTATTTTTTCAGCAAAAAGCCGCGGGTTATTGTAACGTCGGCAATGTATGACAACGAAACGCTCAACAGCTTCGTGTATAATAACGTTGGAAAGCTTAACAAGGTCGTTAACCTCCATTGGGAGGAGGTGCTTTCCCGCGAGCAGGAGGAGAGCAGGTTCTATTCCTTTACCGAAAACGCGAGAAAATGCACCCACATTTGCTGGGGCGAAAAGGCGAAGCAAAGAATTGTGAGAAAGGGCGTTCCCGAAAACAACGCCGTAATTACCGGCGCGGTTCAGCTCGATTTTCTCTATCCTATGTTTGACGGCTACTTTAAATCGCGCTCCGAGCTGGCAAAGGAGTTTTCGCTCAATGAAGACAAACGCTGGTTTTGTTATGTAAGCTCGTTTTCCTGCGCGCTTATGGACGACAAGGAGGTCGAGGAGCTTAACGCGATGACCGACCTTGATTTCGCGGGCTTCAAAGCGGTCGGCGCGCGCTCTATGAAGGTTACGCTTGACTGGTTCGACAGGCTTTTAAACGAGGATGAATATAAGGACGTCGAGCTTATTTATCGTCCGCACCCCTGCGAATGGCAAAGCCCCGTTCTCGACGTAATGAAGAAGAAGCACGCGAATTTCCACGTTATAAGCGACTATTCCGTAAAGCAATGGGTAAAGGCTTCGGACGTTATCCTAACATGGATGAGCACCTCCATAGCCGAAATTTACTTTGCAAAAAAATCCTGCATAGTTGTTCGCCCCGAGCCCCTTTTCGACGACTACGACCCCGTAACCTTCGAGGGGGTAAACGCCGTGGACAATTACGACGCGCTAAAGGCCGAGCTTTCGAAAAAGAACCACGGCTTCCCGATTGACGAGGACGGGCTAAAGAGCCACTACCACGTCGATTACGACTACCCCGCATATATGAGGATATGCGACCTGCTTGAATGGACGATAAATAATCCCCCGAGAGATATACCCTTCGGCGAGGGTTATAAGCCGAGATTCAATTTTGTTAAATTCGTTGTACTGTTTTTCCTGAAGTCTATGAATACCCTTCATATAAACCCCCACTGGTTTGACCGGCTTTTGGGAAAGAAAATTACCGATGCTACCGAGCGATATATGGGCTACTACAAAAAAGCCAGAGTCAGCAAAAAAGAGTTGAGAAAAAAGATTGATGAAATGCGCTCATACATCAACGCGGCAGACATAAAGAAACGGGAAATATAATGGACGAGGCAAAGACGCTCAAACGAAATTTAATATACAACACCGTCGGCAACGTGATTTATTTTGCCTGCCAATGGCTTGTTACAGGTTTTTTTATAAAGGTACTTTCGCCGCTCGGAGCGGGCGAGCTCAACGCGGGATATCTTGCCACGGCGATGACGGTGACAAATATCTTTCTCACCCTCGCGTCCTACGGTATGCGAACCTATCAGGTTTCGGACGTAGACGAAAGGTATTCCTCCGGCGACTATATTATGAGCCGAGTTATTACCGTAACGGCCGCGATTGCTCTTTGCTTTTTATACAGCGTTATCGTCGGCTATGCCGGCGTTCAGCTTTGGTGCATCTTTCTTTTCCTTTTGTACAAGCTTCTTGAAGCGGTGACCGACGTGTTCCACGGCTTTTGCCAGAAGCACGAGCGCATGGACATAATCGGCATTTCATACGCCGTTCGCGGTATTTTGAGCCTTGTTGTTTTTTGCGTACTGTTTAAAGCGACGGGAAATCTCAACCTTACCCTTGGCGCGATGGTTTTGCTTTGCTACGCGTTCAGCGCCGGCTACGACGTCATAAATACGAAAAGATTTTATCTTCCCGTTAAACCCACTGACAGAAGCTCAGTTTGGCGACTGCTTTACGAGTGTCTTCCCCTTGCGGTATATGTCTTTTTAAATACGACGACAGCGTCTATTCCGAAGCTGTTTTTCGAGCGTATGGCGGGAACCGAAGCAATGGGTATATATGGGCTCGTAAATTCCCCCGTGCTTATTCTTCAAGTCGGAGTCGCTTTCCTTTTCGCTCCGTTTATTACGACCTTTGCAAACAAGCTGAAGGACAGGGATTATAAAGGCTTTATCCGTTTGTCGGCGTTTATCACCCTTGGCGTTTTCGCCGTTGGGCTTGTCGGACTTGGCGGAGTGCTTCTTATCGGAAAATGGGGACTTTCCTTTCTTTACGGAAGCGAAATTGCCGCACATAGCGCCCTTCTTGTTCCTATGGTCGTTTGCACAGTGTTTACCTCGCTCGCCCTTTTCTACTGTATGCTTTTAACGGTGCTGCGTGAAATGAAGGGACTCATTCTTTCTACACTCTTCGGAATAGTAGTAAGTCTTGCGATAAGCGTGCCCTTTATAAGTGGCTTTAGCTTCTTCGGCGTAACCTACGCCACGATAATTGCTCTCGTCGTCGAGTGCGTCGCGCTCGCATACTTTGGCATAACAAGTCTTAACAAGAAAGAAAAATAGAAATGGAATTGCGGAACAAATACAAGGACGGCTTAAAAGACGGCATACCCATTGCGCTCGGCTACCTTTCGGTTTCGTTCGCCTTCGGGCTTTCGGCGGTAAACGGCGGGCTTTTTTGGTGGCAGGCGGTCGTTATATCTATGACTAATCTTACCTCGGCGGGGCAGGTCGCGGGGCTTTCGCTTATGCTCTCGTTCGCGACCCTTGCCGAAATGGCGGCGACCCAGCTCGTTATAAATCTTCGCTACGCGCTTATGAGCCTTTCACTGTCCCAGAAGCTTGACGCCTCGGTAACAAGGCTTGAGCGTTTCGTTATCGCTTTTTTTAATACCGACGAAATCTTTGCTGTGGCGGCGAGCGGCGGCGACGTGACGACGAAATATATGCTCGGTCTTGGAACGCTTCCGTATTTTGGCTGGGCAACGGGAACGCTTCTCGGCGCGGCGGCGGGCTCGGTGCTTCCCGCGGCGATTACGAGCGCGCTCGGAATAGCCATATTCGGTATGTTTATCGCGATTATCGTGCCCGTCGCCAAGCGGTCACGCGCCGTGCTTATCGTTATTCTTATTTCGATAACAATAAGCGTTTTGATTAGATGTTTTTTGCCCTTCGTTTCGTCGGGCTTTTCAATTATAATTTGTGCGCTTGCCGCGTCCCTTGTCGGCGCGCTGGTCTTCCCGATAAAGGAGGAAACGGTATGAACGTAGGACGCTTTTTCATATATCTCGCCGTTATGGCGGGCGTAACATATCTAATAAGAGTTATCCCTCTCGCTGCGTTTAATAAAAAAATCGAGAGCCGCGCGATAAGGTCGTTTTTATATTATGTGCCCTACGCGGTGCTCGCGGCCATGACGATACCCGACATTTTTTATTCGACAAGCTCGGTTTATTCCGCGCTTGCGGGGCTCGTCGTCGCGGTTATCCTCGCCCTGTTTAACAAGGGGCTTTTGACAGTGGCGCTTTTGTCATGCGTCGCTGTATTTATAACGGAAAGGCTAATATGAAGGAAGAAATAACAATAAGAAAAATGAAAAGAAGCGACCTGAAAAGGGTGCTTGAGATTTTTGGCGAGGGCATAGAAGACGGTCGGTCGACCTTTCGCACAAAGACTCCCTCAAAAAGAGCGTGGGATAAATCCCACTGTGAAGTCTGCCGCCTTGTTGCGGAAAAGGACGGAAGGGTCGTCGGCTTCGCGGCGATAAGTCCCTATTCGGCACGAAAGGAGTATTCGGGCGTCGGCGAGACAAGCATCTATTTTTGCCGTGAGGCGCGGTATAAGGGATACGGGAAAAAGCTAATGGCGGCGCTTATCAGCGAGAGCGAGGCGGCCGGCTTCTGGAGCCTTACGTCGAGCGTCTTTTCAACCAACGACGCGAGTATTGGGCTTCATAAAGACCTTGGCTTTCGCGAAATCGGTTATCGCGAACGGCTTGCGCAAGACCGCTTTGGCAAGTGGCTAAACGTGACTGTATTCGAGCGGCGGACAAAGTAGCAAGGGCAAATTTACAGAAAAAAAATAACGCTCCCTCTAAATGAGGGAGCGATTTTTTGTGTTACAGCGTTCTTATTGCCTCAAGCGGCGAAAGCTTCATCGCGCGTGAAGCGGGGGAGATGCCCGCGACCATACCGACGACGACCGCAAAGCCCATTCCGAGCAAGGCGAGCCAAATCGGTATAACCGAAATCTTCTCGCCTCCGCTGCTGATAAGAATATTTATCGCAAACGATAAAAGATAGCTTAGCGTTACGCCGCAAAGCCCTCCGCCGAAGCCGATAAGTCCTGCCTCCATAAGAAACATTGTCCGAATGTTTTTGAGCGAACAGCCCAAAACCTTGAATATACCGATTTCCTTGGTTCGCTCGAAGATACTCATAAGCATGGTGTTGGTTATTCCGATTGCGGCGACGATAAGCGAAACGCTGCCTATTCCCGCAAGAACATATTGAATGGTGCGCGATTGTTTTTTCATGCTTTCGAGATATTCGATTTCGCTGCTTGCCTGATAGCCCATATCCTTGAGCTGCTGTTGAACCGTCGTTACGTTTTCGATGTCGTCGACAAGAACGTAGGCTTGGTTATAGGTCATCGGGGTTACAGGCTTTCCGTTTTTGTCGGTCTGTTGATTTGGCCACACCGATTTTTTAAACATTTTTGTAAACAGCTTGTCGACCGCGTCTATGTCACAATATATGTTGTAGTCGTACATAGAGTAGCTGTAATTGTCGGTCGATTCCTTGCCAAGGACGGTTATGTCCTCAAGCATATACTTTTTCGGCATAACACCCTCGCCAGAGAGGGCGTTGTAATAGGCGTTTGTGTCGTAAATAGCGTATATTGTGTCGTCGGTCAGGCTGACCGAGGGGTCTGTGCGGTTTCCGTTCTCGTCCCAGCCGCCATACCAGTTGTTGCTCGACGGGTCATAGAAGTTGTATGCCGTTTCCTTTCCCATGAGAAGCTTAAGCTCATCCCCCTCTTCGGGAAGGGAGCCGCTTATTATCGGAAGCTGAAACGCCTTTAACAGGTCGAGCGAAACGGCGTTTACGTTGGAGTTACTTTCGTATTTTCCCGATTTGAACAAAACATTAAAGCTGTATACAGGCGACGCGCAGGTAACGTGCTCAATATCGTAAAAGCTCTGCACGGATTCCTTTGTAAGCTTGATGTCGCTCGACCCGCCGCTGTCCTTGCTGTCGTACATATAGTAATTGTCGTTGTATATGGTTATCATCGTGAGGGTTGTGCTCGACTGTACCTGCTCCATATATGAGGAGTTTAGACCGATGCCAAGCGACATCATAACGACAATTGACGCCGTTCCTATCATTACGCCAAGAACGGTAAGGGCGGTTCGAAGCTTTCGTCTTAAAAGGTTTCCAAGGCTGAACTTTAAAAGCTCAAACCATTTCATAGCCTGATTTCCTCGTTGTTCTTTTCGTCCGCCAAAAGAAGCTCGCGGTCAAGGCGCATAGCCTCCTGCTTGTCACGCTTCTTTTGCTCCCTTGCCTTTTTCTTTTTCCGCTCGGAAAGGAAGACGATGAGCCCGACAATCAGAAGCACAATAACGATAGCTACTATCCACGTCGCGCTTAAGCCCTGCTTAACAGGCTCGGCGGGATACATCGGGTCGTCAATAGGACCGACCGTTTTTTCATTTACAAACGCCGAGGTGGAGTCGGTATAGGAGAAGGAGTTCCCGCTTTCGTCCTCATAGGTGACGAGCATATTTATCGTGCCTTCGCCGGTCGCTTGGGTGGAAAGATAGACGTCGACGGCTCCCGAAGCCCCCGCAAGGACATTTCCGAGGTAGATTTCGTTATCGCAGAAAACACCGCTCTTATCGGAAAAAGCGACGTTGACATTGTAAAGGGTCGCCTTGCCCGTGTTGTTTATGTTTGCCATAACGTTGACGTCCTGCCCAAGGAATACGTCGGTTGAAGAAAGCTGTATCTTTGAAACCTGAACCTTCGGCACCTGCTTTACGGGAATCGAAACGACCTCGTTTGATGTAGCCGGCTCCTTGGCGTTCGGATAATCATATGTAAAAAGGAAGGTGACGTTATATGAAGCGGGCGCAGCGTCCGCCTTTGTGTGAAGCTTAATTGATTTCGAAACCGACGCGCCCGGCGCAAGGGCTTCGGTAAAAAGTGTCGACGAGCCCGAGACGGGGTTAAAGGTTCCGTCCGAGGTGAGCTGCGCCTTCACGTTTGACGCCGTAACCGAGTTGGACGTGTTCTTAAAGGTAACGAATAGCTCAAAGTCCTCCCCTGCGACGACCTCGTTAGGCTTTGTCGAAAAGCCGGTTACTATAATTATCGGAACGGACGAGGAGCTGCCCGAAGAGGTGCTTCCCGCCTCAATTATCAGAACGGGCATTGTGAGGGTTTGCCTATACTCAGTACTTTGCGCTCCGGCGGTATATATAACAACAAAGGGAATATCGTAATATCCCTGCGCAGCGTCACCGCGGCAACGAAGGTTTGAAATGCTGAAGTCAAAAGAGCCGCCGCGGTCAACAGTGGTGGTTTGAGGAACCTGATAGTAATTAAGCTGTGTTACCTCAAACGGAAATTTTGAAAGGTCGGTGTCTGTTATCATTTCCACGGATTTAACGGTAATGGTACCGCCCGAAATGTTTTTGAAGCCAACATTCCCGTTAAGATAATCCCCCGCGGTCAGCTTTGGCGTCGTGGTAAATGCGTTCGTAACCCCCGTTCCGTCAATAATGATGTCGGGAACTGACGGCTCTGTGACGGTCGCTCCCGCAAAGGGTACGGCAGCCAAAACCATAATAAACACAATCGCAAACGATATAAATTTTTTCATTGTATTTCTTCTCCTTGTGAGGTTGTATGTTCTTCTTTAACTATTCGGCCGTCGATAAGATATATTATCCTGTCCGCCTTTTGAGCGAGTGTGAGGTCGTGGGTAACCATAACGACCGTCTGACCCGTCTTGCGGACAATGTTTTTCATTAACGTCATAACCTCCGCGCCGTTCTTGCTGTCGAGATTTCCGGTCGGCTCGTCGGCAAAAATTATTTTCGGGTCGACGACGAGCGCGCGCGCTATACCGACGCGCTGCTGCTGCCCGCCGGACATCTGGAGCGGAAGGTGCTTTTCGTGGGACGAAAGACCGACGACCTTCAGCATACGGCTTGCCTTTTCAAGCCGTTCCTCTTTTTTCTCTCCGCGAAAGGAAAGAGGAAGCGCGACATTCTCTATGGCGGTCATGGTCGGGATAAGGTTGAAGGACTGAAAGATAAAGCCGACGTTTTCGCGGCGAAAGTTGACAAGCTCTCCCTCGTCAAGCTCCTCAATATGCTGTCCTGATACGACTATCTCGCCCGCCGAAACCTGCTCAAGCCCCGCCAGCACGTTCAAAAGCGTCGATTTTCCCGAGCCCGACGTTCCCGTTATGGCGACGAACTCGCCCTTTTTGACCGAGAAGGTAACCCCCGCAAGGGCGTGAACCCGAGATTCTCCGACGCGATAAATTTTATGTACTTTTGTCGCAGTTATTATATCGGACATAAAAAACCTCAAATGCGTAATAAAGGGCGCTGCAAAGCAACACCCTTTAATAAATGCTTATAAATTATATAGTAGCACAAAAAGTGCCGTTTGTTGCAAATTTAGTGAATTTTATCCTCTTTGCAATGATATTCGACTCCGCAATCATAGCGAACCTTCTCGGGCGGAACCTCAAGAAGCTCGGGATTGTTGAGCATTTTGTTGATAATCTGGAACGCCATTGAATAAACCGCGCCCGCGCAAACGCGCTCGTCGATTGTGCACGCCATGGGATAAACGTTCTTTACGACAACCGTTCCGTCGTGCTTAAGCGTGGGTCTTGCTTCCTTTTTGCCAAGTCCGATAAAGCCCGTTGAGCTTCCGAAGTTGTATATGTGGTGATAAAGCGGGTTCATCTTAATGGAAGCCATATTTGTTATCCAAAGGCTTGTATGGAAGGGGGAGGCGTCGATTATCGCGTGGGGAAGCCAGCCTATTCTGTCAAGAAATTTGAGGAAGCCGACGCCTACGTTTACAAGTCCGGGAATTGAAAGCAGGAAGTGAACGATCTTGTCGGTTTTGTTCTCGTTTGTAAGGTTTCGGTTGCGCTCGATTGTGTCGTCAATTTTTCTCGCGACGTCGAAAACGGTGTCGGTCGGGTCGAAATAGACCTTGACCGTCGTTTCAAGAAAATCGGTCGCGCTGTTGATTTTGAGCATACAGAAGGAAACGCAGAGCTCCTTACGGGCGTAAAGCTTCTTTCCGATGACAAAGCGGTTGATTTCGGGGAACTGTGACACCGCGCGAACATACGCCGCAAGGATAAGCGCCATTTTCGAAATCTTTATTCCCTCGCTGTGCTTCTTTCTTACGTAATTATCTACCGATTCGCAATCCGCATATTGCGTAGTATAGCAAAGAGAGTCCACACGTTGGGGCATAATATAGGGTGTCAGTCTCGTTATGGGGTCGACGCCGCTGCCGACCGCACGACCGTCGTATCTTTTTCCAAACATTATTCTTCCTCCTGTATACGCCGCTTACCTTGTAAGCTCACGTCGTTTATTGATATAAAATATCACTTTTGGACGAAGTTTGTCAACGTGCAAACAACATAAAAATTTTTATATATTTTATCTATTTTTAGTACCGTGCGGGCGGAGCAAACTTTTCGAAAATAATAGCATCCTCTTTTTTCCTGAGTTCGTCGTATCTTTCGGGTGTGCGGCAGGTCCACATAACCGTCATCGCGCCAAGCTTCTGCGCAAGGCGAAGGGCACCGTTTATGTCCTTTTCGTTATAGGCGATAAAGTTAGGACGGGTAAGGCAGCTTGTGAGCTGTTTGTCTATGGCGAAGGCGACGAAGAAGTTTATTGCTTTCTTCCAGGTTCTCCAGCCGTTGACAAGCTGACCGCGAACAAGGTCGGGCGCGTTTTTCTTAAACCAGCGCACAACCATAGGGTGAAAGCTTTCAACGCAGAAATCGCCCTTGTATTCGCGAAGCATTTTCAGCGTGTCCTCGCAAAGCTCGTTGTACCATTTGAGATTTACGCCCTCGGCTTTAACCTCGACAATAAGGGGCTGTTGTCCGTCAACGGTTTTTAAAACCTCGCTGAAAAGCGGAACCGTTTCGTTGCTGCCGAAAAGCTTTATTTTTTTCGCTTCGTCGTACGAAACCTCCCAAACCTTCTTGTCTATTCCGCTTGAGCGAACATAATCGTTGTCGTGGAAAACGATGATTTTTTTGTCCGACGTGAATTGTACGTCAAGCTCGCAGCCGTACCCCTTTTTCATCGCGGCGTCAAAGGCTTTAAGAGAATTTTCGGGGCGGTCGGTTGAGTTGTCGTAAAAGCCGCGATGGGCGTAGTTTCGCCCGGCGAATCGCGCGCGCGCGTCAGCGGAAGCCTTCGCGGGCATAATCAGAAAGAAAAACAAAAGCGCAAGCGCGACCAAAACAATAAGACCAATAAGCATTTTTATCACCTCGTTATTTATTCAGCAGGCTGTTCGCCATAAGCAGAAGGGTTTGAGTTTTTGCGTCGCAGATTTCTTTATTTAAAACCATTTTTACTGCGTCAATAAGTGGCAGCTTGAAGCAGTTGAGAAACTCGTCCGCGTCAAGGTGCTGCTCGCCGGCGGTAAGTCCCGTCGCGATATAAAGATAAAGGATTTCGCCGCAATAACCGGGAGAGGGGTAGCTTTGCGAAACACGGACTATGCTTTTTGCGGAAAAGCCCGTTTCCTCTTTAAGCTCCCGCGCGGCGGCATGGTCGGGGTCTTCGCCCTTCTCAAGCTTTCCTGCGGGCAATTCGGTGAGCACCTTCATAAACGGATAGCGAAATTGTTTTACCAGCCAAACGTTCTTGTCCTCGTCAATCGCCGCGATACATACTCCGCCGTTATGCACCACAACCTCGCGCGAAGCAAGCGCTCCGTTGGAAAGCTCTGCGACGTCGCGTTTTACGCTGAAAACGCGTCCTTCAAAAACCGTTTCACTCAAATGAGTTTTCTCTATAAGCTCCATTATGACACCTCGTTTTCTTTATTCACAGTATAGCATAAAACGCATTAATACTGAATATCAGCCATATAATTTAAAAAGCAAATTATTCACAAAGGAAGAGAAATATGGTTGACGTTTTTCGGTATCCTGCTCTTGCGAGCGAAGCGGAAATAAATGAAACAATTTTTAATATCGCGAATAAATATCGCGGGGCTCGGGCTCGCTCAATCGGCGAGACGGTATGCGAGCGGCAGATTTACGCCGTTGAAATCGGCAATATGAACAACCCCGCAATATTCGTGGGCGGTACGCACGGAATGGAGTGGGCGTCGACACTCGTGACCCTTAAGCTTTGCGCTGAGGCTTGCGAGGAATATAACGTTACGCTTCGCGACGCCCTTTCAAGGCGCGGCGCGGTTTTTGTGCCGCTTCTGAACCCGGACGGCTTCGAGCTGCGGCGGCGCGGTCGGGCGGCTGCCGCCGCCCGCGCGCGGGCGCTTTCGCGCTTCCCCGACGCGGATTTCGCATTCTGGCAAAGTAACTCCCGCGGCGTCGACCTCAATCGCAACTTCGACGCTTCCTTTTGGGAAGCGCGCCGCGCCGCCGCCGAATACGGCGTCAAGGGGGCGTCGCCCACAAGGTTCGGCGGGCCGTTTCCGTTCAGCGAGCGCGAAACGAGGGCAATAAAAAAAGCGATTGCGATGTACCGCCCAAGAACCCTCTATGCCCTTCATTCGCAGGGGGAGGAGATATACTGGCGATACGCCGACCGTATGCCGAAGGAAAGCCGATACATAGCCGAGGTGCTTTCGGCGCTCAGCGGATATAAGCTATGCGACCCGGAAACGGTTGCGCTCGGCGCGGGACTTAAGGACTGGTTTATAAAAAAATATAATCGCCCGGGCTTTACCATTGAGCTGGGGCTTGGAAAGAATCCCCTTCCGTATTGCGATTTCGACGAGATATACCAAAAGGTTCGCCGTATGCTTTTCGTTGCGCTGATAATATAAAAAAGCGGAAGCTTCACTTCCGCTCAATCAAGAAAAAAACAAATCTTTTCAAAAAGAAAAGGCGTTCAATTCAGTAAGTAGAAGCAAACCTTCCGTGATAATATTGTATGCAGCAAGCGCCGTATAATACACATACGGCGCTTGTAAATTATTTCCTCAGCTGTTCTTGTTTAAAAGGTCCTGTTTTATATCCCAAAGCTTTTGCGAAAGGTCGACGTAATAGTCGTGAGGGTTTTCAAAGCGCTTGACCTCGTCCCAAAGCGTTTCGAGCTGTTCGTCGCAGTAGGCTTTGATTTCACGAACAGTAGGCTCGTTGTATACAAGCTCGCCTTGACGGAATATCGGAACGAGAAGCTCGCGCGCGGTAAAGTCGGTTATCGTCTTTCTTTTCCAGGTGAAGTTCGGGTCAAAGAGCTCGAGCGGCTTTTTTTCGTCGATTGTTTCGTCGTGGACGCAGATGTAGTCGGCGATTGCTTTGCCCGTTGAGTTCTCGTATAGGCGATAGACCTTTTTGAAATGCGGGGTCGTTATCTTCTGAACGTTTTCGCTGATTTTGATTTTCGGAATGACCGTTCCCTTGTCGTCCTCGACGGCGACAAGCTTGTATACTCCGCCGAAAACGGGGTCGCTTTTTGCCGTTATAAGACGTTCGCCGACGCCGAAGGAATCGACCGCGCCCTTTTGGGCGATGACGTCGCGAATAATGTTTTCGTCAAGCGAATTGCTCGCGACTATTTTGCAGTCGGGAAGCCCCGCCTCGTCGAGCGCCTTGCGCGCCTTGCGGGAAAGATAGGCGATATCGCCCGAATCTATGCGGATACTGCATTTTGTTATGCCAAGCTCTTTAAATACCTTTATCGCGTTGGGAACGCCGCTCTTCATTACGTTATATGTATCAACCAAAAGCGAGGCGTTGGTGGGATAGGTTTCGCAATAGGTTTTGAACGCGGTGTATTCGTCGTCGAAAAGCTGTATCCACGAGTGCGCCATAGTGCCCATGGCGGGAATGTCATAGAATTTGTCGGTGAGGGTGCAGGAGGTTCCGACGCAGCCCGCGATATACGCGGCGCGCGCGCCCATAAAGGCGGCGTCGGCGTTCTGGGCACGGCGCGCTCCGAATTCCATTACGGCGCGGCCCTCGGCGGCACGAACTATGCGGTTTGCCTTGGTCGCGATAAGCGACTGGTGATTTAGGCAAAGAAGGGCGAAGGTCTCGATAATCTGCGCCTGTTCGGCGTCGCCGCGTACCGTCATTATCGGCTCGTTGGGAAAAATCGGCGTGCCCTCGGGTACCGCCCATACGTCACCGGTGAATTTAAACGTGGCAAGGCTGTCAAGCCAATCGTCGCTGAACATATTTTTCGAGCGAAGATAGGCGATGTCGTCGGCGTCGAAGTGAAGATTTTTAATGTAGTCTATTACCTGTGCGAGTCCCGCCGCGATAGCGAAGCCGCCGCTGTCCGGAACGGTGCGGAAGAACACGTCGAAATAAACCTTTTTTTTGCCATAGCCCGAAATGCGATAGCCGTTCGCCATAGTATATTCATAGTAATCGCAAAGCAATGTAAGATTGTTTTTGTCCATCATTTTGCCCCTTCAAATAAATGTTTATAACATTATCATACAATTTATTTCTATTTGCAACAATATATGATATACACAAATCTTAACTTATCAGTAGGTATTTTGCTATGTACTTTAATTAAAATGTATGTTAAAATAAGAAAAATAGCTTACAATATGCAAAAAAGACGGTGATGAAGTTATGAACATACTTGAAAAAATCAAGGACGCCGAGCAGGAGGCCGCAAAAATTAAAAGCGAAGCGACGGCTAAGGCGCGCGCAATAGCGAGAGACGGTGAGCTTGCCTGCGCAAGCGAAGCGAAAAAAATTGTTGAAAAAGCGAACGCCGAAGCGGAAGCGCTGTGTGAAAAGGCAAAGATAACCGCCCAAGACAAGGCGAACGCATTTATCGAGGACGAAAAGCAAAAAGATAAAAAATCAACCGATGAGGCGGCGGCGAAGCTTACGTCTGCGGTTGAGTATATTGTAAAAGAGGTTCAAAAGCTATGATTGTACCTATGAAAAAGGTAACAATTTTTGCTCTTCGAAGGGAACGCGAGGCTATCCTTTCCGCGCTTCAAAAATCATCGATAATGATGATAAACGAGACGGACGGCGCAATTAAGGACGCGGCTCTCGACGACGTTGAGGCGCGGCTTTCCGACGCGAAGGATTCGCTCAGCTTCGTCAGCCGCTACCGCGAGAAGGGCGGACTTTTCGGCGATTCTCCGAGCGCGACGTATGAGGAGCTTTGCGAGCAAAAGGAAAAGGAAGAAAAGCTTTGTGTCCGCGCCGGCGAAATCAAGAACGAAATGATAAAGACGGAGAACGAAATATCCGTTTTAAAAAGCTCGATTGAACAGCTTTCGCCGTGGCTTCCGCTTAATGTGGCGATTGGCGAGATAAAGAGCACGAAAACGTCGAACGCAAGAACGGGCTACATATCCTTTGCGAACAGCGCGGAGCTTATGAGCCGCCTTGAGGAAATCGGGGCGTACGGCGAGCTTCTCGGAGCGTCGTCAGGCGCGAACGCCGCGTTTATCGTAAACCACAAAAGCGACGACGAGCAGATAACCACCGCGCTCAAAGCGCTCGGCTTTATTGAGGCTTCGCCTCCTAACGTGCAGGGCACGGCTAAGGCGGAAACCGAGAAAACAGAAAAAAAGATTGAAAAATTAAAACAGGAGCTGGAACGACTGGTCGAACAGGCGAAGGAGGTCGCTAAAGAAGCGGATTCGCTTGAAATCCTTTATGACAAGCTTGGAACCGACGCGAGCCGTTTGAATACGCCCTATTGCGAAACAGAAACCACCTTTCGCATCGAGGGCTGGGTTGAACAGGAGCGAAGCGGCGAGCTTAACGAGATACTCAAGGGCGTGACAGAAGCGTATGAGCTTGTGCTTGAGGACGCGTCGGAGGGCGAAAAGGCACCGACTGCGACCAAGAACAAAAAGCTAATCACCCCGTTTGAAACGCTGACCGATATGTATAGCCGTCCGAACCCGTTAGAGGGGGTCGACCCAACGCCTGCAATGGCTCCGTGGTACTGGATAATCTTTGGTATGATGATGGCGGACGCCGGCTACGGCTTGGTTATGGCGGTGCTGTTCTTCTTGTTTAAGAAGCTGATGAAGCCGAAGGGCGAGTTTGGAAAGCTTGTAACGGTGCTTATGTACGCGAGCGTTACGACGGCTTTTTGGGGCGTGATGTTCGGAAGCTATTTCGGAGCCGAATGGTTCAAGCCGATTTTGTTTGTCCCGTTATACAACCCGATTCCGATGATGATAATGTGCTTCGTTATCGGTGCGGTACATATTTTCTGCGGACTTATTCTCAACATGAAAAAGCAGATTAAGGCAGGCGACGTCGTCGGAGGAATTTTCGACAATCTGAGCTGGATAATAATGCTTTCGGGACTGGGATTAATGTTTGTGCCGCTTCCCGTTGTACCAACCGTCGGAAAAGTTATGGCGATTGTCGGCGCGGCGGCGATACTCCTTATGTCAACGAGGGACACGCTTAATCCGATAAAGCGCATCGGCGGAGGACTTCTGTCTCTTTACAACATTACAAGCTACGCGAGCGATATACTATCCTATTCACGAATACTCGCGCTTATGATGTCGTCGGCGGTAGTTGCGATGGTTATGAATATGCTCGCGCAAATGGTGCAATCGACCGCGTCACCGCTAATGGCGGTGCTGACCTTCATTCCGTCGCTTGCGATATACATTGTCGGACATGTGTTTAACCTTGCGATGGGTCTTCTTTCGGCGTACGTTCATGCAAGCCGACTTCAGTATATCGAGTTCTACGGTAAATTTTACGAGGGCGGGGGATATGCGTTTACTCCGCTTTCGGTTAAATCAAAATATACCCAAATAAAACAAACAAATAAAAACTCTTTGGAGGTAAAGTAACAATGTTTTCATCAGGAATTACCCTCGCGATTATGGGCGCGGCGCTTGCCGCAATTCTCGGCGGCGTAGGCTCCGCGTACGGCGTAAGCATAGCGGGACGTGCGGCGGCGGGCGTCGTTTCAGAAAACCCCGAGCTTTTCGGCAAGCTCCTTGTTATTCAGGCTCTTCCGGGAACGCAGGGAATTTACGGCTTTCTTACCGCGGTAATGGTAATGATTAAAACCGGCATACTCGGCGGCGCGGCGGCTAATCTTTCGGTCGCGCAGGGTTGGATGTTCTTCGCGGCGTGTCTTCCTATCGCCTTCGGCGGACTTTTCTCGGCTATCTATCAGGGCAAGGTCGCGGTATCGGCTATACATATGACGGCGAAGCAGCCCGACGCCTCCGCTCGCGGTATCACAATGACGGCGCTTGTTGAAACCTATGCTATTCTTGCGCTTCTCGTATCCATTCTTCTTGTCCTTATCGGTATCCAAATCTAATTTAAAAAGACCTAAAATACCGTTTGTGAAAGGAAGGGATACCCGTTGGGTGAACAGAGAATTATCGACGCGATAATCGGCGACGCCAAAAAGGAAGCGGCGGGAATAATAGAAGCCGCGAACGAGCAGGCCAAGGACGCCCTCGCTTCTGCCGCGAACGCGGCACAGGCGCGCGCTTGTGCGATTGCAAAAACGGCGACCGCGGACGGCGAAGAGCTTGTTCGTCGCGCTATGCTCGGCGCGAGCCTTGAAGCGCGCAAAAACTCGCTCGCTTCGCGACGCGAGTTGCTTGAAAAGGCGTTCGAGAACGCGTTTTCAAGTCTGTGCCGCTTGGAGAACGACGATTATATCAATCTTATAACAAAGCTTGTGTGCGGCGCGTCGGAAACGGGAAGCGAGACGCTCCTTGTTCCAAGCGACGTATACGACCGTTACGCGAAGCCGTATAAGGGCGGAAAAACGATGCTCGAAATATTGAACGACGCACTTAAAAAAGCGGGCAAAAAGGGCGAGCTTTCGCTTGCCGAATCGCAGAGCCGCGACGGCGGAGTTCGTCTTGTCGGCGTCGACGCCGACATTGACTGCTCGTTTAAGGCGCTTGTCGCTTCGCTTAGAGACGAAAAAGAAACCGAGATTTCAAAGCTTCTTTTCGGTTCGGAGGAATAGCTATGCCCTCTGATAATTACCCCTATGCCGTCGGTAGAATAAAGATAATCGAAGGCTCGCTTTTGGGCGAAAGCAAGCTTGCTCGCCTTAATGAGCTTTCCTATGCCGAAGCGCTCAAGCAGTTGAACGATTGGGGCTTTTCGGCGGAATATCCCGACAAGACCGATGTCGACGCGCTAATTGATTTTCGCCGCAAGGAAATACGCGACACCGTCTTTTCTCTCACGCCGAACGAGAAGCTTACGAACTTGTTTTGGCTTGAGCTTGACGCGATAAACATAAAGCTCTTTATGAAATCGCGATTGCTTGGAGGAAGCGACGTCGAGGCGTCCGAGCTTACGGGCGGAGTGTTTGAGCCGACCCTTATTCGCGACTGCGTCGACGCGAAAAAATATGACGAATTAGGCGAACCGCTCTGCTCGCTTTTGAATGAAACAGAAAAGCGAATGAAGCTGTCGCCCGACCCGCGCGTTTTAAGCGCGCTTGTCGACAAGGCGGTTTTCGCCTATATTTTTAACACATTGAAATCCGAGAGAAACAAATTCTGTTCGGAATATTTTAAAACGAAGGTCGATTTTATAAACGTTGCAAGCCTTTTAAGGGCGCGTGCGCTCGGCTGGAACGAAATCGAGCTTTCGGATATGCTTATTGACGGCGGCGAAATCGAAAAGAAGCTTATCGTTTCCTGCCTTGAGGCCGAGGCTGAAAGAATGTCGAAAATTCTTTCGGGCGTCTCGGGCGAGAGGTTTATCAAGTCGGCGCTTAATGTCTATGTCGGCGGTTCGGTAAACGGGGCGACCGAGGCACTCGAGGGCTCGCTTTTGGGACTTGTTAAGGAGGAACGAAACGATTCCTTCGGGATAGGACCCATAGCAAACTATCTTCTTACCGGCGAATACGAGTGCAGGCAGTTAAGGCGTATGTTTGCGAAAAAACGCGCAAACAAAACCGCATAGCGAAAGGAGAACGGCGAATTGGCTAAAAATAAAATAGCTGTAATTGGCGACAGAGATTCGGTTATGCTGTGGGGCGCGCTTGGAGCGCAAACTGTATACGCGACCGAAGAGCGCGAGATTGAACGCGCCGTTCACAGGCTTGCCCGCGAGGGCGCGGCGGTGATTTACATTACCGAGCAGGCGGCGGAAAAGGCAAGCGAGGCGATTGATAAATACAAAACCGAGCCATTTCCCGCGATAATCCCGATACCAAACCGTGACGGAACAAGCGGCGTCGGAATGAAAAATATAAAGGATAACATCGAAAAGGCGATTGGCGCCGATATCCTGTTTGAGGAAGAGGAGAACTCTTAAAATGATTGAAGAAAAAACTTCGGCCGTAATTGAAAAGGTAGCGGGTCCGCTTATCGTCGCGTCGGGCATGAAGGACGCCCAAATGTACGACGTCGTTCGCGTCAGCGATAAGCGCCTTATCGGTGAAATAATCGAGCTTAGAAACGACCGCGCGTCAATTCAGGTTTACGAGGAAACGGCGGGACTTGGACCCGGCGAGCCTGTTTATTCGACGGGTGAGCCCCTTTCGGTCGAGCTTGCTCCCGGACTTATCGGGGGAATATTTGACGGAATACAGCGTCCGCTCGAAACCATTTACGAGCAGGTAGGAAATAGAATAACCCGCGGAATAGAGGTTCCGAAGCTTTCGCGCGAAGCAAAATGGAAATTTGTTCCCGTTGCCAAGTTAGGCGACAGGGTCGGCGCGGGCGACGTGCTTGGCACTGTTGAGGAAACCCCCGCGGTTACCCAAAAAATTATGGTTCCCCCCAACGCTTCGGGAACGCTTGAATGGATTTTCGACGGTGAAGCGACGATTGAGGAAACCATCGCGAAATTGAAGCAGGACGACGGAACAATAAAAGAGCTTCCGATGCTTCAAAAATGGCCCGTAAGACGAGGCCGCCCGTTTTTGGAAAAGCTTACGCCAAACGAGCCGATGATAACGGGTCAAAGAACAATAGACACACTGTTCCCGATTTCAAAGGGCGGTGTCGCGGCTATTCCCGGTCCGTTCGGTTCGGGCAAAACGGTCGTGCAGCATCAGCTTGCCAAGTGGGCGGACGCCGACATTATCGTATACATAGGCTGCGGTGAGCGCGGCAACGAGATGACCGACGTGCTTATGGAATTCCCCGAGCTTAAAGACCCCCGCACAGGGCTTCCGCTTATGAAAAGAACGGTGCTTATCGCGAACACATCGGATATGCCTGTCGCGGCGCGCGAGGCTTCGATTTATACAGGAATTACGATTGCGGAATATTTCCGCGATATGGGCTATAAGGTCGCTATTATGGCGGACTCAACCTCGCGTTGGGCGGAAGCGCTTCGTGAGATGAGCGGACGTCTTGAGGAAATGCCGGGTGAAGAGGGATACCCCGCGTATCTTTCAAGCCGCCTTGCCGAGTTCTATGAAAGAGCGGGCATAGTCAACTGTCTTGGAAAGGACAGAAGGGTTGGCGCCATTACCGCTATCGGCGCGGTTTCTCCCCCGGGCGGCGACACCTCCGAGCCTGTTTCACAGGGAACCCTTCGTATTGTCAAGGTCTTCTGGGGCCTTTCGGCACAGCTTGCTTATAAACGCCATTTCCCCGCGATAGACTGGCTTACGAGCTATTCGCTATATAAGGACACAATGGGCGAATATTACGACAGAAATGTTGGCGAAGACTGGTCGAGCCTTGTTTCCGAAACGATGACGCTTCTTCAGGATGAGTCGGAGCTTGAGGAAATTGTCCGTCTTGTCGGCGTCGACGCGCTTGGCTTCAAGGACAGACTAAAGCTTGAAACGGCGCGCAGCATCCGTGAGGACTATCTCCACCAGATAGCCTTCCACGAAATAGATACCTACACCTCCCCGAAAAAACAGTACGGAATGCTGAAAACGATAATCCATTGGCACGAGAAGGCGAACGAGGCGCTCGACAAGGACGTCGCGTTCAGCAAGATTACGGCGATGAAGGTTATCGAAAAGGTCGGACGTATGAAGTATATCGTCGAGGACGAATTTGAAGAAAAGATACAGGACATAAACCGCGAGATGGACGACGAGTTCGCGGAGCTTATGGGAGGCGAGGACGATTATGCGTAAAGAATATAAAACCATTCGCGAGGTCGTCGGGCCCCTTATGTTAATCGAGGGCGTCGAGGGCGTAAAGTACGACGAGCTTGTCGAAATCGAACAGGAGAACGGCGAAATCCGATATGGAAAGGTTCTTGAAATCAACAGGGACAAGGCGCTTGTTCAGCTTTTTGAAAGCTCGCAGGGACTTAAAATAGTAACAAGCAAGGCGCGTTTTTTAGGACATGGAACACAGCTTTCGGTTAGCCGCGATATGCTTGGCCGAGTTTTTGACGGAATGGGCAAGCCCATTGACGGCGGCGCGGAAATTATCCCTGAGGAAAAGCTTGACATAAACGGCTCGCCCCTTAACCCCGCGGCGCGCGATTATCCCGCCGAGTTTATTCAAACGGGCGTTTCGGCAATAGACGGACTTAATACCCTTGTCCGCGGTCAAAAGCTTCCCGTTTTTTCAGGCTCCGGTCTTCCTCACGCCCAACTCGCCGCGCAGATAGCGCGTCAGGCGAAGGTGCTTAAATCCGACGAGAAGTTCGCGGTTGTTTTCGCCGCTATCGGTATAACCTTTGAGGAGGCCGACTTCTTTATAAGCGATTTTAGAAAAACTGGCGCAATCGAGCGCGCGGTTCTGTTTATGAACCTCGCTAACGACCCAGCCGTCGAGCGTATAGCGACGCCGCGTATGGCAATAACCTGCGCGGAATATCTTGCGTATGAGCTCGGAATGCACGTGCTCGTTATTCTGACCGATATCACAAACTACGCAGAGGCGCTTCGTGAAGTTTCTGCGGCGAGAAAGGAAATACCCGGACGCCGCGGATATCCCGGATATATGTATACCGACCTTGCCTCGCTCTATGAAAGAGCGGGACGTATTAAGGGCAACAAGGGCTCGATAACACAAATACCGATTTTGTCTATGCCCGAGGATGACAAGACCCACCCGATACCCGACCTTACGGGATATATCACCGAAGGGCAGATTATTCTTTCCCGCGAGCTGTATCGCAAGGGACTTACCCCGCCTATCGACGTGCTTCCGTCCCTTTCACGACTTAAGGATAAGGGAACGGGCAAGGGGAAAACCCGTGAAGACCACTCGGATACGATGAATCAGCTTTTCTCGGCTTACGCAAGAGGAAAGGACGCCAAGGAGCTGGCGGTTATTCTCGGCGACGCGGCGTTAACCCCAACCGACAAGCTGTACGCGGAGTTTTCGACCAAGTTCGAGGAGCAGTACGTTTCGCAGGGCTACTACACTAACCGCACGATAGAGGAAACCCTCGACCTTGGGTGGAGCCTTTTGAAGATACTTCCAAGGAGCGAAATGAAACGTATTCGCGACGAATATCTGGACAAATATTGGCCCGTTGAGGAAAAAAATACGGAGGCATAAAGTATGCCAAAACAAATTAACCCTACGCGAATGGAGCTTACCCGCCTTAAAAAGCGGCTGAAGACCGCCGCGAGAGGGCACAAGCTTTTAAAAGACAAACGCGACGAAATGGTTCGCCGCTTCATAGAGATTATCCGCCGAAACAAGGAGCTTCGCGAGGAGGTCGAACAAAAGCTTTCCGCCGCAATGGGACGCTTTTCTGTTGCGCGCGCCGAAATGGGCAACGCCGCCGTTGAAGAGGCGCTTATCTATCCTGTGCGTAACGCCGAGATAGAAACCGGGCTTCGCAACATTATGAGCGTCGATGTTCCGACAATAAAGCTTATCCCCGACGGCAACGAGTCGTGCGAGCTTCCATATGGCTTCGCGTTCACCTCGAGCGAGCTTGACGGCGCGGTGCTTGACCTTGCGGAGTTGCTTCCGCTTTTGATTGAGCTTGCCGAAACAGAAAAGGCGTGCAATATGCTTGCGAACGAGATTGAAAAGACCCGTCGCCGCGTCAACGCCCTTGAGCACGTTATGATACCCGAAATGGAAGAGAGCATAAAGTATATAACAATGAAGCTCGAGGAAAACGAGCGCGGAACCAAAACCCGACTTATGAAGGTCAAGGATATGCTCCAAAAGCAGCAGGCATAACAAAGGAAGCCTATGAACTATACCATACGCGCAATAAAAAAAGCGGAGTATCCGCTTTTAAGCAATTTTTTATACGAGGCCATTTTTATTCCCGAAGGGGTTGAGCCCCCGCCGAAAGACATAATTAATGAGCCCGAGCTTCGGCTTTATACCGACGGCTTCGGTGAACAGAAGGGCGATAAAGCCCTCGTCGCCGTGGTGGACGGCAAGGTGGTCGGCGCGGTTTGGACGCGCATTATGAACGATTACGGACACGTTGACGACGAAACCCCGTCGTTTGCGATTTCGCTATATAAGGAATATCGAAGCGGCGGCTTGGGTACGGCAATGATGAGGGCGATGCTCGAAAGACTTCGCGCCGACGGATATGAAAAAGCCTCCCTCGCCGTTCAAAAAGCGAACTACGCCGTGGGAATGTATAAAAAAGTCGGCTTTTCCGTCGTGGACGAAAAAGCCGAGGAATATATTATGGTCTGCATATTATAGCAAAACAAAATTTAAGCGTCGCCCGTTTGCGGGCGACGCTGCTTTTATATTATCAAAAATGGAAATCACGAATGGAGCGCCGACCCGTAGCCTTTTCTCCAAGCTCGTCCGCCCACCGTTCGGTATAGCACGCGTCATATCCCAAGCCCTTTTTATCACGAAGCTTTCTGAAATAGGGAAGGCTTCCCCAAACCATAGATGGTATGCCGATGACAAAAAGATACAAGGGCCCGAGAATAAGCGATTGAAAGGTGTGACCGTATTCGTGAACCGTCATTCTGTCGCAGACGGTCGCTGTATTAGCGTCGTCCTTACGTCCGCCGCGGGAAAGCGAACGTGAGATGTCGCCGTCCTCCGCGCTCGAAAAAATGAATAGCCCAAGCGAAACACCGCAAAAGCTCGGCCACAGCGTGAGTATGCTTTTCCCGAAAATCTTGTGTGGGTGCTTAAGATTAAGAAGAAATACCAATAAGCCCAAGAGCGTTTGAGGAAGCCCCCAGGTGCATTGAAGAATAACATATACAATTTTTTTTAATGTCTTCAAAAAATCGCCTCCGCTTAGTTGATACCTATATTTTATCACAACAAGACGAAAAAAAGAATACACTTAAAGGCTTTCGTATTTCCTTTTAGTTGCTATGCCGCCGCGGATATGCCGCTCGTCCTTGTTGAACTGAAGCACGTTGTTGCACGCTTTCCACAGCGTGGGGTTAATCCGTCGAAGCCGCTTAGCGACGTCGTTATGTACGGTAGATTTACTAATCATATACTTTTTTGCCGCGCCGCGAACGGTGTCGCCCGTTTCGGTTATGTACTGCGCGAGCATAACCGCCCGCTCACAGGTGTCCTTCATTTTGCATATGCCCTTTCGCGAAATGTGATAATAAAGCATATTCAAAAAGGACGGCGAATATGACGGCAGAGAACGAGCCGCGCCGTAAGCTTAAGGAGTTCGGCGTATTGATATATTGTAGGAAAAGCACAACCTAAGCGTCATTCTCCAAAGCGCAAATAAAGAGCCTCCCTTGGGAGACTCTTTAAACTTTTGCTTAATCAACGCCGTATTCGGCTTTAAGGTTTTCGATTGCCATACCGGTTGGAACGGGCACGAAGGAAACTAAATCCGCGCCCTTATCGACGACCATATAAAGACCGCTTGAGTTGTCAAAATAGGTTACGAGCTTATCCTCAAACATATCGCTGAATTCGGAAATAAAGTAGTCGTCAAGAACAAAAATATATACATAATCAATGCCCTGTTCACGGATATAATCGGTGAAAATCTTTTTGTCGGCATATACGTTGTAGGTGCCGACCATATCCTCTTTCGGCGTGTCGAGCGAAACGAAGTTGCCCCCGCCGAGAGTTTTGACGGTATAGGCGGGCTGGGCTTGATAGTTAAAGATGAACCATTCTCCGCCGTCCGAATTCTGAGCAATAAAGTATATCTTGTCGTCGGAGGTTAAATAGCCGTCAAATTTGTTCGTTATATCCGACATTCTTCGGCGCATTTCGTTCGGACCGCAGATAACCTTTTCGCTTGTAAATACATATTGGTCGGGATGCACGTTGCAAAAATAGAAGTGCGCCGAAAGTAAAACCGCGCAGACCGCGACGCCGAGCGAGAGGGAAAGCCGTTTGAAGAAGGGCTTGGTTATATCAAACAGACATACGCCCGTCATAATGAAGAACCAGCCTATCGCGTAGCTTGACATATATCTTGTATATGAGATAAGGTCATGGCTTTCGGTATGAACGAAAATCGCGGTGTATAAATATGACTGAAAAACGCTGTACAGCAAGAAGCCGCAAAGCATAAGAAAGCTGAAAAGCAGGGTTCGGAGTATCTGGCGCTTTGATTTTGTGAAGAGGGATACGATTATCGGAACGATGAAGAAAACGACAAGCATAACGTTTATTGTTCCGAAGGTGACGAGCTGTTTCGTGCTTATAACGGTAAACATCTTGTGAATTATTTGGTTGAAATAATCGTCTTTTCCGCGAAGCATATCAAAAATGGAGTAGCTGTAAGACACCTCTACGCGTGAAAGCTCGGTCACGGCGTTAAAGTGAAGGGTCCAAATAAAGTAGCTTGCGATGACCGCGATAAACAGAGCGGCGGGATAGACAAGACGAAGCCATTTGTTTTCACTTTTAAAAACCCGTTCGCTTGGATAGTTGTTCGCAAGAACCATATCCGCGGCGATGACGACCGACGCGATAAGCCCAAATGCAAAGCCGATATCCTTAGTCAGCGGAAGCAGCATAAGCCCCAGGAGAACGCCCAAATATTTAATAAGACTTTTATCGTCGCTTGAAAAATAAATCAGCAGCGGCGCGGCGAAGACAAAGCCGAGTATGTAGTCGGCATAGCTTGTGCAATAAGCAATCAGACCTTCGAAGCCCCACCAGAAGCTGTATATTCCCGCGAGGGCAAAAAAGGCGACGACGACTATCGCGACTGGGTTCTTCCAGCGTATGCGTGAAAAAAGAATTGTCACAACCGCCATTTCAATAACGGCATAGGCGACGTAGACCATATATTCGGAAAACGCGCCGCCGAAGAACTGCATAAAGAAGCTGAAAACCGGCAGAACAGGCGGATAGGAGATATTTATCATACTGCTTTCGAAAAGGGTATAAAGCTGTCGGTGCGCGAAAACGTTTTTCGCGGCCGTGCCCCAGAACGAGAACTCGTCCCAAACGCTGAACGCGGCGTTTTCCTTTTGAAGCGCAAAAAAGAAAAATATGCTCGACGCGATAAAAAACACCATTCCCGGCGAAAGAAAGGAAAGAAGGTTAGCCTTCAAGTCCTTTCGCTTAAGTATAAAGACGTAAACGAGCGAAAACACCGCAAAGGCAAGCACAAGGTATATCGCGGGAACAAGAAGATTGAGCGTTCCGAGATAACACGAGAAAAGTGTTATGAACGCGACAACAAAAAACGGAGTCCATGCGCTGTTGGCTTTAAATCGTACGGTTACAAACAAGCATATCGCCACAATCGCGGCGAGACTTATGAAAAAACTCATTTTGATGGTTCTCCTTTTGCTACATTAAGAAATATCTCGCGAACATCTCAAATGCCGCGACGAAGGAAAGTCCCCCGCATATGGCGATGGTTGCGTTATCGCGAGAGCGGTCGCCAAGATTAAAGCTTATCGCCTTGGAAAGCGCCTTTGAAATAAGCGCCGCCAGAAGCGGAACGAGGGTGATAAAATACCGCGATTGAACGCCCAGAATTGAAGTTGAACCAAGGGTCGACCACATCGCGTAAAAGCCTGTCACAATTATAGCATAGCTCGCAACCGTTATAACAGAAAAAATTACGGCGTCGCTTTTTTTGTATCGTTTCGCCGTGTCGGCATAAAGCGCCGCAACGACGACGACAAGCACGGGCGAAAGAAGGTTGGTAAGAATACAATGCACGTCGAGCGCGCCGAGGTCGCCGAAGGTGTTGAGATAAAAGGAGTTCAAGTAGCCGTCGACCACCATAACCATGGCGTATCGCACGGGGTTCGAAAGAACGTACTTAATCTGAGAAAGCTTGTCCACGCCGTCAAGATAGACGGTTGGGGGAATGTTGCTGGCAAAGAGGTCGGCGTAAATAAGAGAACCGAGATAAACTATCGCGCCGAAGCCTAAAATCAGAAGCAATGCCGAAATTTTGTTCGTCTTCGGCTTGTATTCCGATTTGGGTATAGTGAGAATAAGAAAGGCGAGCGGGAAGTATATCGGTTTTATTGAAATCATAACGCTGAAAAGCGCGACGACCGCGAGCAAATCCCATTGTCGAAAATTGTTTTTGCATATCAGTCCGAACATCAGTATGAATGCCGAAAGGAACATAGAGTCATACGACGTCGTCGCCGCCATAAAAAGAGTTAGGGGCAAAAGGGCGGCGAGTATAATCGCCCCGCGGTATCGCGCCGCGTTTTTGAGCGCAAGGTAGGCGCATATCGCGAAGACCGCCACGTTCATAAGCCGCGCAGCGTAAAGGCAGAAAAGCGCGTTTCCGCCCACAAGGCGAACAATTCCTATTCCAATCGCGGCGGGGATATACGGAAGAAGAAGCTGAATATCGGAATGACAGTAGTCGCTTTTGTAGCTTGTTGCGTCGGTAGTTAAAAGCATAGATATTTGAGAAATCGTCGTCGCCAAGCCCTTTTCGTGCTTTTCTAAATAAAACTGACCCTTAAAGGAATCAAAGAGAAGCTGGACGTCGCCGGGATATTCATAGTTGAACTCGAAGTTAAGCTGTCCGCCCGAAATGGCATAGGCGCGAAGAAAATGGTTTTGTTCGTCGGGCGCTTGAAGGGGAGACAGCGCGAAGGTGAACATAACGCCCAGCACCGCGACAGCGGCGCAAAGCTTCTTGTGCGGCTCGCGAAGCCGAACCGCGATAAACCAAAGCGCGGCATAAAGCAATGAGAATAAAACGAACACTACCGGGAGAATTATCCCCTCAAGTCCGCGCACAGAGGTAAACATTCGCGTTCCCTCATAAGAGGCAAGCATAAGCGCTCCGCCAAGACAGAAGTATATTATAAGCCATAGGTTAGGCCGTTCCCCTTTTTTAAAGGCAAAAAAGCGAATTATAATATACAAACTGTATAACATAGCGCACAGCATTCCCCAAAGTATAATTCGAGCCACCGAAAAAGAGGCGACGGAAACGTCGGGATTAATGACGACGCCGTCGAAGGTTATGGTTGAGTGAACGATTTCGGTGGGGTAAATTCTTATCCTGTCGAGACTGTCCGCGCCGAGGTATCCGACATAAACGCCCTCGCGCTCCAGCGTGAGCGGAGCGATAAATTCGCCGTAAATCCCGTTGACCTTGCCCGTATAGTAGATAACCGTTTCGGTCGAGTCGGAAGTGGTTCGGGAAAGGAAAACCTCGATTTTATCCGCGCGCGCACCTCCGAGGTCGTCGGCGGTGAGGTAGGAATTGTAAGCAAGTGCATAATAATTGCCGTTTCCTTTGTCTTCAAACTCCCACGAGGTGAAGGAGCTTGCGCCGACCGACGAAAGGACATAATCGCTTTCGTCATGCCGATTGCTTATGCCGACGAATAAAAGCTCAAGGACGACCGCGACGACAAGCAGGGCGGCGGAGAAAATCAATAAATTTTTAGTTTTTGAAGATATGCCCTTTTTCATAAGCGCCTCTTTTACATTTATAGCTCGATAAGCTCGTCCGCGACGAAATCCCTGCTCGCGGTTTTTCCTATTACGTCGAACCACTTTATCGGCGAAATCCCGTTTCCGGGGCGTTTGACGTCGAGATTTTCTTCCGAGAAAACCTCGCCCGCTTTTATATTGCGCGCGGCGACAATGCTTTTTCGCGCGATATCCATATTTTTGGTTTCTGAAAGGCTTGGGGCTTTTTCGCCGCTGCCGAGTGCCTTTTCGATATTTCTTATCGCGCTTACCATGGCTTTGAGCTCGCTGGGTTCAAGGCTGCAGGAATGGTCGGGGCCCTCCATGGTTCTGTCGAGGGTAAAGTGCTTTTCGATTATTTCCGCGCCGAGAGCCGCCGCCGCGATGGGCGCTTCAATGCCGAGGGTGTGGTCGGAATACCCTACCTTTCCGCCGAAGCGCTCCTTTATGGCGAGCATAGCCTTTATGTTCGCGTCCTCAAAGGGAGTGGGATATTCGGTATTGCAATGGAGAAGCGCGACCTCGGGTGTTCCGTTGTCGAGAAGTATCTTTCGAGCGAAGGCGATTTCTTCGAGTGTGCTCATACCCGTCGACATAATGACGGGAAGCTTCTTTTTCGCCGCCGCCATCAAAAGGGGATAGTTCGTTATTTCGCCCGACGGTATTTTGATATACGGAATGTTAAGCGTCATTAGAAAATCAAGGCTTGGAATATCAAAGGGGGTTGAAAGAAACATAATGCCCTTGCTTTTGCAGTAGGCGTCGAGTTCGACGAAGCTGTCGTAGGAGAGCCAAAGCTTTCGCACCATATCGAGCTGACTCTCGTCGCCACCCGTGGTTTCCTTTTGGTATTCCGCCTTTTCCGCGAAGGTGGAAATAACCTTTTCGGGAATAAAGGTTTGAAACTTGACGGCGTCGGCTTCAGCTTCCACCGCCGCGTCGATAAGCTTTTTGGCAAGTAATATGTCTCCGTTATGATTTACGCCCGCTTCCGCGATAATAAAAATGCTCATACTATTTCTCCTTATTTATTCGGGGACGCGAAGGTTAAACATTCCCTCGTGCGCCGTATATTCCGTCAGTTGCTCTTGGTTTAAGGTGTCGACAACGTAAACGTTTAAATAGCGTTTTCCGAAAAGCACGCTTTCGCCGTAGGTTTCAAAAAAACAGTCAATCGCCACGTCGCCGTACATAGCCGCTTCGCAGGCGTCGGCGACAATCGCCCAGCCGTAGACGAAGCTCCCGTCAGCCGAGGTTATGTAAAGAAGGTCGCCGTAGCTGTATTCGTTCGGGTCGACCGCGACCATTCCCTGAACAAGCCGCATTCCGCTTGAGCCGTAGACGCCCGGTTTAAAGCTGTACGCAGTGCAGGGCGCGCCGACGGTTACGCTTTTGTAGCTTGTCGGGGCATTGTCGACGATAGCGACGTCGGTATATTTGGCTGCGTCAAGCGAGGAGGCGGGAACACCGCTTTTTCCTTCAAGGGTGACGACGTTGTGAGGAACGTCCTCATAGGTTAAACCGACCTGCTCGGTGTCGTCGTAAACTCCGTCGATAAAACGGTCTACATAATCAACATATGCCGTGCCGTCCAATCCTCCGCCCTCGTTCATTATTCTTTTCACGCCGTCGGGAAGAAGGGGGGAAAGCTTGGTGACCTCCTCATAGGGCATATCCTCAAAAACCGTTCGCGGCAAAAGGGTAACGCGGGAAACAATGATTTCGTCGCCCGCTTTCACAGCTTGGTCAAGCGGTATAGACACAATGTCGTCCTCGCCAAGAGGGGTGCAGGCACGGTCTATCGCTTCCCTTGCGGTCGCTCCCCTCGTGAGGTAAACCTCACGAGTACCGCCGTCGGCGGTGACCGTGACCGCGAATGCCCGCGAAACTTCGATGTTGTTTATAACGCTTATGTCCTTATAGGTCGGCGTTACCGTGACGACGTCGCGCTCGCTGACGCCGATGTTGTGAGCCGCCGCGTTTTCGGCGTTAATTTTCGAAAAGGAAAAGGTGAAGCCGGCTCGCTCGCCGTCGTTATAGATATAGTAAAAAGCCGCGTCGGTTACGGCAAAGAAAAACAGGGGAACAAAAAGCAAAAGCGAAAAGATGAAAGAGGCGATAATTTTTGTCGCAAGCTTGCGATTTTCTCTTATCTGCGGTTGGGGCGGCTTTTGAGCATTTAAGGAGTCGGCAGTATCGGCTGATTCTGTTTCACAAATCTGCGTTTCGGTAACCGTGTCGTCTTGAGGTTCGGGATTTTTGGCGGCTTGGTCGGCGCCCTTCTTTTTCCTTGGCTTTTTCGGTTTTTTTTCCGAAGCAGGCGAGTCGTCGGCAGGCTGCTTCGTTTTTTCGACGTTCAGATAATCCGTAAGGTCAAACTCCGCCGTGTCGCCGAGCTCGTCTTTGCTTTTTCGTGTGAAGGGAACGCCCCCCTCATTGTTAGAAAGCCGTTCTAAAAGAGCGGCGGCCTGTGTCTTCGACATAACGATGTTCCGCCCCATAAGCGCTTTTTTTCGCTGCTTGCGCTCAAGGTCGATAAGGTGCTTTTTAGCGTCGTTTTGCTTAACGACGTCTGCCGCGCTTAGTCCCTTGGCGGCGGCGTCGTCTAAAAGGCTTTTTGCAAGAAGCTCGGCGTCCGACGGCGGCGTTATGCCGTCGTTTAAGAGTTCGTCAAGATGGGAGGGCGACAGGGTGTTGTCCTCCTCAAGGGCAAGCTTCTTTCTGCCCTTTTTATATTTTGTTTTAATATCTTTTTTACTCATATCCCCAAACCGCTTATGTTTCCGACTTGAAGCGCCGTAAAGGTGCGGACGAGAAAACCGGGATATTCCTTTTCCTTTTCGGCAATAAAGTTTTTAATGTTTTCGCGTTCCGAAAAGCCGTCCATAGGACAAAGACTTTTCACAACGGGAAGGGAGCTTCGCTTTGCGGCATTTGCGACCTCGTTTTCCTCGCAGAGAATAAGAGGACGAATCATTGTTATATCCTTGCGGGAAAGGTAGGTCGACGGGGCGAACGCCGCGACACGCCCCTCGTGAAAGAGATTCATATAAAAGGTTTCGACGACGTCGTCCATATTATGACCCAGCGCAATTTTGTTGCAACCGTTTTCGACGCAAAGGTCGTGAAGAGCGCCGCGCCGCATACGCGCGCAAAGAGAACAGGGATTTTTTTCTTTTCTTATATCAAAAATTATTTCAGAAAGATTTGTGCGTTTAATTATGTGCTCAACCCCAAGGGTGTCGCAAAGCTTTGTTACCGCTGAAAAATCGGCTTGCTTGTTCCCGAAGCAGGGGTCAAGGGTAATGGCTTTTACAGAAAAGCTTTTTGGGTAGTAGGAACGAAGAGCCGAAAGCCCGCAGAGAAGCGCAAGACTGTCCTTTCCGCCCGAAACCCCGACGCCGACGCAGTCGCCGTCCCTGATTAAATTGTAAAGCTCAACGGCTTTTCGGATTTTTCCCTCTAACTGTCGCACATATATCACCAATTATCTATTCTACACTATTTAATGTATTTTTAACAAGTAAACAAAGAAAAAAGGGCAAAAATAAAAGGGAACGCTTGAAAACGTTCCCTTTGTTAATTAATTTACTGTTTTTTCTTCGCGATTTCTCTCATGCGCGCCGCGTGGTCAAGCTCGCGCTTTCTTATGCGAAGGGATTCGGGCGTTACCTCAAGAAGCTCATCGTCAGCAAGAAACTCAATGCATTGCTCAAGCGAAAGGTTGCGGGGCGGAATAAGACGAAGAGCGTCGTCCGAGCCCGAAGCACGCGTGTTGGTGAGGTGCTTCTTTTTGCAGACGTTAACGACGAGGTCCTCGTTCTTGGGGCTCACCCCGACGACCATTCCCGCATAGACCTTGACTCCCGCGCCGATAAAGAGCGCGCCGCGTTCTTGAGCGTTAAACAGTCCGTAGCCGACCGCGTCGCCTGTTTCGAAAGCTATAAGCGAACCTGTGTCGCGCTTGGAAATGTCGCCCTTATAAGGACCGTAGCAGTCAAAAACGGCGCTCATAATTCCCTCGCCGCGCGTGTCAGTAAGGAACTCGTTGCGATAGCCGAAAAGCCCGCGGGAGGGGATAAGAAACTCGAGCTTCATTCGGTTGCCCTGCGGCGTCATTGAAACGAGCTCGCCCTTGCGAGAGCCCAACTTCTCCATAACGCTTCCGACGCATTCCGCAGGAACATCGGCGACAAAGCGTTCATAGGGCTCCTGCTTTTCACCGTCGATGGTTTTAATAAGCGCGTGGGGGGTGCTGACTTGAAATTCAAAGCCCTCGCGGCGCATGGTTTCGATTAATATGGAAAGATGCATTTCGCCGCGACCGAGCACGCGGAAGGCGTCGGTCGAATTGGTTTTTTCAACGACGAGCGAAACGTCCTTGAGAAGCTCTCTAAAAAGTCGTTCGCTAAGCTGACGGGAGGTGACGAACTTACCCTCCTGTCCTGCGAACGGGCTGTCGTTAACCGAGAAGGTCATTTCGACCGTCGGCTCGGAAATCTTGACGAAGGGAAGGGGCTTAATCGCGTCGGGCGCGCACACGGTGTTTCCGATATTTACGTCTTCTATTCCGGAGAAAGCGACTATGTCACCGACAGTTGCCTTGTCAACGTTAACACGCTTTACGTCCTCAAACTGGAATATAGCTGTGATTTTCGCCTTTTTTTGAAGCTCGGGCTTGTGATAATCGCAGACTATAACGTCTTGGTTTACGCTGATTTCGCCCGTTTCAACGCGGCCGATTGCGATACGCCCGACGAACTCGTTGTAGTCGATAGACGAAACGAGCATTCCAAGCGGCGCCTTTTCGTCGCCCTCGGGCGGCTTGATATAATTAACTATTGTATCAAACAAAGGTACGAGGTCAACGCCGTCAACATTCGGCGAATAGCTTGCCGTGCCCGCGCGGCCCGAACAGAAAACCATGGGGCTGTCAAGCTGCTCCGACGTCGCGCCCAAGTCCATAAGAAGCTCGAGCACCTCGTCGACGACCTCGGGAACGCGTGCGTCGGGTCGGTCCACCTTGTTGATGACGACAATAAGCATAAGCCCGAGATTAAGGGCCTTTTCAAGCACGAAGCGGGTCTGTGGCATAGGTCCCTCCGCCGCGTCGACGAGCAAAAGCACGCCGCTTACCATTTTAAGCACGCGCTCAACCTCGCCGCCGAAATCGGCGTGCCCGGGGGTGTCGACAATATTAATTTTTACGTCCTTATATGTGCAGGACGCATTCTTGGCGAGAATGGTTATTCCGCGCTCGCGTTCGATATCGCCGCTGTCCATTATTCTTTCGGCGACAACCTGATTGTCGCGAAATGCACCGCTTTGCTTGAGCATTTCGTCGACCAAGGTGGTCTTGCCGTGGTCAACGTGGGCGATAATCGCGATGTTTCTCAAATCATTTCTAATCAATTTAAAAACCTTCTTAAATAAAATACTAAAACATTATAGCAAATAATGAGCTAAAATACAGCATTTTTAATAAATTTTTTTATTTGTGTTGTTGCAAATGCCTAAAGGTGATATACTTTTAAAAAAAATAAGTGCAAATCAGGGATATTAAAATGAATAAAGACGACATCAAAAAACAATATATCAATATTATGTGCCACCCGTCCGACGAAGGAACCCTCGTTATCGGAAGGGACAAGGTTGCGATTATCGACTGTGGAATGGCATTTTGCGCCAAAGAAAAAATTGCGAAAATAAAGGCGATTATCGGCGAGCGACCCGTCGACTATATTATAGTCGGACACAGCCATTATGACCATATCGGCTCGATACCCCATATGAAAAAGGAATGGGGGAGCGTTAAGGTTATTTCGTCGGAATATGCAGCGGGTGTTTTCGGCAAACCGAACGCGCTTAAAACGATACGCGGTCTTTCGGTTACCGCCGCGAACACCTATAAGCCCAACGAAGCAGGGCTCGCCGAATATGTAGATGATTACGCCGACTCCGATTTTCATACCGACATTATCGTAAAAGAGGGCGACAAAATTGAGCTTGGCGGTGTAACGCTTGAGGTTATCGCAACACCCGGGCATACCCGTGACGCGATAAGCTTTTATATACCCGAATGGAAGCTTATTAAGCTTGACGAAACACTCGGCGTATTGACGAGCGAAACAACGATGTATCCCGTGTATCTCGTCAGCTATCTTCTCGCCAAGGAAGCAATAGAAAAATGCTCCAAATTCGACATTGAGCACATATCCTCGCCGCACTACGGAATTGTAAGCGACGAGATGGTAAAGGGATATTTCGCTCTTGCCCGCGACACGATTGACGAATGCCGCGACCTCATTTTAAAGGCGTATTACGAGGGCAAAAGCGAGGAGGAAATCGTGAAGGCTTTCGCCGACCGATACCGCAACGACAACCTCGTCGACAAACAGCCGTATGAGGCGTTTATGCTTAACACCGTGGTGACGATAAGAACGACCATTAAGGAATGCGCCGAGGAAAGCGCGAAATAGATAAAAGAAAATATTAAGCCCCCCGATTTTGTCGGGGGGCTTTGCTGTATTGGTTCAAAGCTTATCCGCTTAATATAAGTGCAAATCGTATGGTTTAAAAACAGTTATTTAGAACTCGATTGCCTTTTCGATATATCTGCGAAGGTCTTCGATTTTAATTCTTTCCTGCTTCATTGTGTCGCGGTCGCGGACGGTTACGCAGCCGTCTTCTTCACTTTCGAAATCATAGGTAAGGCAAAACGGTGTTCCGATTTCGTCCTGACGGCGATAGCGCTTGCCGATTGAGCCTGCCTCGTCGTAGTCGACCATAAAGTATTTCGCAAGCTCGTCGCGCACCTTAAGTGCGTTTTCAGAAAGCTTTTTTGAAAGGGGAAGCACGCAGGCCTTGAAGGGCGTGAGCGCCGGGTGAAGATGAAGCACAACGCGGCTGTCGCCCTCGCCGAGGTCTTCCTCGTCGTATGCGTCGCAAAGGAACGCCAGAGTTACGCGGTCGGCACCGAGCGACGGCTCAATGACGTGGGGAATAAAATGCTCATTGGTTTCGGGGTCGAAATATTCGATGTCCTTGCCTGTGTGTTTGCTGTGCTGGGTAAGGTCAAAATTCGTTCTGTCAGCTATGCCCCAAAGCTCGCCCCAACCGAACGGAAAGAGGAATTCAATATCGGTTGTTGCGTTGGAATAGTGGGAAAGCTCCTTTTGCTCGTGGTCGCGAAGCTTTAGATTGTCGTCGCGAAGCCCGAGAGTAAGAAGCCAGTTGTGGCAGAAGGAACGCCAGTAATTGAACCATTCCATATTTGTGCCGGGCTTAATGAAGAACTCAAGCTCCATTTGCTCGAACTCGCGAATACGGAAGATAAAGTTGCCGGGAGTTATCTCGTTGCGAAAGCTTTTTCCGACCTGCGCAACGCCGAAGGGAAGCTTTTTTCTTGTTGTGCGCTGAATGTTGGAAAAGTTCACGAATATGCCCTGCGCCGTTTCGGGGCGAAGAAAAATTTCGCTTTTCGCGTCCTCTGTTACGCCCTGAAAGGTTTTAAACATAAGGTTAAATTTGCGAATGTCGGTGAAGTTGCATTCGCCGCAGTCGGGGCAGGCGATTTTGTGCTCGACTATATATTTTGACATTTCCTCGTTCGACCAACCCGCGGGATTAACCCCGGTCGCCTCAATGAGCGAGTCGGCGCGATGACGTGTGTGACAGCTTTTGCAGTCCATCAGCGGGTCGGAAAAGCCGCCGACGTGACCCGATGCAACCCAAACCTCGGGATTCATAAGTATAGCGGAATCAAGTCCGACGTTATAGGGGCTTTCCTGAACGAACTTTTTGCGCCATGCCGCTTTAACGTTATTTTTAAGCTCGACGCCAAGAGGACCGTAGTCCCACGAGTTCGAAAGACCGCCGTAAATTTCGCTTCCGGGATAAACAAAACCGCGTCCCTTGCAAAGAGCGACGATTTTTTCCATTGATTTTTGCGTATTGTCCATTGTTGTACCAACCTTTATTTATCTTCCTATATAATAAAATATAATATCATTTTAAAAAGGAAATCGCAACCATAAAAATAAGCTCTCCCCGCGGATTGCGGGGAGAGCCGTTTTTATAAGGTTCGATTAAACTGTTCGACCATAACCGTGAAGGTGTTCTGTCCGACTATTCCGTCCTGCTTTAGTGCGAAGTATTTTTGAAACGCGAGAACGAGCTGTTTTGTCGCCGTGCCGAAAATTCCGTCAATAGTGACTTTTGGGAATCCCGCGCCGTTATATGTGCCGACCTTGTTCATATAGCTTTGGACAAAACGAACGTAGTCGCCGCTGTCACCCTGCATTATAGGCGTGCCCGGGTATTTTGTGAGCACTCGGTCGGGGCTTCCCGCTTTGGTGTTTTTGTGAACGCCGACGATAGCGTACCACGTTTTTTCGCCGATAACCTCATCGGCGACAAGACCGAACTGCCGCTGGAAACGCCGTGTTGCATTTGACATATTCGTTCCGAATTTTCCGTCAATGGTTTGTAAATTAATCGCGGTATAGGTCGGAACAATTTCGTCAAGCTTGGTTTGCATAGTCACGACCGCAATGCCTGTGCTTCCCGATGAAAGAGGCTTTCCGGGATAGACGTCGGTTGCGGACGAGGGTATGCTGTCGTAGTCGGCGACAATCGCGTTCCAGGTAATGGGTCCGATAACGCCGTCGACCGTAAGCCCCTTAATTAGCTGATACTGTTTTACGGTCGCCTCGGTTTTCGCGCCGAAAATGCCGTCCACGGTAAGAAAACCAAGCGAGGGGTAGATGTATTCGCGAATTGAGTCGAGATAGAATTGCATAAGTTTTACGCTGTCGCCCGAGTCGCCGCGTCGAAGGGGCGAACCGGGATAGGGTACGGCGGCGGGCGCCGCAAGGCCGTTTTCATTTGTCATAATATATTCCTCCTGTTCGCTTTATTGTATGCGAAAGAAGGAAAGTGGTGAGAGAAAAAAGAATTTTATTTTCCCTTTTCAGCTAATTCAAAAAGCTCGCGCTTTGAGTGAATTTGAAGCTTTGAATACATCGTTTTGCGATAGCTTTTCATGGTGTCGTTGGTTATGCTCATCATCTCGGCGATTTCGCCGCCCGAGTATCCCGAAAGAATATAGTTCGCTATGCGCCATTCCTGACCCGAAAGAATTTCGAAGGCGTCGCTCGCCCGTTCGTCAGATTGGTTCGACCTTTCCTTTTTTTCGCGAAGGGAGAAAATAGTGTAGGGGCAAAGAATAAAGAAAACTACCGCCACAGTGAGCGCGATAGCGGTATAGATTATGTAAAGAACCGAAAGATTAGTCCGCAATGCGTCAAGGAGCGCGGTGTGAACAAGAACGGTGAGAAGGGCGATGACAATAATGGTTGGTACGATATATTTCGAGGGATAGCGCATAAAAATCATTATGCCGAAAAAGGACGACATCAGGCTTACGCAGTATCCAAGACCAATAAGCGCGCAGGCGAGAAGGGAAAGCGACGGGAAAATCGTCGCGACAAACGCGAGGATAAAGCCGACGGCGCCAATTCCTAATAATACGACCGCTATTCTCGCGGGATTTATCGAAAGCTTTTTCCAAAGAACAAAAATCAGAACGCCGCCTACGGCGCAGTTTAAATTATATATCGACACGCCGTGCTTGACACCCTCGGCAACCGTCGAGCCGAACAGGGTCATAAGGCAGGTGAGGGCGACAAAGAGGAAAACGCCGGCGGCGAACAGCTTTGGTTTCGGAAGACTGCTTTTCTTTGTCGCGTAGGTTACGTCGATTTTTTTCGGAAACTTAAAGGTCGAAAAGAGCACGAGAAGATTTGCGATAATTGAAACAACGTGAAAAATCGGATATGACACCGAAAAAATATCATTCTGAAGAAGGGCGATGGCGATACCTGAAACAGCGCTGGTTATCGCTACGTCGATAAGCTCGGTTTCAAGGGTGAAAAGATTAATGATAACCGCGCCGATAAATCCAATAAGAAAAACGCAGCAGAAGGTTTGAAGGTAGAAAAAAAGAGCGATAACTTCGGGGGAAAAGGGAAGATAAAAAAGAAGCATCGACACAAGCGAAACCGTAAGGGTTCCGCGAAGAATAACGACAGAGTATTTTTGAAAAAAAATAAGCGCTAAAATTGAAACAAGATAGGCGACCGCAATTACGGCTGTCGAGTTGTCCTGCGTGACGGGAAGAGGAGTTTTTCCGTCAAGCGAAAGGGATTTCGACGAAAAGAAAACCACCCCCATCTGCCATACGGTAAAAACGCTGAAACAGAACAAAAGAGGGAGTGAAAGTGAAATCCGTTTCTTTTCGTTTTCTTTCAAAATATCGGTGTTCAAAACACAATAGCCTCCTTTTCCTATAATAATCCCCCCTGTTTGGGGGTAACGCGTCTTGTAAAAATTATTCATAATAAAACAGTAACCGCATATTCTCAAATAAAGAGAGGAACGGCTTTTATGAAAAAGCTTTTGAGACGTTCAAATCCGTCGAACGGCTTTCGCGACCAAACGACATATGACGAGCAGAAATGTACACTTGCGGCAAAATGCGCCGTGTGCGAAGCGAATCGGCATATACGCGTTGTTTTTTCGTTATTAAAAAACAGGGCGACAAAAAGGTTAAAGCGAAGCTATAATTTTTGCGACGAATGCGGACGGTGGGTATGCGACAAATGTTTTCTAATCTCGTTTGACAAACAAGGGCGCGGCGTTTGTCTTGAATGCGCAAAAAAGCTCGGCCTAAGGGGTAAGACAACCGCGGAAATAATCAGAGAAGGATAAGAAAACACACGTTAATTACAGCACAAAAAAAGCTTTAAGTCAAATCAACAACTGTGAGAAGGAAGGAAAGCATTATTTCAGTTATTTGTCCGTCGTGCGGCAAGGAGTTTGCCGAAGACAAGAAATTCTGCACCGAATGCGGAGCGACGATAACCGCGCCGCCGAAAAAAAAGGAAAAGCCCGTCCCGACGCAGACGGAGCAGGCGCCGCCCGTTCAGCAGGCGCCGACCGTTCAGCAGACGCCGCCCGTTCAGCAGGCGCCGACCGTATATCAGCAGCCCGTGGCGAGCGAAGCGGCGCCCACGGGAAAATACGCCCCTATTACGACGGGAGGCTATGTCGGAATAATACTTTTAATGTGTATTCCGATTATCGGACTTATCCTCACGATAGTTTGGGCCTGCGGCGGCTGCAAGAAGACAGCGAAAAAGAATTTTGCCAAGGCAACCCTTATTCTTATGCTCGTCAGCCTTGTGTTATCGCTTGTTGTTGCGCTTGTGGCTCGTTTTTCGACAAATTCGTTTTTGGGAAGGCTCGGTCTTAACGGAAACGGCTCGTCGATTTCAAGCGTCTTCGGCGGCAAAACGTCCGACGACGGCGAAGGGGACGGGAACTCGCTCGGCTCACTTTCCGGAGTGCTTGGAATGCTTACAGGCGGCAATTTGAGCGAGAACGATTTAAGCGGTCTTTCCAACGCGCTCGGCTCGCTTTCCAACGGCGATTCCGACAGCCTTGGCGGCTCGTCGAACGGCGACAGCAGCTGGATACTTAAAGATATAAGAAAATACGAAGCGGGCGAGATAGTCGGAACAGACGAGGCGACGGGAACGGTTTATATCGCGACAACCGATTACGACTATTATCTGAGCTACTTAGACCAGATTAAAGCCGACGGCTTCTATTTTGAAGACCTTTATGGTATTGGTATGAGCGAGTCGGAGTGGTTCTCGCTTTGCAGCTCTTGGCAGGGAACCAACGGACGGGTATATGCAAGCGCGGCATATTACGATGAGGACACAAGAAATTCGGTCGGCGTTGATTATAACGTCACAATAGTTTGTCTTCCCGAAAAGCCGGAAATTAATTTTAATTAATTCAAAATATTAAATGGAGGAACAACAATGAAAAAGGTTTTAGCTATTCTTTTAGCGGTTGCGCTAATCTTTACGCTTGCCGCCTGCGGCGGCGGGACAAAGGGTAAACTTATCGGCAAGTGGGAGCTTGTTGACACGACTGATGCGGAAAACAGTGCCTATGGACTCGGCATTGAGTTCAAAAAAGACGGTACCCTTACCTACGGATTGACCGAAGAGCTTCTTGCTCTTTCCGGCAGCGAAGACGTAAATACCGACGACTACGACGAGGCACTCGGCTATCTTATGAAAATCGAGTACAAAATCAAGAGCGACACGCAAATGGAAATCAAGGTAAGCGCAATGTTCGGACTTGCGAGCGAAAAGGCGATGGTTGATTATTCGCTCGACGGCGACACACTCGTATTTGACGGCGCGACTTATAGGCGCGTTAAATAAATAAACATAACAACATAAGGAGAAATAACTATGGCTAAATGCAACAAGTGCGGCGCTGAGCTTGCCGCGAACGAAAAATTCTGCGGTTCATGCGGAGCGGCGATTGATTTCACCGACAAGGCGGCGCAGACCTTTGAGCAGATAAATAACACCGCGGACACGACGGCGGAATTCACCCCTGAGGACATCAATCAAAACAAGGCGATGGCAATACTCGCGTACATAATCTTCCTTATTCCGCTTTTTGCGGCGAAGGAATCGAAGTTTGCGCGTTTTCACACAAATCAAGGGCTTGTGCTCGTGATTTTCAGCGTCGCCTACGCTATAGTCGAAGCTATTCTTTCTGCTATATTCTATGCGATTTCCTGGAGTCTCGGCGCGCTTATGGGAACGATTTTGGGCCTTGTGTTTATACTTGTTACGGTGCTTGCGATAATCGGTATCGTCAACGCCGCGCAGGGTAAGGCGAAGGAGCTTCCCCTCATCGGCAAAATTCAGATTTTAAAATAAGCGTTTAAGACAGTAAAAAAGGTCGACTGGTTTATCCGTCGGCCTTTTTTAGCTTTGACAAACGAAAAATACAATTTATCCTTCGTCGGTCGTCTGTGGAATTAAATTAATTATTGCTCTCGAGGCTTTGCCGCAATTTAATGAAACGGCTCAAAATGTGTGCGCGGGAAAAAGCGACACGGAATTAAAAAAACAAAAAATCGTCGCAAGCCCGATAAGACCTGCGACGACGTGGTCGGGATGACAGGATTCGAACCTGCGGCATCTTGCTCCCAAAGCAAGCGCGCTACCAAACTGCGCTACATCCCGTGTTAACGCCGTTTATTCTACCATAACTTCCCGACCAAAGCAAGCGTTAAAGCCTAACGCTTTTTTATTTTTTCTTGTTTTGAGGTCTGCCGTTTTCCACCGCGAAGGGCTCGCTTGCCACAGGGGTTTGGCTCGCTTCAAAGGCTTTGAGCTTGTTCGCCCTGCGTTTTCTTACAATGGCTCTGATGATAAAGAAGAGAGCGAGACCGATTATCGCGAATGGGAGCAAATAGATAACAACTATAACAAGGCCTTCAAAGAACCCTACGACAACGCGGCCCGAATCCTTCAGAGTCTCGACCAAGTGCTGACCAAAGGTGGTCGGGTTAACGCTTATTGTTGATACCTCATAAAGGTCAATAGTAACCGTGCAGTAGGAAACCATATTATCATAATTGCGAAGCGTCGAGGTGTAGCTTTCGATTTGATAAACTACGTCGGTTAGGCTCTGCTGAATGACAATTATGTCCTCCATAGTCGTCGCCTGATTCATAAGCTTCAAAAGCTGTTCCTGCTGTGCTTTGAGCGAAGCAAGACGCGCTTCGGTGTCAATGTAGCTCGCCGTTATGTTGTCGCTTGAATCGCTTTGACGGGTGACGTTGCCGAAGGAAGCGCCCTGCGCGAGAAACTCGTCGTATTTGTCTGCGGGAATTTTTAAGCAAAGATAAGCGGATTTTGTCTGATAATAGTTGTTCGTGGTCGTATAGCCGCCGTTGACCTCTTTAGTGGACACATATCCGTTCGCGGCCTTGAGCGCGGAAAAGATAGTGTCATAGCTTTCGTCGAAATCCTTCGTTTCGATGTTAAGCGACGAGGTGTAGACCATTTTCTGGTTCTCCGGCGCAAAGGACGTCAGGGTGCTTGACGAAGAAAAGCCTGCGTTTTCTTCTGACGTGCCGGGCGTCATATCATATCGGTCTTCGCTTACTGACGATTCGTAGTTGCCGCCGTCATAAGCGTAGTCTTCACCGTCGGCTTTTGCGGCGCAGGAGCTTAGAAGTCCCACGATTAAAGCAAGTGAAAATATTGCGGATAAAAGTTTTTTCATTTTATAATCCTCCCTTTTGAACATATAGTAGCAGAAAATTTAAGCAATGTTGCATTTTTATGGGAAATTAAATAATTTGTAACATTTGTGATAAAAAGCGTTTAAAAAAATATTGTATTAAGTGCATTGACAAAGAAAAATCCGTATGTTAATATTTATAGGCGCAAAAAATTCGCTGGTGTAGCTCAGTTGGTAGAGCAGCTGATTTGTAATCAGCAGGTCGGGGGTTCAAATCCGTCCACCAGCTCCAAACACAAATAAGCGAAAGCTTTATATATGGGAGAGTTCCCGAGTGGCCAAAGGGGACAGACTGTAAATCTGCTGGCAACGCCTTCGATGGTTCGAATCCATCCTCTCCCACCAAATGTTCCGACGTGCCTACAGGCGCGGCGGAATATTTTTTATAGGTTTGACT
>CAYWQL010000006.1:0-81905 GCA_964460755.1 uncultured Oscillospiraceae bacterium | reverse complement strand
CAGCGGGCGGTTTTTGAACCCGCCGCTTCGCGTCGGCTTCTATGCTAAAGCATAACAAAAAGCTCTCGGAAAATTTCCGAGAGCTTTTTTAATGAAATAATTCCTATTTAAGCGCTTCGCTTACCGCAACCGCGCACGCGACCGTCGCGCCGACCATGGGGTTGTTGCCCATTCCGATAAGACCCATCATTTCAACGTGAGCAGGAACCGAGGAGGAACCGGCAAACTGGGCGTCTCCGTGCATTCTTCCCATAGAATCGGTAAGACCGTAAGAAGCAGGACCGGCCGCGACGTTGTCCGGGTGAAGGGTTCGACCCGTACCGCCGCCCGATGCGACCGAGAAATACTTCTTTCCGTTCTCGATAGCCCACTTCTTATATGTGCCCGCTACGAGATGCTGGAAGCGTGTGGGGTTGGTTGAGTTTCCTGTGATAGAAACATCAACCTTTTCCATCTTCATTATCGCGACGCCCTCAAGAACGTCGTTCGCGCCATAGCATCTAACTGCGGCGCGCTCGCCGTCGGAGAATTTTACCTCGCGGACAATCTTGACTTCGCCCGTCATAAAGTCATAGTCGGTCTCGACATATGTGAAGCCGTTAATTCTCGAAATGATATAAGCCGCATCTTTTCCAAGACCGTTGAGTATAACGCGAAGAGGAGCCTTGCGCGCCTTATTCGCCGTTCTTACGATACCGATTGCGCCTTCGGCGGCGGCAAAGGATTCGTGTCCGGCAAGGAAGCAGAAGCAGTCGGTTTCGTCGCGAAGAAGCATCGCGCCGAGGTTTCCGTGTCCGCGTCCAACGTTTCTTTGCTCGGCAACCGAGCCGGGGATACAGAACGCCTCAAGACCTTCGCCGATAAGCTCGGAAGCTGTCGCCGCGTCCTTTGCGCCCTTTTTAAGTCCAAGAGCCACGCCGAGGGTATATGCCCAAACCGCGTTATCAAACGCGATAGGCTGAACGCCCTTAACTATCTTTTCAACATCAATTCCCTTGGAATCGCATAATGCCTTGCAGGCCTCCATCGAGTCAAAACCATATTCCTTAAGGAACTTCTCGATTTTGGGCATTCTTCTTTCTTTACCTTCAAAATTAACCATCAGTCGCTACCCCCTTTCCTATTCTTCACGCGGGTCAACGTATTTCGCCGCGTCTTCATATCTGCCGTATGTTCCGATATTGGCTTCATAAGCCTCTGTCGGATTCATTCCATGTCTTATGTCTTGAATCATCTTTCCGAGCTTGACGAACTTATAGCCCGTAACCTCGCCGTTTTTATCAAGCGCGATTGAAAGCACATAGCCCTCAGCCATTTCAAGATAACGTACGCCCTTTTTGTTAGTGGCGAACATCGTGCCTATCTGCGAACGAAGTCCCTTGCCAAGGTCGTCAAGCGACGAGCCGACGGGAAGACCGTCCTCAGAGAACGCAGTCTGTGTGCGACCGTAAACGAGTTGAAGGAAAATCTCTCTCATAGCAACGTTAATAGCGTCGCATACGAGGTCGGTGTTAAGCGCCTCTAAAAGAGTTTTTCCCATAAGGATTTCCGCCGCCATAGCCGCGGAGTGAGTCATTCCGGAACAACCGAGCGTTTCCACAAGCGCCTCTTCGATTATTCCTTGCTTTACGTTCAGCGTAAGCTTGCAGGCTCCCTGCTGGGGAGCGCACCAGCCTATGCCGTGCGAAAGACCAGAAATATCAGCGATTTGATAGGGCTTTACCCATCTGCCCTCTTCGGGGATAGGCGCCGGACCGTGTTTGGGTCCCTTAGCAATGGGACACATACGCTCCACTTCTTGTGTGTAATTCATTTTTTACTCCCTTCGGATTATTATCCTTAAAATAAGCTATGTTTTAGTATATCCAATCTCGCGACGTATTTCAAGACAAAGGCGTTACAAAATTAACAATTTGTTATTTGACATAGTTTTTGCGCGACGTTAGAATTGTTTTATGTCAAATTTATTTCTTGTGACTATTTTTCATTTTTCGATAGACAAAAGTTGCATTTGTTATATAATAAGTACATTATGATTTTTGAGGTATAGAAATGGGTATTGTTGATAAACTGTTTGGAACCCCGAGCGGGAAAGCGTTGAAAAAATTCGCGCCAATGGTAACAAAGGTGCTTGAGCTCGAGGAAAAATACAGCGCCATGAGCGAGGACGAGCTCCGCTTGATGACGACAAAGCTAAAGGAAAGGCTAAAAAACGGCGAAACACTCGACGATATTCTTCCTGATGCTTTCGCGACCTGCCGCGAGGCTTCGTGGAGGGTTTTGTCAATGCGCCACTTCCCCGTTCAGATTATGGGAGGTATTGTGCTTCACAACGGAATGATTTCCGAAATGAAGACTGGCGAAGGAAAAACCCTTGTCGCTACCCTTCCTGCCTACCTCAATGCTCTTTCCGAAGAAGGCGTCCACATCGTAACCGTCAATGACTACCTTGCCCGCCGCGACAGCGAATGGATGGGCAAGCTTTACAGCTATCTCGGGCTTTCGGTCGGACTAATTGTTTCGGGTATGGAGGCGGCGGATAAAAAAATCGCTTATGACGCCGACATAACCTACGGCACAAACAACGAATTCGGCTTCGACTATCTTCGTGACAACATGGTTATCACGAAGGAAAAGAAGGTTCAGCGCGGTCACGCTTTCTCTATTGTCGACGAGGTTGACTCGATTTTGATTGATGAGGCGAGAACTCCGCTTATTATTTCCGGCGCAGGCGACAAGTCGACCGACTTGTATAAGAGAGCCGATTCTTTCGCAAAAACTCTAAAGATGAAAAAGGTTGCCGAGCACGACGATAAGACCGAGCTTGAGGATATTGAGGGCGACTATATCGTAGACGAAAAGGCAAAAAACTGTTCGCTTACTAAATCGGGAATCGAAAAGGCTCAACGCTATTTCGGAGTAGAGAACCTTGCTGACCCGGACAATATGACCCTTTCCCACCACATAAATCAAGCCATTAAGGCGCATGGTATAATGACCCGCGACATTGACTATGTCGTACGCGAGGGCGAGGTAATTATCGTTGACGAATTCACCGGTCGTCTTATGATAGGACGCCGCTATAATGAAGGACTTCATCAAGCGATTGAAGCGAAGGAAAACGTCCACGTCGCACGCGAAAGCAAGACCCTTGCAACGATTACCTTCCAGAATTACTTTAGAATGTATAAAAAGCTTTCCGGTATGACGGGTACTGCGCTTACCGAGGCGGACGAATTCAGCGAGATATACGGTCTTGACGTCGTCGAAGTCCCAACTAACAAGCCGATGATACGTCTTGACCGCGACGACGTGATTTACACTACCGAGGACGGCAAATTTCGCGCTGTTATTGAGCAGGTCGTCGAATGTCACGAAAAGGGACAGCCTGTCCTTGTCGGTACAATCAGCATAGAAAAATCCGAAAAATTAAGCAAGTTGCTTTCCCGCCGCGGGATTAAGCACGAGGTTTTGAACGCAAAGCACCACGAAAAGGAAGCGTCCATTGTCGCCCAGGCGGGTAAATACGGAGCGGTGACCATCGCGACAAATATGGCAGGACGCGGAACAGATATTATGCTCGGCGGAAACGTTGATTTTCTCGCCAAAACCGAGCTTGCGAAGCGCGGACGCACCGACGAGGAAATCGGTCTTGCAACAAGCTATTTTGAAACCGACGACGATAATATTCTGTCTTTGCGCAAGGAATACAACGACTGTGTAGCAAAGCATCGCGACGAAATTTCCGAAGGCGCTAAAAAGGTGTGTGAAGCGGGCGGACTGTTCATAATCGGAACCGAAAGACACGAAAGCCGCCGTATCGACAACCAGCTTCGCGGACGTTCCGGACGTCAGGGAGACCCCGGCGAATCACGCTTTTATCTTTCACTGGATGACGACCTGATGCGCCTTTTCGGCGGTGAACGCCTTACAATGATAATGGACTCTCTTCATGTCGACGACGATATGCCTATCCAAAACCGTATGCTTACGGGCGTAATCGAAAGCAGTCAGAAAAAGGTCGAGGGAAGAAACTTCTCTATTCGTAAAAATGTTCTTAATTTCGACGACGTTATGAATCACCAGCGCGAGACGATTTACAGCCAGCGCGATATGGTGCTTGACGGCGTAAACATAAAAAGCAAAATTCTCGAAATGCTTGACGAGTCGATTGACAGCAGCGTAGTGACCTTCCTTTCCGATGTCGACGACAAAGCCGACTGGAACATCGACGGGCTTCGCAACCACTATCTCGGCTGGCTCACAACCGACACGGATTTGCGTATTCCGAAGTCCGAGCTTAAAAAATATTCAAAAGACGATATTGCGAATATTCTTCGCGACAAGGCGCACACGAAATATGAAGAAAAAGAAAAGCGCCTTGGTTCTGACAATATGCGTATTCTCGAACGTCTTGTCCTTCTTCGCGTCGTCGACAACAAGTGGATGAGCCATATCGACGATATGGACGAGCTACGCAAGTCAATCCATCTTCGTCAGTATGCCCAAAAGAATCCCGTCGTTGAATATCGTATTGAAGGCTACAATATGTTCGACGATATGATTGTTGCCATCCGCGAGGACACCGCGCGGCTTATGTTAACCGCCGAGCTTGTTTCTGCGGCGGTTAACGCAAAAAAGACCGCCGAGGGTGCGGCGAACGTCGGCGGCGACGGCACCGACAAAAAACAGCCGCAGCGCAAAAAGGGCAAAATCGGGCCAAACGACCCCTGCCCCTGCGGAAGCGGCAAAAAATACAAAAAATGCTGCGGTAAATAAATCAAAACAAAATCCCCCGACCACATAACAGTCGGGGGAATAATTTAAAAGTCAGTCTTGGATATTTTTTTCGGCTCTTTGAATTAGGTTGAAGAGCGACGAGGCATACTGCGGATACTTTTCGTTGAGGTTTTCCGTCGTTATCGAAAGATTGTCGAGTCCATCGGCGTTTTCAAGACCTCCGACCTTTTCGCCCGAAGCCATCACCTTGGCTTTCGCTTCGCTCTTGGCAAGCTCTGCGTCGGCAAAGCCGGAATAAAGCTTTTCGGAAACCGAGAACATATTGCTTTGGTTCTTCGGATTAGCGGAATAAACTATCCTGAAGGATTTGTAAACCGCCGTCATCAAATAATTCGAAATTTCGGAAACGAAATCCTTGTTCTTACATTTAGAGAGAATATCGTATATAATACTTAAAGAATTTGTGATAAGCTTCTTGTTGAGGACAGGAAGAAGACCGCCTTTATAAACCGTGTCGCTTCGCGGGTCTTCGTCGGGTATCTCCTCCACCGAAAGGGTAAGACCCGTTCGGTCGGGTGAGCGTCCTAAAAGATAGTCGCAGGATACACCGTAATAGTCTGCAGCGCGGATAACAAAATCCAGTCCGCATTCCCTTATGCCCTTTTCATAGTGGGACAAAAGAGCCTGCGATACGCCAAGGCTGATTGCCGCTTCTTTTTGCGTGATGCCGCGTTCCTTGCGAAGAAGGGTCAATATTCTGTTAAAACTGCCGCTATCAGACATTATTTCACCGCAACCTCCCACAAAAATAAACTGTAAAATACAGTTTGTAAATTCGATTATATAATAGTTTCTACCGTTTGTAAAGTTAATTTTGGGCTTTTTCTGACATATTAAGACAGAAAAAATATATAAATTTTTGAGGTGTTTCATAGTGAAAACGTATAAAATCCATTTATTACGCACAGGTATGACAAAAGCTAACACTGAAGGGCTATATTGCGGCGTTACCGATATACCTCTTTGCGAAGAGGGAGAATCCGAATTATACTCTATTTTAGAGAACTATTCTTATCCATATGTCGAAAAGGTCTACTCAAGTCCCCTTTTGCGCGCGCGACAAACCGCGGAAATCATTTTTCCTGAATACGACGTCGCCCTTGTCGACGAGCTTAGCGAAGCAAATTTCGGAGTTTTCGAAAACCGCTCGCTTGAAGAGCTCAAGAACGACAAGGAATTTCAAAAATTTATCGCTCCGAAGAGCAATTACATACCTAAAGGGGTCGAGCCTCCTCAAGACTTTTATAACCGCTGCAGTCTTGCCTTCACTAATATTGTTGAGGAAATGATGCAAAACGGTATTTTTTCGGCAGCAGTTATTACCCACGCGGCGGTTATCGGAAACATACTTTCAAGCCTTGCGTATCCGAAAGCGGCGCCCTACGATTGGCAGTGCGGATGCGGGTGCGGCTTCACGGTTATCGCCGACCCGACCATTTATATTCGCGAGCCTGTCGTAGAGGTTATCGCCGAAATTCCTGTTGAAAACATTAACGAACTTGACGACTAAGCAAAACAACAACGCTATTTTTAAGTGGCGGCGTTGTGTAAATAATTGTTTTGTTTATTGTTACTATAATTTCACCCCGTTTTTTTACAGATGAGGTGAAATTTTTTTGTCTAAAAATCTGCAAAAAGTATGGTATTTATTTAACAAATACTTTATAATAGACAAGCATATATATAATTCAATTCGGAGGTTATTCTATGAGTACCATAACAAGCGTGCCCTTTGAAGGAACAAAGGCGCAGCAAAAGCAGCTTGAGGAGTACATCGCCGAGCACAAAACGGAAAAGGGCGTTCTAATGCCTACGCTTCAAAAAGCGCAGGAAATCTATGGCTACCTTCCTATCGAGGTTCAGACCATGATTGCCAAAGGCTTAAACGTTCCTCTTTCGGAGGTTTACGGCGTTGCTACCTTCTATTCCCAGTTTTCACTTTACCCGAAGGGCAAAAACAAAATCTCAATCTGTCTTGGAACCGCCTGCTACGTCAAAGGCTCGGGCGACATCTTCGACAAGATGCAGGAAATTTTGAAAATCAAAAGCGGCGAAACCACTCCTGACGGAAAATTTTCGCTTGCCGACTGCAGATGCGTCGGTGCGTGCGGACTTGCTCCCGTTATGATGATTAACGACGACGTTTACGGTCGCCTGACGCCAGATATGCTTACGGATATTCTGGCGAAGTATTAAGAGATTACGTGTATGAAGATTAGTGAGATTAAGTCGCTTCTTAACGCTAAGGTGTTAAGCGGAGAAGAAAACCTTGACAACGATGTGTTAGCTGCCTGCGGAAGCGATATGATGAGCGACGTGTTAGCTTACGTTAAGGACCAAGCTTTACTTCTGACCGGACTTGTTAACGAACAGGTTATCCGCACGGCGGCAATGATGGATATGAAGTGCGTCGCGCTTGTTCGCAGCAAGGTTCCCACCGCCGAGATGATTGAACTTGCAAAAGCCAACGGAATAGTGATTATGACGACCGACTTTCGCCTTTACGAGGCGTGCGGGATACTCTACTCAAACGGTCTTATCGGAAAAAAGTAGCCTATGGCTGAACCAATAAAGTATACCTTTGACGTAGACGGCGAAAACTTTTCCTCGGCAGGCGAGGCTTCAATCATCATCAAAAAAGAGCTTCGGCAGCTCGGCTTTTCGCCCGAAATTATCCGTCGCGTGTCTATCGCGATGTATGAGGGCGAAATCAATATGGTAATACACGCGGGCGGCGGAAAAGCGACTGTGCTCGTCTTTCCGGAAAAAATCGAAATTGTCCTTGTGGACGAAGGACCCGGTATTGCCGACATTTCTCTTGCTATGCAGGAGGGCTTTTCCACCGCGCCCGATACAATTCGCTCGTTTGGTTTCGGCGCAGGCATGGGGCTACCAAATATGAAAAAGTACACCGACTTTATCGACATTCAGTCGAAGCTTGGAAAGGGTACGACAATCAATATGAGGGTAGACGTAAATTAAGCTTTTCTTTTGAGAGGTAACCGAAATGACTGGATATAACCACTCGGTTTCTTTGGACCTTGAAAAGTGCAAGGGTTGCACAAATTGCTTGAAGCGTTGTCCGACCGAGGCTATAAGAATTCGCGACGGTCACGCAACCATTGATTCCGAACGGTGTATCGACTGCGGAGAATGTATTAGAATATGTCCTTACAAGGCAAAAAAAGCCATATACGACAAGCTTGAGGACATAAACAAGTTTAAATACAAGGTTGCTCTCCCCGCGCCGACACTATACGGTCAGTTTGACAATCTCGAGGACATTGACTATATGCTTCAAGGGCTTCTCGACTACGGCTTTGACGACATCTATGAGGTCGCCCGCGCCGCAGAGGTTGTTTCGGGATACACAAGGCGGTATCTCAAGCGTCCTGACATCGAAAAACCCGTTATAAGCTCGGCGTGTCCCGTCGTTGTAAGACTTATAAGTCTTCGCTTTCCGTATCTTTGCGACAACGTTATGCCTATTTATCCGCCTATCGAGGTTGCCGGACGCCTTGCGAGAGCAAGGGCAATGTCCAAGCACCCCGAGTTAAAGCCGGAGGACATCGGAATTTGCTTCATCTCCCCGTGTCCCGCAAAGGTAAGCTACGTCAAAAACGCGACTGACGGAAACAACATCGACCTCGTCATTTCAATAAGCGACGTATACTTCGCGATTTTGGGACTTATGAAGAACAAGATGACGCCCGTGCCCGTTTCAAGAACGGGAATGATTGGTCTTGGCTGGGCGTCAACGGGCGGAGAATCGTCCGCGATATTTAATGACCGCTATCTTGCGGCGGACGGTATCGAGAACGTTATTCGCGTTTTAGAGGAAATCGACAACGGCTCCTTCCCTTCTCTTGACTTCATTGAGCTTAACGCTTGTCCCGGCGGTTGCGTCGGCGGAGTTATGACCGTTGAAAACCCCTATATAGCGAAGGCGAGACTTCAAACGCTCAAGCGTTATCTTCCCGTTTCTCAGAATTGGGATTTTACCGATAACCCGACGGACAAAACCTTTATTCCGAAGGAATTTATTGACCAGAACGACGTTATCTATAAGCCTGCGACAAAGCTCTCTGAGGACATGGACGAGGCGTTCAAGAAGATGGGCGACATTCAAAAAATCCGCGAAAATCTTCCCGACCTCGACTGCGGCTCCTGCGGCGCGCCTACCTGTCACGCATTCGCCGAGGACATCATAAGGGGCAACGCTGTTATAGACGACTGTATCGTACGAATGAGGGAACGCATTCATATGCTTTCCGACAAAGAGGCGGACGAGAAAAAATGACGGTAAATGAACTGATAAATAAGACCGGTTTCGAAGTGCTTTGCCTTAACGACGGCGAAAGGAAAATCGACGGAGCATATGTCGGTGACCTTCTAAGCTGGGTTATGGGAAACGCCGAAAGCGGAAACGCGTGGGTAACGATAATGACAAATCAGAACATTATCGCCGTCGCGACGCTTATTGACCTTTCCTGCGTTATCATTGCGGAAAACTCCGAGGTCGACAAAGATGTTATAGCTTTAGCGGCGGAAAAAGGCGTCACTCTTTTAAGGGCTGACGAAAGCGCCTATTCTGTTTGCAAAAAGCTTGCGTCGTTGCTTTAGTTCTTATGAAAAAGTTTTTTTACGACCTTCACATTCATTCCTGCCTATCTCCCTGCGCGGATAACGATATGACCGTCAACAACATTGCAGGCATGGCTAAGCTTAACGGGCTTCAAATCGTAGCTCTTACCGACCACAATTCCACCAAGAACTGTACCGCTTTTTATTGGGCGTGTGAAAAAAACGACTTGGTCGCTATTGCGGGGGTGGAGTTAACGACGGCGGAGGATATCCACTTTATCGTTCTTTTTGAAACGCTCGAGGACGCGGCTCGTTTCGACGAAGCGCTGCAAGAAAAACGCATACTTATAAAAAACCGTCCGGACGTCGCCGGCGAACAGCTGATACTTGACGAGAACGACAACATAGTCGGCACGGAGGAACACTTTCTTCCTAACGCGACAACCTTGTCGCTTGAACAAGCGTATGAGTTCGTAAAGCCCTTTAACGCAGTTATCTATCCTGCGCATATCGACCGAACGGCAAACGGTATCGTCGCGGTACTCGGCGCGTATCCCCAAAATCCCGACTACCTTGCGGCGGAGTTTCACGACAGGTCCAATATTGAGTCCTACGTCCGCGAATATTCAAAGCTTCTTGGCGTAAAAGCTTTCGCTGATTCCGACGCGCATTACCTTTGGAACATAAGCGAAGCGGAAAATTTCATTAAGCTTGATTGCGACGACCAAAATTCGGACGACATTCGCAAAGCGTTTTTCGATTATCTGCGGAGAAAAGACATATGAAAGAGCTATCGCTTAATATTCTCGACATTGCCATGAACTCGGTTAAGGCGGGCGCTTCGGTTATAACAATTCTTATTGAAGAAACCCGCGACCTTCTTGCCTTCTCGGTTATCGACGATGGCTGCGGAATGACAAAGGAACAGGTTGAAAAGCTATCGAATCCGTTTTTCACCACGAGAACGACGCGAAAGGTCGGTATGGGTATTCCTTTTCTGCTTTTAGCGGCAAAACAGACTGGCGGCGACGTTATTATTCATTCCCTTCCCCAAAGCGAAAATCCCGACGGGCATGGAACAACCCTTAAAGCGACATTCAACAAAAATCACATTGATTTCACCCCGCTTGGCGACATAATATCTACACTAATCACACTAATTCAAGGCTACCCCAATATTGACTTTATCTTTCGACATACGGTCGACGATATCGAACAGGTTTACCTAAGCACAGTTGAAATCAAGCAAACCCTCGGAAGCGACATTCCGATAAACAGTTTTGAAATTCTTGACTGGATTAAACAGTTTTTAGAAGAACAATATAAAAAATAAATATCTTGCGAAAGGATAAAAAGTAATGAAATCTTTGGAAGAATTAGCTGCCATCAAGGAAAAGATGAAAAGCAAGGTTGCTATTCGCGAAGGCTCTGCCGACATTCGTATTGTAGTCGGTATGGCGACCTGCGGTATTGCGGCTGGTGCGCGCCCCGTTCTCAACGCCTTTGTTGAGGAAATCAATAAGGAAAATTTGACCGAGACCGTTTCCGTTTCCCAAACAGGTTGTATCGGCATCTGCCAGTACGAGCCTGTCGTCGAGGTTTTCTCGGCAGGCGGCGACAAGGTCACATACGTCAAAATGACTCCCGAAAGAGCAAAAAGGGTCGTTGCGGAGCACATTAAAGGCGGTAACGTCGTTACAGAATACACCATTGGTAATCAATCGGTATAATCGGAGGAAGAAAAATGATTCGTTCACATGTATTGATTTGCGGCGGTACCGGCTGTACTTCTTCGGGAAGTACAAAAATTATCGAAACTCTTGAAAAAGAGCTTGCCGCAAAGGGGCTTTCTGATGAAATCGGTGTCGTAAAAACCGGTTGCTTCGGTCTTTGCGCCCTCGGTCCCGTTATGGTCGTCTATCCCGAAGGCACGTTTTACAGCAGAGTCACGGTTGACGACATTCCCGAAATCGTTGAGGAGCATCTTCTTAAGGGAAGAATAGTTCACCGTCTTGTTTACAACAAAGCAGACGATGCGGGAACTCATGTATCCTTAAATGACACCAACTTTTATAAGCAGCAAAAGCGTATCGCTCTTCGCAACTGCGGCGTAATAAACCCAGAGGTTATAGACGAGTATATCGCTATGGACGGCTACAAGGCTCTTGGTAAGGTTCTTACCGAGATGACCCCCGAGCAGGTTATCCAGCTTATTCTCGACAGCGGACTCCGCGGACGCGGCGGCGCCGGCTTCCCAACAGGACTCAAGTGGAAGTTTGCGGCGGGCAATGCCTCCGACCAGAAATACGTCTGCTGCAACGCCGACGAAGGCGACCCCGGCGCGTTTATGGACCGCTCGGTTCTTGAAGGCGACCCGCACGTCGTGCTTGAGGCTATGGCTATCGCGGGTTACGCTATCGGCGCAAACAAGGGTTATATCTATGTTCGCGCAGAGTATCCTATCGCCGTTCAGCGTTTACTTATCGCTCAAAAGCAAGCTCGTGAATACGGGCTTTTAGGCGACAACATTTTCGGAACTGATTTCAGCTTCGATATTGAAATCAAGCTTGGCGCGGGCGCGTTCGTCTGCGGTGAGGAAACCGCTCTTATGACCTCCATTGAAGGCAAGCGCGGCGAACCTCGTCCCCGTCCCCCGTTCCCCGCTGTAAAGGGACTTTTCCAAAAGCCCTCTATTCTTAACAATGTTGAAACCTACGCGAACATTCCCCAGATTATCATTAACGGACCCGAATGGTTCTCTTCAATGGGTACAGAAAAGAGCAAGGGCACAAAGGTCTTCGCTCTTGGCGGAAAAATCAACAACACGGGTCTTGTTGAAATACCCATGGGTACGACTCTTCGCACCATTATTTATGATATCGGCGGCGGCATTCCTAACGGAAAAAGATTTAAAGCGGCACAGACAGGCGGCCCTTCGGGCGGTTGTATAACCACAGACAATCTCGATGTTCCAATAGATTACGATAACCTTATCGCCATCGGTTCGATGATGGGTTCGGGCGGACTTATCGTAATGGACGAGGACACCTGCATGGTTGATATCGCGAAATTCTTCTTGAAATTCACCGTCGACGAGTCGTGTGGAAAATGTACCCCCTGCCGCATAGGAACAAAGCGTCTTCTCGGAATGCTTGATAAAATCACATCGGGCAACGGAACGCTTGAAGACCTCGACGAAATGGAAGAGCTTTGTTACTATATCAAGGCAAACTCCCTTTGCGGACTCGGACAGACCGCTCCGAACCCCGTGCTTTCTACCCTTCGCTATTTCCGCGACGAGTATGAAGCTCACGTCGTGGAAAAGCGTTGCCCTGCCGGTGTTTGCAAAGACCTTCTTCACTTTGAAATCATTGCCGACAAGTGCAAGGGCTGCACCCTCTGTGCGCGCAACTGCCCCGCCGGCGCAATAACAGGCACCGTCAAGGAGCCGCACGTTATTGATAAGGACAAATGTATTAAGTGCGGCGTTTGTATGCAAAACTGCAAATTCGGCGCGATAGTCAAGAAATAAGAAAGGAAAGGTAAACTGATTATGAGTGAAAATATTTCATTACAAATTAACGGAATAACGGTTACCGTCCCTAACGGCTCAACTATTCTTGACGCCGCAGTTAAATCTGGTATTCGCATTCCGACGCTTTGCTTCTTAAAAGACATAAACGCAATCGGCGCGTGCCGTATGTGCTTGGTCGAAGTAAAGGGCGCGCGTGGTCTTATGGCTTCGTGCGTAACCCCCGCAACGGAGGGTATGGAGGTATTTACAAATACGCAAAAGCTCCGTACCGCCCGCAAAACAACCCTTGAGCTTATTTTAAGCAACCACCGTATGGACTGTCTTTCCTGCTCGCGCAGCACAAACTGCGAGCTTCAGACTTTGGCAAACGAATATGGCGCTTCAACGGATAAATACGGCAAGTTTGAAATGCTTCCCGAATATGAGCAGTCGACTCCGCACCTTATCCGTGACAACAGCAAGTGCATATTGTGCCGTCGCTGCGTCGCCGTTTGTAAGCAAAACCAACACGTCGGCGTTATCGGGCCTATCGGCCGTGGATTTAATACCCACATCGGTTCGGCGTTTGACCTTCCGTTAGGCGAAACGTCCTGCGTAAACTGCGGACAGTGTATCGCCGTTTGCCCGACGGGCGCACTAAAAGAGGTTGACGACACAAGTAAGGTTTGGGCGGCTATTGCCGACGAAACAAAGCACGTCGTCGTCGCTCCCGCGCCGTCGGTTCGCGCACAGCTTGGCGAGTGCTTCGGAATGCCCATTGGGACAAACGTCGAAGGCAAGCTTGCGGCGGCTCTGCGTCGTCTCGGCTTCGATAAGATTTTCGACGTCGACACAGCGGCGGACGTCACGATTATGGAGGAAGGCACCGAGCTTCTTGAGCGTCTTAAGAACGGCGGAAAGCTTCCGCTTATAACCTCCTGCTCCCCCGGTTGGATAAAGTTCTGCGAGGAATATTATCCCGATTTTATTGACAATCTTTCCTCGTGCAAGTCACCCCAGCAGATGTTCGGAGCACTCACAAAAACCTATTACGCCGAAAAGGCGGGCATAGACCCGAAGGACATCTTCGTAGTCAGCATTATGCCCTGCACGGCGAAAAAGTTTGAAATCGGACGCGAAGACCAGGCAGCATCCGGTTGCCCCGACATTGACGTTTCGCTTACCACTCGCGAGCTTGCCGAAATGATTAAAAACGCGGGCATCGTCTTTAACGAGCTCCCTGACGAAACCTTTGACCCCATCTTCGGCATCGCCTCAGGCGCGGCGCATATTTTCGGCGCAACGGGCGGCGTTATGGAAGCGGCTCTTCGTACTGTTGCGGAAATCGTCACAGGCAAGCCCCTTGCCAAGGTTGATTTCAACGACGTTCGCGGCGTTGAGGGTATTAAGGAAGCGGAATATGACCTCGCGGGTACAAAGGTCAAGGTCGCCGTTACTTCAGGTCTTGAGAATGCCTCGAAGCTTCTTGATATGATTAAGAGCGGCGAAAAGGACTATGCCTTCGTAGAGGTTATGGCGTGCCCCGGCGGCTGTGTAAACGGCGGCGGACAACCTCATCAGCCCGGATATGTCCGTAACACTATTGACCTTCGCGCCGAGCGCGCAAAGGCGCTTTACGGCGAAGACAGCTCAATGGAACTCAGAAAAAGCCACGAAAACCCCTGCGTAAAGGAAATCTACGACACATATCTTGAGAAGCCGGGTAGCCACAAGGCACACTCGATTCTTCATACGACCTATGTGAAAAGAGATATTTACAAGAAATAGTTTTCAAGTTTAAATTACATTAAAAGAGGCGCAGCCGTAAGGTTGCGCCCCTTTTTCAAAGGGCGATATTGACATACAATTACGTTTGATTTATAATCTTTAAGTACGCCGCTGTGGTGGAATCGGCAGACACAAGGGACTTAAAATCCCTCGCCTTTAACAGCGTACCGGTTCAAGTCCGGTCAGCGGCACCAAAACGCCCGAACGCATTCTCGTGTTCGGGTTTTTCTTTCCAAACGCTCTTATTTATAATGTAAGTAAGGAGATGAGATTTTGAATGTTTTAAAAAGCGTGCCTGTCATTATTCCCTCCCTTCAGCCGAACGATAAGCTTATCGTACTTATTGAAAACCTTAAAGCAAAGGACATAGAAAAAATAATAATTGTCGACGACGGAAGCGGCGAGGACTATCGTGATTTCTTCGACCGTGCAGCAGCGCTCGGCTGTACCGTGCTTACCCATGCCGTAAATCTCGGCAAGGGTCGAGCGATGAAAACGGCTTTTAACTATTGCTTGACTGCCTTTAAAAAGGGCGAAATCATCGGCGCGGTAACCGCCGATTCGGACGGTCAGCACAGCGCTGAAGACATAATCAGTTGTATGAATGCTTTGGCGGAGAACCCCGACGCGCTTGTGCTTGGCGCACGGAATTTTGACGAGGAGAACGTACCGTTTAAAAGCCGATACGGCAACAAAATAACCTGCTTTATGATGCGTTCGTTATGCGGAATTAATCTTGGCGACACACAAACAGGGCTTCGAGCCATTCCGACAGCGTTAATGAGCTTGCTTATGAAGAGCGCTGGCGAACGGTTTGAATTTGAAACAAATATGCTAATTGACTGCAAACAGAACGGTTTTCGCTTTGTGGAAGTACCGATTGAAACAATATATGAAGAAAACCATTCGACCCACTTTAATCCTTTCAGGGACGCGGTGAAAATTTATTCTATTTTCTTTAAATTTATCTTTTCTTCCCTTTCAGGCGCAGCGGTCGACCTCATTATGTTCGCAATTTTAACGCCGTTTTTCTTCACTTTTTTGCCAAAGCTTTGGTATATCACAGCCGCTACTGTGGTTGCACGAATTATTTCAGCGTGCGTAAACTACCTTATTAATCATCGCGTCGTATTCAAGAGCCGTGCCAGTCACGCCAGCTCAACCTTTAAATACGTCTTGGTCGCCGCCGTTCAGCTTGCCCTTTCGGCGGGGCTTGTAACCTATCTTCATTCTCTTCTCGGCGGAAGCGAAGTCGTAGTTAAAATAGTCGTTGACCTTGTTTTATTCCTTGTCAGCTTTCAAATTCAGCGCGAGTGGGTTTTTAAATAAGGCACTTGATTTTTTAACACAATAATAGTAGAATAGCATACGATATTTTAAAAGGTGGTAATTTGCTTGAAAAAACTGCTTGCGGGGATAATATCCCTTTCGCTTGCTTTAACGTTATGTTCTTGCAACGTCGATTTGTCAAAGCTTGAGCTTCCAACCAAGCTTGACGGCATAACTATGGAACGCGGAAGCGCGGTTACGATTGACCTTGTTAAAGAACTCGAAAGCTCTGAACGTTCAGAAGAGGAAATTCAGACGGTTCTTGACAACTTGGAGTTGACCTGGACATCGTCCGACAGCAGCGTTGTGGTCGCCGATGGCTCGACTATAACCGCAGTCGGTGCGGGAAACGCCACTATAGCGGTGAGCGCAAAGGATTATTCTCTCTTGATACCCGTAAAGGTTATTATAACTCCGACCGGCTTTTCTGCTCCCGAAACGATAGTTCTTTTTCTTAACGGTAATGACCGTGAAAGAATAAATCTTGATTTTATACCGTCAGACGCGACCGAAACGCATGTTACGTTTATGTCGTACGATAACGGTATCGCGACGGTTGATGAATACGGAAACGTCCAAGCAACCGGCGAAGGCAATGGCGTCGTGGTTGTTAAGCTCGGTCAGCTTAGCGCAGACGTCGCCGTCATAGTCAAAATTAAAGCTACAGCACTCAACCTTACGAAGGCGTCGAGCACAATTTTAATCGGTGAAACAACTACAATCGAGCCCTACCTTACCCCTGATGACGCCGAGACTGAAAGCTTCAGCTTTGTTTCGTGCGATGAAAAGATTGCGACGGTTCTCGACGACGGTACTGTCGAGGGTGTCGGCGCGGGAACTACGACAATAAGTGTTCGCTCCGAAAGCGGCTTTTCTGCCATTTACACCGTCACAGTCAAGAATAACGCACCCGACGGCGCCGAACACATCGTCATAAATGACGACACGCCAAGCAACTTGTCAAATTAACAGACGATAAACTAAATGTGTGCTGTCGGTTTTATCTCCTCGGTTGACGTGCTAAAACACAGCGGCAGAAAAAACACAGAAGTATATTTGTAATAATTGCACAGTCGTGTAGAAATTACTTGAGCGTTTTGTATAAAACGCTTTTTTATTTTTGCAAACTTTTTGTTAAAACCTCTTGTTTTGAAGAAACTAAAATGATAAAATTATTAAAGGGTTTTCTACCCTTAATATTTTACGGCGTTCGGTTACTCCATTTTTTAACCGCGCGCACGACAAAAAAGGAGGCATATCCCTTCCGCACGACCTGCGGTGCGACAGTGTGGAGACCTGTCGTAAAGCGTACCCGATATTGCTTCGGTTGCGCAAGATAACCCCAAGCGAAGGCTGGGTTGTTAAGGTCAACAGTATGGCTAATGTTACACTAAAAGAAGTCAAAAAGGTGTACGACAAGGACGTCGTAGCGGTCCACAATTTCAATCTTGAAATTAAGGACAAAGAGTTCGTAGTTTTGGTTGGTCCTTCCGGCTGCGGTAAATCGACTACCCTTCGTATGGTAGCGGGACTTGAAGAAATAACCGACGGCGAAATCTATATCGGCGACAGATACGTTAACAACGTAGCGCCTAAAGACCGCGATATCGCGATGGTTTTCCAGAACTATGCTCTTTATCCCCATATGACCGTTTACGAAAATATGGCTTTTGCTCTTAAGTTGAGAAAAACACCGAAGGATGTTATCGACCAGAAGGTTAAACAGGCTGCGGAAATTCTTGACATCACCGAGCTTCTCGACAGAAAGCCGAAGGCTCTTTCGGGCGGACAGCGTCAGCGTGTCGCTATCGGACGTGCTATCGTTCGTGACCCGCAGGTTTTCCTTATGGACGAACCGCTTTCCAACCTTGATGCAAAGCTTCGTAATCAGATGCGCGCCGAGTTAATTCAGCTCCGTCAGCGTGTCGACACCACTTTCATATACGTTACTCATGACCAGACCGAAGCTATGACACTCGGCGACCGTATCGTCATAATGAAGGACGGTTTCATTCAGCAGATTGGTACGCCGCAAGACGTGTTTGACCATCCCGCAAATATGTTCGTCGCGGGCTTCATCGGAACGCCCCAAATGAACTTCTTTGACGCTCGCATAGAGTACGACAAAGACCATTATGCTCTTCATGTCGGCGACGCTGTTATCGGTCTTCCCGATGACATTCAGAAGAAATTCAAAGACAACGGTCAGAAAACGAATGATATCGCCCTTGGTATTCGTCCTGAGCATATAATGCTCACAAAGGCAGGCAATATCGACGCTATCCCCGCAACGGTCAGCGTTTCGGAAATGATGGGCAGCGAGATTTATCTCCACGTTACGGCTCTTGGCAAGGATTGTGTTATCCGCATAGCGACGGTTGACCTTCCTGTCGACCACAAGAAGGGCTTTGCCTTCGGCGACAAAGTCAACATCACCTTTGGCGGCAGTCTTGCTCATTTGTTCGACAAGGATACTCAAAAGAACATTCTCGGCTAAAAAATATTCACCAAAAACGGGCTGTTTTACAGCCCGTTTTTTTATTTGACAATGACCCTAAAACGACTTATGATATATACAATACTTCAATAAGATAGTTTGGAGAGAAATATGGCTGTAACTCAATATAAATGTCCAAACTGCGGCGGTGCGATTGTCTTCGACCCTGCAAAACAGGACTTGGTTTGTGAATACTGCAACGCGCATTTTACGAAAAACGATTTTGACAAGGCTACCGCAGAAAACGAAAGCTATGAGTCGGAAACGGTTTCATACGTCTGCAACAATTGCGGCGCTGAAATCATCACCACGCCCACAACAGCGGCAACCTATTGCTGTTATTGCCACACGCCCGTCGTGCTCGCGAAGCGCCTTGAGGGTGCGCAAAAGCCCGACTATGTTCTCCCCTTTAAGCTCACGAAAGAGCAGGCGCTTGAACGCTTTCAAAGCTTTTTCAATTCTAAAAAAATGCTTCCGCCTATATTTAAAGAGCGAATTGTACTCGACAAAATCGCAGGCGTATATTATCCCTATTGGTATGCCGATTCTGACGTCGGAGCTGAGCTAAGCGCAACAGCAAAAAAAATTCGCACATGGACCGCAGGCAACTACGAATATACCGAAACAAAAACCTACGACATTCAGCGAAGCGGAACGCTCGACATTGACGCCGTTTCCGAGCCTGCGATAAAGGACGTTGACCGCGTTAACCTTAACTATCTCTGCCCATTTGACGACAAGCTCTTTGAGGACTTTTCAATGACCTATTTTTCTGGCTTTATGGCAGAAAAGAAGGCACTTGAAAAAGAAGACGTTACCCAAAACATAAATACAAAGGTGAAAAATCTCGCACACGCTTCACTGGTTGGAACAGTAAAACAGTACTCCACCATTCAGGACAACAGCTTTAACTTTGACGTGCGAAGCCGAAAATGGCGCTATGCCCTTCTTCCCGTTTGGGTACTTACCTATAGCGTTGAGGGCGCTGAATATATCTACGCCATCAATGCGCAAACAGGTAAGATTTTCGGAAACCTTCCGACTGATATGAAGCGTATACGTCGGTTAACTGTCCTTCTTTTAATCATCGGCACAATTATCGGAATAGCTTTCGGGGGGGTGGCTTTGCTGTGAAAAAACTTGTAAGCATTACCCTTATCGCGCTCGTTATCGCGCTTTCCGTTCCCTCTTTTTCAGCTTTTGCCAACGTAAACGACGGCGCGCTTACCTATGTCGCTGGTGAATCGGATAACACAACGGAAAACGTCCCAGAAAACCAACAGTCTCTTACAAGCGAAGACGCGAGTGAACTGAGCACTATGTCGACGTCGAAATATTTAATCGACGACCAAGCGAACCTTTTCACCGATTACGAAAAATCTCAAATCGAAAATGCAATTCTCGAAAATCTCGAAGGCGCATCGCTCGTGTCGACCATATTCGTCGTCACGACCGACAACAACCCATATGACGACGCCCAAACTTTCGCCGCCGAGTATATGGAAGAGCATACCGAGAACGAGTTTGAAGATAAGATAATGTATCTCATTGATATGGCGACGCGAACAATGTGGATTGAGTGCGACGGAGCATATTGCGGCATAATGGACTACGACCGCATTCAGCGCGCGCTTGATGACGCATACGAAGAAATTTCCAACGGAAACTATGCGGGCTCCGCCATTGCGGCAATCGACTACATCGCGCGTTATAATAAGCTTACCGAAAACGGCTGCTTCGAGCTCTACGTCGACGGATACTATATTGACCTTTATCTTATCAATGATTTAGACGTTATCTCGTGGACGTCAAACGACGCAAGACGCTTTCCAAGCGCCCAGCGCAACTCGTACATTTTGTTATACAATCCCGACACGGCAAACTATTATAGGCTTTCAGAAAACAACGAATTGATTAAAATTGTCGGAAACGAGTACGACGTTTTTATCCCCTATATGTCGGATTCCTCGACTTATAATCCCACGCTTAAGCCTGCCGTAACAAAAGCCGATTTCATATACAATATGTCAATCGGAGGATTAATCGGGCTTGCCGTTGGATTCATTATTTCACGTATAGTCAAACGTTCGGTCATCAATTCCGCCGAACGCGAACGCAAGGCAATGAGCGAATATACCCTCGGCGAGCGTGTATCGTTAAACCTCACTCGAAGCACAGACACTCTTATTGACACCAAGACAACGAGCAGATATATTCCCCCTCCCTCGAATGACAGCGGCGGCAGCTCCTCGTTCGGCGGCGGTCACACCGCCAGCTCCTTCCACTCCTCCTCGGGCGGACACAGCTTCAGCGGCGGCGGACGAAGCTTCTAACAAAAATGTATTAAAAAGAGTCTTTTATGAAGAATAAAGGCTCTTTTTTTGCGTTATTTCGAGTTTTACGGTATAATCGTCTTAGAGGTAAATATTATCGCTAAACCAACATATAAATTAATATGAAATATTTTAATAAATTAGCTATGAAAAAAATCGAAACCGAACGTCTTCTTCTTCGGCGCTGGTCGCTCGACGACTGCGACGACCTTTTTGAGTACGCAAGCAGCTCAGTCGTTGGTCCAAGTGCGGGCTGGGCGCCCCACAAGACGAAGAACGACTCAAGAAACCTTATTCGCACCTATATGTCCAATAAAGACTGCTTCGCTATTGAGCTTTGCGGAAAAGCTGTCGGTTGCGTGGGGCTTTATAAAACTTCGCTCAGCGACGGTATGCGAAGTCAAAAGGCACGCGAACTCGGCTTTTCGCTCAATCCGAACTATTGGGGCAACGGTTACGCAACCGAGGCGGCTCGCGCCATAATTGACTATGGCTTTTGTCATCTTTTTCTTGACACGATATGGTGCGGCCACTTTGATTTTAATCTTGGCTCAAAAGGTGTTTGCAGCAAATGCGGCTTCGTTTATAGCTTTGAGCGAAAACAAAGATACTCTTTTTTAGACGACCGAGAGGTTACGGAGGAATTTTATTTTCTTACTCGGGAGAAGTATCTCGCCGACAAGAAAAATATTCTTTCAACGAAAAAATAGACGCTGTGGACATTCCACAGCGTCTATTATTTTTATTTTGTTATCGCTGTTTTTCTAAGGCGAGAAAAACGCGGAAGTCCGTTTTCCTTTTCCCCCACCGACTCACCCTTGATAAGCGGTAGCGCGTAATCAAGAAAACCATTCGTTATGCCGTTGCCTTCGGCGTTTATCCATTCGTTTGGAACTGTCTTTTCGGCGTTGGCAACATCGGACAGCGGGATAAGCACAGCCTCACACTTATATCCGTTTTCGCGCTCACATTTGAAGCCGACCATCATATCGGTTGCGCCCGCAACGGCACTTTCAACCGCCGTTTTGCCCGACATATACGCTTCGTCGACGTCTGTCTTTGAAGCAAGGTGCGCCGCCGCGCGCTGAAGCAGCGAAAACTCTATTCCGCGAGTTTTATAACCCGTTTCTCTCTTTATTATATCAACAAGCGTTGAGGCAAGCCCGCCCATTTGGCTGTGACCGAAAGCGTCCTTCGCCGATGAAATGTCTGAACCATATTCGGAAATAAACCTTCCGTCCTTATCGTGAATACCTTCCGAAACGGCGACAATGCAGTTCTTTTTAGCTTCATAAACCCTCTTGACGTCCTCAACGAACTTCTTTACGTCAAAAATTCTTTCGGGAAGATAAATTAAATCCGCACCCTCTCCGGTTACGCTCGCAAGCGCCGCCGCGGCGGTAAGCCAGCCCGCGTTTCGCCCCATAATTTCGAATATAATAACCGAGCCCTTGTTATAAACCTTGCTGTCGAGCGATATTTCACTTATCGACGTCGCAATATACTTCGCCGCGCTCGAGTAGCCCGGGCAGTGGTCAGTCGCCGCAAGGTCGTTGTCGATAGTCTTGGGTATACCGATTACGTTGCAGTCGTAGCCCGCGCTTTGCATATATTTTGATACCTTGTTGCAGGTATCCATTGAGTCGTTTCCGCCGTTATAAAAGAAATAACGAATATCATATTTTTTGAATATTTCTAAAATTCTTTTGTAGTCGGTCTCGTCGTCGCCCGCACTTTTCAGCTTATAACGGCAGGAGCCAAGCGCCGCGGCAGGAGTCGTTTTCATAAGAGCGATTTCTCTTGCGTCCTCGTTGCCAAAATCAAAAATATTATCGTTTAAAATGCCTTCAATTCCGTTTTTCGCGCCGAGTACTCTCGTTATGCTGGGGTTTTTGAGCGCCGTTTCAACCGCTCCGCAAACACTCGAATTAATTACCGACGTCGGTCCGCCCGACTGTCCGATTATACACGCGCCTTTTAAATTCGTCATACTTTCATACCTCCAAATACTTTTATAAATATACCAAACAAAAGTCTTTATTTCAAGCAAAATGTACAACAAAGCCTTGTTTTTTTTTATATTCGTGATAAAATTAAAATACTAAGATTAATTTATAGGAGAAGAAATTATGCCATTAGTAACAACAACCGAAATGTTCAAAAAAGCATATTCCGGCGGCTACGCTGTCGGCGCGTTTAACGTGAACAATATGGAAATCATTCAGGGTATCACCGAAGCGGCGGGCGAATTGAACAGCCCCGTTATTCTTCAGGTATCAAAGGGTGCTCGCGCCTACGCCAACCACACCTATCTTGTAAAGCTTGTTGAAGCGGCTGTAATTGAAAATCCCCAAATTCCTATCGCTCTTCACCTTGACCACGGCGACAGCTTCGAGCTTTGCAAAAGCTGTATCGACGGCGGTTTCACTTCCGTTATGATTGACGCTTCGTCCAAGTCCTTTGAGGACAACGTCGCGCTGACAAAGCAGGTTGTCGAGTATGCTCACGCTCACGGCGTTGTTGTCGAAGCCGAGCTTGGTACTCTCGCCGGCATCGAAGACGAGGTTAAGGTTGAAGCGGGCAACGAAAGCTACACTCGCCCGGAAGAGGTCGAGGAGTTTGTTTCGAAAACCGGTTGCGACTCTCTTGCTATCGCTATCGGCACCTCCCACGGCGCGTATAAATTCACCGCTGACCAGTGCACAAGAAACTCCGACGGCGTTCTCGTACCCCCTCCCCTTCGCTTTGACGTTCTTGAAGAGTGCATAAAAAGACTTCCCGGCTTCCCGATAGTTCTCCACGGCTCTTCCTCCGTTCCTCAGGAATTTGTCGCTATGGTCAACCAGTACGGCGGAAATATGCCCGATGCAGTCGGTATCCCCGAAGAACAGCTCCGCAAAGCGGCGTCGCTCGCCGTCTGCAAAATCAACATTGACTCGGATATTCGTTTGGCTATGACAGGCAATATCCGCAAATACTTCGTCGAGCACCCCGACCATTTTGACCCGCGTCAGTACCTTAAGCCAGCGCGTCAAGCGGTTAAGGATATGGTCGCCCGCAAGATAGTAAACGTTCTCGGAAGCAACGACAAAATCTAATAATTAAACATATTAAGAGAGCAACCGTATTTCGGTTGTTCTCTTTTTATTTTTCGATTACGACGTAATTGAGCGGCGGCAAGCCCATTTTTTCGCCGTCTAAAAGGTACATTATTCGTCCGTCCATCGTGTTCGGGTAATATTCAATTTCAACATAGTCGCCCTTTTGAATTCCGCGTCGATATATATGTATTGAAATGTATTCTTTTGTATCTAAATCGTAGACGGTAAGTGTCCGGCGAGGGTTCCTATAATATCCGCTGCTTGTCGATTGAACATATCCTCTCGCCGTATCAGGCTCGTGCGCTATAACTCGCGGCATATCCTTAAAGTAATTCGGCAATAAACAGCAGGACACAACTATAGTAAAAAACGCCAAGATAACCGAAAGACCTATGCGTATGGTGAGCTTAATTTTAGGATTAATTTGGGGACTGTTATCGTTTTTCTTTTTCTTCTTTTCATCCTTAAAAAATAGAGCTTTGCCCGTAAAAATATAATAAACGCTAAAGGCGATTTCAAACGCAAACATTATTATTACAGCAAAATACCAAACATAAAAAATATCTTTTCCAAGTATTAGATTCAATGCTATAAAACCAACCAGAACCGCGATTGAGACTATTAATTCAAGTGTTTCTTTTTGCTTTTTAGTCAGCTTGCGCTTCTTTCTCATTTGTTGTTTTTTCTTCCTTTTCTATCGTCTGTATCATCGTTTTATACTCATCTAATGTAAAAAGAGTATTCAAAACGGTCAAAAACGCTTTGGTCGAAAGCCTTTTTGGTACTCCCGCGAGCGTTTTAAGTCTTCGCCTTTTCGCCTCGCTTCCCTCTGCGCCGCTTATGCCGTCCTCATACAAATCCAAAATGGTGATTTCTCGCTTGGATATATTTTTCGCCTCGTCCTGACAGGACGGCTTAATCGCTCGCAAAATAGCGTTTTCTATGAGCGCTCCGTCTACTCCCTCGACGCCCAAAAGCCCCTCCTTGCCCGCATGGGGCTTTCGCTTCTCTTTGCCTGCAATATCGGGAATATATGCGTGATAAACCCTTCCCTTTGCCGCGATATCTTGAATATGTTTTCTGATTTTAAAGCCCGCTTCGTCGCTGTCGGTAAGAACTACTATCCCGACCGTTTCGGAAAGCCTTTTTATAAGCGCAGCCTTTTCGTCGTCCTTGAAAATATTAAAGCCCTCGGTGGTTATCACAAGTCCGTCAACAACCGAGTCTAATTTAATTTGGTCATATCGTCCCTCAACGATAACAGCCTCGTTTATTTTAATCATATTCTCTCGCTCACAAGTCTTGCAACCTTAACAATCTGTTCCTCGATTACGAGCCGTTTGTCAACAGCGGAGGACTTAAGCCGAACGTCCAGCTCGTACAGCGTTTGGATTATCGCGTTAAGCTGTTTAAGCGTATATTTTCCGCTTCGCTCAAAAGCTATTCCAACCTTTCGGTCGCCCTTTTTATAGTCAAAAAGCTCGAACATCGTATTTTCGCCTTGTTTTTTTTCACGGATAAGCCGCGCTCGATATAGGTTGATAAACGCCGTGTTGAGCGCCGCGCTTATCATAAGCGGCTCGGTGCGCTCGTCAAGCATTTCGCCGAGAATGCGAATAGCGTTTCTTGAATCATTCCGCTCGATGAAGCTTATCATGTCGTAAACGCCCGCCTCGGCGGTTCTTATGCAAAGCTCGTCGATATGCTCCTTTTTTATTTCCTTGTAATCGCAAAAAGCGGCAAGCTTTTTCATCTCGTTGTTTATAAGCATAAGGTCGTTGCCGCACATTTCGGCTACCCTCGCCGCATTATTTGACGATATCTCGCACCCCTCGCGTTTGGCAATTTTATCAATGTAAACAACGATTTCGCTGCCGGTCTTTTGGGCAACCGTGACACTTGCGCTTTTGGTGTTTTTAGAAATAAGCTCCTCAACCTTTTTTGACGCCGAAAATCGCTTGTCGTCAACAAAAGTCTTTAAAATAACGGTTATGTCGTCCGGAATATCGGAAAAAACTGATGAAAGAAGCTCAAGTCTCTCGCTGCCCAGCGAAGAAACCGAAAACGAATCGAAGATGGCAAGCTTTGAGTTTTTGATAAGCGAATAGCTTAAAAAATACTCCTCAAGCTCGTCGCTCGACGATTTTTCAGCGTCAAAATAGGTAATGCTTTTTTCGCCGCTTCCGAAAATTCCGTTCGATATCGTTTCGACGCAGGCACCGACAAGAAATTCATCGTTACCGCAGACGTAGTAGACGCGCATAAGCCCGTCCTTCGTAAATGATTGTTTTAACGTGTCTCCTGTTAAGTGAAGCACTATTCCCTTACCACCTTAAAATCCAAATAATCGTTAAAATATATCGTCACGTTGTCAAAATAAGTGTATCTCGTTTCCTTCTCACCGCTATATGAAACCTCGTCGTAGCGAATAACATAGTTAAGCGGTTTGTCAGGGTCTATCTTAGCGTCTCGCCAAAACACGGTTATTTCACAGTCCTCCCCGTCGTCGAGCGAATCGTCAGTCACCTTTGAGCAAAACTCAACAACATTGAAGCCGTAATAAGCTTTAACAATACCTTCCTCGTTGACAAGAATACCTACATCGCCTACTTCTCTTGTCATACGTTCGCATATTGTTGTTTCTCCCTCAAAGCACGGATATATCGGATATCGGCTCAATATTTCACTTGAAATAAACGTTTCGCATATCTTCTTTTCAACCGCGTCGCTTGCATCGTAGTTTATTATAACATATTTAATATTATCAATAAATCGGTAATTCAAAAAGGAAACGAGATAATCTATTCCGTCAACGTCTGTGTCATTAAGAATAATAGCAGTTTCATGCTCGTCGCTGATTATAGCACTCGTTCCGTTATAAAGAAGGATTGTCGGCTTATTCTGGGTAGAAATAATTTTCGAAAGTACTCCCGCAAGAAGCATAACCGAAAGGCAAAACGCAACGAAGCGAATACCCACCCGCTTGCTTTTATAAATATAGCAAACCGCAAATATTATCGCCGCGAACAAAAGCCAAAGCTTCAAATAGAGGTCGTGGGTCGAAACCGCCGAAAACGCAAAGGACGAAATAAACCTTGAAATTACAATAATCAGCTTTGCGAATAATCCAACCACAAGCCCCAACAGGTTCGTAACAAGCCCATAGGAAAAAAGCGAAAACGATATCGCAAGAAGCGCAGAAAGCACAAGCAAAAACGGAACCGTCCACACAACTAAAAGGTTTGTAATCGGTGACAGTACCGACGTTGAAAGTGAGAATAAAATGCAAACAGGGGTTATCGTCACCGTGATTGTTACGGTTAAAAGGCTCGCCTTAATCAGGTCTATAACAATGTCACTTTTTATCTTTTCAACCTTTTCGCTGATTTTAGAATAGATAAGCGGATAGACGGTAACAATCGCGAAGCAACAGCCGAACGACAAGAGAAAAGACGCGTCAATAACCGCGCGGGGGTCAACCGCCGCAATTACAAGTCCCGCAATAACAAGCGAGGTCACTCCGTCCGACCTCCTAAATGAGGTCTTTCCTCCGTAAACGACTACCGCCATAACAACTGCTCTTGCTATTGACGGTGAAAAGCCGTAAAACACAAGAAACGCTCCCGAAACCAAGCATATCACAAACAAAATTACAAACCGATTTACTTTAAGCTTTTTCAAAGAAAAGTATATCGCCGACAAAATTACCGTAACGTGAAGTCCCGAAATAACTAAAATATGTGAAATACCCGAGCGCTCGAACGACAGTCTTATGTTAGCGGGAACAATTTCTTTGTTTCCTGTAAGCACAGCGCCTGCAAGAAGTCCCTCGTCTCCAGAAAGCACCGCAGTAATTGATTTTAAAGCATTTTCCTTAAGCTCGGACGTAAACAAAATGAGCTTGTCCTTTTCACGTTCAATAGAATAAAGCTCAATTAATTCGCCGTAAAACTGCGGCTTTAGGCTGTCGGTATTGACGATTTTATCGCTGAACACAAATCGTGCGCTTATTTCGTCGCCCGCCTTTATACGGTTATAGGCGTAAAACCGAACGGTCGCCGCGCGTTCGCTTTTTCCGTTAACCGACGTAACGTCGGCATATGCGAAAACTCTGTCGTTTCTCACTTCAACGTCGGTTACGATTGCGACAATATCGTAATCCATACCCGCGTAGCGCTTTACAGTTTTCTCGGAATTATCAATCGTCATTAAAGCGAAGCAGACTGTCGCAATGCAAACAGAAAGAATAACCCATGTCGTTTTGTTTACTTTTCTAAGCAAAAGCATAATTGCAAAAAGGGTAAAAACAAGCAGCAGCGCATACGCAGCGGTTTTTTTGAAAACAAAAACGACCGCAAGCAAACAAAGAACGGCTGTTCCAATCGTTGCAAGCGGTCGTTTCATAAAATCAATAACTCCTTAAAAGTTATTTTGTTTCAAATACAGGAAGAACCTCAAGGAAGAAAATATCGTCTCTTTTTGCGGCAACGCCCTCGGCTAAAACCGCCGCCTTGCCGACAATATCACCCTCGGCCTTATTAACTATTGTTTCAAGCGCAAGCAATGAGCCGCCTGTGCTTATTACGTCGTCTACGATAAGAATTTTTTTACCCTTCAAATAATCCATCTCGTTCTGGTCAAGAAAAAGGGTCTGCTTTCTCGCAGTAGTTATCGACTGAACCTCAACCTCGACGGGATTTTTCATATAAAGCTTGCTCATCTTACGGCAGGCGACATAGTTTTTTCCGCTCTGTCTTGCCATTTCGTACGCAAGCGGTATCCCCTTTGCTTCGGCGGTAACTATAACGTCAAATTCCGGCGCCTTTTTCAGAAGGTCGCGCGCGCAGGCTACCGTAAGCTCAACATCGGAAAACATAATAAACGCCGCTATTGAAAGCTCGTCATTAACCTTGCATATCGGAAGCTGGCGCTTAAGCCCTGCAACCTTTAACTCATAAAAATTGTCCATCATCTATCTCCTAAATCTGTTTTATTTATTCGTGTGTGTTTTAGCCCGGAGGCCAAGCAAGACTTCTTTTTGCGAGAACGTGAAAATGAAGGTGCTTTACACTCTGTCCCGCGAGATCTCCCGTATTCGTAACAACACGGAAACCCTCCTCAAAATCGAGCTCCTTCGCAAGCTTCGCGATAACCTCGAAAATATGCGCGACGATATCGCTGTTGCTCTCGTCGATTTTTGCGGTGCTTTCAATGTGTTCCTTTGGAACAACAAGAAAATGAACGGGGGCTTTTGGCTCTATGTCCTTAAAGGCAAGCACCCTGTCGTCCTCGTATACCTTTGTGCTCGGAATTTCGCCGTTAATTATCTTACAAAAAACGCAATCCACAGCTTTTCCCCTATCCTAACATTTTTTTAATTATATCCTTTGCGCTTTCGACTGCCGCCGAAAGCTTTGAAGCGTCTTTTCCGCCCGCCATTGCAAGGTCGGGCTTTCCGCCGCCGGAGCCGCCGACAACCGCCGCCGCCTCTTTTACGACCGCTCCTGCCTTAAGTCCTGTTTCTATTGCCTTAGAGCCGCAAGCGGCGCATAGAGTTACCTTGCCGTCGCCTGCCGTTCCAAGCACCGTGACCGACGCGGGATATTTATCCTTAATCGTTTCCGCAACGGTTCTCAAAGTATCCGAGGAGGCTCCTTCGAGCACCGCAGAAAAAACGCTTATTCCGTTTACGTCGCACATACCCTTTACTATATCGTCTATAGACGCAGTTGCAAGCTTCGCGGTAAGCTGTTCAATCTCTCTTTCAAACTCCTTAGCCGACGCGACCGTCGCCCTTGCTTTTAAGGGCATTTCGGATACATTTGTAAGCTTAAATATTCCCGCTGTTTCATTAATAAGCGCGTCCTGCTCACGAATATATTCGAGCACGCCCTCGCCCGTCGTTCCCTCAATTCGTCTTACACCCGCCGCAACGGAAGACTCGGAAAGAATTTTAAACAGACCGAGCGTTGATGTATTATCAACGTGGGTTCCTCCGCAGAACTCGACAGAGAAACCGGGAACCTCTATAACTCGAACGACATCGCCGTACTTTTCGCCAAACAGCGCCATAGCGCCGAGCTTCTTAGCCTCGCCAATCGGCATAGACTTTTTGCTTACATTAATCGCTTCGAGAATTTTCTCGTTAACCAGTTCCTCAACCCTCGTGATTTCTTCGGGCTTCATCGCCTCAAAATGGCTGAAGTCGAACCGAACGCGAGAGGCGTCCACATAAGAGCCCGCCTGATGAACGTGGTCTCCAAGCACCGCCCTAAGCGCCGCTTGAAGAAGGTGCGCCGAGGTGTGGTTTCTCATTATTGAATATCTGTTCTTTTTATTTACGCTTGCCCTGACGTCAGCGCCCTTTTCGATAACTCCCGAAATGACCTTGCCCGTATGGACGTAGAAGCCCTCCGCTGTCTTGTGGCAGTCGGATATTTCGACCGCCGCCGCCCCCGCTAACAGAGCTCCCTTATCGCCAACCTGACCGCCGCTCTCCGCATAAAACGGGGTCTTGTCAAGAATAAGCTTGACGTCGTCGCCCTCGCTCGCCGTTTCAACCGCCTCGCCATTCGAAACAATAAACAAAAGCTTCGAGTCGCTCTCAAGCGTATCGTATCCGACAAATTCGGTTTCCTTTATCTTAACGTCCTTAAATAGGTCGGTTTCCCAACTGACGTCACGGCTCTTTGCGTCGTCGCGAGCGCGCTTCTTCTGCTCAGCCAAAAGCCTTGTGAACGCGTCCTCGTCAACGGTACAGCCTCGCTCCTCGATAATTTCCTTTGTAAGGTCGAGCGGAAAACCAAGGGTATCGCTAAGACGAAAAGCTTCTTCGCCCGAAAGAACGGTTTCCCCCTTCTTTTCCATTTCGTCAAGGATATTATTTAGAAGCTCAAAGCCCTCATTAATCGTTTTCGCGAAACGCTCCTCCTCCGCCTTAATGACACGCTTGATATAGTCACGGTGTTCGTCAAGATTGGGATACGCGCTCTTGTTCTCGTTTATAACGGTGTCGCAAACCTCATATAAAAAGGGTCTTTCGACGCCAAGCAGACGGCCGTGGCGCGCCGCTCTTCTCAAAAGTCTTCTTAAAACATAACCGCGTCCTTCGTTTGAAGGACCAACGCCGTCGCCTACCATAAACACTGTGCTTCTTATATGGTCGGTAATTACGCGAAGAGAAACGTCGGTTTTCTCGTCGTTATGATAAGTAACGCCGGCAATTTTTTCGATATGCTTCATTATGTTCTGGACGGTATCAACCTCAAAGAGATTGTCTACCCCCTGACAAATGCACGCCAAGCGCTCAAGTCCCATACCCGTGTCTATATTGCCGTGCTCCATTTTCGAATAGTGTCCGTTACCGTCCGAAATAAACTGGGTAAAAACCAAATTCCAAAACTCTACATATCGGTCGCAATCACAGCCGACAGCGCAGTCAGGCTTGCCACAGCCGTATTTTTCGCCGCGGTCAAAGTATATTTCCGAACAGGGTCCGCACGGGCCGCTTCCTATTTCCCAGAAGTTATCCTCTCGTCCGAGTCGAACCATATGCTCGGGCGCAACTCCGCGATGCTTCGTCCAAATTTCAAAAGCTTCATCGTCGTCCTCAAAAACCGAAACATATATTTTATCCACGGGCATTTTTACAACCTCAGTTATAAACTCCCACGCCCACGTCGTCGCGTCCTCTTTAAAATAGTCGCCAAACGAGAAGTTTCCCAGCATCTCGAAATATGTTCCGTGGCGCGAGGTCTTTCCAACGCGCTCAATGTCGGGGGTTCTTATGCATTTCTGGCAGGTGGTCGCACGGTTGCCCGGCACCTTCGCCTGACCTAAAAAATACTTCTTCAAAGGCGCCATTCCCGAATTGATAAGAAGAAGGCTCTTATCGTCCTGCGGAATAAGGGGAAAGCTCTCCATTCTGTAATGACCTTTTCCCTCGAAAAAGCTTAGAAACTGCTCGCGCAGCTCATTTAGTCCTGTCCACTCCATTTTATATCTCCATTTTTTATTTTTGACAAAAATATAGACCTTTGCCCCACCATTGGGACGAAGGTCTTGTCTCCGCGGTACCACCCAGATTGCGCGCCGAAGCGCGCCGCTTTAGCCGACCTTAACGCGGTCGTTTCGTCGCTTAAAAGCGCGGCTCGGCGGGTGGCAATTCCGCCTCAATGCCTTTATTTATTAACATACTTATTATAAGAACAAGCCCTATCTTTGTCAAGATTTTTCCGCTTTCTTTGCTCGAAAACAGTTGTTTTTTGCGGTTATTGTGAATACCTGCTCTTTCAGCTTCACAAATTCACAATTTAAACAAATTGCTTAGGTCAATAAACTAAAATAATCTATAATTTAAAGCTCTAATGTCAACCGCTCAAATATTACTAAAATCGTTTTTGTTTCACATTTAAAAAACAAAAAAGACAAGGCGGTGGTAAATCCACTTTTCTCGTCTTTTTTATTGGAAGAATGTCTTTGAACATTATATATCACGCGCAAATTAGTTGTCAATATATTCCAGTTGTTTTTGATAATTATTTTTTTAACGCCTACATCCCGTAATACAATCCGCTTACTGTGCATATAAAGTCAAACTGTCTGCTATTTTTTTAAAAACCGGGGCGGCGGTTTCATACCCGTATCCCTCATTTTCGACCATAACCGCAACCACATATTTCGGCTTATCCGCTGGGAAAAAGCCGCTGAACCAACCGATTATCTCCTCGCTGCCATCGGCGTTATACCGACCCGTCTGCGCCGTTCCTGTCTTTCCCGCCGCGTCGCAAAGCTCGGGTTTCCCGTTGACGCCGGTTCCTTCGTCGATAACCGAACGCATACATTCCGCAATACGCTGAGCCGTTTCTTTCTGAAGCACCCGTTCAGCGGATGTTATTTCACATTTCTCATCTCCGAACGATTTAACGAGTGACGGCTTTATAAACTCTCCGCCGTTCGCTATACAGCTTGTGTAAAGGGCTACCGCAAAGGGCGAAGCAAGCAGCTTGCCCTGTCCGAAGCAGTGGTTGATAAGCTCGTCGTTCGAGCCGCTGAGAATGGTTTCTGACGGCATATTCCCTGCGCTTGTCATAAAACCTTCGCACAGCTCAATCTTTCTTCCCAGTCCAAGTCTGTTCGCTGTGTTGTAAATCGCCGCTCCGCCAAGGCGTTGACCAAGGGCAATAAAGTAGGTATTGCAGGAATTTGTGAGCGCCTCTTTAAGCCCCTGTTCACCATGCTGCTTTCCGTTGTTGCAGCTGTATTGCTTGCCATCGATTTCTATACTTCCTTCGCATTCATAACAAAATTCGTCTAATCCGGCCTCAAGCGCCGCCGCCGCAACGACGATTTTGTAAACAGAGCCGAGATTGTATGGAGTTAAGGCACGGTTTATAAGCGCGGAGTCGTTCCTGTTAATCGCTTCACCAACATTATTGGGCGAAAAATCGGGACGACTGACCATAGCCTTTACCTCTCCCGTTCCGCATTCAAGCACGACAACAGCACCGCGTTTAAAGCTTTCATCGGCAATTTTTTCAACCTGCGCCTGAATACTCTTATCTATCGTCAGCACTATTCTTTCATCGTAGGCGTCGCCGACAACAACCTCCGCCTTACTGCTTTCTATTATCTCGCGATTGGCGTTCACCCCAACGCTGAGGGTCGTTTTCGCCGAATTTTCTTTTAAATAATCGTCAAACACACTTTCAAGACCGCTTACCCCTTTACCCTCATAATCAATATAACCGATAAGATGATTGGCAAGCGACCCGTCAAAATATCTCGACGGCAAAGTTATATTCTGCACAAGAGCGTTTTCCGGTACACGTTCGCTGACGGGCACAATAAACGGAACGGTCCCTGTTATCGCCTGCTCGAAGTATTCAAGCGAGGCTGTTTCAACGTATTTAGAAACCAGCTTTTTTGAAAGCTCGCTTGGTGTTACGACGGCATAAAGCTTTGTCGTTTCTCCCGTAAGCGGAAGACCGTTGCAATCGTAAAAATCGGGTCTGACAGTCGCTACCGTTGAGGTATAGACGCTCTGTCCCGCCGCCGAGGCCGCATAGGTTTCGTTTGTCACAAGAAAAAACAGCCGTATCATAAGTACGTTGGCAAAAAGAGCGAAAACCGAAAAAAGAATATATACTCGTTTATACGTCATAAAAAAATCACCCTGCTTATACTTGACATAAACAGGGTGATTTAATCATTTATTATGGTTCTGTTAATACATTCCGCCCATGCCGCCGTCGCCCATTGGCATAGCAGGAGCCGCTTCGGGAATATCCGCGACAAGCGCCTCTGTGGTGAGCACCATTCCCGCAACCGACGCCGCGTTCTGGAGCGCACTTCTCGATACCTTTGTCGGGTCTACGATTCCCGCCGTAATCATATCGCCATACTGCTCCTTCGCTACATCAATGCCGTATCCGGTCTTGTCGCTCGCGTTAATCTTATCTATGATAACCGAGCCCTCAAGTCCCGCATTAAGCGCGATTTGGCGAATGGGGGCTTCAAGCGCTTTAAGAACAATGCGTCCGCCCGTGATTTCGTCGTCATCAGTAAAGCTCGCAATTTCCTTTTCAACCGCGCCCGTCGCGTTAATGAACGCAACACCGCCGCCCGCAACGATACCTTCTTCAACCGCCGCCTTTGTCGCCGAAAGGGCGTCCTCTATGCGAAGCTTCTTTTCCTTCATCTCGATTTCGGTTGCCGCGCCGACACGGATAACCGCTACGCCGCCAGAAAGCTTTGCAAGACGCTCTTGAAGCTTTTCCTTGTCGAAATCGGAGGTTGTCGTTTCAATCTGCGAACGAATTTGTCCGACGCGCGCAGAAATGTTTTCCTTGCTTCCGCCGCCACCCATAATAATGGTGACTTCCTTTTTAACCTGAACCTTTGTCGCCGTTCCGAGGTCTTCAAGCTTGGCGTCCTGAAGGGTAAGCCCGACCTCTTCGCTAATTACGCGACCACCCGTAAGGGTTGCGATATCCTCAAGCATTTCTTTACGTCTGTCGCCAAAGCCCGGAGCCTTAACCGCGACGCAAACAAATGTACCGCGAAGCTTATTTACGATAAGGTTGGCAAGTGCATCGCCCTCAACGTCCTCAGCGATAATAAGAAGCTTTTTGCCCGTTTGAACAATCTGCTCAAGAAGGGGAAGAATTTCCTGAATGTTGGAAATCTTTTTATCGGTAATAAGGATAGAAGCGTTATCTAAAACAGCCTCCATCTTCTCGGTATCCGTTACAAGATAAGGCGTGATATATCCGCGGTCAAACTGCATACCCTCGACGACCTCGGTGTAGGTTTCCGCCGTCTTGGATTCTTCTATCGTAATTACGCCGTCGTTCGTGACCTTTTCCATAGCCTCTGCTATAAGGTTTCCGATAACCTCGTCGCCGGCCGAAACCGTCGCAACACGAGCAATATCGCCCGTTCCCGAAACCTTCTTGGAATTGCCAATTATCGCTTTAACCGCGATGTCAACAGCCTTCTGCATACCTTTTTTCAAAACCATCGGGTTTGCGCCAGACGAAACGTTCTTCATTCCCTCTTTTATCATAGACTGGGCAAGAAGTGTCGCCGTCGTCGTACCGTCGCCCGCGGCGTCATTGGTTTTGGTTGAAGCTTCTTTAATAAGCTGTGCTCCCATATTCTCGAACTTGTCCTCAAGCTCGATTTCCTTGGCTATCGTTACGCCGTCGTTAGTGATAAGCGGAGCGCCGTATTTTTTGTCAAGCACAACGTTTCTGCCCTTAGGTCCAAGGGTAATTTTAACTGTATCAGCAAGCTTGTCGATACCTATCTGGAGACTTTTACGGGCGTCCTCGCCATATTTTAAATCCTTTGCCATAATTTCTGCTCACTCCTTATAAATGTTAAAGTACAACCGCGAGAATGTCGGACTGTCTTACGATTATGCATTCCTCGCCGTCAACCTTTACTTCGGTTCCCGAATATTTGCTGATTATAACCTTGTCGCCCGCCTTTACAACCATTTCGACTTCCTTGCCTTCAACAAGTCCGCCGGGACCGACCGAGACAACCTCGGCAACCTGCGGCTTTTCCTTTGCCGACGCCGTAAGGATAATTCCGCTCTTCGTGGTTTCCTCCGCTTCGGTCATCTTAACAACTACTCTATCTGCGAGAGGTTTCAGTTTCATTTGAGTTTCCTCCTATAAATTTAGTTTAGCACTCTTGTTGTTTGAGTGCTAAACTATATTTTAACCTTTTTTTTAGAAAAGTCAATACCATATATCATTTTTTTGTGCCGCTCGCGCGATTAATCGCGGGAAGCGCGACGTTAAGCAAGCTTATGGTGATAACCCCCATAATTATTCCGCTTATAAGTAGCACGGGAACGTAATAGAACACAACCACCGTACCGAGCAGAAAATACGAAACGCAAAGCTGCGCCAAATTGTGGGTGATTGCCCCCGTAACGCTGACAAGACCGTCCGACGAGTCAAGCTTCCTTAACCCCGCCATAGCCGCAACCGAGCATATTCCTCCCGCCGCGCTCAGAAGAGCCGCCGTCGCTCCGCGTGTAATGAAAACGAACCCCGACTTAAGTACGGCAAGCAACAGCGCGCACGGCGCATTAATGAAGAAAAGACAGTACATCGTCACGATGTTCGAAAGACCAAGCTTTATTCCGGGAACGGGCACTATCGTCGGGACAAGCGATTCGACGTAGGAAAGAACTATCGCGAGGGCGAACATAAGCCCGAGAAAAGCTATTTTTTTTGTTTTTTGCGAGCGCACCCTTTTCCCTCCCAACAAACATTGTCCTAAAGTCGACAAAATCTAAATATACTTGAATGTATAGTGTTCAGTATCACAAAGCGGCAAAACAAGACTATCCCTCAGCGCTTCGGAAACATAGACGTTTTTGTTCTCATCAACAAGCACCACCGAGTACCCGTTCTCGTTCGCCGTCTTTATCGCTTCGTCAAGTCCTTCGATATAAAGCCAGGTTGAAAGAAAATCGGCGGTCGCACCGTTCTCAAAAACAACAGATACTGAAATCAAATCGGTATTTGCGGGATACCCTGTTCGGGCATCTAAAACGTGATGATAGGTTATTCCGTCCTCAATAAAAAAGCGTTCATAGCCGCCTGTCGTCGACACAATCGTATTTGAAAGATTGAGCGCGCAAAAATAATTCTCGCTGTCTTTCTTTGGCTCTCGAATGCCGACATTAAAGCCCTCTGTGTTCTTGTCGCCGTAAACGAGCACGTTACCGCCGACAGAAAGGAAACCATAGTCGACGTCGCTTTGCTCAAGTATTTCGCGGCATATATCCAGCGAATAGCCCTTCGCTATTCCGCCGAGGTCCACAATACCGTCTTTTTCATTAATCGCAGCATAATATTTCCCGTCCCGTTCGTCTAAAACAACCGCGTTGTAATCGACAAGCGCCCGAGCGTTCTTAATGTCCTCTTCCACGGGAACGCTTGGATTTTCTCCGTTAATGTTCCAAAGACAGGTGAGTGAGCCGATAGTTATATCGAACAGCCCTTCGCTTTTTTCGGAATACTCCACCGACCTTTTCAGAAGCTCGTATGTGCTCCGGTCAATTTCAACGTCGGATTTCCCCGCGCTTTCATTTATCGCGAAAATGTAAGAACTATCTTTGTACATACTTGTTTTTGCTTCAAAATCCATAAGCGCGGATTCAATCTTTTTCGCCGTTGCTTCGGCTTTGTCACCCGTAAGCTGTTGGGTCACGACTGTACTCATTATATAGGAGGTTTTATATGCGGTTCCGCTATCCTTACCGCAACCCGTTGTAGCTGCGGCAAAAATAATCGCGCAAAACAGCACCGTTTTTTTTAACAAATTCATTTTAAAGCTTATATGCATAATAGACAACTTTCTTGACGTCGTTTGACTTTTCGTCGATATTTTTATATAATAACGAAGTTCACATTTGGAGGCGAGTTAGATATTATGAAGAAAACAGCGATAATAATATTGTTCGCATTAGCGGTTTGTCTGCTCTTTGGAGCGTGTACGGGAAACGTTGAAATTTCCGACGGAACCTATCGCGCCGAGTATGACAGCTACGACCAACACGGCTACAAAGACTTTGTGGAGATAACCTTCGTCGACGGCGCGGTCACCGAAATCACGGCGGACGCAGTCAGCGAGGCGGACGGCAGTCTTAAGTCAACGTCCGAGGAATATCGAAAGGATATGGAATCGCTCGAAAACGGAACATATCCCGAAAAATATTACAAGGATTTAATTAACCAATACATTGCTAACCCAAGCGCTGACGCCGTTGACGTCGTCGCGGGCGCAACGACCTCGTCAAAGAGCTTCAAGGCTCTTGCGGCGGCGTTGGAGCACGCGGTAAGGTCGGGCAATACAGACACCGTTATTGTGAAAAGATAATCATTGACTCAAGGAGCAGCATTCGCTGCTCTTTTTGTTTATTAATTTATCCTATTGAAGTGGATATACTTATTATAGTATAATTGGTTGTAATTTAAAAGAAAAATCGGAGTAAAAATATATGGTTTTCAGTAGCCTGATGTTTGTCTTTCAATTTTTGCCCATAGCTCTTATATTATATTACCTCTCCCCTAAGAAGATAAAAAACATTACGCTTTTTATCGTAAGCCTTGTCTTCTATTCCTGGGGCGAGGTTCGCTATTTCCCCATTATGCTCGCGACTATTCTCGTCAACTACTTCGGCGCAATCGGCGTAGAGACTTTTGACAAAAAAGCGCTTCAAAGCGAAGACGAAAAGCTGAAAAAGAAATACACCTCCCTTCGCACCCTTATCTTCTTCGCGACGTTAATAATAAGTCTTGGGTTCTTATTTGTATTTAAATACCTTGGTTTCTTCACCCAAAACATAAACTCGGTTTTTCACGTCACCATTCCGATAATCGAGCTCACTCTTCCGCTCGGTATTAGTTTTTACACCTTTCAGACCCTTTCGTATACCATTGACGTTTATAAACGCAAGGTAGATGCAGAGCACAACTTCATCGACATCGCCGCTTTTGTCGTGCTCTTCCCTCAGCTTATCGCGGGCCCTATCGTTCGGTATACCGACATTCACAAGGAGCTGAAGGAACGAACCATAACCGCCGAAGACTTGGGCGAGGGTATGGAGGACTTTATTATAGGACTTGCCAAGAAGGTTCTCATAGCAAACAATGTCGGCGCACTTTGGACCGAGGTCGAAAAGCTTGGCTTTAACTCCATTTCAACAGGACTCGCGTGGCTTGGAATAATCGCGTTTTCTCTTCAGATTTATTTTGATTTTTCGGGCTATTCCCAAATGGCAATAGGCTTGGGTCGTATGCTCGGCTTCCACTTTCCACAAAACTTTGACAGCCCCTATTCTTCGCGAAGCGTGACAGAGTTTTGGCGAAGATGGCATATGACTTTAAGCTCGTGGTTTCGTGAATACGTCTATATCCCCCTTGGTGGAAATCGAAAGGGCGCTTTGCGAACCTTTCTCAATCTTTTCATTGTCTGGGCTCTTACGGGCTTCTGGCACGGCGCGTCGTGGAACTTTGTCCTTTGGGGGGTATATTTCTTCGTTTTGCTCTCAATTGAAAAGGCGGGCTTTATAGGGGTTCTAAACAAGCACAAGGTTTTTTCCCACCTTTACACGATATTAATACTAATCGTCGGTTGGGCTCTTTTCGCGATAACTGATTTTGCTCAGCTTGGTATATTCATAAACCGTCTTTTTGTGCCGACCTTCCTCTCGAACGACCTGCCTGCCGTTGGCGCAACCTATTATCTAAGAAACTACGTCGTAAGTCTTGTTATCGGCTGCTGGTTCTCAACCTCCGCTTCAAGCAAGCTGTATTCAAAGCTGCGCGAGCGGCAAGGACTTAAGTATTTTATTCTTATCGGACTGTTCCTGCTTTGCGTCGCATATCTCGTCGACTCGACCTACAACCCATTCCTGTATTTCAGGTTTTAAAGGGGTGATAAAATGAAAAAAACAAACAGCGCACTTTTTATTATTGTCTTTGGCTTCATTTGCATTTACAGCTTTATAAACATTCTTATTCCTGACAAAGAATTTTCCGAAAACGAGAACAAGTATCTCGCCAAGATGCCTGCTTTGACGTGGACCTCGCTTGTCGACGGCTCGTTCTCTCAAAAATACGAAAAATATATTTCCGAGCAGTTTATGCTTCGTGACGAATGGATATCGACGAAATCCGTCGCCGAATATGCCCTGTTAAAAACCGAGAACAACGGAATAGTGTATGGCAAGGACGGCTATATGTTCCCGAAGTTTTACAGCTTTAATGCCGACACGCTTAAAACCAATCTGGAATCGGTAGACACCTTTTCGTTTAATTCCCTTAGCAACGTTTACGTTATGGTTGTGCCGTCCTCCTATTATTCGCTCGTCGACAAGCTGCCCACGGGCGTTCCCGTCGTCGACGAAAGCTACTTTATCGACGAAATCAACAACTATGTTTCTAATTCAGCAACGCCCGTGAGCATAAAGGACGTCCTCGCGGTCAACTATGACAAATATATTTACTACCGCACCGACCACCACTGGACGACCTACGGCGCATGGCTCGCCTATTCACAGTTCGCCTCTGTAAGCGGTCTGTCGCCGACTTTTAACTACAACACTGCGACGCCAAATACCGTCGAAGGTTTTCTTGGCACAAGCTACTCAAAAAGCAAGCTTTTTAACGCGCAGCCCGACACGATTGAGTATTTCGACTTCAACGGAACGTTAAAGCGCGACGACACCATATACGACGGTCTTTACGACCTTGACAAGTTCCAACAGCGCGACAAGTATTCCGGTTTTCTTTACGGAAACAGCGGATATACAGAAATTGAAACGGATTTCAGCGTCACAAAAAACGACTCACTTCTTATCATTCGTGACTCCTACGCCGACAGCTTTGTGCCGTTTTTGACCGAGCATTACAACAAAATTGTGCTCGTTGACCCGCGCTACTACAACGGCTCCTACAAGGAGCTTGCAAATACGCCCTTTTCCGATGTGCTTATTCTCTTTGGCTTTGAGGACTTCTGTTCGGAAATATCAATAGCCAAGCTTGGAACGCTCGACGAATAAAGATAAAATACGCCTCCCTCATTATAATTGAGGGAGGCATTTTTTTATTTATTAAGAAGTCTTTCGATATAGTTGACATAGTGGGAAAGAACAATGCCCGGCGACGAAAATTCCTCGCCCCAGCTTTTTTTCCATTCCACCGAAATATATCCGTCATATCCGCTTTTGCTAAGAAGCTCCAACGTTTTCTTTATCGGCACATCGCCCGCGCCGAGCGGACGGAACAAAATCTGTTTGTTCTCACCAAAGGAATCCTTTAAATGGACGAACTTAATAAGCTTTCCGAGGTTATCCATTGACGTCGACGGCTCCTCGTTCGCAAAACGATAGGTATAGTTCACATCCCAAAGGGCGAAAAGATTGTCACATTCCGCCGTCTTAATGAAGCGTTCAAGAACGAGTGTGTCGGAAAACGCCGCGTTTGTCATAACAAGAAGTGAAACGCCGCTTTGCTTTGCGATTTTGCAAAGCGTTCTCACAGTTTCAAGCGCCGCGTCTTTATCAATCGAAAAATCGTCAGGCTCCTTGTTAAGTGATATTTTGATATACTTTGTGCCGAGTTTTTTTGCGAGAACAGCGTAATCCTGCATTTCGCAGAGCGCCGCCTCGCGAAGCTCGCTTTTGCCGAATACTATATGCGACGCGAGAAGTGGTATTTCTACTCCGCCGTCCTTCAGCATTTTTACCGTGTCGTCAAGCTTCTCTTCGGAAAAAGACTTCATTTTCGGCGCATAGCCTACGTTTTCAAGCCTTCTTATTTCAATGCCGTTTATTTTTAGGTCCTTTGCCGCGGCGTAAGCCTCGTTTATCTTCCAATCGGGGCAGCCGAGAGTTGAAAAACATATTTTCATAAGCTACCTGTTAAATTCGGTTTCATCGTCATTTTCGTCGGTTTCGACTATCGTTAGCTCAACCGTTCTTGTGCTGACGTTAAACTCTTCGTCTTCCTTTATGCTTTGGGAAACGACATAACCCTTGGAATAAAGGTCGGTCGCAACCTCCTTTATTGTGAAGGAAATGCCCTTTGCTTTAAGAAGCTCCTCCGCCGCTTTATAATGCATACCGACGACCTTTACCATCGTTACAACGTGGCCCTCGCTTCGGTAAACCTTTATCGTTAATCTTTCCCCGTTCTCAACAACGGTTCCCGCCTCCGGCTCCTGACGAATAACCTGGTTTTCCGGCACGGTTTCAGACATCTCGGGTATAAATTCATAATCGAAATTCAGATTGTCGCGAACAATTTGAGTCGAATCCTTACCGACATAATCAGGCACGACGAGCTCCTCTTGGACGTTCGGGTCATTCGCGTTATTTTGATAAGGCTGAAGAACATATTTCCAAATGCCGAACACGAAAACCGAAACCACCAAGAAGCAAATAGCAACTATTGTGATTGTATTAGAAGCCTTCGACCTGCTCTTTGACTTGCCCTTTGAGCCGCGCAAAACGTTTGAGTTGAAGCTTTCTTCCTCGTCGTTGTCTTCCTCGTCGTCATTTTCGTCTTCAATCGGAGTTTTTTGTGCAGCGATATACTCGTTTCGAACCATCTTTTTGAATTCAAGCACCGACTGAACGCGCTCTTTAACGTCGATTAACAGTCCCATAGTGACCGCCTTCACGCCATACGCCGGCGTTTCGGGAGCTAAACTTTCTACGGGCTCTAAGGTGTCATAGTTTCCGCGCTGGTCGGCGTCCTGCGGCGCAACGCCCGTTATACAGCGATAGAAGGTCGCCGCAAGCGCATATATATCGGTCGCCGCGCTTTGAAACTGGGTCGTTGTGTACTGCTCGGGCGCGGTGTAACCGCTGAAAAGCTTATTAGCGACCTCTGTTCCCTTGGTCCTAACCGCCGACGTTGCGAAGCCGCCGAGCTTAACATAGCCGTTGCGGCTGACAAAAATAGTGTCAGGCGACACTCCGCGGTGTATTAAATTCACTTTATGTATAGAATAAAGAGCGTCCATTATCGGATTTAAAAGCATAACACTCTGCGCATAGGTAATTTTTCCGCTTTTGAGCGAAAGGAATTCTCTAAGCGTAATGCTTTCGAAAACCTCAAGAACGGCATACGCTGTCGAGTTGGCTTCAAAAAAGTCGGTCGTTCTAATTATCCCCTGCTCGCTCGTAAGCTTGGCAAGGTTTTTAAAAAGCTCGCAAAAGTCCATAAGCGAGGTTTTATAATGAAGCTCGGCGCCCACTTTTGGGTTTAGCTTATAATCCTTTGGGTCGCGGGAGCAGCCGTTTACGGGAAGGAACTCTCGTATTTCGACAATCGTGTTAAGCGAGCAGTCATAGCCGACATAGCTTGCGCTGTCACCGTCATAGTCCTTGCGCATACCGATAACGTATCGGCTATTAAGCCTATACCCAATAGGCAAGCATATATCGGGATTTCGCTGACTGCCGTTAAATCCGCAATGTGGACACGAGGTCGCGTTCGCGGGAACTTCGTTCATACAACTCATACATAGCTTTGTTTCGTTACTCATACCTACCTCAAAATACTTGGATTACGCCGTTTCAATATCCGCCTCGTCCTCAAGATGTAAAAGCTTAACCGCCCAGTCGCGCATTTTATATTTCTGGATTTTGCCGCTCGCTGTAAGCGGAAAGCTTTCAACAAACTCGACGTACTTAGGAACCTTATGCCGCGCCATATTCGCAAGCACTAAATTCTTTACCTCGTCGGAGGTCATACTGTACCCTTTTTTGAGAATTATGCACGCCATAATCTCCTCGCCATATTGACGGGAGGGCACCCCGATAACCTGTACGTCGCTTACTGCCTCTTGGGTATAAAGGAATTCTTCAATCTCCTTAGGATAAATATTTTCTCCTCCGCGGATAATCATATCCTTAATTCTACCCGTTATCTTATAATACCCTTTTTCGTCACGAGTTGCAAGGTCTCCGGAATGCAGCCAACCATTTTTGTCTATCGCCTGCGCCGTCGCCTCCGGCATATTGTAGTAGCCCTTCATTATGTTATAGCCGCGCGCGCAAAACTCGCCCGCAACGCCGTCCGGAGCATCCTCGCCCGTTTCGGGGTCGACGATTTTGCATTCAATCCCGGGGAGCGCTTTACCAACCGTCGCGACGCGAAGCTCAAGGCTGTCGTGTGTCGTCGTCATTGTGCAGACGGGCGACGCTTCGGTCTGACCATAGGAAATGGTGATTTCGCTCATACCCATTTCGTCGACAACCTTTTTCATAACCTCGACTGGGCATGGCGAGCCCGCCATAATACCCGTTCTAAGGTTGAATTTATAATTTTTGAAGTCCTTATGCTCAAGCATAGAAATATACATTGTCGGCACGCCGTGAACCGCCGTACATTTCTCGCTTTGAAGCGCATCCATAACCCAAACAGGCTTGAAATAATCAATGGGCACTATGGCGGTATTGTGCGTTAGCGCCGCCATAAGAGCAAGCACAAGCCCGAAGCAATGGAAGAACGGAACGGTTATACAAAGCTTATCCTTGTCAGAAAAGTTCATACAGTCGCCAATGCTTTTGCCGTTGTTAATTATGTTTTTATGGGTAAGCATAACACCTTTGGGAAATCCGGTCGTGCCGGAGGTATACTGAATATTTACAACGTCGTCGGGTGAAAGAGATGCCTTTCGCTCGTTTAATTCTTCAACCGATACGGTATTCGCTATATCGTAGAACCGCTTAAAATTAAGCATTCCCGGCTCGTCCTCCTCGCCGCAATAGACGACCGTTTCAAGCCGCGGAAGCGCAACGTCGCAAAACTCACCCACGCGAGACGTGCGAAGGGTCGGGCAAAGCTCATAGGTTATTTCGGGATAGCTCGCGTCCTTCGCGCCCTTACCCATAACAAGCATTTTTGTGTCCGACTGACGAAGCAGGTATTCCAGCTCGAAAACCTTGTAAGCCGTGTTGACCGTAACAAGCACAGCACCCGTTTTCGCGCAGGCATAAAGGGTAAGTATCCATTCCGGAATATTCGCCGCCCATATCGCGACATGGTCGCCCTTTTCAATACCCATAGCCATAAATGCGCGCGCGATTTGGTCGGTTTCCTCGTCAAACTCTTTCCATGTCCTTCGGTAGTCGTGAAGAGTATACTTTATCATCTCTCGCTCACCCATAACGACCGCCGCGTCGTGAAGCACCTGTCCCAACGTTTTGTTTATCAATTCCATTTCCTTTTCCTCTTGCTTTTCTGTAAATAAAAAAGCTTCGTCCTCATTTCTGAAGACGAAGCTATAAATGCTCCGCGGTACCACTTCGATTGGCGAAAAAATCGCCCTCTTTGTCCGTCAAGTAACGGCTGGCTTTATAACGATAAGCCGCTTCGTTCTGTCCTACTCGGCGTTGCCTTTCAGAAGACCGCTCACGGGCGAGTTCAACTCTTTCTCTTTACTGTCTTTCAGCTGCCGACAGCTCTCTAAAAAAGAAGAAACAATCTACTTTTCCCGTTCAACGCGTTTAATATATTGAATGTATATTATCAATATTTTCGACTTTTGTCAACCTGTTTTTTAAGCCGAAACGCGTTCAAACTGGCTGTTATAAAGCTGGGCGTAGAAGCCGCCCTTCGCCATAAGCTCGTCGTGTGTTCCCTGCTCTATTATATCGCCGTTATCCATACACAAAATCAAGTCGGCGTTCTTTATCGTCGAAAGCCTGTGAGCGATAACGAAGCTTGTGCGTCCACTGGTGAGGTTATCCATAGCCTTTTGAATAAGAATTTCCGTTCTCGTGTCGACCGAAGACGTCGCCTCGTCCAAAATAAGCACCTTTGAATCGGCAAGTATCGCGCGAGCAATCGTAAGAAGCTGTTTTTGCCCCTGCGAAATATTTGTCGCTTCCTCGTTAAGCACCATATTGTAGCCGTCGGGGAGGGTTCTGATAAACTTATCTATCTGCGCGGCCTTCGCTGCCTCGACGACCTCCTTGTCGGTTGCATCAAGACGTCCATAGCGTATATTGTCCATTATCGTGCCGTTAAAGAGCCATGTATCCTGAAGCACCATTCCGAACTCCCGCCGCAAATCCTCGCGCGTAAAATCGTCGATATCGTATCCATCGATAAAAATATCGCCGCCGAGAATGTCGTGGAAACGCATAACGAGCTTAACCATTGTGGTCTTACCCGCACCTGTCGGACCGACAATCGCGATTTTCTGTCCGCTTTTAATTTTCGCGCAAAAATCCTTTATAACTATCTTTTCGGGGTCGTATCCGAAGCGGACGTGGTCAAAGACGATATTACCCTCGATTTCAACGCCGTCCTCGGTGTCCTTGTCGTCGCCGATATTGACATGAACCTTCGGGTCGATTTCGCTCATCTCCTCGGCGTCAAGAAACTCAAACACCCTTTCCGCCGCCGCGACGGTCATCTGAATTTGGTTGGAAATATTGCCAAGCTGGCTTATTGGCTGGTTGAAGCTTCTGACGTAGGATATGAACGCCTGTATTCCGCCTATTGTAAGGCGTCCGTTAGCCGTCATCGCCGCACCGAGAATACATATAACAACGTAGCCGAGATTTCCTATAAAGCCCATCATCGGCTGAAGCATTCCCGAAAGGAACTGCGCCTTCCACGTCGCGTTGTAGAGCTTGTCGTTCTTTTCGTTAAATGTATCTATCGAACGCTTTTCGGCGCAAAATGCCTTAATAACGTTGTGTCCGCCGTACATCTCCTCGATATGACCGTTAACCTCGCCCAAAAACTCCTGCTGACCTTTAAACTGCTTTTGTGAACGCTTGACTATCGTCACAACCGAAATCGCTGAAAGCGGAAGGGTCGCGAGCGCGACGAGCGTCATAACCGGACTAATCGAAAGCATCATTATTAAAATACCGATAATCATTACCGCTGAGGAAATAATCTGGGTTATGCTCGAACCGAGGCTTTGGCTTATGCTGTCAACGTCGTTTGTAATACGCGAAAGCACGTCGCCCTGACTTGTCGTATGAAAATATCCAAGCGGAAGCTTATTGATTTTGTGCTCAATTTCGTTACGAAGATTATACGAAACCTTCGTGGAAATTCCCGCCATAATATAGCCCTGCAAAAGGTTGAAAAGCGCGCTTATTACATACAGCCCAAGAGTAAACAGCAAAATCTTTCCGATATACCCAAAATCAATTCCGCCGCCCGCACCTGTCACGATGCTCGTCAATCCGCTTACAAGCGCGTCGGTTGCCTTTGCCATTATCTTCGGGCTTACTATGGCAAAAACGGTTGAAAAAGCGGCGATAACCGTCACAACAATAATGGTGGCGTTATACGGCTTCAAGTAGGTAAAAAGCTTTTTTAAGCTTCCCTTAAAATCCTTTGCTTTTTCCACGGGCATCATTCCCGGAGGGCCTCCGGCGCGAGGACCTCTCATTTTCTGTCTTGAATCATTCATTATTGAAGTTCCTCCTTTGAAAGCTGGGATTCCGCAATTTCGCGATAAGTCGCACAGCTTTGAAGAAGCTCCTTGTGCGTTCCCTTTCCCACAATTTTGCCGTTGTCGAGGACGATTATCTGCTCGGCGTTCATTATGGTACCAACCCGTTGAGCGACGATAATCAATGTCGAATTGCCCGTCTTCTTTTCGAGCGCCCTTCTCAGATTCGCGTCGGTCTTGAAGTCGAGCGCGGAAAAGCTGTCGTCAAATATATATATCGGCGCTTTTTTGACAAGCGCACGCGCTATGGCAAGCCGCTGTTTTTGTCCGCCGCTCACGTTGTCGCCGCCCTGTGCAATTTCATAATCGGTTTTACCCTCAAGCTCATTTACGAAGTCGCTCGCCTGCGCGGTGTCGATTGCCTCCATAACCTCGTAACTGCTCGCGTCGGCTTTACCGTATTTTACGTTATCCTCAACCGAGCCGCTGAAAAGCACACCCTTTTGGGGAACGTAGCCGATGGTTTCGCGCAGCTCCTTTGTGTCGAGCTCACGAATATCCTTGCCGTCAATTTTGATTTTGCCCTTTGTTACGTCGTAAAACCGCAAAATCAAATTGACAAGGGTGCTTTTTCCCGACCCTGTCGAACCGATAACGGCGGTTGTTTCGCCCGGTTTCGCCGTAAATGTAATGTCGGAAAGCACCTCTTCGGAAGCCTTTTCATACATAAAGCTTACGTTGGAAAACTCGACCGTGCAGCCTGTATCCTTTTTCTTGTTAAGTGTTTTTGAGCTCGTCGGCTCCTTTATCGAGTATTCTGTATCAAGAACCTCAGATATACGCTTCGCAGACACCGCCGCGCGCGGAACCATAATAAACATAAGCGCAATCATAAGGAAGGACATAATTATGTGCATAGCGTACTGCATAAAAGCCAGCATATCGCCGATTTGAAGTGTCGAATTTGCTATAGCCTTGGCGCCAACCCAGATTATCGCGACGACAACGCCGTTCATTATGAGCATCATCGCGGGCTGAAGCATAGACATAGCACGAAGCACAAACCTGTTTGTGTCGGCAAGCTCCTTGTTCGCGCCCTCGAAGCGACCTTCTTCGTATTGCTCGTTGCCGAACGCGCGTATTACCATTATACCCGAAAGATTTTCACGACTTACAAGGTTTAGCTTATCTATAAGCTTTTGCAGCATCGTGAATTTCGGCATAGCGACTGCGAGAAGAATAAGAATTATACCCATTATAATAAGCACCGCGATGCCGATAATCCAGCTAAGCGACGTGCTCTTCTGCAGCGCCATCACAATGCCGCCTATGCCCATAATTGGTGCGAAGCACATAAGACGAAGCCCCATCGTAACAAGCATCTGAACCTGCTGTACGTCGTTTGTGGTGCGGGTTATAAGGGAAGCCGTCGAGAATTTGTCGAACTCGTTGTTCGTAAAGCCCTCAACCTTTGTGAAAACGTCCCTTCTGAGACTCCTTGAAACGCCCGAGCCTATTTTCGAGGACAGAAAAGCCACACCGATAGAAAGCGCCATACCGAGAAGCGCAACCCCGACCATCTTTAATCCGACCTTGAAAATGTAGGAGCTTTGTATCTTTGCCGTGTCGACGCCGAGCTCCTCATAAAAAAGCTTGGTCAGCACTGTGCCGACCTGCGAGCCGATGTAGCTCGTGTTGGCGTCTGATACGTTTTGGTCAACAAGCTGGTCCTTCGGCATTGCCTCGAGCATCGGAAGAATAGAATAAAGCGTATTCATATCAACGTCGGCAAAACCGCTCTCACCCTCTGCGCTTTCCATAGAAACACCCATTTGCTTGGCGTAGCTTGAAAAAAAGTTGACGAAGGACGCTGATGCTCCACCGTAAATATCGCCCGTTTCACTCATCTTTTCGGCGTCCGACACAACCTCGGCTTTAAGGACATACTTGCCCTCCTGCTTTTCGTAAGCCGACGCGAATTTCTTTCCGTTGTCGTCGCTCATAAAAAGCGAAACAAGGCTCATTCCGTTTTCACTTATCTGCTTAGGTGCCGTTTCCTCTATACCGCTCTTTTGAATGCCGACATTTACTATGTCGCTCATAAGATTAGGCAGATAAAGCTCGCACACCGCCTGCGTAAAAAGCAGGCACAAGCTTATTATAACCATCAAGGTAAAGGGTTTAAGCTGTTTAAAAATAATCTTCAAAACAATACCTCTCTATTTATTGTAGTTTTTCTCTAAGTTATCATTGGTCCTTAATACAAATTCATAAAACCTTCGCAGCTCCTCCTCGGAAAAGCCGTCATACTTCGTCCTTATCATTTCTTCAAGATAATTTTTCGCTTCTTTGGCGCACCTCGTGCCCTCGGCGGTGAGCTCAATCCTTGTCGTTCGTCCGTCGTTCTCGTCCTGCTTTTTTATGACAAGCCCGGCAAGCTCAAGCCGCTTAATCGACATACCGACCGTCGCGCCGCTTACTCCAAGTATTTCGGCAATCTCACTTTGGGTGTTGCCCTCGTTATCATAGATAACCCCGATAATAGGAAGCTGCCCCGGATGAAGCATTCGTCCGTGCCGATTAAAAAAGCCGTTTCTAATGAGCCGCATTTGGTTTTTCCGATTCAGTTTTTCGATTTCACGTCCGTAATTCATATTATCACCCGCAAAATTAGTAAACCGACTTATAATAAGTCGACTTGATAATATTAGTGCAAACCTCACAAAAAGTCAATTAATTTTTTGTAAACAAAAAGCACACCGACAATCGGCGTGCTCTAAGCTTTCTTTTATGGAAGGTCGTCCTCATTTTCAAGGTTGTGCCAAACGTTTTGAATGTCGTCGTTGTCCTCAAGAAATTCAAGAAGAAGTCCCATTTTTTTGAGGTTATCCTCCCCCGCGAGAGTCACATAGTTATCGGGAACAAACTCAACCTCGGCGGAGATAAAGCTATATTTCTTTGCTTCAAACGCCTCGCGAACATCGCGAAGGGCGGTCGGGTCGGTATAAACCTCAGCAACTCCGTCCTCAAATACGATATCGTCCGCGCCGCACTCAATGCCATCCTCCATAACCTTGTCCTCGTTAAGTTCGCTCATATCAATAACGATGACACCCTTTTGCTGAAACATAAACGAAACGCAGCCGCTTGTTCCAAGGTTTCCGCCGAATTTGTCGAAATAGTGACGGACGTCGGCGGCGGTACGGTTTCGGTTTTCAGTAAGCGACTCGACGATAACGGCAACGCCCGAGGGCCCGTAGCCCTCATAGAAAATCGTTTCATAATCCGCCTTATCGTTGCCCTCGGCTTTTTTGATAATACGCTCGATATTATCGGTCGGAACATTATTCGCCTTCGCCTTCGCAATTACATCGCGAAGCTTTCCGTTGGCGTTCGGGTCAGGGCCGCCCTCGCGAACAGCGACCATTATTTCGCGTCCCATTTTTGTAAAGACCTTGGCTCTTTGCGTATCGGTCTTTTCCTTCTTGCGTTTGATGTTATTCCACTTGGAATGTCCAGACATAACATAACCCCTTTATTTTTTTTAACTTGATTAGTTTACCACTTTCTTTATGGTCGTGCAAATTTTTTAGAATAATTGTAAATTATTTTCAAAAATAAATCTTGCTTATATCGGCAATAATACTTTTGAAAGGTGGGAAACAAGAATGTCAGAAAACAAAAAAGCTTCAAAGAACTCAAAAAACAGCAGCAACAGCTCCTCAAAGAGCCAGTCGCAGGATTCCAACTCCTCTTCAAAAAACAAGAGTTCAAACTCAAAGTCGTGCAATCAAGCGAAAAACAGCTCTAATTCAAGTTCAAAAAAAAGCAATTAAAGCCCATTCTATTTGCGGCAGTCGGGGAAGTATTCCCGACTGTTTTTATTTGTCCTGCTGTGACTCGTGGGCGGCTATTACAACCGAAAATAACTCCCTTATCCTCTCTCGCTCTCCCAAAAGATAAAGATACCCGAAAAGTGCCTCGAGCGCCGTCGCCGTGCGATAGGTCTTCGGCGCGACATTTCGCGGTGCCGTCACCTTCGAGGCGTTTTTTCCCCTTCTTATTACGCCAAGCTCGTCTTCATTGAGAAGTGGAACAAGCTCTGACAGCGCCGCGCTTTGCGCCTCGGCGCAGACGTATTCAACCGCCATACGGTGAAGGGTGTTTGCGTTGGTGTCAACAGTGCGGGTTATATGCTCGCGCACAAGCGCCTCAAATACCGCGTCGCCCATAAAGGCAAGCTCGGTCGCATTTTTTTGTTTAATCTGCTTTGCTTCTTCCACTCGTTTCCCCTTAAACTATATAATCGAACTGGTATTCGCCGATATAGATTGTGTCGTCCTGCTTTACGCCCTTTTCAACAAGCGCGTCAATAATTCCGCTGTCGGTAAGCGCCGTTTGAAAATAAAGAAGCGACTCGTAGTCCTCAACGTTGGTCTGACGAAGAATACGCTCAAGCCACGGCGCGTCGATACGAAAACCGCCGTCGTCGGTGCGCTCGATTGTAAAAATCTTGCCGACCTCGGGAAGGGGCTTTATATAATCGCGCTCAAAAACCGTAACAGGCGGGAGCGACACAAGCATCTCGGCAACCGCTTTTACTAAAACATCGGTGTTTCGCTTGGTAGCCGCGCTTATTGATATATATTTATAGCCCTTTGTCTCGACGTGCTTCTTTAGCTTTTCTTCAAGCTCTCCATTCTCGGCTATATCACCCTTGTTGCCAACAACGATTTGGGGTCGCTCGGAAAGCTTGGCGTTAAATGCAAAAAGCTCACCGTTTATCTTTTCAAAATCCTCGACGGGGTCTCGCCCTTCAAAGCCCGAAATGTCAACGACGTGTACGAACATTCTGCATCGCTCCACGTGGCGAAGAAAATCGAAGCCAAGCCCAATTCCCTTTGACGCGCCCTCAATAAGTCCGGGAATATCCGCCGCGACAAAGGAGCCTCCGTCGGGCGAAGACACGACGCCCAGAACCGGCGAAAGAGTCGTGAAATGATAGTTTGCTATTTTCGGACGGGCGGCACTTATAACCGAAATTAGGGTTGATTTCCCGACGTTCGGAAAGCCGATAAGTCCAACATCTGCAATAAGCTTCAGCTCAAGAAAAACGTCATAGCTCTCTCCCGTCGTTCCCGTTTTTGCGAAACGCGGAATTTGGCGCGTCGGTGTCGCGTAATGGCTGTTTCCAAAGCCGCCCTTGCCGCCCTTGCAAATTATAACGGGCTCGTCCGACGACATATCGGCAAGCACTCCGCCCGTTTCGGCTTCGCGCACAACAGTGCCGCGCGGAACCTTTATTACAAGGTCGCTTGCACTTTTTCCCGAGCTGTTTTTAGCCGAGCCGTTTTCACCGTCGTCGGCTTTATATTTGCGTCTGTATTTAAAATCAAGAAGGGTCGACAGATTATCGTCGACTACAAACACGACATTTCCGCCCCTTCCTCCGTCGCCGCCGTCGGGACCGCCCGCCGCGACATACTTTTCGCGATGAAAAGAAATCGCGCCGTCGCCGCCGTTTCCCGCCACTAACTTTATTCTCGCTTTATCGACGAACATAAAATCCCTTTATCCTTTCGAAAAAACAAAATCCCGAGCAATTTTGCCCGGGATAAGTTCGTTTAGTTGGTTATGCTGACCTTTTTGCGGTCTTTTCCGACTCTGGAAAACTTAACTTTTCCGTCGGTTAACGCGAACAGCGTGTCGTCGTTTCCGATACCTACATTTTCACCCGGGTGAATATGCGTTCCGCGCTGACGAACAAGTATATTGCCCGCTACGACCGACTGTCCATCCGACTTTTTAACGCCGAGGCGCTTGGACTCGGAATCGCGTCCGTTTTTGGTTGAACCAACACCTTTTTTATGAGCCATTCTTAATGCACCTCCGTATTATTAGCCTTTTATGGCGGTAATTTCGACCTTAGTATACTGCTGACGGTGTCCCATTTTGCGCTTGCTGTCCTTTTTAGAACGATAGGTGAAAACGGTAACCTTCTTGCTCTTGCCATGCTTGAGGACCTTGCCCGAAACCGAAGCACCCTCTACGTTGGGCGTTCCGACCTTTGTCGTATCGCCGTCAAGAATAGTAAGAACCTTGTCAAATTGAACGGTTTTCTCCGCTTCAACGTCGAGCTTTTCAACGTAAATTACGTCGCCCTTCGTTACGCGATACTGCTTGCCGCCCGTTTCGATAACTGCGTACATTTTGTTCCCTCGCTTATATTTTCAGAACTCGCTGCAATGAGGCGTCGACCTAACGAACTTATGGTGCCCTTTACACGCGGCTTAAATATATTACCACAAACGTTAGAATGTGTCAATAAATTTATCAGTCTATCCTTTTAAGAAATTTTTGAAGCTGGTCTTGGTGTCCAACAATCAAAAGGCTTTCGCTGTCCTTCAAAACGCGGTCGGCATCCATAAGAAGCTCAAGCTGTTTTCCCACTCTTACAGCGATGATGTTGACCTTATAGGTTTCGCGGAAATTAACCTCGCGAATAGTCTTGCCTTGCCACGACTTTAAAACCGGGATTTCGTACATTCCAACGTCGCCGCTCAATCCGACATAGTCGAGCGCGTTCTCTGCCGAATACCGCTCCGCCATTCTCGAAGCCATATCCCTTTCGGGATAGACTACCCTGTCCGCGCCGTTTCTTAAAAGAAATTTGGCGTGTATGTCATCACTCGCCTTACTTACAACCTCTCGCGCGCCAAGCTCCTTGAGCATACTGGTTATTTCAAGACTGCTTTGAAAATCAATTCCAATACAAACAAAGCAGACGTCAAAATTCGATACGCCGATATTTTTCAAAACGTCCACATCCGTGCAATCGGCTATTTGTGCATTTGTTGCGTATTCGAGCATGGGTCTAATATTTTCTTCGTTCTTATCAACTATCATTACCTCGTTTCCGAGCTCCGAAAAGTGCCTGGCAAGATACTGACCAAACCGTCCCATTCCGATAACAAGCATAGTTCTCATATATTGTTCTCCTATCCTATATTGACCCGTTCAACGGGAAATACCACCGAGGGGCGAGCTCTGCTGCCGGTGAAAATAATCGCAAACGAAAGGCTTCCAACCCGCCCGCAATACATAAGCAGCGCGACAAGCACCCTTGAGATTGGGGAAAGCATATGTGTAATTCCACGCGTCAGTCCGACCGTTCCAATCGCCGAAAAGGTTTCGAACAAAACCTCCTGCAGCTCAAGCATTGGTTCAAACGCGCTTATAATACCGCCCATCAAAAGCGCAAGCGTCATATTAATCACGATAACCGACGAAGCGCGCCGAAAATCGTTGTTTTCCAAACGACGCCCGAAAATGTTCGTAACGCTCCTGTTTCGCGCTCCCGAAATAACCGAGAAAATCATTACCGCAATAGTGGTAGTCTTTATGCCGCCCGCTGTCGAGCCGGGGCTTCCTCCGATAAACATAAGCACCGTTGTCAGCAACTCGCCCACAGGCGAAAGCGCGGCGACATCAGTCGTACTAAAGCCCGCTGTTCTTGGCGAAACACTGCTGAAGAAAGACGCGAGCACCCTTTCGCGAGCGTTAAGTCCCTCATATGCCGCGCCGCTTTCAGAAAAGAAAAACAGGACAGCCGGCACAAAAATCAAAAATGCGGTCATACACAAAACAATCTTCGTATGAAGCGAATATTTTTTAAAACGAAATTTCTTTTCGCATAAATCGTCCCATACAAAGAAGCCGAGTCCGCCGACGACAATAAGAACCATTATCGTCAGGTTAACCGTTATGTCACCGACGTAAGGAGCAAGCGAAACATTGTCGCCAAACCGCCCCATAATATCAAAGCCAGCGTTGCAAAACGCCGAAACCGAATGCCATATTCCGCAGAATAATGCGTTCGGGAAATCCATATCCGACATAAAACGCAGGGTCAGAATCACAGCTCCCGCACCCTCGAAAATAAGTGTTCCTTTCATAATACGTTTGGTGAGCCGCACTATTCCGCCAAGATGCATAGTATTTATGCTCTCGCACATAAGCGAACGCGCCGTAAGACCGATTTTTTGCCCCAAAAACATTGAAAGCATAATAACAATGGTCATAAAGCCCAATCCGCCGATTTGGATAAGAATAAGTATAATTATCTGACCGAAAAGCGTCCACTTTGCGAAGGTGTCGGCTATAACGAGACCTGTCACACAGCTTGCCGATGTAGCGGTAAAAAAGGCGTCGACAAAGCCGGCGGAGACCCCGTCACGGCTTGCAAACGGCATCAATAAAAACACCGTTCCGAACATTATTAAAATGAAATATCCGAACGCAATAAGCGCAGGATAGCTTATGGCCTTAAGTTTATTCATAATACCTCGTCAGTTAGTAACCAAGTACAACAAGTCGCATTATTCCGATTATTTCGCGAAACCAATAGCTTACACATACAAAAATCGGGGTTGCGCTCGAAAGCGCGGACGGATTAAGCCCGTTTCTTTTTGCAAAAATCGACGCTCGATACTGATGAAACCCATCAGAAGATATTATAACATCTTCGTCAAGTCCGTTTTTCTTTATTATACCCGCGCTGAAGCGAAGGTTCTGTTCGGTATTCAGCGACCTGCCCTCGACATAAATTCTTTTCGCGTCAATTCCATTATTAATCAGGTAATCATATATTGCCTTTGATTCAGGCATATTCTCGCCCTTGCCCTGCGCTCCCGTCGCAATTACAGCGACGTCAGGATGCTCGTTAAGGTACTCAATAGCCATATCCATTCTTCTTACAAGCATCAGGCTCGGCTGCGAGTCTTTTACCTGGCAACCTAAAATAACAACCGTACCGTTCCCTGACGGCTTTTTCAACGTCGCGGAAAACATCAGCAACGAAATAACAACGCATACCGCGACCGCCAACGAACAGCATACTCGTAAAAACACGTTAATCCATTTCACCCTTTCGCAAAGCTTTTTATACCACTTGGGCGAATAAAAAAGTATGCCCATAACGATAAAAAGCACCGCAAACATCATTCCCTCATGAACAATCCCGGATACAAGCGGCCATATTATCGCAAAAGCGACGAAAAAACAAAGGTAGGCTAAAATCCGTCGTCCCTTCATCTATCTTCGCTTCTCCTGTTTTATGCTGTATATTATGCCCTCATCCGCAAGAGATATCGCTGATTTTGCCCCGACAATAATATGGTCGCTGAAATCGATATCCACGGTTGAAAGAGCGCTCATTATCTTTTTTGTCGTCGCGACGTCCTCTGTGGACGGAACGGGAAGACCGTTGGGGTGGTTGTGGGTAAGGATAACGGAAATCGCTTTGTTTGCCGTCGCCGTCTCGACGACGCGCCGCACCGAAACCGAGGCTGCGTTAACGCTCCCTTCACTTATCTTAACACAATTAATCAGCTGAAGCTTCGCGTCAAAGCAAAGAAGATAGCCAAGCTCCCGCGTTTCACCGACGAAAAGCGACTGGGCGTAGCTTATAACCGCCGCCGAGCTCGTCGCAATAAAGCCGTCCTTGTATTTCTGACGCTCATAATATCCATAGCTTTCTATAAACAGCTTCAGAAGCGTCGCAGAATGCTCCCCCATTCCCTTGACCGCCGCAAGCTGAAGATAATCCGCCTCAAGCACCTTGTCAAAGCTTCCGAACGTTTCAATAAGGTTGTGGGCGAGCTCGTTAGTGTCCCTTTTCGGAATAGCATAAAAAAGCATAAGCTCCAAAACATTGTGTGGCTCAAAATCATCAATTCCGCTTTTTATGAATCGGTTTTTCACTCTCTGCCGATGCCCGTCATGTATACCCTGCGTCATCTTGTTCGGCGCTCCTTGGCTTTACTTATTTTATTTATTATTATATACTATTTCTGCTATAAATCAAATAAGGTGTTTTTATGAAATCCTTTACTGTTTCAAAGGCAGACAACGGAATAAGGCTCAACCGATACCTCGAGCGGTGCGTTCCGTCGCTCACCGCAGGGCTTATGTATAAATATCTTCGCCTTAAGCGCATAAAGCTTAACGGCAAGCGGTGCGAAGCGTCGACGAGGCTCAACGAGGGTGATACGCTCGAGCTGTATATTTCCGACGAGCTTCTCGCGGAAGAAAAAAAAGCTCCCGACTTTATGCGCGCGTCAAAGAATATAGAAATTATTTATGAAGACAAAAATATTGCGCTAATCAATAAACAGGCAGGCGTCGTGTGCCATTCCGACAGCAAGGCAAGCCTCGACTCACTTATAAATCGCTTCTTACGTTATCTCTATGAAGGCGGAGAATATTCACCGAACAGCAGCGTGGGCTTCACCCCCGCGCTTTGCAATCGTCTTGACCAAGGCACAAGCGGCATCGTCGTCGCGGCGAAGAACGCCGAAGCCCTTCGCGAAATGGGCGAAATCATAAAAACACGCCAAATAAACAAAAAATACATCGCCGTCCTTGCCGGAACGATAAAGGACGGCACATATACTGCGTATCTTACCAAGAATGAAAAAAACAATAAGGTAACCGTTCTGAAAAAATCGACAACCGAATCAAAGGACATAACTACCGCCTTTCGAACGCTAAAACATAAAAGCGGGCTTTCCCTCGTCGAGGTCGGACTTCTTACAGGTCGACCTCACCAGATTAGGGCGCACGCCGCTTTTCTCGGCGCACCGGTCCTTGGCGACCTCAAATACGGCGACACAAAGCTTAACCAACAGCATAAACTGACCCGCCAGCTTCTTTGTGCCTACTCGATTGAATTTGCTCTTGAAAGCGATTACAGCGGTGCGCTTAAATATCTCGATAAAAGGCGGTTTGAGATAAGCAACGTTCCATTTATGAAAGAGTATTTTTAAATTAAAGATTAACGCCGTTCTTAAAAAAGAACGGCGTTTTAATTTTTTTAAAAGAGCGTGAGCTGGCTGGTTTTCGGAAGATTTCCGAGCGCCCCCAGCTTATCGAGCGCGTCGAGAAGCGACGGCGTGACGCCCGGCTCGCTTAACATCTCCTCCGCGGAAACATATTCCTTTTTCTTAAGCGCTTCGCTTAAGGATTTCGCCGCGTTTTCGCCTACGCCTTTAGCCGAAATAAAGGGAAGCCGAAGCTTTCCGTCCTCAACAAGATACCGCGTCGCGTCGGAATAGCGTATATCTATGGGCAAAAACTCGTATCCGCGGCTTAACATTTCGCAAATCATCTGAAGCACGACGTATGTGTCCTCGTCCTTCGCCACCCGCTTTGAGTCGTCGCGAAGAAGCGCTTTCATTTCAATAAGCTTTCTTTTCGCCTTCTCCTTGCCGCCAAGAGCCGCATCAACGTCAATATCGCTTCCCCTTACGGTAAAGTAGGTTGAATAGAACTCAATCGGATAATAAAGCTTGAACCACGCCAGGCGAACAGCAGACGTAACGTAAGCTACCGCGTGAGCCTTTGGGAACATATACTTAATCTTTTTACAGCTTTCGATGTACCACTCGGGCACGTTGTTTTCCTTAAGAGTTTTTATGTGCTCGTCGGTGTGCTTCGCCATAAATTTTCCCTTACGGGTTATCTCCATTATCTCGAAAGCCATGGCGTTCGGAACACCCATTTTTATAAGCTCGGTCATAATACTGTCGCGCGTTCCGATAACGTCCTTAATTGTGCAAATATTCTTCGCGATAAGGTCTTGGGCGTTGTTCGCCCAAACATCGGTTCCGTGAGAAAGTCCCGACACCTGAACGAGGTCGGCAAAGGTCTGTGGATTGGATTCAATCAAAAGCCTTCTTACCGTTTCGGTACCCATTTCGGGGATACCGAAGGTGCCTGTCTTGCTGTCAACGTCCTGCTCGGTTATTCCAAGAGGCTCGACAGAAGTGAAAAGCTTAAAGACATTACGGTCGTTCATGGGTATATCGGCGACGTTCACCCCCGTGAGGGCTTCAATATAGTGATACATCGTCGGAACCTCGTGACCGAGCTCGTCAAGCTTCAAAAGGGTATCGTGAAGAGAGTTGAAGTCGAAGTGGGTCGTGATAACGTCGGCGTCGGATTTATCCGCGGGGTGTTGGGCAGGGCAAAAATCTGTTATATCATACCCCTGCGGTACAACTACCATTCCGCCGGGATGCTGTCCCGTCGTTCTCTTAACTCCAACACAGCCCAGCGCAAGCCTGCTTTCCTCCGCCTTGCTTACCATATGTCCGCTGTCCTCAAGGTACTTTTTCACATAGCCGTACGCTGTTTTATCCTTTAATGCGGAAATAGTTCCCGCTTTAAAAACGTGGTCTTTGCCGAAAATCTCTTCTGTGTATCTGTGCGCCTGCGACTGGTATTCCGACGAGAAATTGAGGTCAATATCAGGCTGTTTGTCCCCCTTAAAGCCAAGGAAGGTTTCAAACGGAATGTCCTGCCCGTCGCCGAAAAGCTTTTCGCCGCACACGGGGCAAGCCCTGTCGGGCAAATCGAAGCCCGAGCCGACGTCGTCGACAAATTCAAAATACTTGCACTTTTTACATATATAGTGCGGCGCTATGGGGTTAACCTCAGATATGCCGAGCAAAAAGGCTATAAAAGACGAGCCGACAGAACCACGCGAGCCGACGTGATATCCGTCGCTTTCCGACTTGGCAACAAGCTTTTGGGCTATAACATACAGCACCGAATACTGGTTTCCGATAATCGACTCGAGTTCTTTGTTCATTCTCGCCTCTACGCTTTCGGGCGGATTGTCCCCGAAAATACGATGCAGTGACTCCTTCGCAGTCGACAAAAGCGTTTCCTCCGCACCGTCTATTGACGGGGTAAAGGTTCCCTTTGGTATGGGCAGAATGTCGCTTTCAATCATATCCGAAATAATCTTCGGGTTGTCAATTACGACCTCCTCGGCAGTTTCCTTACCTAAATATGAAAACTCCTCCAACATCTCGTCAGTCGTACGGAAGGTAAGCATGGTGCTTTCCCCCGCATCAGAAAAGCCTATGCCATGCATTAAAATCCGCCTATATATCTCGTCCTTTTCGTCAAGAAAATGGACGTCGCAGGTCGCGCAGACCGGCTTACCCGTTTGTTTGGCAAGCTTTACGACCTGCTTGTTAATTTCACGTATTTCGTCTTCGCTTTGAAGCGTACCGTTCGCAACCATAAATCTGTTGTTCTCAACGGGCTGGATTTCAAGATAGTCGTACTTTCTTGAAAGCTCCTCGACGTCCTCCCACGGCTTACCCTCAACAAGCGCTTTATACACCTCGCCCTGCTCACATGCCGAGCCTATAATAAGCCCCTCCTTATACCTCATAAGCTCGCTTCGCGGAATGCGCGGGCGGCTGTGGAAATATTCAAGATGGCTTAACGAAACCAGCTTATAAAGATTTTTAAGTCCGACCGCGTTCTTGACAAGCAAAATCATATGGTTCGGACGGGAATGCTTGTATCCCTTTCCGCCAAGCTTGTCATTTATATCCGAAAGCTTTTCTATACCGACTTCCTTCATCATCGGCATAAGCTTAAAGTATATTCTCGCAAGCGCCGCAGCATCGTCGTTTGCCCTATGGTGCTCAAAGTTTTGCAGCTTAAAATGTGACGTAAGACTGTCGAGCTTGTGTTTTTTAAGGTCAGGAAGAAGAGCCTGCGATATAGCAAGGCTATCGACCGAAACCGATTTTTTATCAATTAAACAGCGTCTGATTCCCGCTTCAAGAAAGGACATATCAAACGACGCATTGTGCGCCATAAGCGGAAGGTCCTTCGCATAAGCAAAAAACTCAAGCAGCGCTTCCCTCTCGCAAGGCGCTCCCTTAACATCGTCGTCAGTTATTCCCGTAAGCTCTGTTATGCGCTCGGGTATGTCGCGTTCCGGAAAAACGAAGGTGTCAAAGCTATCTATAATTTCGCCGTTTTTAATCCGAACTGCGCCAATTTCTATTATCCTGTCCGACATCGCGGAAAGTCCCGTCGTCTCGAGATCGAAACAGACTATCTCGCCGTCAATGCCAACCTCGGAATAACCCGAAACAGCCTTTGTCGAGTCGTCGACGTAATAGCACTCGACGCCGAAGAGCACCTTGAAATCAGGGCGCAACTTTCTCGCGTTCGAAACGGCGGCATAAGCGTCGGGGAAGGCTTGAACAACGCCGTGGTCGGTTATCGCGACCGCCTCGTGTCCGTACTCCGCCGCCCGCATAACCGCGTCTGCAGCCGAAGGAATACCGTCCATAGTTGACATATTCGTATGTAAATGAAGCTCTATTCTCTTGCGCTCGGCAAGGTCCTTTTTGTGCTTCTTATTAACCTTTATTATGTTATAGGGCGTAAGAACAAACTCGTTTTCATATCGGTCGTGTGCTACCTCGCCCCCGACAACGAGGGTATCCCCCGCCGCGACGGAGCCGAGCGCCTTATACTCGTTCGAGCGGTCGAAAAGCTTTATGTTAATCGAGCTCGTATAATCGGTTATCGACACGGTATAAACGGTATTTTTGTTTCGTGTTTCACGGGTGTCAACAAAAAAGACGTCGCCCCAAACGGTACATTTTCCGCCGTCGCCGACAACCTCAATCAACGGCTTTATCGCGTCAAGCGAAGGCTTTTTGCCCAATACGGTCGTATAGCTCTCGTCCTCTAAATCAAGATATTTGTTCTTAACGTCAGCTTGCGTTAGAGCGTTTTTCGCTCGCTGCGGCTTTTCGGTATGCGCCGTCGTCGACTTTTCCGAAGCAGTCGGAGCGTCGTCGGTAATAGGCTTCATTTCTTCCATTTTTATTTCCGTTACCCCGGAAAAGCTAACCGTAGGCATAAAGCCGAAGCTCTTTTTTACCTCCAAGGCGAATATTCGCGAAAACTCCATATTTTCGAGCACCTTCAAACCGCCGTGGGTAAGCTCGACGTCGATTTTGTCTGCGTCAATGCTTATTTTGCTCCCGTTAAAAAAGCCGTTGACGGGCAAGCCTTTTCCGCTAACCTTTCGAAGAACATAGAAAAACGCGCTTTCGCAAAAAGCCTCGCGCGGAAAAAACACCTCAAGGCTTACATCATATTCGTTGTATTCATTTTTCAGAAAACCCAAAAAGCCGTTGAGGTATTCAGAATTATATTTATCACAAAACAAAGACAGAAAAATTTCTTTTCCGTCTTTGCTGACAGTAAGCTTTTCAATTTTCGCATTCACTTCGTTCCCGTTTTGAAAATCGGGAAAAAGCATCTTCAAATTTTCCGCCATTCGTTCCTCTAAAGCTTATCTATTTCATTTAATAGCTCTTTAGCTATATCTCCGCTGATTTTTTTTATAACAACGCCCTTTTTAAAGAGCACGGCGCTGTCCTTTCCGCCCGCGATACCGATATCCGCCTCGGCGGCCTCTCCCGGCCCGTTGACGACGCAGCCCATTACCGCGATTTTTATGCTTTTGTTTATGTTCGCCGTTTTTTCTTCAACCTCTTTGGCAATGGATATAAGGTCAATTTCGGTTCGCCCGCAGGTGGGGCAGGAAACGATAGTCACCCCGTCGCCCTTGCCGAGTGCTTTTAGAATATCCCGTCCAGCCTTAACCTCAAGCACGGGGCTGTCGGTAAGCGAAACCCTTATGGTATCGCCTATCCCGTCGCAAAGAAGCGACCCTATACCGATTGACGACTTAATAAGCCCGATATTATATGTACCCGCCTCGGTCACGCCGAGATGAAGCGGATAATCGCATTTTTCGCTTGCAAGGCGATAGGCTTCTATCATTGTTTTTATGTTCGACGATTTAATGGAAATCACGATATTGTCATAGTCGAATTTTTCAATAAGCGACGTATGGAAAAAAGCGCTCTCAACAAGCGCCTCGGCTGTCGGCGCGCCGTACTTCGCAAGAATAGACCTTTCGACCGAGCCCGAATTTACGCCGACGCGAATGGGCACATTTCTTCGCTTACACGCCTCGACAACCTCTTTTACCCTTCCCTCGTCGCCAATGTTGCCCGGGTTAATTCTAACCTTGTCAACTCCGGCCGCCACGCTTTCGAGAGCGAGCTTATAATCGAAATGTATGTCGGCAACAAGCGGAATACCAACCGCGCGTTTTATCGCGGGAATAAGCTTTACGGCGTCGATATTCGGAATAGCCGCACGAATAATATCGCACCCGGCCGCCTCAAGCTGCTTTGCCTGCTCGACATTGCCGTCAATATTTGAATTGTGTACGTTAAGCATCGACTGAACCGCGATTTTTTCGCCGCCGCCGATAGTAACCGAACCGATTTTAACCTTCTTAGTCATACTTCTCACCTCGTTACAAGCGATGAAATATCATTGTACGTCACAAACACCATCAGCAAAATCAAAAGCGCAAAGCCGATACCGTTAACAAGCGCCTCGTACTTTGAATTGAGCTTTTTCTTTGTTATCGCCTCGAAGACAAGAAATACAAGACGTCCGCCGTCGAGTGCGGGAAGCGGTAAAATATTGAATATGCCAAGATTAATCGAGATAAACGCCAAAAGGGTCAATACCGACAGGAATCCGACCTTGGCGGCGTCGCTAATAACAGAAATTATTCCTACCGGTCCCGAAAGCTGGTTGACGGCAATATTTCCCGTAATAAGGTCGACAACAGACAGGAAAATCTGACGGGCTATAGAGCAGGTCCAGCGGAAGGAATAGGTTATAACGTTGCCAAAGGTCTTCTGCACCCCGTAGAACTGCATATCGAAGACGATGCCCCTCATTCCGTTTTCATATTCCGTCATATCAAACTGAATATTTTTAAGCTCAACCCTTTCTCCGTCGCGGATAACCGTCATATCGGCTCTTCCGTCCTTAAGCTTAATGAGCTCATATTGAATATCTGTGATTAGATAAACCTTCCGACCGTTAATCGCGACAATCGAATCGTTTACCTCAAGACCAGAAGCGTGCGACGCGGCGTTTTCCGCAAAAGCCGCGATAGTGCGCGAACCGAGAAGATTTGATTCTGTTGGAGCAATAGTGAGAATCAGTATAACGATATAGCCCAACAAAAGGTTCATTATCGCACCCGCCGCGACGACGATAATCCGTTTCCAGACCGCCGCATTGTTGAACGCTCCAGGGCTGTCGCTGTCCTCGTCCTCGCCCTCCATGGCGACAAAGCCGCCAATAGGAAAAGCTCTCAGGCTGTATGTGGTATCTCCCTTTTTTTTGCTGAAAAGCTTCGGGCCCATACCGATAGCGAACTCGTTGACCTTAATGCCGCTTTTTTTTGCGGCTATAAAATGTCCGAGCTCATGCACAAAAATTATTATTCCAAAAACCAGAATCGACGCAACAATCGTTATAATAACGCCCATAATCTCTCCAAACTATTTGAATAAATACTCTCTTGTAAGCTCGCGCGCGGCTTTGTCCGCGTCGAGTAATTCGTCAATACTATATTGTTCCACGGTTTTCGCTTTATTAACCGCATTTGTAACCGCTCTTCCTATATCCAAAAAACCGATTTTTCCGTCCAAAAAAGCCTCTACGGCGACCTCGTTTGCCCCATTCGCATAGCAAGGCGCAAGCGAGCCCATTTTCGCCGCCTTTTTGCACGCCGCAAGACACTCGAACGTGCCCTCATCGGCACGCTCAAACGTGAGCGACGACATACGTTCAATCGTGAGCCTGTTCACCTCATTTTTCGCCCTGTCCGGATAGGTCAGCGCGTACTGTATAGGCGTTCTCATATCCGGCACGCCAAGCTGCGCAATAACCGAACCATCTATGAACTCAACCATAGAGTGAACTATGCTTTGGCGGTGGACGGTGATTTCGATTTCGTCGGGCGATAGAGAAAAAAGCCACATAGCTTCAATTAATTCAAGTCCTTTATTCATAAGGCTCGCGCTGTCAATCGTCACCTTTTTGCCCATCGTCCAGTTTGGATGGTTGAGAGCTTCCTTTACACCGACGTCCTTAAGCTGTTCTCTTGTTCGTCCGAAAAAGGGTCCGCCCGACGCCGTTAGAAAAATCTTTGAAAGCGTCTTTGCGGAATAAACGTCCTGCAAGCATTGAAAAATTGCCGAATGCTCGCTGTCAACAGGAAGCATTTTAACCCCCTGTTTTTTCACAAGCTCGGTTATAAGCTTTCCGCCCGCAACAAGTGTTTCCTTGTTGGCGAGGGCTATATCCTTTTTTGCTTCAATCGCCGCAACTGTCGGGCGCAACCCAGCTATGCCGACGACCGACGTAAGCACCGTGTCGCTTTCATCGCCTCCCGCGATTTCCAAAAGCCCGTCTTCGCCGCAAAGCACCTTTATATCAGTATGCGCCAATTTGATTTTTAAATCCTTAGCAGTCGTCTCGTCGACAGCGCATACATTTTCGGGGTTGTATTTTAACGCCTGCTCCTCAAGAAGAGCGGCGTTTTTGTTTCCCGAAAGGGATATGATTCTTATTCCAAGCGGGTCGACAAGCGAAAGCGCCTGAGTGCCTATCGAGCCTGTGGACCCAAGTATCGAAAGTTTTTTTGTCGCCATAATATACCCGCCTAAAAAATATTAGTGAAGCTTTTTAAATATTCACAAATATTCTAAAAAACAAATTAAACGCGAGAGCCGCGTAGGCGCTCGTAAAAAGCACGCTGTCGACCCTGTCCATAGCGCCGCCGTGTCCGGGCATAAGATTTCCGAAATCCTTTATGCCGCATTCTCTTTTGATATACGAAGCCGAAAGGTCGCCGATTATTCCAACCGCCGCGCCAATCATAGCCATAGCCGCAACAAACACAATCTCGCCTAAATCCTTAGAAAATCCGCCGAAAACAGTCGCCTTGTCAAGCAAGGAATACACACACAACAGCGCGACCGCAAAAATCGGCGTTCCAACAATTCCGCCGATAGCTCCCGCCACCGTTTTGTTTGGACTGATTTCATAACAAAGCTTTTCCTTACCGAAGGCTTTGCCCGCAAAAAACGCGCAGGTGTCGCAAATCCACCCTAACGCCAACGCGAGAATTAGCATTATTCTGTGGTCACCGACATAAGGGGTCATCGTGCGTAAATACAGCATTGCGGAAAAACCAAGCGCAATGACGAACGCCGCTAAAAACGACGCGCCAATTTGCGAAACGGTGTGCTTTTGCTTCTTGTTGAACATCGCTATACTAAAGATGGCGAAGATAAGAAGAACGGTCGCGACCAAAAAACCGTCGCCGCCGAAAAGCTCAAAGAATACGGTAACCGACACGAAGGCAATATAGGCTATATCGAGCAATAAATTTTTATGAAGATTATAAGCTCTGAGCACCTCAAACATCGCTATCGCGCCAATAGCAGTCAGGACTGCATTCATAAACAGCGTGTCAATCCAAGCTATGACAGCCGCCAAAAGCACAAGCGCCACAGCGACAGAAATCAGTCTTTTTTTCATTGCTCTTTCCCCCCGTCACAAAAATCAAGGCGGGTTTTCCCCGCCAAATAAGCGTTATATTCCGCCAAAGCGTCTTTTTCTTTTTGAAAACTCGTCGATTGCCCTATCCAAATCCTTCGGAGTAAAATCGGGCCAAAGCGTATCCATATAGATGAACTCGCTATAAGCGCACTGCCACAAAAGGAAGTTTGATATCCTTTCCTCGCCGCTCGGACGAAGAATTAAATCGACCTCGGGCTGCCCTGCGGTATAGGTATAACTCGAAAACAAATTCTCGTCGATATCCTTTTCGTCTATCCTTCCGTCTTTTACGTCCTTCGCGATACGCCGTGCGGCAGAGGCTATCTCATCTCGGCCGCCGTAGTTGACCGCGACGTTGAGTATAAGTCCTGTATTGTTCTTCGAGGTTTCCTCAATTTCTTCCATAAGCTTAACGATATCGTCGTCAAGTCTCGAGCGTTCGCCGATAAAATTAATTTTTATGTTTTCATCCTTGAAGCCGAACGCGTCGTGAAGATACTTCCGAAGAAGATTCATTATTGCGTCTACCTCTTCCTGCGGCCGCGACCAGTTTTCGGTCGAAAACGCATAAACCGTAAGCGCCTTAACGCCAAGCTTTTCACAATGACGCGTTATCGTCTGGAATACCTCGGCGCCTTTTATATGGCCTGCATTACGGGGAAGCAGGCGCTTTTTCGCCCACCGTCCGTTGCCATCCATAATAACGCCGATATGCTCAGGTATCTTTCTTTCCGCGTCGGGCATCGCTATATCTCCATTATCTCGTTTTCTTTCGCCTTAACCGCGTCGTCGATATCCTTAGTTCTTTTGTCGGTCGCCTTTTGAATTTCGTCCTCAAGATTTTTAAGGTCGTCCTCGGTTATCTCGCTTGTCTTTTGAATAGCCTTAAACTTTTCAATAGCGTCGCGGCGAATGGCACGAATGGCAACCTTGCCATCCTCACCCATCTTCTTTATATCCTTAACAAGCTCGCGTCTTCTTTCCTCGGTAAGCTGCGGAAAGTTAATGCGAATACATTTTCCGTCGTTCATCGGGTTAATACCGATATCCGACGCCTGTATCGCCTTTTCGATATTCTTTATTGCCGACGCGTCCCACGGCTGAATAACGAGCACCCTTGCTTCGGAAACAGACACCGCTGCCATTTGGTTAATCGCCGTCGGTGTTCCGTAATAGTCGACCATAATCTTGTCAAGCACGGCGGGATTCGCCCTGCCCGCGCGGGTCGCCGCAAGGTCAGCCTTAAGGTAGCTTAGAGTTTTTTCCATTTTTTCATCATACGGGGTAACATAAGCGTTCATAGTTATGCCTCCTCAATTATTGTTCCTATATTTTCGCCCTTAACCACTCTTACGAGGTTTTGGGGGTCGTTCTGAAGGTCAAATACCAACACGGGAATTTTATTATCGCGGCACATGCTCGCCGCCGTGCTGTCAATAACCTGAAGACCGTCATTAAGCACCTTGGAAAAGCTAAGGCGTTCGTAGCGAACAGCGTCGGTAAACTTGTGCGGGTCCTTATCATAAACCCCGTCGACAAGCGTGGCTTTCAGTATAATATCCGCGTCAATCTCCGCCGCGCGAAGCGCCGAAGCCGTGTCGGTCGAAAAATACGGATTCCCCGTACCCGCCGCAAGAATAATAACCCGTCCCTTTTCAAGATGACGTATGGCGCGATTGCGGATATACGGCTCGGCTATTTGCTGCATGGGTATCGCCGTCATAACTCTTACCGCTACGTCAAGCTGTTCGAGCGCATCGGCAACGGCAAGCCCGTTCATAACCGTTGCAAGCATTCCGATATGGTCTGCGCGAGTGCGCTCCATTCCGCTGCTGTCCCGACCGCGCCAGAAGTTTCCGCCGCCGACGACTATGGCGATTTCGGTTCCGAGCGCCGCCGTATCTCTAATTGCCTCGGTTATTTTGACGACGGTGTCGTGGTTAACTCCCCTTACGTCGTCGCCCGCAAGAGCCTCGCCCGAAAGCTTAATAAGTATACGTTTGTATTTAAGCATTGTTACGCCTTTCGGTTGTTTTATTATTATATATTCTACCTTAAATCTTATTAGTTGTAAACCTAAAACCATTTATACTTTTAAAAAAAAGAACGCAACACAAGTTGCGTTCTTTTACTAAAAAACTATTTTGCCATGCTGGCGACTTCCGCCGCGAAATCGTCGGAACGTTTTTCAAGTCCCTCGCCCTTCTCGTAACGGGAGAACGCAACGACCTTTATCGCACCGCCAAGCTCCTTCGCTGTGTTGCTTGTATACTGCGCGACAGAAATCTTGTCGTCCTTAACAAACGGCTGCTCAAGCAAGCAAACCTCTTTATAATACTTGCCGATACGACCCATAACCATCTTCTCGGCTATTGCCGCGGGCTTGCCCTCGTTGATTGCCTGCTGGGTGAGGATTTCCTTTTCCTTGTCTATGTCGCCTGCGGGAACCTCTTCCTTGCAAACGTAGGTCGGGTTAACTGCCGCAACCTGCATTGCGACGTCTTTTGCATAAAGCACAAACTCAGGCTTCGCCGCCGTCGCGTCGTCAGCGTCAAACTTGACAATAACCGCGTGGGTGCCGCCGCCGTGAATATACGGAATTAACACGCCTTCATATCTCTGAAAACGGCGAATTTTTATGTTCTCGCCGATTGTAAGAATCTTTTCACGAAGCTGCGCTTCTATTGTCTCGCCATTTGCCGAGCATTGTAAAAGCGCGTCGACATCGGCAGGATTTTCACTTATAACGGTCTTTGCACAAGTCTCGACAAATTCCTTGAAGCTGTCGTTCTTCGCCACGAAGTCGGTTTCCGAGTTAACCTCGATAATCGCGCCCTTTTTGCCGTCGACTAAAGCGTAAACAATACCCTCGGAGGCTATTCTTCCCGCCTTCTTCGCTGCCGCCGCAAGTCCTCTTTCGCGAAGAAACTCTATCGCCTTGTCCATATCTCCGTCAGACTCTGTAAGAGCCTTTTTGCAGTCCATCATTCCGCAGCCTGTGCGCTCACGGAGGGACTGAACATCTTTAGCTGTGAATGCCATATTCAATTACTCCTTCTCTTCTGTCTTTTCTTTCGCGACCTTTGTCGCCGTCTTCTTCGCAGGCTTCGCTTCTTCGGTCGCTTCCTTCTTGGGAGCGGCCTTCTTTTCAAACTCTTCAAGCTTTACGTTGGCTTCCTTCTCCTCCGAAGGAACAGCCTCCGCCGCCTCTTCAGGCGCAAAGGACGCGCCCTGACGGGTTTCGATAACCGCGTCAGCCATAGCGCCGGTTATAAGCTTAACCGCGCGGATGGCGTCGTCGTTTCCGGGGATAACATAATCTATTTCATCAGGGTCGCAGTTTGTGTCGACAATCGCGACTATGGGAATATGAAGCTTTCTTGCTTCCGCGACCGCAATGTGTTCTTTTCTCGGGTCAACGATGAAAAGGGCGCTTGGAAGCTTGCCCATATTTTTTACGCCGCCGAGGAATTTCTCAAGCTTTTCGATTTCAAGCTGAAGTCTGCTTACTTCTTTTTTCGTAAGCATCTCAAAAGTTCCGTCCGCGCTCATTTTGTTGAGCTGCTCAAGACGGGCTATTCTTCTTCTGATTGTGCGAAAGTTTGTGAGCGTGCCGCCAAGCCAACGAGCGTTGACAAAATGCATACCGCAGCGCTCGGCTTCTTCCTTAACCGACTCCTGAGCCTGTTTTTTGGTTCCTACGAAAAGGATATCGCCCTCGCCCGCCGCTTCGCGAATAAAGTTATACGCTTCGTCGAGCTTCTTAACCGTCTTTTGAAGGTCAATGATGTAGATGCCGTTTCTTTCCGTAAAGATGTAGGTCGCCATTTTGGGGTTCCATCTTCTTGTCTGGTGTCCGAAATGAACGCCCGCCTCAAGAAGCTGTTTCATAGATACTACTGCCATTTTTAAAATTCTCCTTTTTGTTTTATTCCTCCGCGCTTCTCAACCGTTTCGCACCCTCCGTAACGGAAAGCACCCGCGAAACGTATAAATCGCGTGTGAATTGCCGAATTATTATATCATAACCCTATCTTTTTTGACAAGTATTTTTCGGTAATTATATTAATTTTCTTTTGGACACGTTTTTTCGCTCGGTTTCGCTTCTGACAAGCAATATGTCAGTGCCCAAGGTATCCACCTCGGCTCGGTCTATAATGACGTCCTCGCTTCGTCCGAGAAGCCCTAAAAGCTCACTTTTTCCGTATATCAGAAACCGCTTTATTTCAAAGGTATTTTCATCGAACTCAATATCGTCGATAAGCCCAAGCTTGCTTCCCGTCTTAATGCTGACAACCTCTTTTTCGCACAACTCCGAAAATAACATTTTTCTTTCCTCCAAACAAGTATTTATTAATACTATGAAGTTGCCGCAATAATAATTCTTGTGAAAATAATTTGGGCTGTGAATTAATTAATGCGTCGTCGTCAATACTTCTTTTCATAAAGGCGGTGATATTTTGCAAAATTGCAAGGTCGAAATATGCGGCGTAAACACGTCGAAGCTTACGGTTCTGAAGGAAAATGAAAAAATCGAGCTTATCAAACAGGCGCGGCAAGGCGATATGTCGGCACGGGACAAGCTTGTCTCGGGCAACCTTCGTCTTGTTTTAAGTATTATCCAGCGTTTTTTAAATCGCAACGAGCTGCCGGACGACCTGTTTCAGGTGGGGTGTATCGGACTTTTAAAAGCGATAGACAACTTTGATTTATCTCTTGGGGTCAGATTTTCAACCTATGCGGTGCCGATCAATATACTTAGTCCAAATACCTCCTTTTATAAGTTTCAATAAGGTATCGTTAAAACTTGTAGTCAACGTCCATATCGTTGCCGGTTATTACTATCCTCTTAACAACCGATTGAATTATATTTCTTTTTTGAATATCTGTCATACAATCCCAAGCCTGCTCCACATTCTTGATTTGGTTTTTTGCGTTAATAATTGACTTGGATACTGTTTGATGCTGAGTTTCCTGCGCTATTTTTGCTTCTATTCCATCTAAGTTTTTTCTTGTTTCATTAATTACCTTTAATAGTGTGTCGTCCTGTTGAGTACCGTATAAGTCATACAATCTTCTAAGCTTGCTGCCGACAGCTTCATATTGTTCTTTAAGTATGTTTATAACTGAATTGTCATCCTTTACGGGCGCCACATCGGAGTCGCTCAGCAATTTAGACATACTGAATATGTCGGATATAATAACACGCTCTACATCGTCGGCCCATACCTTTTTGTTATCGCAATTATGGTTTTTGATGAGGTATTTTTTCGAGGATTGCTGGGAATAGCAGGTTAATTTATATCGTCCTGCGCCCCACGGGCTATATCTCATTTTAGCACCGCACACTCCGCAAACCACAAGTCCTGTCAGCAAATGAATGCTGGGAGCGGTGTATCGCTTGGAGGACTTATCCTGAAGCATCAGCATCGCGCAGTTGTATGTGTCCAAATCAATAATGGGCTCATGTAATCCCTTATAGGAAACTCCGTTATACACTATATATCCCGCGTTTGATTTTCTCGTTAATATTTGGTAAGCAAGCTTGTCGTATTTCAGGTTCAGTTTATCCGCGATATAATTAAGCGAATAGCCCTTAAGAAAAAGCTCATATAGCTTTTTCACCCTGTCGGCGTCTTTGTTCGGAACGAGGACGCCTTTATTTTTATCGTAATCATATCCGAACGGAACCCGTCCGCCGCCCATCCAAAGTCCGTTCTCTACCCTTTTTTGCATTCCGCCTCGGGTTCTTTCATAAATATTTTCTCGCTCAAGCTGAGCGAATACTGAAAGGATTCCGACCATCGCTCGGCCAAACGGAGTTGACGTATCGAAGCTTTCATTAAGCGAATGAAAGGAAACATCATTGGCTAAAAAAACATCTTCGATTAAAAAGATGGTATCCTTTTGCGACCTCGAAAGTCTATCTAACTTTACAACAAGAACGCATTTTATTTTTTTATCTTTTACGTCTGAAATAAGTCGTTGTATGGCGGGGCGCGCTATCGAGCTGCCGCTATATCCGTCGTCTATATACATTTCATAATTATTACTGCCTACAACCTGCGTTATATACGCTTTAAGCTTTTCCGACTGTATTTCAATCGAGTAGCCCTCCTCCGCCTGTGCGTTGGTTGACACTCTTACATATGCGGCATATGTCGAGCCCTCAGGATTTAACCTTGTACCCAGTTTAGCAGACATTTCGTTCCTCTTGATGTATTGTTATTTATTGGCATTCGCATTGCTATAATACCACATCAGGATATATGCTTTAACTCGTTTTCTGTCTGATTTGTTTCTATGGATATATTGCCTTGAGCTCTGACCTCTTTGAGCGTATCGCGCATAACGTCATTGACAATAACAATATCTTTAAATTCTTCTTCGCTGATTGGCGTTCCGTTAATTCGTCTTGAAATTATCATCCTTTCACCTCCGCTTAAGAGTATTGGTGATAAAAAATTGTATATTCATTTAACAGTTCTTTTAGCAATTAATTTTTCAGTGTATAACAAAAGCGAGAGCGTTTGCTCTCGCTTTCGTTGCCTTATACTTGGTTTATGACAAAAACAAATAAACTGAAGCTGCTGTTTGCTTTTATTTAAGCGCACATTTTATAAATTCGTGAAAAATCGGGTGGCTTCTGTTAGGTCTGCTTTTAAATTCGGGATGAAACTGACAGCCAACATAGAACGGATGCTTCGCGCATTCGACAGCCTCAACGATATTTCCGTCGGGCGATATTCCCGCGACAAGCAATCCCGCGTTCTGAAGAGCGTTTTTGTACTCGTTATTGTATTCATATCTGTGCCGGTGACGTTCGCTGATTTTATCAGTGCCATAGGCATTATGAAGCTTTGTTCCTTTAATCAGATTGCACGGATAACAACCGAGTCGCATTGTTCCACCCTTATCAGTATCGTCACTTTGGTCAGGCATATAGTCTATAACGAGATGCTCCGAGTTCTCGTCAAACTCTCGTGAGTTTGCGTCCTCAAGTCCGAGCACGTTTCTTGCATACTCAATAACCGCTATTTGCATACCAAGACATATGCCGAAGTAAGGAACATTGTTTTCCCGAGCATACTGCGCCGTCGCAATCATTCCCTCTATGCCCCTGTCTCCGAATCCGCCGGGTATCAAAACGCCGTCACACCCGCCGAGATATTCTCGCGCGTTATCCTTTGTTATCGGCTCGGAATCAATCCATTCAATTTTCACCTTAGCGCTGTTTTCATATCCCGCGTGTCGAAGCGCCTCGGCAACGGATAAGTATGCATCGTGAAATTTGGTATATTTGCCGACTATTCCGATTACGACCGTTTTGTTTGCCGTTTCAATCCGCTTAAGCATCGCTTCCCAATCGCGCATATCACATTTTTTAGTTTTTAGTCCGAGTTCTCTGCAAACAATATCGTCTAAGCCGTTATTCATAAGCATAATCGGCGCTTGATATAATTCCGAAAGAGTATTGTTCTCAATAACGCATTCAGGCTTCACGTTGCAAAACAGCGAAACCTTTTCCTTAACCTCCTCGTCAATATTCGCTTCGTCGCTTCTGAGAACAATTATGTCGGGAGAAATTCCGATTGAACGAAGCTCCTTAACCGAGTGCTGGGTAGGCTTTGACTTAAAGTCACCCGAGCCGCGAAGATAAGGCACGAGCGTAACGTGAATAAATACGCAGTTCTCTTTTCCAACCTCAAGGGATATCTGCCGAATAGCTTCAAGAAAAGGCTGACTTTCAATATCTCCCGTCGTCCCGCCTATCTCGGTTATTACAACCTCTGCGTCAGTCTTGGACGCAACGTTATAAATGAAGCGTTTTATTTCGTCGGTTATGTGCGGAATAACCTGAACGGTTTTTCCGAGATATTCTCCCCGTCTTTCCTTGTTAAGGACGTTCCAGTATACCTTTCCTGTTGTCAAGTTGGAATACTTGTTAAGGCTTTCGTCAATAAACCTTTCGTAGTGTCCGAGGTCCAAATCAGTTTCCGCGCCGTCGTCTGTAACAAATACCTCGCCGTGCTGATATGGGCTCATCGTGCCCGGGTCAACATTAATATACGGGTCAAGCTTTTGCGCGGCGACCTTTACTCCGCGAGCCTTTAACAACCGACCGAGTGAAGCGGCTGTAATCCCCTTTCCAAGCCCCGATACAACGCCTCCGGTTACAAATACATACTTTGCCATTTCTTCACTCACCTCGCAAATTCTTTTATTATTGTTATTCCCGCTTCACCGCTTTTTTCGGGGTGAAACTGACATCCCAGCACATTACCATTTTTGTTTTTAACCGCCGCGCAAACCTCTCGCCCTCCGTAACAAACCGTTGCGGCAATATCGTTGTCGTCGTCGGGCTTCGCCTCAAATGAATGCACAAAATAAGCCTCTGCGTTTTTTGGAAAAGCCCTGAGCGCCGTATCTTTGAAGCAATCGTTTTTTTCAATAAGCCTGCTCCAGCCGACGTTCGGCACTATCTGCCTGTTTGAATCAACGTCTTTATCGGGAAGCTTCACTATTCGGCCCTTGATTATATCAAGTCCCTTATGAAGCCCGAACTCTTCGCTTTCAGACAAAAGCATTTGCATACCCAAGCATATTCCGAGAAGCGGAGTTCCGTCGTTAGCCTTGCTGATTATCGCCTCGAACAGACCTTTTGATTTTAGGCCCTTTATTCCGTCCGCAAAGGCGCCGACGCCGGGTAAAACAAGCCTTTGTGCCTTCAACACGTCCTGCGGCTCGCTTGTTATAACCGCCGATACACCGACATACTCGAAAGCCCGTTTTACACTTAACAGATTGGAAAGACCATAGTCGATAATCGTAATAATCATAGCCTTACGTCAATCCCTTCTTTAATTATGTCATTTTTAAGCGTTCTTACGTCTGCTTTTCCGTAATGCAAAACAGAAGCCACCGCAACGGCTGACGCCCCCGCCGTTGCCGCTTTTGCAACGTCTTGCGCGTTTCCCGCGCCGCCCGAACAAATGACAGGCACATCAACAGCCGTGCTTACGGCTTTAATCAGCTCCAAATCCATACCGCGCTGAAATCCCTCTTTGTCCACGCTTGTCAGCAGAATTTCGCCCGCTCCGAGCGATACCGCTTTTTTTGCCCATTCGCAGACCTCAAGACCGCTGTGCTCACGTCCGTTGTCATAGTAACACTCATATAAACCATCGCGCGTTTTTTTCGCTTCAATACTTAAAACCATACACTGACTTCCGAAGCTTTTCGCAACCTGAGTAATAAGCGCGGGATTCTTGATTGCGGCTGTGTTGATTGCCGCTTTATCTGCGCCCAAGGAAAGTATTTTCCTCACGTCGTCAACCGAACGCAAGCCGCCGCCGACAGTTATGGGTATGAATACTTCATCGGACGTTCGGCGGACTATTTCACCGAGGTTGTTGCGATTATAAAGGCTCGCAACGATATCCATATATATTATCTCGTCTATACCCTCCTCGTAATACCGTTTAGCGAATTCATTCGGTCTTCCCATTTTTCGAAGTCCTTCAAGCTGAATTCCTTTAACGAGATAATTATCTTTTACGTCAAGCCTTGCGGCCAGTCTTATCTTTTTCAAGGCTTTCACCTCTCCTGCTAAAATACCGTATGTCTGAGCTTCCAGACGCCGTTTTCGTACTTCCACAAATGCGGCGAGCGGAAACGGTCTGTAAGGTTTTGAAAATATTCTCTGTCCATCATCGGCTGTTCAAAGCACTTGCAGGCTTCAGGAAAATTCTTTTTATCTATTGAAAGATATCGGAATATCTCGTCCGCAAACCGCGCGGGAAATTCGCCGTCATATTTTTTTACAAGCGCCACTCCCTCATCACGGTTAATCTCATCGTTTCTTATTTCCTGCGCGGCGTCGTATGTCGCGCGCCCTACGCCAAATTTAATCCACGTTGTGTAATAGAAGAAATCGTCGATTTTGTCGTCAATTGAGTTGTACTTTGAATATGTTCCGACGGTTCTTTCGGGGCTTGGCTTAAAATCGCTGTGCTCTACGCTGTAGTAATACGCCCCCTGCGGATGCCACTTCAAATAATATCCGAGGTAGTGAACCTCAATGTTGTGCTTTTCTATCTCATCCTCGTTTGCGGGAAGATAGATGGAAAGGTCCGCCGGGTCAACCTTGAAGTCCTCCTCAAGCTGTTGTATCGACACACCGCCAAGGTAGATGTTGTCCTTGCCGTTAGTGGAAAAATATGCTCTGTCGCGAAGTGCCGATTTGTTGTCGGCAATCGGGTTTCCGTATTCCGCCTCGTTTTCGCCATAGAAAACAAGCGGTGTGTTAAACATTGCCGCCATTTTAGGCGCCAACTGCTTCTGACCTAAAATAAAAGGCTGAAACGGGTGAAAAAGGTTTTCTGTCGCAAGTCGCGTGAGTAATCTGTGCGTCTGTCCGTTAGGCGTACAAAGGTAGTTGTCAAAGCCTGCGTGAATCCACGCCTCAAAATTATCAAAGCCCCACGGCGTATAAATGTGAGGCGCCCACGTGACGGTCAGCGGATGCATTCCGTACTTATACTTAAGCATATGGCTGGCGTAAAAGCTATCCTTACCTCCCGAGCCCGGAACAAGACAATCGTAGCTTCCGTCTGTCTTTCTGAAGCGGTCGCAAAGCTCAATCAATTCCTTCTCGCGAAGCGCCCAGTCGATATTTCCGTTTCTTTTTTGCTCGTTCGCTCGGCAGGCATCGCACACCCCGTCGCTTTGAATATGCATACTGTGTTTAATACTGTCCTTAGTATGCTCAAACTCGGAGCATGAATTTGGCTTTTGGTTGCTCATAACGCAGGTATTGCAAAATTGAACCTCCGGCGGAAGTCCATACATTACCTCGGGATTTTCAATTTCCGGCGCATACTTTGAATAATCAATTTCCACATATCTCTCTAAAGGTTTCATAAAATCTCCTTTCAAAACAATTCAAAACAAAACAAAAAAGACGTCTGCAGCAGGGGCTTTTGAGCCCTTGTCGCCGACGTCTTTGTCAACTGAGGAATTATACCACAACACAACGCAAAATGCAACACTTAAATGGTTGCGATTATATCGCGCGCCACCTCATAGCGAGTAAGCCGCGAATCCATCGCTCTTTTTTCAATGTATCTGTGAGCCTGCTGCTCGTCCATTCCATCTTTTTGCATAAGCGCCCATTTAGCGCGTTCAACAAGCTTTATTTCTTCGATTTTAGACAACAGCTTTTTGTTCTCTTTTCGCAGGTTGTCGCTTCTTCTTCTTCCCGCCACCGCGAGCATATATGTTTGATGAAATAGCACCTTTGACACAGGCTTCGAAATTGTCAGAACGCCATACTCGCCAACCGTATAGCTTACCTCATCAAACAAGTCGCTTTTCACGAGCATAATCGTTTCGCAAAACGCTGTTTCACAAAGCTCTGTGCATAAAGAATCTCCGAATTCATCTCCGAGCGGAGCGTTGACAATAGCAATATCGAACTCCTCACTCATAATTATTCTTCTTGCCTCACCCCCGCTTTTAGCGAAGGTATAGCTAACGTTTTTATCGAATGAAAGAAGTTCTTTTACGGCATTGAAGCCCTTGTCAGATTTTGAAATTACAAAGACTCTTAGCGGTTTGTCTCTCGCAATCATAAAATTGCCCCCGTTTCAGTCTTATCTGATTTCAGCTTTCTTTATATAACAGTTAATCACTCGTTCAGGAAGCGCTTTCTTAACAAATACGCTGTTCTTCGCTAAATCAGCCGCCATGGCTATGGTCTGCGGAAGTCTTTCAAATTCTGCGGTCTTTTCTCCATCAAGCTCAAAAAGATTTGCATTGCATTCCGACGGCGGCGTCGCGCCGTTTTCGATTCCGTCAAGACCCGCATGAATTATTAGAGCAAACGCAATATACGGATTTGCAAGGCAATCGGGCGAACGAAGCTCAATACGAGTTTTTCCGTCAAGGGAAGCCGGTATTCTTATTAGCTGGGAACGGTTTTCGCGCGACCACGTCACATATTTGGGCGCTTTACAGCTTCCGAGTCGTTTGTATGATTCGTCATCAGGATTAAGAAATAAGGTGATTTCTGCAATTCGTTTCATCACGCCGCCAAGAAAGCTCATAAGCATTTGCTCTTCGCAATTTTTATCCTTGGTATTTATCGAGATATTTATATGAAAACCGTTTCCGCTTTCGTTTTCGAACGGCTTTGGCATAAACGACGCGTAAAGTCCGTTTCTTGCGGCAACCGACGACACCGCCGCCATAAAGGCGATTACGTTATCCGCGCAGGTCATCGGGTCGGAATACTTGAAATCCACTTCGTTTTGTCCCGGACCCTCCTCGTGATGCGAGCGTTCAAGCTCAATGCCCATCTGCTCAAGAGTAAGACAAATTTCACGACGAACGTTTTCTCCCTTATCGTCGGGCGCGGCGTCAATATAGCCGGCATTGTCGAGCGGCGTTTCTGTGGGCTTTCCCTCTTCGTCGGTTTTAAAAAGATAGAATTCGCTTTCAGCGCCGATGTCAAGACGAACGCCCATATCGAGCGCGCGAGCCATAGCCGCTCCTAATATCGCTCTGTTATCCGACTCAAACGCGCTCCCGTCAGCGTGTTTTACATGACAGAAAAAACGCGCAACACGTCCGTGCGACGGTCTCCACGGCAGCAAAGCAAGCGAGGACTTATCCGGTGTCAAAAACAAATCGCTGTGACAAATATCACCGAAGCCCGCCACGGCAGACGCGTCAAAGGATATTCCTCCCTTTAAAATCATCGGAAGCTCCGACTGCATAATTGAGATATTCTTTTGCTTTCCGAAAACGTCACAGAACGCAAGCTTTATAAACTTAACGTCATTTTCCTCACAAAAATCGAGGATTTCAGAATCAGAATAGGTCATAGCCAAAAGTCCTTTCATATTGTAAAGGCATTCGTTTTAGACTTCGAACGTCTTTTGCTGTGCAAAATATATTATTATTTTACACGATATAATGAGTTTTAACAATAAACGTACATTTTTTTGTAAGGATTTTTACTGTTTGGGGTTAAAACAAAGAATTTACCCTTAATAATTTTGCTTTTGTCCTTATCAAATCGCTCGCAATAACCGTTAATATATTTTTCTATTTCTTTCATATCCTCATCGGTTGCCTCTTGCGCGCTGATTTGGGGCGGAAGACTTGACGGAAGCTTTTTGGCTCGAATGTAAATCTTGCCCCCGTGCATTCCCACCGCGCAGTAATCGCCCACCGTTTCACCCTCACAATCAATTCCGAGAACAACTATCGTACCTCCCGCCTGATACTCTCCCAGAAAGCTTCCCGCCTTACCGCCGATAACAAGAACGGGCGATTTTTCCTTGTACGCCTTCATATGAATGCCGCCGCGATATCCGGCGTTATCTCTGATATATATTTCTCCGCCCCTCATCGCATATCCAACGGTATCTCCCGTGCTTCCGAAAATAGTTATACTTCCGCCGTTCATCGTGTCGCCGGTAGCGTCCTGAGCATTTCCGTGCAGCACGATTGACGCGCCGTCAAGGTATGCTCCGAGTGCGTTTCCCGGCGTTCCGAAAAGCTCTATGTTTCCTTCGCTTTTTCCGCAGCCGATATATCTTTGACCTGTACAGTTGTCTTGTTTATTCATAAATATCTCCCTTCTCGGCTTAATCCTCAGCAAGCATTTCCGCTCTGTCCTTCTTCGCAAACGCAAGCAGCTGAGGCTTTTCCTTTATCATATCAAAATCAATCGACGCCAACGGTGTTTTGTTGCGAATAAGCGAGGTATATATTCCCGCTCTTGCAACATCTCCGATAAGAATAAATCCGCGAAGCACATCGTCATTATAGTAAAGAATTTTAATATTTTCGTCCTGCTCGCTGAAATACTCCTGTCCGTCATAAATTCCTGCCGAAACGATATGCAATCCAAAAAAACCGATAGCGTTCATGGGCATCGCCTTGTCAAACACTGCGTCGCCCCCTGCCATATTCTCACCCGCGACCTCTCCGCCGAAATAAGCGTTCGGCAAAAGCGCAAGTATTCGTTTTTCACCGAGCAGCGAATCCATACCCTCACAGCAGTCGCCTGCGGAATAAACATCGCGCAATGTTGTTCTTTGCGCCAAGTCGACGACGATGCCTTTGTTAACGTCTGCGCCCGCGTTACGGACAAGCTCTGTGTTGGGTCGTACGCCCACAGCAATTATAACTGCGTCAAAAAAATCGGTATCTCCGTTTTGAAATGTGACCTTTTCGCCCTCAAAGCGCCCTACACTGTTGTTCAGCCTGAACTTAATTCCGTTCTTCTCAAGATGCATTTGGACTTTTCGAGCACATCTCTCGTCAAGAATGCTGGGCAGCACTCTTTGCGCAATATCACAAACCGTAATCTCTTTGACACGGTTTTTTATACCTTCAGCGCATTTAAGCCCGATAAGCCCTGCGCCTACAATCAACACGCGATTTTCGGAAGTAAGGACATTTCCGAGAACCAATGCGTCGTCGAGTGACATAAATGTGTATTTGTTCTTAACCGTTTCAATTCCCTCAATGGGCGGCACAAACGGCTTTGAGCCGGTCGCAACAAGAAGCTTCTCATATTTTTCAACACTTCCGTCCGAAAGACGCACCTCTTTCTTCTCGGCGTTGACTTCAACCGCCTCCTTGCCCAAAATTGTCCTTACGCCGTTTGTTGTGTAAAAATCATCGGGGCGGTACTTCATACGCTGCTCATCTGTCTTATTAGCAAGAAGATAAGAAATCAATGGGCGGGAATAGGTGTGCTGTTTTTCTTTTGAAATCAATGTTATTTCGCCCGTTTTATCTAAATGCCTGATTCCCTCAATGCATCCGATTGCGGCGGCTGAGTTTCCGATAATTAAATATTTACTCATCTTCTTGCGTCTCCTTGAAAATAATTGCTTTGTTTGGACAGCCCTTTACACACGCAGGCTCACCGAAAGAATTATTTGTGCAAAGCTCGCATTTTTGCATTGCGCCCGTATCAGAGGGCATTATGCATCCATATGGACAAACAAGAACGCAGGTGTAACAGGAAACGCATTTATCCCTGTCAATTTCAATAACACCGTCAACAATCGAAAGCGCTCCGCTGATACAGCTTTTTACACACAACGGCTGCTTGCAGTGTCTGCAGGAAACCGCGAAGCATA